>VXRL01000070.1 GCA_009838515.1 Terriglobia bacterium | reverse complement strand
CCCCCGGCTGCCGGCCCGGCCGCGCGCCGGCGGCGCCGGCGGTGGTGGCGGCGGCGGCGCCGAGGGCCAAGGCCACGATGATGACGAGTATTACGGCGATCGCGGATCTTCGGGCCGGGCGGGCGGCGAGTCCGCCGTCCGGCGCGGGACGTCTGTGCTGGCGCGCGCGGCAGGCGGCGCGGCTGGGGCAGGCGGCGCGGGAAGCTCTACCCATCCCCGGGGGCCGCTGCATGACCCGAGCCCTGGGGCGGGAGTGCTCGCCCCGGACGGATCGCGCTACGGCGCGGGCGGCGTCGGCGGCACGGCCGGGCGCGGCAGCGGCGGGTCTGGTTCCTACCGCGGAGGGGGCGGCGGCGCGGGCAACCGTACGGAGCAAGTCATCGACGTGACGCCGGGCGAAACCCTGCGCGTCGAGGTTGGACGGGCCGGCACGGGCGGCGCGGGCGGGGACGGTGATAACGATCCCGGCGGCGCGGGAGCTTCCGGCGGCAACGGTTTCGCCCAGATCATCAACGGGTAGAGGATCATCATGTCAACTTATCTACACGGAGTCGAGGTCGTCGAGGCCGCCGAGGGCGCGCGGCCGATCGCGCTCTCCGACGCCACATTCATCGGCATCGTCGGCACGTCGCTCGACGGGCCGTTCAACGAGCCGGCCACCACCCGGGGGGCCTCCGAGGCCGCCGAGAAGTGGGGCGCCGACGGCACCATCGCCGAGGCGATCGCCGCCATCCACTCCCAGGGCCGCGCGCCGCGCGTCGCGGCCGTCAACGCCCTGGACCCCGACACGCACGTCACTGCCGTCGTCGACGAGGTCACGGCCTGGGGCGCCGACGGCGCCGTCATCCAGCTCGATCACTCCCGCATCAGCGCCGTGTCGGTCAAGCAGAAGGACGGCACCGCCGTCGACGCGGCCGACTACGAGGTCGACGCCGCGGCCGGCACGCTGACAGTGGCGGACGGCGCGAGCTTCGCGACCGCCGCCGCCGACGCGGCCAAGGTCAGCTACAGCTACCTGGACGTTTCCAAGGTCGACGCCTCCGCGATCGCCGCCGTGGCGCCGAAGCTGTGCGAGGCGTCCGAGCCCTCCGGCCGCACGCCGGGCATCCTGATCGCGCCGGGCTGGACCGAGCTCGTCGGCCGGAGCGGCTCCAGCGTCGTCGAATCGGCGGCCGTGACGAGCGCCCTGGCCGTGGTCGCGGACCGCTGCCGCGCGATCGTGATCGCCGACTCGCCCGGCACGACCCTGGCCGACGCGCTGGCCTACCGCGCCACCCAGGGCTCCCGCCGCGTCTACGTGGTCGACCCCAAGGTCAAGGTGCCCGCGACAGGCGGCGGCACCCGCAACGCGCCCGCCTCCGGCTACGTGGCCGGGCTGGTGGCGCGCATCGACGCCGAGGTGGGCTGGTGGGCCTCGCCCTCCAACCGCGAGCTGCGCGGCATCTCCGGCACCTCCCGCTTCGTCAGCTTCGGGCTGGGCGAGGCGGACTCGGAAGCCAACGCGCTCAACGCCTCGCAGGTGGCCACGATCATCCGCGCGACCGGCTGGCGGCTGTGGGGCAACCGGACCTGCTCGGCCGACCCGGCCTGGCAGTTCCTGAGCGTGGTGCGCACCGCCGACCGCATCAACGAGGCGATCCTGCGCTCGCACCTGTGGGCGGTCGACCGCAACATCACCGCGACCTACGTCTCGGACGTGGTCGAGTCCGTCAACGCCTTCTTGCGGGATCTGGTCGCGCAGGGCGCGATCTTGGGCGGCCGCTGCTGGGCCGACCCGGACCTGAACTCTTCCGCCAACATCCGCGACGGCCGGCTGTACCTGGACTTCGACTTCACGCCGGCCTCCCCGGCCGAGCGCATCACCTTCCGCAGCCGGCTGGTGGACGACTACGCGGAAACCATCTTCGAGGAGGGATAGCCAGATGCCGATCGCCAAGCTGCGCAAGGAAATCAACCTGTTCGTCGACGGCCGGGGCTACGCCGGCCGCGTCACCGAGTTCGACCCGCCCAAGCTGACGGTGAAGACCGAGGAGCACCTGGCCGGGGGCATGGACGCGCCCCTGGAGATCGACATGGGGCTGGAGAAGCTGGAGTGCATGCTGACGCTGGCGGACTTCGACGCCGACGCGCTGCGCTCGTTCGGACTGATCGGCGACGCCAAGGGGGTCACGCTGCGCGGCGCCCAGCAGGACCGCCAGACCGGCACGACCGAGGCGCTGGTCTACCAGCTGCGCGGCCGCTTCCGGGAAGTCGACCCCGGCACCTGGAAGCCCGGCGAGGCCTCGCCGCTGAAGCTGACGGCCGCGCTGGAGTACTACAAGCTCGAAGTCGACGGCGAGACGATCCACGAGATCGACGTCATCAACATGGTGCGCGTCATCGACGGCACCGACCAGATGGAGGCCATGCGCCAGGCGCTTGGGCTGTAGGGCGCGACGCGCTAGCGAGAAGGAGTTGAAGCCATGACGAAGTACGAAGACCTGCCGCGCGACGGCAAGGGCGGCCTGGTCGCCGAGAGCATTGAATTCCCGGTGGAGATCCCGCTGCTGCGGCCGGTCGAGGTCGGCGGCAGGAAGCTGGAGTCCGTCTCCTTGCGGGAGCCGACCGCGCTCGACATCGAGATGTGCTGGAAGCACCCCGGCGAGATCACGCGCATGGTCAATCTGCTGGCCTCCCTGGCGGAGCTGGCGCCGGACGAGGTGCGCGCCCTGAAGGCCGCCGACTTCGCGCGCGCGGCCGAGGCGGCCGGGGCTTTTTTGTAGATCCCCGCCAGCTGCGGGAGACGATCGCGGTGGCGGCGGGAGCGTTCGGATGGAGCCTGGCGGAACTCAAGCGGCTGCCGCTGGGCGAGCTGCTGGAGTACGCCCGGCTGGGGGCTTCATGCCTCGGCCGCCGGCTCCTCGCCTAGGCTCGCGGCGTCGATCCGCCGCCACTCTCGCACGAGTCCGAATATGAAGACGGCGATGAGGAACAAAGCGGCGGGATGCAGCGGATCGGACAGGACGAAGCCCAAGACCAGCAGGCTGCCGATCGCTATTCGCGACGGCCGCCAGCAGAGCAGGAAGCCAACCATGAAGGCGGCGATGAGGCCGAGCTCGAACACGCAGGGATCATAACATGCCGAACCTGAAGGTCGGAATCGTCATCAGCGCGATCGACAGGGCGACGAAGCCGCTGAGGGCGCTGTCCGGAGCGGCGGGCGCGACCGGCAAGGCCCTCGCCAAGATGGGCGACCAGTCGGCCGCCTCGCGCAAGCTGGACCGTCTCGCGAGCGCGGCGAACGGCTCCCGGCGAGCGTCGGGATGGCTGGGCCGGGAGCTGCGCGAGCTGTCTGCAGAAACCCGCGATGCCGCGGCCGGCACGGCTCGCCTGGCGAACTGGCAGGAGCGGCTCGGACGCGCCGCCGGAGAGGCGCGGGCGCAGGTCGGGCGGCTGGGCCGGGCGCTGGACGCGCGCCTGTCGCGGAAGCGTCCAGCGCCTCGCGGCGGCGGGCGGGGAGGCTTCCTTCCCGGCGTTGCGGGCGGCATCGTCGGCAGCGCCGTGTTCGCAGGAGGCCGCGCGGCGATGCGCCTGCCGGGCGGCTTTCTCGAGACGGCTTCGAAGTTCGAAAACCTCGAAGCGACGCTGGCCACGATCGAAGGCTCTGAGGCCAAGGCCGAGAAGTCCTTCGAGTGGGTCAAGCGGTTCACCGCCACGACGCCCTACCAGCTCGACCAGGTCGCCGAGTCCTTCGTCAAGCTGCGAGCCTACGGGATAGATCCGATCAATGGCGCGCTGCAGGCGCTGGGCGACACCGCGTCGGGCATGGACAAGAGCCTGGAGCAGGCCGTGGAGGCGCTCGCCGACGCGCGCATGGGCGAGTACGAGCGGCTCAAGGAGTTCGCCATCTCGGCGCGCACGACCGGCGACACTGTCAGGTTTGCATTGGGGGACGAGACCCGGACGGCCGACAAGGATTCCCCGGAGGCGATCCAGGCCGCGCTATTGAGCCTGATGGAAGGCAAGTTTGGCGGCGGGATGGAAGCCAAGATGAAGCTGTTTGACGGCTTGGTTTCCAATCTGGCCGACAAGTGGACCGAGTTCCAGAACCTAGTCATGGAGGCCGGCCCTTTCGAGATGGTCAAAGATCGGCTGAGCGGGGTGCTGGCCCGGATCAACGCAATGGCGGCCAGCGGCGAGCTGGACGAGCTGGCGGAGCGCATCGGTGCCGGAATCACGGATGCGTTCGGGAAGTTCGAGCGCGATGTGCTGCCGGTCCTGAGAGACGAGCTTTGGCCTGCCCTGCGGGACGACATCTGGCCGGCACTGAAGGACATTGCCGGCGTGATCGGGGAGATCCTCCAGCGAGTGAACAACGCTGTCAATGCATTCGGAGGCTGGGGGGTCGCCGTCCGGGGCATCGCTGTCTTGCTGGCGGGCAAGCTGACGCTCGGCGTCGCGGGGATGCTCGGCGGCGGATTCGGCAGATTGCAGGACGCTTACGGCGGAATTAAGGACGCCGTGACATCCGAGCGCGGCAAGCGCATGCGCAAGGGGGGCGGCCGACTCATCGGCTCCGCCTTCGAGGTCGGCAAGGCGGGAGCGTCCAAGGCTGCCGCCGGCCTTGCTAAATTCGGCAGGACGCTGGCCTCGCTGGCCCTGCGCTTCGCTCCCCTGCTGATGGGAGCGCTGAAAGCGCTGGCGGCGCTCTTCGCCGGCATCTCCCTGCCGGTGGCCGCCGCCGTCACGGCGATCGCCGGGGCCGCCTACCTGATCTGGAAGCACTGGGAGCCGATCAAGGGCTTCTTCGCGCGGCTGTGGGAGAGCGTCAAGACGGCGTTCTCCGAGTTCTGGGATTGGCTCTCGTCGATCGACTGGTCCGGCCTCGGGGCTCGCCTGATGGGCACCCTGGCGGCTGGCATTCGCAGCGCCCCGGGCGCGGCCTGGAACGCCCTCAGGGGCGGCCTCGGCAAGCTGGCCGACCTGCTGCCGTCTTCGGACGCCAGGGCCGGCCCGCTGTCGCGGCTGAGCTCCTCCGGAGCGGCCATCCTGGCCACTATGGGAGACGGGGTCCGCGGGGCCGGGCCGGGCGCCCTGCGGCGGCCGCTGGCCGGCGCGCTGGGCACGGCGGCCGCCGGGCTGGCGCTGTCGATTCCCGCAAGCGTCACGGCCCGTCCGGCGGTGCAGCCCCCGGCAGCGCTGCAGGAGCGCCTGGCGGCCGTTACCCGTCCGGCGCTGCAGCCGGAGAGTCCCGCCGTCCCGTCGCCCGGGCAACCCGCGCCGCAAGCCGCCAGGACCGTGCACCACCACTACCGGATCACGATCCAGCAGCTGCCGGGAGAGGACGCGGAGGACCTTGTTGGAAGGGTAATCCGCGAGCTGGAGCGGCAGCAGTCGCTGGCCGGCAGGGAGGCCCTCGGCGATGCCTACTGAGCCGCTGGCCACCCTGGGCGAGTATGTGTTCGGCATCGACTCGGCTCCGTACGAGGAGATGCGCAGGTCGGCCGAGTACCGCTGGGCCGCCCAGGAGCGCATCGGCCGGACGCCCGCGCGGCAGTGGCTGGGTCCGGGAGAAGAGACCGTCCGCCTCAGCGGCAGGATCTACTCCGTCCGCCGCCCGGCGGCCGAAGAGATGAAGGCCCTGCGCGCCGAGGCCGCCAAGGGCGAGCCCCTGCTGCTGACGCTGGGCAGCGGCGAGATCCTCGGCCTGTGGACCGTGGAGCGCATCCGCGAGACCGGCTCGCTGTTCCTGGCCGGCGGCACGGCGCGCAAGGTCGAATTCGAGGTCGAGCTGAGCTTCTACGGCGAGGACGGGGAGGTCCGGGACAGCTAGATGGCGGCCTACGTCACCAGCGACGGCGACATGCTGGACGCGGTCTGCAGGCAGTACTACGGCCCGCGCGCCGGGACTGTCGAGGCCGTGCTGAAAGCCAATCCCGGGCTTGCCGGGCGCGGCCCGCTGCTGCCTGCGGGCGTGCGGATCGAGCTGCCGGACCTGGGCGATGCGCCCCCCTCCAGCGGCGCCGTGAGGCTCTGGGAGTGAGGCCGTGACGCCCGTATTCCGCATCGTCATCGACGGCCGCAACGACATCACGGAGCTGGTCCGCGACCGCTTCCTGTCGCTGTCGGTGACCGACGAGGCGGGCCGCCAGTCCGACTCGGCCGAGCTGCGCCTGGACGACCGCGGCGGCGCGATCGAGCTGCCGCCCAAGGGCGCGAAGATGACCGTCTCGCTGGGCTACGAGGGCCGCGAGGAGACCGTCACGGGCACCTATGTGGTGGACGAATTCGAGCTGTCCGGACCGCCGATGGCGGTGGCGATCCGGGCCAAGGGCGCCGACATGCGAGCGGAGCTGAAGGCGCAGAAAACGCGCTCGTGGGGGGAGGTGACGCTGGGGGACCTGGCGCGCCGGATCGCCGCCGACCACGGCCTGAAGGCTCGTGTCGGAAGCGCCCTGCGGGCGGTGCGGATCCCGCACCTGGACCAGGCCGAGGAGTCGGACCTGAACCTGCTCACGCGCCTGGCCAGGGACCACGACGCGGTGGCCAAGCAGTCCGGGGACTACCTGCTGCTCGTGCCGCGGGGCGAGACCGCCAGCGCGACCGGCAAGCCCATGCCGGCGATCGACGTGCGCCCCGGTGACGCAAGCCGCTGGCGCGTGACGCTGGCCGACAGGGAGGCGTACAGCTCCGCGGAGGCCCGCTGGCACGACCCGGAAACCGGCAAGGGCAAGGTCGAAACCGTCGGCAGCGGGGATCCGAAATGGACGATCCGGAGGGCCTATCCCAGCGCTTCGGAAGCGGCCGAGGCGGCGCGGGCGAAGCTGGCGCAGCTGGCTCGCGGCACGGCCCGGCTGGCGGTCGATCTGACCCCCGGCAACCCTGTCGTGGCGGCCGAGGCGGAGCTGCGGCTGGCCGGATTCCGGGACGATGTTGACGGCTCCTGGGCGTGCCAGAGGGCGGTCCACAGGCTCGATCGCAGGGGCTTCTCAACGGCCGTTGAGGCGACCGTGAAAGCGGGTTGAAGGTGCTATAATGGCACGGCATGGTCACTCGGGCGATCACCGTTCCCGAAGCCTCCGAGAGGCTCGGCGTCACCCGCCAGCACCTGTACCGGCTGATCGAGCGCCTCCAGATACACTACTGGACCGAGCGCGGCCGACGCTTCTTCTGGAGCGACCATATCGATCGGCTGGCCCGCGATGGATGGCCGGGGCGCCGAGATCGAGCCGACAGCGAACACGCTGCCCGAGTGGTCATGGCACGCCCCCGGGAAGCGTCTCGAGTGCCCGTCCACCGGCTCACCGCAATGGAGTCATGCACGGTGCTGGGTGTCAGCCATGCCCACCTGTGCCGACTGGTCGAGCAGGGCTTGCTGAGCTACAAGCAGGTTGGCCGCAGGCGCATATTCTCGCGGTGCAAGGTCGAGGATCTGGCTCGCGAAGGCTGGCCGGGACGCCGGCGTCGACAACCTCGCGCAGAGCGCTAGGCGCCCCTTCCGGCGAGCCTCTCAACGGTCGTTTTCCGGCCCACTTTTCCGATAACGTGAACCACTACATGTTGTGGTGCCTGCAAATCCAGAGCGGGCGGTTCCCGGGGAATTGTGTCTCTCTATGTGACACAATTGTGTCCCCGTACATCCGCCAAGAGCCCGCCTGTCTGGCTCTCTAACGCTATGATGTCGCGGTTATGACCTCCGAGTCGATCAGCCGCCGCCAATTCTTGCAGGGCTGTAGCCTAGCCGCGCCCCTAGCAGCTGCCAGTTGCTCTCGGCAGGTCGACGAAGGAGCCCACAAGCAGCCCAATATCGTAATGATCATGTCGGACGACATGGGCTATTCGGACCTTGGCTGCTACGGCGGGGAGATCGAGACACCGAATCTGGACCGGCTCGCCGCCCAAGGCCTGCGCTTCACTCGTTACTACACCAACAACATGTGCGTGCCGACCCGGGCATCTCTGATGAGCGGCTGCTACACGACCAAGGCACTGAGCCCTGGCGACTCTGGCAACAGTATTTCGCAGGGCGTCGTCACCCTCGCAGAGGTGCTTCACAGTGGCGGCTATTCGACCTACATGAGTGGCAAGTGGCACCTGTCACAAGCGGGAGAACACGCTAACCTGCCCTGCCAGCGCGGCTTCGACAGGTTCTTCGGCACGACGCTCGGGGCCTGCAGCTTCTGGACGCCAGCCTCGCTGATGCTCGACAACGAGCCGGCCGAGCACCTCTATCTGGACCCGGACTTCTACTACACGGACGCCACGACCGACTACGCCGCGGACTTCATGCGCGACGGTCTGGCCAAGGACGCGCCGTTCTTCCTCTACGTGGCCTACACCGCGGCACACTGGCCGCTCCATGCCTTTGAAGAGGACATCGCCCGCTATCAAGGCCGCTACGCACAGGGCTGGGACACTCTCCGAGCGGACCGGCACGCGAGGATGCTGGAGATCGGCTCGGTCAACCCCGCTTGGGAACTGTCGCCTCGCAATCCGCAGGTTCCGGCTTGGTCGGACGAGCCCCACAAGTCGTGGCAACAGCGCCGCATGGAGGTTTACGCCGCACAGATCACGCGCATGGACGCTGGCATCGGCAAACTGCTGGATCAATTGGAGCAATCCGGCGAGGCGGACAACACGCTCGTGGTCTTCCAGATCGACAACGGTGGATGCCACGTTGAGTATCAGACCGACCGCAAGGGGCCATATCTGCCGGAGCGTACCCGCGATGGGCGGCCGGTCATTCCTGGTAACGTCCCCGAGGTCATGCCTGGCCCCGAGGACACCTACCAGAGCTACGGGTACGGCTGGGCGAATGCTTCCAACACACCCTTCCGGCTCTACAAGCAGCATGATCACGAGGGTGGGATCAACGTGCCGCTGATCGCTCGCTGGCCGGGTGTGATCGAGCCTGGCGGCATGACCGACCAACTGGCCCATGTGATCGACCTGATGCCGACGTTCGTTGACGCGGCTGGACTCGAGCAGCCCTCTGAGTTCCAGCAACGAGCCGTCCACTCACCCGACGGCAGGAGCTTGCGGCCTGTCTTTGAGGGCAATTCCCGCGCGCCCGCTTCGGAGCTGTACTGGAAGTGGAGCCGCGGCCGGGCGATCAGGCAGGGACAGTGGAAACTCGTCGCAGTCCGCGAGCGCCCATGGGAGCTGTACGACATCGAGCGGGACGGGACAGAGTTGCAAGACTTGGCCGCTGATCATCCCGATCGAGTCAGAAAGATGGCGCAGCTTTGGGACAAGTGGGCTGCGGGCCCGCCGCCGTTGTCCTAGCGCTGAGGCTAAGATGGGAATAGCCGCGGTACCCAGTTCTTGGGGATTCCTGCGCTGAGCCGCTCCTCCCGCCAGCCCGGGATCGCCGGGCACCTACCGGAATACCCATGTCGAACCTAGCAGTCTTAGGCCTCCAGTGGGGCGACGAGGGCAAGGGCAAGCTGATCGACCTAGCGGCCGAGCACTACGACGTAGTGGTTCGCTGCCAAGGCGGCAACAACGCCGGCCATACGGTACAGGTCGCTGATCGTGTCTACAAGCTCTCGCTGATCCCGAGCGGCGTTCTGAGACCCGGCAAGATCGGAGTGGTCGGCAACGGAGTGGTGATCAATCCGGAAGCTCTGCTCAGCGAGATCGACACTCTCCGCTCGCTGGGCGTCGATGTGGAGTCGAACCTGCTGGTGAGCAACCGCGCTCATGTTGTGTTCCCCTACCACCCGATGCTCGAGCGCTCGTCCGAGGAATCGCCCGGCAAGCGGCGCATAGGCACAACTTCCCGCGGCATCGGCCCTTGCTATGAAGACAAGGTTGCGCGGCGCGGGATTCGCGTCGCCGAGCTGCTGTCGCCAACCCACTTCCCGGACCGCTTCCGCGCGATGGCGGCTGAGAAGTCCGCAGTGGCAGAAGCCTTGGGCGTTCACGAGCCCTGGGACGTGGAAGCAGCGCTTGCGCGCTACCAAGGACTCGCCGAGCGCATGCGCCCGTTCGTGACCGAGACCGGAAAGTACCTCAACCAAGCGATCCAAGAGGGAAAGCGCCTGCTCTTCGAGGGTGCGCAGGCCACGATGCTCGACATCGACTTCGGCACATACCCGTACCTGACGTCCTCGAACGCCACCGCCGGCGGACTGTGCACGGGATCTGGCGTTTCGCCGCGATTCCTGCACCACATCGTCGGAGTGGCCAAGGCCTACGCCACGCGTGTCGGCGAGGGCCCGTTCTTGACTGAAGCGCACGGTCCGGCGGGAGACGACCTCAGGGAAGCGGGAGCCGAGTACGGCACGGTAACCGGGCGTCCCCGGCGCTGCGGCTGGTTCGACATCCCTCTGCTGCGGTACGCTCACGCGATCAACCACCTGTCGTCCTTGTTCATCACCAAGCTGGACGTGCTCGACCACTTGGATACGGTTCCTGTTTGCACCGGCTACCGCTACAAGGGAGCGACGCTCGACTGGATGCCCGCGATCGCCGAGGAGTATGCGGAGGTCGAGCCGGTCTACGAGGAACTGCCGGGCTGGAGCGGTCCCACAGCGGGGATCACTGACTTCGAGCAGCTGCCCGGCGCCGCCAAGGACTACATCGCCTTCTTGGAGGATCGTCTCGAAATCGAGATCGGCGGCGTATCGACGGGCCCGAAACGCGAGGAAACGATCATCCGCGAGGGCTCGATTCTCGAGCGCGTAACGGTCGCGTCCGACGCGGCGTGTGCCTGAACTAGCGCTCCAGCTAGCGCGCCCGAACCACGCTCGGCAGTCGTCGCGTGAAGCACCACGCGGGCCAGCCGCGAGGCAGGCCGCGACCCGCACGGGGCGGGTTCGATGTCGCCTTGGGTGCGCGCGATGCCGGCAGTAGCCTTCCTGCGCGAAACGCTCCCCGCCCGCTAGTCGCCGCTGGCGCCAACCGTCTCGCGCGGCGCCTCGGAAGACCCAGCGATCTGGACCAAGGCCGGCGCTGCGGGCTCCTTGAGGACTTCCTGGCGGTACATCTTCATCAGCCGCGCTTCCTCCTCGGCCGACAGCTTGCGGTCGCGCGCGCCGCTCGCAGGCAGGGCTTCGCCGCTTGCCTCCGCATCTCGGAGCTTTTGGTCACGCGCCGCAATCTTCTCCTCGCGGGCATTCTGCGGGCCCTCCGAGACTTGCGCGCCGCGCGCCGCGTGCTCGGCGTTGATGTGCAGCGTCTCGGGCAGCTGGGTAATCTCGTCAACCTTGCGGCCGCCGGCATAGATCTTGTGCCGGCCGTGCTCGCCGTACCAGTTCGAGAGCGTGGCGGTCATGTGCATCTTCTCGATGATGTTGCGCCAGCCGATGCCGGTGTTGTAGGCGCAGAAGGAGATCTCGCCCTCCTGCGTGCCGTACGGGATCACGCACATCTCGGTGCGCCGGAAGTCGTAGTTGAACAGATCCTGGAACCACATGCCCGCCACGAACAGGAAGTTCCACGGATCGTTGCGCCGGGCCGTGCCCTTGCCGTAGTTCTTGCCGCTGAGCGAGAACGACTTGTCGAACTTCTTCAGCAAGTCGAACATCGAGAAGTCCTTGGGCGCCTTCGCCGGATTGTAGTTCTTCAGCAGCGCCAGAGCCATCTGGACATTGGACGCCAGCTTGCCCCGCCCGGAATCGGTGACGCGCCGGATGTCCTGCACGAACTGCGGGACGTTGATGAACTCCGCCACGGGCGACATGTCCTTGGTCTTCTTATTGATCATCAAGGCGGTGCCGACGCCACAGTTGGGGTGGCAGCCGCAGCTGACTTGGCCCCACTGGGCCTGCGGTCCGTGCGCCAAGTCGGCCGCGTCGACGAAGCTGCCCATCACGGAGATGGGGAACCAGTCGCGCGTCGGCTCGGTGATGCCGACCTGCTTCTTGACGTCGTGCGCCAGGTGGCTGAGCGTATAGCGCTGGCGCATGCGGCGCTCATCGGTGATCTCCTCGTCACGCCCGGTGAACGACACCGGCTGGAAGGAGATAAAGGCGATCCGGCCAGGGTTGTCCTTGGCGAACTGGATGATCGGGCCGACCTCTTCGTTGTTGACGTTATTGACCAGCGTGGTCACCAGCACGATCTCGATGCCGGCGTCGTGCATGTTCTCGATCGCCTTGATCTTGACGTCGAACAGATTGCCGATCTTGCGGTGCTGGTTCGGCTCGTTGCCGATGCCGTCGAACTGCAGGTAGGCGTAGCGCATGCCCGCGTCGGCGGCGGCCTCGGCGAACTCGCGGTTCTTTGCGAACTCGATGCCGTTGGTCGCGGCTTGGACCGAGTTGTAGCCGATCTGGCGGCAGTACTGCACGGCCTTGAGGAAGTACGGCGACATCGTCGGCTCGCCGCCCGAGAACTGCACCGACATCTGGCGGCGCGGCTTGATCTTGATGGCGTTGTCGAGGATCGTCTTGATCTCTTCCCACTCCAGCTCGTGGACGAAGCCAACCTGGTTGGCGTCCATGAAGCACGGGTCGCACATCATGTTGCAGCGATTGGTGAGATCGACGGTCAGCACCGCGCCGCGGCCAAACTTGACGCTCGAGGAACCGTGGTTGTGCAGTTCCTCGTCGTTGTGGGAACGGATATCGCGTCCAGGAAACTGGGCCTCGATGTGCTCCAAGAACTTGGCGTCGATCGCCATCACGTCTTCGGTCTTGCCGTGGATGGGGCAATCCTTGACCATCCAGATCTCGTTGCCGCGCTGCACGATCGTGGCCTTGACCTCGCCGACCTTCTCGGTCTTGAGGATGGAATAGTCCACCTCGCCGCTGAGAATCACCTCGCGAGCCTCGCGCACGCACTTCGGACACAGCGAGTCAGTCTGCCGCGGCCAGCCCAGCGGCGGCTTGCTCTTCTCCCACGACTTGAGCATGGGCTTCTCGGACCAAGCGGGCGTGAAAGCAGGGTTGGCCTCCTTGCGCGCGTCCAACTTGCGCGCCACCTTCCAGCCAGCGCGCGCGACCTCGGTCAGGCCTCGTTCGAAATACTTCACCGGTCGTTGCACGGGCGTCTCCTCGCTCAGATTCTCTCGTAGCTATACCCAGCCGATTCGGCCCGTTGCGCCGACAAGCTGGGGGACCCGTTGCCGGTCGGTCCGGCAACAGAGTCATGCCAAGGTTAATTGTCCACACGGCTCTGGACTGGCGCAACCGAGAATCCGCGCAAATTTCCGAATCGCAAGAATCGGCAGCTCTATGGCAGTATTGTGGGCTGAACGGCGGTGTAACGGCAGCCGCGGCGCGACGGCATGGCACTGGAATCGTCTTCTCACGTGAAGCAGCGAGCGCACGAGCTCGGCTTCGAACTGGCGGGCGTGGCCGCGCCCGGGCCAACCCTGGAAGCGATGTTCTACCCGCAGTGGCTAGAGCAGGGCTATCACGGCGAAATGGCCTACCTTGCGGGCCGGCGGGGCGAGCTGCGCGCCGACGCCCGCTCGCTGCTGCCGTCGGCAAGGTCGGTGATCTGCCTGGGAATGGTCTACAACACGCCGGACCCCTACTCGACCGAATTCGAAGCCGGAGGGCAGGGCTGGGTATCCCGCTATGCCTGGGGCGAGGACTACCACGGCGTGATGAAGTCCCGCTTGCAGGAGCTGGCGGACTGGATCCGCTGCGAATACGGCAGCGGAGTGCAGTGCAAGGTCTGCGTCGACACCTCGCCGCTGCTGGAGCGGGCCTATGCGCGCAGCGCCGGGCTGGGCTGGATCGGCAAGAACTGCTGCCTCATCGACGAGCAGCTCGGATCGTGGTTCTTCCTCGGAGAGATCTTGACTTCGCTGGAGTTCGAGCCCGACGACGACGCACCTTACCGCTGCGGCACCTGCCGCCGCTGCATCGACGCCTGCCCGACGGATGCCTTGGTCGAAGTCGAGGCTGATGCAGGCCCCGCGTACGCCCTGGACTCGCGGCTGTGCATTTCGTACTGGACTATCGAACTACGCGGGCCCATTCCGGCCGAGCACCGGGCGGCGGTCGGCTCGCACGTGTTCGGCTGCGACATCTGCCAGGATGTCTGCCCTTGGAACAGCCCGCGGCGGGCAGCGACTAGCGACGAGCCTTCGTTCGCGCCGGAGAACGCGACGCCCGGCTTGGCGGAAATCGCCGAACTGAGCGAGGACGAGTTCAACGCCCGGTTCGGGGGCTCACCAATCGAGCGCAGCCGCTACGCAGGATTCCTGCGAAACGTTGCGGTAGCAATGGGCAACAGCGGCAACCTGTCTTTCCAAGACGCCTTGAAGAAGCTGGCGCGATCTGGCCAGCCGCTCGTGCGCGAACACGCCGAGTGGGCGCTAGCAAAGCTGCAGCGCGAAACCGAAGGAGAATCACCCAGCGCAGAGTGAGCGCTAGTTGTTCCTTCTCCTTCTGCGATTGTCCTCGGGCTCGGCTTCTTCGGCGGGCTCGGCCTCGATGATCTCGAGTTCGACGTCGCCCTCTTCGGCGCGTTGCTTGGCGGTCGCCTCGTCGACAATCTCCAATGCGATCGGCTGCTCCATGTAGGCAGCGCCGGCACCGCCGGTGAGAATCATCAACCGATAGCGCTTCATCTCCGTGCCATCGGGCACCTTGAAGGTGATCGCGTCAGCGGTCTGCTCGGTAATCTCAACCTCTACATCGGTACCGCCAGCAGTGATGTAGAGCCTGTCGACTGTGGGCTGGGCGAGATCCGAGCCCTTGGCGACAGCCGTGCCGCCGGGCGCAACGGCGTCGGGCACAACCTCAGTCAGGCGGGGCACGGCCAGCGCCATCCCGCACGCCAGCGTCAGCAAGAGGATCGTGAGACGGAATGTACTTTTCATGACCATCCCTCCTTCCGGTGGAACGATATTAAACCACACTCGCTCCGGGTGCAACCGAAAATTGCGGGCGCTGCGCGAGACCTGAGAGGTCACGCGCGCCCAAGATCGAAGTCGCCCACATTGCAGGGCTCGCTGAGAGGGTCTCGCTCTCGTTACGGCGCAATCCAGAGTTCCGTTGGCTACCCGCCACTACAATGGCGAAGGCATCGCCGATGCGGGTCTCAAGGAGCTGTGGTGCCGCTTCGACCCGCGCTGAAATACAGCACCTCGTTGCCTTCCATCTTGCGGAGCTTGCCTAGCTAAATATGGTTCACGCAAAACACGTCGTCGGGGCCGTCACGGCGCTCGGGTTGCTGCTCGCGGGGGTCGCACGGGCCGCGAAGCCGAACGTCGTGATCGTAATGACGGACGATCAAGGCTACGGCGATCTTTCCGTCCACGGAAACCCTGTGTTGCGGACGCCGAACCTAGACCGGCTGCACGCCCAGTCGGTCCGCTTCACCGACTTTCACGTCAGCCCGTTCTGCACGCCTACCAGAGCCGCGCTGATGACTGGTCGATACGCCGCCAGAACCGGCGCGTACCGCACGTCGCACGGGAGCACCGCCATCCATCCGCGCGAGGTGACGATGGCGGAGGTCTTCGCCGCCAATGGTTACCGGACCGGACTGTTCGGGAAGTGGCACCTTGGCGACAACTATCCTTCGCGGCCAATGGACAAGGGCTTCCAACACGCCGTCTGGCACCGATGCGGGGGAGTGACGCAGATATCGGACTACTACGGCAACGACTACTTCGACGACACTTACCTCGTCAACGACAGCTGGAGGTCGTTCGAAGGCTACTGCACGAACGTGTGGTTTCGCGAAGCCACCCGCTTTATCGAGGCCGAGCCTGGAGAGCCGTTCTTCGCCTATATCGCCACCAACGCGCCGCACGGCCCCTTTCTGGTAGCGCCGCGCTATAGCGAGCCCTACGAGCGGGCTGGCGACGAGCCGCAGGACGCGGCATTCAAGGGGATGATTGCCAACTTCGACGAAAACCTCGGCAAGTTCCTCGCCAGGCTCGAGACTCTTGGGATCGCCGACAACACGATCCTCGTCTTCCTTACGGATAACGGCACGGCACGCGGCGCCCGCTTTGAAGGCGGCGTTGACGGGCATCCGGTGAGCGGCTTCAACGCCGGAATGCGGGGCCGCAAGTCTTCGGCCTTCGATGGCGGCCACCGGGTCCCGCTGTTCATCCGCTGGCCCGCGGGGGGCCTCGGACGGCCACGGGATGTCGACGGCCTCGCAGCCCATATCGATCTCCTGCCGACCCTGATGGAGCTCTGCGGTTTGGAGCGACGGAGCGGCCCCCCGCTGGACGGGCAATCGCTCGCCGACACGCTGCGAGGGAACGGCCGGCGACCGGACCGAGTGCTGTTTGCCCAGATTCACGGCGGCACGGGATACGCGAGACCGGGCGACCGCTGGGAGGGATCGGCAGTGATGACCTCCCGCTGGCGCTTGGTCGCGGGCAACCTTCTCTACGACATGCGAAGGGATCCGTCGCAGATCCGCGACGTCGCGTCGGAGCATCCCGAGACGGTTACCCGGCTCAGGGCCGCTCACGAGCGCTGGTATCGGTCGGTCGCGCCGGGAATGCGCCCCACTCGGATCGTGATCGGCCACGAGGCCGAGAATCCCGCCGACCTTACCAGCCAAGAGTGGCAATCACCTGGCAGCCACGTGGTCTGGAGCCGCAGTCACCTAGAGCAGCGCAAGCTGGAGAGCTGGCCGTGGCTGGTCAATGTGAGCCGGGCGGGCAGGTACAGATTCACCCTGTCGCGCTGGCCAAGATACGAAGACCGCCCCATCGCATCGACGCGGGCCCGGCTGCAGATCGGCGACATTGTCCGCGAATCCGCGATTTCCGAGCCGGACGCCGCCACGGAAGTCTCCTTCGAGGTCGAACTCTCGGCTGGCCCGGCGGAGCTCCAGACATGGCTCACGGAACCGGGCGGACAAACCCACGGCGCATACTTCGTGAGCGTCGAGCGACTGGAATAGCCTCACGATCCAAGGCATCGCCAAGGTTGCGTTGAAGCGCAACTGCAATTTTCATTTATCATGATAATTTAAAGTTGATGTTTAGACGGTTGCTCTCGGTGCCGGAATCCGGAACGGAGACGTTCTTTCTGTGGGGCCCTCGTCAAACAGGCAAGAGCACCCTGCTTCGACAGGCCTATCCGGACAGCCGCTGGATCGACCTGTTGAAGAGCGATGTCTTCGTACGGTACGCGACTCGCCCCGAACTCCTGCGGCTTGAGATTGCAGAGGAGCCGCCGTTCCCAGGCCAGCAGGTCGTCATCGACGAGATCCAGAAAGTTCCGGCCCTGCTCGACGAGGTCCACTGGCTGATCGAGAATCGGGGGGTCCACTTCGCCCTTTGTGGCTCCAGCGCTCGAAGTGTCCGGCGCGGTGCCGCCAATTTGCTAGGAGGGCGCGCCCTGCGGTACGAGCTGCGGGGCCTGACAGCAGGTGAGCTTGGAGATGATCTCGATCTCGACCGAATTCTCAACCGAGGCTACCTGCCCCGGATCTATGGGTCAAACCGCCACAGGAAACTGCTCGACGCCTACGTGAGTGATTACCTCCAGCAGGAAATCCTAGCCGAGGGACTCGTCCGGAGGCTGCCGTTATTCTCAGGATTCCTAGAGGCTGCCGCGCTCAGCGAAGGGTCGTTCGTCAACTTCTCGAACGTTGCCCGAGAATGCGGCGTGTCGACTCCCACGGCAAAGAGCTACTTCGGAATCTTGGAAGACACGTTGATCGGACGGTGGCTTCCCGCCTATCGGAAGCGCCTAAAGCGAAGGGTGATCGGCGCACCGAAGTTCTATTTTGCGGACGTTGGCGTCGTGAACTTGCTGGCCAAGCGGGGAGTCCTCGAGTCTGGATCAGCACTGTACGGACAGGCATTCGAGAACTGGGTCTTCCACGAGCTCGCAAGCTACATCAGCTACCGTAGCGTGGACCTGAATCTGGCGTACTGGCGGCTGCCGAGCGGCATCGAAGTCGATTTCGTTGTCGGCGATATGCAGGTAGCACTCGAGGCCAAGGCAACGAAGAGGATCAACGCGCATCATCTCAAGGGCCTTCGCGCGCTAGCGGCCGAACACCGCAGACTCGAGAAACGCATTGTCGTTTGCTTGGAGCCAAAAGCTTGGCAGACCAAGGATGGCATCAGCGTACTTCCTGCATCGACATTCGCGCACCGCCTCTGGCAGGGGGAACTTCTGTAGAGCCGGGCGGAACACGTCGACTATTCGAGCCAGCTTGATATATTGGCGCATCGGATGATGCCGTCCACAAAGAAACAACCCACTCTGCAACAAGGTGCCGAGAGCATTGCCCGACGCGACTTTGTGAGAGCGGCGGGGGCGGTCGCCATGGGTGTTGCGCCGAGATTGCGAGCCGCGACCGAACTGGCATTCAGCTTTCAATCAAGCTGGCACGGAAACAGGATTTGGGTAGGAAAGGAGTATTGGGCAAATCCGCTCCAAGACTGGCGCGTGGAAGACGGCGAGGTCATCGCCCAGGCCGCGGCTGGCCGGACCCTGCACTTGCTCACCCACCAAGTGTCCGCATCCGGAAGCGGGTTCGACATGGAAACCAGCATCAGGCTGGCCTCGCCGGGAGCTGGCGGGAGTGCGGTCAGGAATACCTGGGCCGGTTTCGCATTCGGTATTCGGGGAGGGTTGCCGGGCTATCAATATGCGCTGGTCCACCCCGGCACTTCTGTTGCGGCCGGCGTGCGCGGTGACGGGCGCGTATTCTGTGGAAACGCTGTTGGCGGGTCCGTGCCCTTGGATGCTCCGCTGCGCTTGACGTTGAGCATACGCCCGGTGGGCGCTGCCTACGAAGCCACTCTTTCCGTAGACCCCACATCGGTAGGCGCGGCGGCTGAGGTCACCGAGACCATCGATCCATCCCGGTTGCCAGGCAATGTCGCGCTGGCTGCTCAAGCACCCGGCCGTCCAGGCGCGGAAACCAGCGGTGTGGAATGGGGATTCCGGGACTGGAAAGTCGGAGGCCCACAGATCGAGGCACATCCGGACCAGACCTTCGGTCCGATCCTCTGGACGCAATACACCTTGAGCCGGCGGACACTCAAACTCGCGGCGCTGTTTCCGCCGCTGGGCGAGGACGACGAATGGACCGCGCGGCTTGAGGCGCGCCAGGGCACAACCTGGGCGACAATTGCATCCGCACCGATCGAGCGCCTATCGCGGACAGCAGTCTTTCGCGTCGAGAAGTGGGACGACACGCTCGATGTGAGCTACCGCGTGGCCTACGACTGGCGCGGAACCGAACATTACTGGGAGGGCGTGATTCGCAAGGATCCCCGCGGACAAGAGCGACTGCGGATTGGGGTTTTCTCTTGTGATCACGGGGAAGTTTTTCCGCAGCATCGAATGGTGCGGAATATCACGCGCCAAGACCCCGATATCGTCTTCTTCGCCGGCGATCAAATCTATGAGAGCTACGGCGGATTCGGCGTAGCCAGAGGGAAGCCGAGCGGGGAAGCCATGCTCGATTACCTGCGCAAGTACTGGCAGTTCGGCTGGACCTGGCGCTCGGTGTTGAAGGACCGCCCAAGCATCATCGTGCCCGACGATCACGATGTCTTTCAGGGAAATATCTGGGGCCAGGCGGGGCGTGCCCTGCCCCCCTCGCCCGACGGCCGGGGGTTCGAGGGAGGTGGATTCCTGATGGAGGTCGACTGGGTCAATGCCGTGCAGCGGACCCAGTCCGGCCATTTGCCGGACGCTGTTGACCCGGCGCCCTGCGAGAGCGGTATCGAGGTGTACTTCACAGAGTTGCGCTACGGCGGCGCGAGCTTCGCGATCATCGAGGACCGCAAATTCAAGACCGGCCCGGCCGACATCCTGAGTCCAGCGCAACGGGCAGCGGTGCGCAAAGACCCTGCCGTCGTTGACGTTGAGGGCGCCGAATTGCTAGGGCCGCGTCAAGAAGCGTTCTTGCGCAGGTGGGCTCGCGAAAGCGCCGACGCCGACTTCCGCTTGGTGTGTTCCCAAACGATCTTCTGCAAGGCTACGACGCACGCCGGCGGCAACCTCGCACGCCGCCAAGCCGACCTCGATTGCGGAGGCTGGCCCCAGACAGCCCGGAACCGGGCCCTAGCCATCTTGCGGCGAGCACGCGACTTGATCATGCTGCACGGCGACCAGCACATCGGCTCGCTCGTGCGTCACGGAATCGAGGATTGGGAGGACGGTCCGGTCGCGTTCATGGTTCCAGGAACGTCGAACGGATTCCCGCGGGCGTGGTGGCCCGAGCAGCCTGGAGAGAATCGTCGGCCTGGCGCGCCCGCCTGGACCGGCCGCTATCGCGACGGACTCGGAAACCGAATGACCGTTCTGGGCGCCGCCAACCCCGAGAAAGGGAGCAACACCAGGGAAGGCCAAGCGGGACTGAGCGCAGGAGAAGTCGCTCACCGCAAGGGCTCGGGCCACGGCATTGTGATCCTTGATCGAAAAGCGCGCGAGGCCAGGTTTGAGATCTGGCGACACGCGTTCGACGCGGCCAAGCCTGGACGCAACGACCAGTTCCCGGGCTTTCCGATTGTCCTGAGGCTATCTGGCTGACCGCTCGTGCCGGCGGAAGCGCAGATCCTGCCAAGAGCCAGAACGGCAGCACAGCCGCCAATTATTCTGGCCGCAATGCATACGTTTCGCTAGTTGAGCGTTGTCGAATGATTGGGGAACTCCACATCTAGCTCGGAATCCGGGCGCGAGCAATTTATCACCGGCACGTCAGGGCAGGTCCAGTGCCGGGTTGCGGTCAAAAAAGTCGAATGGGCGAAGCTCAAAGCCGTACCACATCGTTGGCATGACCGGCCAGTCCTCGGAGCGGGGCAGGTGATGCATGCCGATGGTGTGCCAGACGACAATGTCTCTGTCTCGGATCGGCCGGTCGGCCGCAGTCCACTCTGGCAGCCCCATGCCAGGCTCGCTCAAGGTCGGGTGATCACCGGCGGCATGGCGTTCCGCATCTCGATGCGGCGTCACCCAGAGGTGGTGATCGATGAACCCGGCTCGCCGCCGCGGGTAGTCATCTTCCGACAGGAGCGTGTTGGCATTCCTCCCGGGCACTACTTGAAAGCTGGTGGGATAGCCGGAGGAGTTGCGCCTGTCGTTGCTAAGGACCCGCCACAAAGCGGGACGCTTTAGGTTGATATCGAGTCGCGCTTCATGCTCGCTGGCCGGGACGTGCTCCTGCCGGACCCACAGGCTGCGTCGGGGGTGGTCGGCGGGTAGCCGCTGGGGCACCAAGCGGTCCGCAACGAAGCGGTTGGCCGTTCCATCGATGTCCAGATCGAGCCTGTAGCTGAAATAGTGGTCGTGGTTTACCGCGACGATGTTGCGATCCACGAATCGGCCATAGGCGTCTGCCTCAGGTCCCGCCTGCAATGCGTTCTTGTCCTTGGTTGTCTTCACTTCCAGAATGCCGGTAGCTCCCACGCGCACTTCGATCGACCCGTCCTGACGAAAGATCCAGTCGAGCAGGTAGTCGTAGTTTCCAACCACGGCACCGACGCGCACGACGAGGTCGCGGCTCTTCCGGCTGTCCGGCATCTCGGCAGACCAGTGGCGCCAGGCCGGATCACCGGTCTCCCTCTCAAATACACAGATCGTGTCAGGCAAAGTGCGCGGGCGGCCCTTGTCGTTGCTGATCACGGTGTCGACATAGGTGGCGTAGTCAGGACAGTCACGGCCGCGCAGCAGTGCCTTCGCCAGCCCTGTGGACATGAACTCGCCGGCATCGATGAAATTCCGCCGGTACCAGCCGAACGAAGGGTCCATGTAGGGAACGAAGATCTCGGACAAATGCCCTTGGTACATCACGGATCGAGTCGGACCGCCGGGCTGGTCTTGGTAGCTCACCAAGGAGAGGACTGCCCCGAGCCGCTGGTCGGGCCGCAGGTGGAAACGCCAGTTCTGCCAACTCACCAGATTCCCGTCGAATTCGAATCCGGGGCCAAGTGGCTGGCGTGTTTCGAGCGGGCCCGGAATCTCCCGCGGGCGTTTGAGGGTGGTGCGGTCGAAGTCTGCCTCGGTTGCGCTGATCGGCACGGGGCCGTCGTCCACGACCCGCAAGACCTCCTCGGATTCGAGATCGACGACCGCCGACAGACCCTCGACTCGACGGGTCCAATCGTTCCGGACTCCGCGGGGCTCGGCGCACCGGACATTGCCGATGCGGCGTCCGCGCTCTTCCTCGGTTCCGAAATAGCCGGGCGGCCCCGTGTTGCAGCTTAGAAACGTTGTGTCGGTGATTCCCCGGGCCTTGAGCCCGTCTAGAAAGTCCGGATGCTCCAGCACCTTGTCAACGACAGCCTCGTACTCGTCGCCTGACCAGTTCGGCTGGACGCCGGCGAGCGGTGACCATGCTGCAACTCGGTCGCCGGCGAGATCGACCATCGCTTCAAAGGCATCGTTGCCTTGGCGCACCACGGCGTAGGCCATGCGCGGCATGGCAGCCCCCGGACGCCAAGCCTGCACATCCCCTTTGGGAGGCTCGTGCAGCGTCAACTGGGAGAAGCGAGTCTCGCGGTCCATGTGCCCCGCATCGCGGATGAGCTCGAGAGCTCTCCAGATTTCTTGGTAGCTGAGGGGATCGAGAGGGTGGTCGGCCGCGTGCGCCCCGGCAGAGGCCATGACGGCCACCAGGACGATCGCGCGCAGGGGTAGCTTGGTCACGATCTGTACTCCGGTTTGCAGGCTACGTATTGCGGGGCGCAAGTGAGCATGGCCTGATTATGGCAATTGCAGCGGCGCCAGTTGCGCGAAAGCAAGCTGCGATTCGATTGGAAATGACCGCCGGGCAGAAGCTTGGCGCAGGATCTGACAGTTCGTCGACACATTCGGGCAGGCCGCCCCTACCAACGCGGCAGAACACGCTGCCAGCCTGGATCGACGTGCTTGCGCATCTCGGCCGCATCGTCGCGGCGGCGATACGGGATCTTGTCATAGCGCTCCTTGAGCCGGGCTAACTGGTCTCGGTCGATGTCCACGCCCAATCCACCGCGCTCAGGCACGCGCAAGCTACCGCCGACAAACTTGAGCCGGCCGCCCACAATCACCTCATCGGATGTCTGCCACGGATAGTGCGTGTCGCAGGCATAGGTCAGGTTCTTGGTCGCTGCGGCGACATGGGTCATCGCCATCAGAGAGATGCCAAGATGCGAGTTCGAATGCATCGACAGGGCTAGGCCGAAGGTCTGGCAGAGCTTTCCGAGGTGCTGCACCTGACGCATGCCTCCCCAGAAGTGGTGGTCGCAAAGCGCAACCTGGACGGCGTCGTGCCGAATGGTCTCCGGCAGGTGCGCAAACGAAGTCACGGCGACATTGCTAGCCAGCGGCGTGTCGATACCTCTGCCAAGCAGAGCCGCGCGGACCTGTGCCATGCCGCCGATTCCTGCCGCGGGGTCTTCGAGGTAGCCGCCGCCCGTCAACTCCTCGCGCAGGGCTTCCCCGACCCGCACGGAGGTCTCCACCGTCCACGCTGAATTGGGATCGATGCGCTGCGGCACGGCACGGCCGAACTCCTGCCGCAATTGCCGAACAGTTTCGATCTCCTGTTCCGGATCCAGCACGCCGCCCTTGAGCTTGACGTCCTTGAATCCGTACTCATCGACCATCGAGCGCACCTGTCGCACGATCGACGAGGGAGTCAGGCATTCCCCGTACTTGTCTTCGCGCGCGTCCGCGCCCTCGCCGCCCCCGCCGCCATGCTTGTAGAACGCATAGGCAGAAAACGGCACTTCGTCCCGAACACGTCCGCCCAGCAAGTCGCAGACCGGCACTCCCACGCTGCGCCCGATCAGGTCCAAGCTGGCTGTCTCGATGGCCGAGTAGGTCCGCGGGCCGGCATCGAGGGGGTTCTCGCCGGGAGTGCTCATCACATGGGAGCGCTCGCTGCCCGTCCCCTCTCCCTCTGCGGCGTCCAGCAGGTCGCCGGTGAGCCGGTAGGCGTCCTTGCCGACGACATCCGGTGCGATCTTGCGCAGAGCGTCGGCCGGGCCCTCCCCGCCATAGGTCTCGGCGATGCCGACAATGCCGTCCTCGCTCTCCAATTCCACGATGTTGCGGAGCGCGTACGGCGCGTGCAGCCCGTACGAACTGCGCAGTGGCGGGTCGGCGATCGCGATCGAATGCACCCGCAAGTCTTTGATTTTCATGGGACCAAGCCCATTGTAGGAATCGCACCAGCGACTCACTCTCCGGGGATTGCGCCCCGCGGCGCAAGCTGGCTAGACTAAGAATGTCGCCGTGTGGAACGAACTCTCTTCATCGACACGGCTAGCTTGGAGCAAAAGCCGTTTCACTTCGAGACCCTGATCAGGCCCGGACTGCTGGATCTGTCCGAACGCTGGTCTCTCGGCAAGGAAGTGGAAACGTCGGGATCTGCGGAACTACTCGACAGGGAGGGTGTGCGATCCATCCGGGTCCGGGGCCAGATCAAGGCTTCGATCGGGTACGCTTGCGACCTGTGCCTGAAGGATCTGGAGCTGGACTTTGACTCCAAGTTCGACCTGTTTTTCTATCCTATGGAGATGCTAGATGATGGCGGCGAAGCGGCCCTCAGCCGCGACGAGACCGAGGTCGGCTTTTACGACGGCGACGGGATCGGCCTAGCTGATGTGATCCGCGAGCAGTTGCTGCTGTGGCTGCCGGTGCGCAGCCTGTGCAGCCCGGACTGCAAGGGCCTCTGCCCGATCTGCGGGATCGACCTCAACTCCGGCCGGTGCGACTGCCGACAGGAATTCGTAGATCCGCGCTGGGACGGCTTGCGTCAGATTTCGCTCAAGCATTGACGCGCGAATCAACTGGGAGAATACAATCATGCCAAATCCGAAGCGCAGGCATTCCAGGTCCCGTCGGGACAAACGCCGCACGCACGACAGCCTCTTTGTCCGGTCGGCGTCGGTCTGCCCGACCTGCGGGGTGAACACTCTGCCCCACCGTGTCTGCAAGGAATGCGGCCACTACAAGGGCCGCGAAGTGATCGAAGTCGACGAAGAGTAGCGCCGACCCCTAAGGAGTCCGAACCCGCGTGGCAGGAACAGTCACCGTTGCAGTAGACGCTATGGGCAGCGACGACGCGCCCATTGCGGAGGTCGAAGGCTCGCTGCTGGCTGCGGAAGAGTTCGGGGCCAAGATCATACTGGTCGGCCGGGAGGAGATCCTGCGCCGCGAGCTCTCGCGGCATTTCCCGGCTACCGGCCAGATCGAGATCGTCCACGCCGAAGACGTCGTGACGATGCACGACAACACCTCGGCCGCGATACGCACCAAGAAGGACACCTCGATCCGCGTCGCTGCCGAGCAGGTGCTGTCGGGCCGGGCCGCCGGCATGGTATCGGCCGGCAACACCGGTGCGGTGATGGCCACAGCTGTCAAGGTGATGGGCCGCATCCCCGGGGCCAAGCGCCCGGCCGTGGCACAGATCTTCCCGACCGACCGCGGCGGGCGCACGCTGCTGCTCGACGTCGGCGCGAACGTGGACTGCACGCCGACAATGCTGGTGCAGTTCGCGGCGATGGGCGAGGTCTACACTCGGGTGCTTTTCGGGTGCGAGCGGCCGCGGGTCGGGCTGCTGTCCATCGGCGAGGAAGACCACAAGGGGAACGACCTGACCAGCAAGGCGAGCAACCTGTTCAAGCAGAAGCCGTTCAACTTCGTCGGAAACGTCGAAGGGCGAGACCTATTTACAGGCAATGTCGACGTGATCGTCTGCGATGGCTTCGTCGGCAACGTGGCCCTGAAGGTCAGTGAGGGCTTGGTGTCGACGATCAAGACCATGCTGATCCAGTCGCTCGAGGCGACCGTCATGCGCCAGATTGGCTACGGTCTGGCCAAGGGCGCGTTCGATGAGTTCAAGAAGCGCGTCGACTACGAGGAATACGGCGGCGCGCCGCTGCTCGGGGTGAAGGGCGGCGTGATCATCTGCCACGGCCGTTCCACCCGCCAAGCGATCAAGAACGCGGTAAGGGTGGCGATCGATTTCGAGACCGGCGGGATCACGCGCAAAATCCAAGAGAACCTCGTTGACGGCCTCGAGAACATCGGAGGCAAGTCGAGCACCGTGGCTAGCAGCCGCTCAACCCCTAGCGCTGCCAAGCGATAGGCAAAGAGTTGGCAGGGCGTCGGAGACCGCCCGACCCAGAGCCTCTAGCTGCGGCTCGTCCATAGCCGCCTGCATGGCCTGGAACAGCACGCGCTCCTCGGTTCGGATGTGACGCACCAATGCCGTGCCGAGTTGGTGTAGTAACGGCCCTGCCTCGCTAGAAGGGGCTCGCTCCAAGGCCTCGAACTGTAGGCGGATCGCTTCGTGCTCGGCAACTAGGGTGTCGACTAACGCGGGCTGGCCAGCCTGCCGCGCGGCCGGGAACACGATCCGCTCCTCGACCTCGAAGTGGCCGTGATACTCCAGCTGCCAGAGATCGAGCGCCTGCTCACGCAAGCGCTTGAGGTGGGCAGTGCCTGCGGGGCCAGCGCCATCGCGCAGGCCCCGCTCGATCATCACGCCCAAGGCCAAGCCGTCGTGGTGTTGACGGGACAGCGGCACAAGGGCCGGGTGGCGCTTCACTCGCTCAACCTATTTCAGTCGTTGGAGATCTGCTCGGGCTTGTAGCCTCCGATCCTCCGGAAGTGGAGGAAGAACATCCCAAAGAGCACCACCAGCACGACTGGCAATGAAGCAACGTACTTGAACGTTGCTGCCGGGCCGAACCTGTCGTACAGCCGGCCCATGATCGGCACCACCGTGCCGCTCGAAAAGACGCCCGTGCCTCCCATGACTGCGAGGGCCAAGGCGCCGCCCTTCGGGTAGCGCTCGGAGGTGACGCCGAGCATCACCGGCCAGAAGTACGTCTTGCCGATCCCGAAGATCGTGGCAGCCGCGAACGCGCCGAGCATCGTGCTCACCGAGCCCAGCGTATAGAGACCAATCGCCGTCAGAACGGCGGCGATCGTCATCAGCCCGAACGGCGAGAACTTGTGGGCGAGCGGCCCGCCGAAGAAGCGCAGCACGAACATGATGCCCGCTGTGTACACCAGAATCAGGATCCCGGGCATGCCACCGGTCAGGTTCGTGATCAGCGACGGCACCCACTGGTCCGGTCCAAGCTCGGAGGCTGAAGTCAGCCACATGCAAATCCAAAGGAAGCAGAAGGAGGGACGCATTATTTCGCGGAACATGTCCCGGTTGCTGACGCCTGCAGCGACACGCTCGGTCGCTGGAAAGTCCTGGCCCCGTATCAAGATGAGATAGGCCAGGGCAACGACCGGGATCGTCATCAGCTTGAGTCGCCAGCCCAGCGTTGCTGTTTCCGCACTCACACCCTCGCCCCCAAGACCCATCACCATCGTGATGAGAAAGGCGAGGAGTCCGCCGATGATCAATCCGCCCGGCCACCACGCGTGCAGCACGTTCATGCGGTGGGTCTTGTCCTCCGGGTAGAGCGTCGAGCACAGCGGATTGATCACTCCTTCGACGAGGCCTTGTGCCAGTCCGAGAGCGAGCATGGCTACCCAGAGCGTGACAGTGACCGGGTTGCCAAAGATCGAAGCGACCGCACCATCAGGGAACGGCACGAGCACAATCGCGAGGATCCCGAAGATGTAGAACAGGCCCGAGATCGTGAGCAGTCGGCGCATCCCGAACAGATCGACGAGCGAGCCGCCGATCAGAATCGACACCGTGAATCCGTAGAAGGCCGGCTGGAAGATGAAACCGAGCTGCTCCTTGGTCAACTGGAAGTCGTTGGCGAGAGCGTCGGCCGCGTCGCCGCGAATCGAGAAGAACATCGATGTCGTGACGAGGGCGATACAGCTCGCCAGGAAGAGACGGTTACGGTTCATGTGAACCCTCCTTGCGCGTTCGGGCAGATAGCGTAACACATGGCCCGCTAGGGCGGTTACCCGGCAGCACCGGATCGGAGTCAGCGAGCGTCCGGCGGAGCGCAAGCAAACGAGGCGCTTTCGGCCGGGTCGCCTGTGCCGTCATAGATCGCGACTTCGGGGTACGGGCATAGCGGCCTCGTCAGTTCGGTCTTGCCCTGAACCACGCGCGCTGCTTCAATCCGCTGCGGCACCTTGCCGTCTTCGACCCACGCCATCAGGGATGCGAAATAGTCGGCTTGGGAGACGCCGAGGCCGCCGCTGCAATGGAACATGCCCGGCACCATGAACAGACGGAAGAAGTCCCGCGTCTCGTCGCCGGTGACGTTCAAGGCCTCCTCGTAGTAGTTCACTCCCATCATCGGATTCAGCGCTGTATCGGCCCAGCCGAAGTACATCAGCATCTTGCCGCCCGCGTCACGAAAGCGGGACAGATCTGGATCGGTGGCGTCCAAGATCGAGCGGATGAAGTCCATCCGGCCCAGGTCTTCGTCGAAGTCCAAGTCGCTGAGCTCGAATTCGGGATCGTCCGGTTCGAAAGCCAAGTAGCGCAGGAACGTCTCGGCAAAGACATGCTGTCGGGAGGGTCCGTCCTCGGAAACGATCCAGCCCCGCCAGCCGCTGGTGCGTCTGCGCCCCGATGGAGGGGCGGCTTCCGCGCCGACTGGCTGGCCGGGAAAGACCGGCTCGCCCTTGCTGATCACGCCGCCGTAGATCTTTGCGAGGGCCTCGATCTGGCCGTCGTCGAAGCACTGGTCGGTGGCGACACTGTTACAGCGCGGCAAGTCCCTCGCTGGATCGAAGTCGCATTCGCGGGGATCGTCCAGCAGGCCGTCTTCCAGCCCGTCCAGGCCATCGCACTTTGCATAAACTTCCTTGGCGACGGCTTCCATCTCGGACAATGTGAGCGGCGCGTCGGCCAGCGCCAAGGCGTTCCAAGCGCCCCAGATCTGGGTGCCGGTGAAGTCAAGCACGGGAGCGCCGACCAAGATGCCATCGAAGTCCTTCGGAAAGCGCTGAGCCGCCATCAGGCCCTGGCGTCCGCCCGTCGAGCATCCTCGCCAGTAGGTATAGTTCGGCGGCCGGCCGTAGTAGATGCCCACCAGCTCCTTGGCTGTCTGAATCGTGAGGCGGACAGCGCGAAAGCTATAGTCGATCTCCTTCTGGCGATTGTTGAAGGCGAAGGTGCCGAGGGGTTCCGCGGTCCGATCATGCCCGGTGTTGGTATGGACCGACACAAACCCATCGGCAACGATCCGCTCCGAAGCTCGGATGCTGCCCGGACTGTCAGGCGAGTTGCCGGCATAGCCGCCGTTGCCGCGCATGATGATGCGGCCGTTCCACTCCGCGGGCAGCACGACTTCGAAGACGATCTCGGGTGGCAGGACACCCAGCACTCGGCAGCGCGCGGGGACGTCACCCGTCGCTTCGAGGTCGGTGGCAGACAGGATCGTGTACTCGTGGACGGTGCGCTCGGAGAGCGAGGAGCACGTGGTCGCCGGCTTGGCGCCTGAGGCATCGGCCCGCCCCGGCAGCGACGCGAGACTGGCCAAGGCTGCGACGACCAGCAATGGCCGGAATCGACTCGATGCAGTTGGGTGGAGGGAATTCAGGTTCATGTGAGGAACGACCCTCTACAGAATATTCCGTCGCCGTGTTCCCCGGACGATCTGATTTCTTGTGGCCAAGACGCCTAAGCCATACCGGGGAAAGCACGAACCATCTGATTCGCACCCAGAAAACGCGCTGATTGGTTGGTGGGCAGACTGACTCACCCGCCGACTAAAGACTTCACGACTTGGCCGAACGGTCCTTACGGCCTACAGATCAGGCGGCACGCGGCCAACGCAACCAAGCCGGAATGTCCCAAGACCCGCGCAGGACGCGCCACACCTCGACTTCCAGCGCCCGCGCGCTAGGCGACCGGCTTGCCGCTCACCGTCAGCCGGCGTCACGGACGCTGCCGCGGAGCCGGTCGTAGTAGTGTGCATCAGCCGTGACCGTCCTTGGCGATGCCGCGCCTTCAAGAAGCAGGCCGCGCAGGCTCTGGCGGTCCCGGTCCTGGCGGATCAGTTCGCGGACGTACTCGCTCGATGTCCTGTAACCCCGTGTGCTGACCTGATCGTCCACGAAGGTCTTGAGGGCCTCGGGAAGCGATATGTTCATCGTGCTCATGATACGAAGCTAGTGCCATTGGCGAAGTTTGGCAGCTTTGCAAGCGAAGGGAAGTGATATCTAGCAGTTGCCTTAGCTTTGCGAGAGCGATGCCGGAATCTGGAGCGCGCTGGTTCTCAGCCTGCAGGGCGTTCCGGGGGTTGCAAGTTCTTGCGAAGCGTCAGTCTGGCAGGCCTCGTCGGTTGGGTTTCGCCGGCAACCACACGGGACGCTTCAATGCGCTGCGGCACCTTGCCGGTCTCGACTCACACCGTCAGGGATACGAAATAGTCTGCTTGCGAGACGCCGAGGCCGCCACCGCAATGGAACATTCCCGGCACCGTGAACAGGCGGATTGAAGTGCCGATGCCCGTTCTGATGATCGAAGCGCAGCATCGCGGAACAGCTGGGCTGCACCTCCGGATCACTCTTCGGCGGAGGTGTGCGGGCTGTCGGCTGTGAGAGCCCGGAGCCGCTCCTCCAGTGCCCGCGCTCTTTCGTCCGCTGCGTTTGCCCGCCGTTCGGCGGCCTGTAGTTCGCGCTCGATGGCCTGCCGCTCGCGTTCGGCCGCGCTGGCCCACTCCTCACCTGTGCTCGGGTCCCTAAACACCAGCACCGTCCCCCGCTCCCGCCGCTCGCCGCGCAGCTCCAGCCCCAGCACCTCGCTCCGCAGCCACGTCCGGCCCTCGATCGCCACCGCTGGCGCCGGCTCGTATCCGCCCGCTCCGGCCACGTAGCCCTGCAGCGGTCTCGCCATCAACTCCCCGACGGGATCGAGCCTCCAGTACTCGCGCACGCCCAGGCTGGCGTATTCGCCCACTTTGTGCTGCGCATCCTTGCCCGCCGTCGACGGCGAGGCCACCTCCAGCACAAAGTCTGGCGGCTTGCCTTCTTCCCAGACCTTGAACACACTGCGGCCGCCGCGCCCCACCCCGTGCACCACCTGCACATCCGGCTGCAGCCAGACCCGGTTGTCGCCCCGGCGGTAGTAGACCACCAGTTCCATCGCCACCAGCACGTCCTCGCGCTCGCGGAAGTGGTGGCGCAACGAGCCGGTTGCCTGCTCGACGGCATCGCCGTGGGAGACACTCTGCGCGACCCAACGGCCTTCCGGGTACTCCACCTCCTCGGTCTGCGGCACCTCAGCGGCGACACCCGCTGCTGGAACTGTGGGAACTGGCGTGTCTGTGGTAGCTCTGGCTGACATCTGGAATCGGCTCGCGCGCCACACGCGCCCTGCCATGATTTTACAGGTGCGGTAGGCGCACCTGCCGTCGAGCCGCTCGTCGGCAATGCCGGCTCTGGCCTCGAAACTTGCTGACTCGATCGTCAATAACTCTACGCCGAGACAAGGAGTCTGGGAGGACTTCGCGGATGATTACCTGCGAATCGTTGCGGCCCGGTTGATCGTTGCGTGCAGCACGGGCCACTAGCGGCGCACGGCCGGATCGGACCTTGGATTCGGAATGCTGCGGGTCCGTACCAGGGCCAGTTCCCGGCTAGGGACTGGGAACCGCAGAATCTGTCCTGCTCGAGTGGCCACAGGAAGTCCCGCTATCGCTAGAATGATTCCGGGTATAGACCCGTGACCCGCCTCGTCGTGATGGTGGGGCTCGTTGCCGCTGGAGCGAACGGCGCTGAGAGGCCTGAGACGTTCAGCCAGTACTGCTACGGGTGCCACTCTGATGCCATCGCTAACGCCGGCATCAACCTTGAGCGCCTGACCAGCGAATCCTCCGTCGCTGATAGCTTCAAGCAATGGCAGAGGGTTGCCGCTGCGCTTGAGCAGCACGCGATGCCTCCCCGGGGCGCACCCGCCCCAGCCGAGCGAGAGCGCCGCGAAGCGGCTCGCTGGATTCGTGGATCCCTCGCCGATTACGCTGCCAAGCACGGCGGCGATCCCGGCCGCGTTACGGTTCGTCGGCTGACCAGCGCCGAATACGCCTACACGATTCGCGACCTGACCGGGGTGGATCTTGACCTCGGGCACCACTTCGCAGGAGATGCCGTCGGCGGCGAAGGGTTCTCGAGCTTCGGGGACGTGCAGTTCATGGCCGACGCGAATCTCGAAAGCTATCTCGAGGTTGCGAAGCTCGTTGCTGAGCATGCTGTCATCGGGTCGGGACCGCTGCAGTTCGGGGTCCACCCGAGGCAGAGCGGCTACGAACTCTCCGCGATCCATCGCATTCACGACCTTTACCGCCGGCACGGCTTCCGCGCCACCGCCGCCGAGGGCGCCAGGCCGTTTGGGCTAGACAAGTACGGCGCAGCATTCTACGCGGCCTGGGCGTACCGGCACCGCGACGGCGACGCGACGCTCGAGGAAGTCGCCCTGCGGGAGGGCATCAGCCTGGCGTTCTTGAAGCACGTCTGGTCGGTAGTCAACCGCGAGGAAGCGCCCTACCCGGTTTCGGAGGCCATTGCGATGTGGCGAGCCCTACCCGCTACCGGGGACGAGGAAGCCATCCGCGCGAAATGCACCGAGATCCAGAACTTCGTCGTCGACTGGCCGCGCTGGCTCTTCGCCGTCGGAGCGATGGCAAAGGGCGGCGCCGGCGATGAGGGGGCGTTGATCATCACCGACGAGACGATCGTGGGCCGCTCGCGCGCGCCGCTCAAATTCAGCCCGAGGGATCGCGGTGACGGCCTGGGCGACTTGTATCTCTCGGTTACGCAGCTCAATCCCGGGATGTCGTCGGCACCGCGCGTCGTGTGGCGAAACGCAACCGCGAGCGCGAGCGCGGACGACCAACAGATCATGCCTGAGCGACCGCTGGTTGAGCTCCTGCCCGACTCCGAGATCGAGCGGATCGGGTTCGGACGGACGGACGGGTTGGGACCTGGCGACTTTGCGACCGTCGGCGAAGCGCGGCTGCGGGTGAGCGTGCCAGCTCCCGATGAATGGGACCAGTTCACGTTCCGCGTCGAAGTCGAGGTTGACCTAGCGCCGGATGACGATTCGATCCTGCGGGTGGTCATCGGCGATCTGGAAGAAGGCTCGAGAACGCGAGCCGCAACGGCGTTGCTGACTCGCCCAGAAGGCGCGCCCTTCGCACGTTTCAAGTCCGGAGTGCTCGAGCACGTCGCGAATTTCCCGCAAGCCTCGCACGGCGAGCCTACGCCGGCGGACCGCGACCCGATCCCGGCCCCATTCGACAACACCTATGACGAGCCGGAGCGGGACCTGTTCCACTTCCGCATCAAGTACTACCGCCAAGACGATTTTCTCGTCGAGAAGATGCTGGACGACGAAACCAAGGTGCGACTCGATCAGGCTTGGTTCGACCTGCTGGATTCCTTCGACTACCACGATGAGTTCTTCGTCTTCACGGCCAACAAGTTCGGCCTGGCTCTCGACAAGAGGCTGAGCGAACTCGACGCGGGCGAAATCGCGGCCCTGCCGGACGAGCCGCGCGGTTACGCAGAGACCCTGCGCACGGAGTTCGGTGACGTTCAGTCCGCCCAGCTTGCGGCCCAGCCCGGCCATATCGACGACGTGCTGGCCTTCGCGGCGCGAGCTTGGCGGCGCCCGCTCACACCCGGCGAGGCCGATCTGCTGCGACGCCTCTACAACTTGGCTCGGGAGGATCGCTCGCTCGATCATCGCTCGGCGATACGGACCATGCTGACCAAGGTGCTGGTCGCGCCGGAATTCCTCTATCGCCTCGAGCGCCCGGAACTTGACAGCGGTCCATCGCAGCTCTCGCCGTGGGAGCTGGCGAGTCGGCTTAGCTACTTCCTGTGGGCCTCTGCGCCGGACGAAGAGTTGCGGCATGCCGCGGCGTCGGGCGCCTTGGAGGACGAGAGCGAAATCGCAAGGCAGGTCCGCCGCATGCTCTCCGACCCCAAGGCGCGGCGCTTCGCGACCGAGTTCTTCGGGCAGTGGCTTGGCTTCTACCGCTTCGACCAGCACACAGGCGTGGACGCCAAGCGCTTTCCGGTGTTCAGCGAGGCCGTTAAGTCGGCGATGTACGACGAGGCGGTCTCGTTCTTCGAGCACATAATCCGAGAGCGGCGCCCGTTGCGCGAAGTGTTTTCTGCCGACTACACGTTCCTGAACGACGCGCTGGCCAGGCACTACGGCGCGGAAGTCGAGGCCGGGCGCGAGATGGGGCTCGTCGAGACCGCGGACAAGTTCAAGCGCGGGGGCCTGATGCGGCTGGGGGCCATCCTGACCGCAACTTCCGCACCGCTACGTACCAGCCCGGTCAAGCGCGGTGACTGGATTCTTCGGCGGGTGCTGGGCACCCCGACCCCTCCTCCACCGCCCGATGCGGGCTCCCTTCCGGGCGATGAGAAGAGCTTCGGCGCAATGACTGTTCGAGAACAGCTCGAGGCGCACCGCGCCAACAGGGCCTGTGCGTCGTGCCACTCGCGCATCGACCCGCTGGGCTTTGCCCTCGAGCACTACGATGCGGTTGGCAGGTGGCGCGAGACCTACGACAACGGAAAGCCGGTAGACGCGGCGAGCGTCATGGACGGCGGAACGCCGATCACGGGTGTGGAATCGATGCTCAACTACATCGAGAGCCAAGAGCGCCAGATCCTGCTAAATCTCTCCGAGAAGCTGCTCGGCTACGCATTGGGGCGTACAATCATAGCGTCGGATCTGCCCTTGCTCGACCGCATGGTCGCGGCTGGTTTCGACGCGACGTTCGAAGAGTTGGCGCTCCAGGTTGCGACCAGCCGCCAGTTCCGCTATCGTCGCGGACGCGACGACGAGACGCCGGTCGAGCTGGCCTACGGAGGAACAAGGTAGTGCACCGCAGACAATTCCTACGGAATTCTGGCATCGCGCTGGCGATGCCGTGGCTTGAGTCGGTGCGCGCAGCGACGACCGAGCCGCCGACTCGCTTTGGCTTGGTCTACTTTTCGAACGGCGTCGAGCCGGCGCACTGGTGGGCCAAGGGCTCCGGGGCATCCATGGAGGTAGGTGCCGGTCTTGCTCCGATGCAGCCGCTGACCGAGCACTTCAGCTTCCTGCGTGGGCTGTACAACCAGAAGGCCGCCGAGACGACAAGCCCGCATCTGGGCGCGATGCCTAACCTGCTTTCCGGAGCCGAGGTCAGCCTCGACCCGGCGGTGATCCGGGTCGGCAAGACCTTCGACCAGGTCCTAGCGCAGCGCATCGGCGGCAGCACGGAAATCCCGAGCCTGGTGCTGGGAATCGAGCCCAACGAGCTGCGCCTGGAAGATGGCGTCTCGATGATCTATGGCTCGGCAATTTCGTGGGCCTCGGAAGCCAGGCCCGCCACCAAGGAAATCTACCCGGCGCGCGTGTTTGACCGCTTGGTAGGCAACGCTCAGGGACGCGAGCTGGATCGAAGCATTCTCGACGCCCTGCTGGATCAGGCACGCAGCCTCCGCGGCCAAGTCAGCCACAGCGACAGGGTGAAGCTGGAAGAGTATCTCGAATCGATCCGCGACATCGAGCGCCGCATCGACCTGGCCACGAAACAGGAGCGCCTCGAGGGCTGGCGGCCATCCTTGGCCGAGCCCAACATGGAGCGGCCTGCGAGCGAACTTCCGCAGGAAATCCCCGAGCACATGCGCCTGATGCTCGACCTGATCGTGCTGGCCTTCCAGATGGACAAGACCCGCATCGCAACGCTGATGCTCAACAACGACCTGTCGCAGATGAACTTCGGGTTCCTCGACGGTGTCGAAGGGGCCTTGCATCTGGACCTGACGCACAACGGCAGGGATCCCGAACTCGAGGCCATGTACCTGAGGACGAACCAGTTCCATGTGGAACAGTTCGCCTATCTGGTGCGCCGGCTGAGCGCAATCGACGAGGGCGGAAAGTCGCTGCTCGATTCTTCGATGCTGATAGGGTGCTCGAACCTATTCGACGGTGACCAGCACCAGGCTGACGAGATGCCGTTCCTGCTTGCCGGCCGAGGCGGGGGGCTAAGGCCGGGACAGGTGCTCGACTACTTGAGTGCCGGAGACGACAACCGACGCGCATGCAGCCTGTACCTATCGCTGATGGATCGGATGGGTGTGCGGCTGGACCGATTCGGAGACAGCCGTCGGCGCCTCGACGAGATCTGAGACGCTCGCTTCCAGCCGGAACGCTGGCAACGCCTTGCAACTCTCCACCCATTGGTACCGTTGGCGGGAAGGTTGGCAGACTCCGGGTGCCGAACGAAGACGCGTGCGAGCAGCCGACGACGAGCCACGGATCGCAGTTCGAGAATGGCAAGCGCTTCGCGGACAAGTGCGGTGCCGCCCGCTATAGGTAGCTACGATCCGTTGGAGCGAGTTTAGCTGCGATCAACGCGATCCTGGATCGTGAGGCGGACAGCGCGGAAGCTATTGTCGATCTCCTTCCGGCGATCATCGAAAGCGAACGTGCCGAGCGGTTCAGCATTCCGATCGTGCCCGGTGTTGGTATAGACCGGCACGAACCCATCGGCAACGGCCCGCTCCGAGGCGCGAATGCTGCCCGGATCGTCGGGCGAGTGCCCGGCATAGCCGCCGTTGCCGCGCATTACGACGCGGCCGTTCCAGGCAGGACACTCAGTACGAGGTAACGCTCGGGGATCTCGCCCGCTGCTTCGAGGTCAGTGGCAGACAGGATCGTGTACTCGTGGACGGTACGCTCGGAGAGCGCGGAGCGTGCAGTCACAAGCTTGGCGCAAAGGGCGTCGGCCCGCCTCTGTAGCCAAGTGAGGCCAGCCAGGGCTGCAACGGCCAGCAATGGCCGGAATCGACGGGATGCGCCTCCGCGTCAGAAATTCAGCTTCATGTGAGGAACGAACCTCTACAGAGTATTCGGCCGCCGTACTCCCCGGCCAAATCCGATTCTTGGGGGTAGGCAGTCTCGGCTGCTTCCCGAAGGCCGTGAATCTGTTGGTTCGCGCAAAGGAGCAAAGGATTGGTTAGTCTCGAAGTTACTGTACACGTCATCTAAGCTGCCCATTGCTCTTCCTGTGTCGAAGAATCCTTAGAGCATTGAAAATAAACGATATAGAGTCACGAGTCTATATTATTTCACAAGATGAACCACCATAGATCGAATGTAGGAGGAATGCCAGACGTTCTCTGCCTCCACAGCCCCTCATCGGCTTGCAACCAACGGCGGACATTTCAGAATCGCTCAATCCGGACATTACAGCATTGGCGCAGCAGCCGTCGCGTAATGGTTGAGGAAGCTGGACGGCTTGTACACTGGTGTGATCGCGGTTGCCGAAATCGAACGGCGACAACATAATCCAACACTCGAAACTATTTTGATTACATGGGACAGATGGGACATACGAACAGCTTGGTCTCGTTCTTGCGTCACTACGGCCCGATTCCCGCCGGTGACAACATGTATGACGAGTTGATCCAAGCCGAAATAGAACGCTATGAAATTGACCCTCCCATTCGCATACCTCCGGCCCATTTCGACGACCTACTCGAGAACTTCGAAGGGCCCGTACCTCGGAACGTGGTCCTGACTGGAACGGCGGGGGACGGGAAGACCTACCACTGCCGGAACGTCTGGGAGCATTTCGGGGGCGCTCCGGACAACTGGAGGGAAGGCAAGAAGATCGTCTCGCTGCAGCTACCGGTTTCACAGAGAGTGCTGACAATTGTCAAGGACCTGAGCGAGTTGACCCTGGAAGAAAAGGATGTCGTCCTAGCCGGTCTTGCACGTGCGGTTGCCGGAAGTGACGGAAATGCGGTCTACCTTGTGGCCGCCAACGACGGCCAGCTCCTCTCTAGCTGGCGGGACTGGGCTGAACAGCAGGGTTGCGACGCACGTCGCATCTACGGAATTGTTGAGGACATGCTGATCGAGGAGCGAACCCGTGACGAGGCACTTCATCTCGACCTCTACAACCTTAGCCGGCTCGACGCCTCGGAGCACTTCGACAGGCTGGTCGAGCAGGTTGTCGAGCACCCTCTTTGGTCTCGGTGCGAAGGCTGCGAGTTGTTGCGCAGCGACGGAACAACCACATGCCCAATTCGGATCAACCGTGAGCGCTTGCGTGGCAGTGCGGACGGCTCGACCTTCCGCCAGCGCCTGCGAGACCTAATCCGGCTGTCGCGTGCGAACCGGATGCAGCTTCCGATCCGCGACCTGCTCCTGCTTTGCGTCAACATCCTGCTCGGAGACGGCAGCCCACAGCGGATTCTTCTCACCTGCCGCACGGCAAGAAGTCGCGCCGAGAATCGGGCCTACGCACTGACGAATCCCTATGCGAACGTTCTCGGTGGGAACCTACCCGAGCGCCAGCGGCGACAGTACCAGGTCTTCACGACGCTGGAGGCGTTCGGCATCGGCAGGGAAACCGACAACAAGGTGGACAACCTGCTGATTTACGGAGCTCACAGGGGCTCGGAACTTTATCAGGAGGTCGTTGCAAGTGACATCTACTACGGCAAGCAGGCGTACGAGAGGGCCTTGGACAACTATCTTGAGGGGGAGAGGCGGGACGGTCGCGAGTTCGTCCGCACATTGGCACGCCAAAGGCAGCGCCTGTTCTTCTCGCTCCCGGCACGGCACGGATTGGATCCATGGCGGCTGACTGTGTACCAAGCGTCCGGGATGTTTCTAGAGTTCGTCGATGCACTGGCTTCGGGCCGGGTTCTACCGGAAATTGCTGAACAACTCGTGCTTGGCCTCAACCGCACGTTCTGCGGCATGATGATCGATGACGGTACGGTCCTGTATCTGACTTCCTCGGGGGGCGACGGACGAGGGCGGATCTCCTCGCTGTTGAACCACAAACTGCCCACACGAACGCACCGGCGGGACCCCTATCTCCGATTCGTGCTTGCGCCGGACTTCCGGGGCCCCTCGCTAGAAGTCGTGGATCCCATCGGAGGCGGAGATGAAGTCCTAGGCAGCCTGATTCTTCAGCTGACGCATTTCGAGTACTTGGTGCGCGTAGCCGGTGGGAGCCTGCCGGCAAGTTTCTCACGCCAGTGCTATGAGGACTTCCTCGACTTCAAGCTCCGTATGATTAAACGGCTCAACGCGGCGGTGATGGCCGAACAGGCCGCAGGCTCCGTGGCGGTTCTTCACGCCCTGACCGTAGACGGGAAAGGTCGCCTGCAGTCGGAACCTATTCGTATCGGAGTAGGTCGGTGACGGCGCGTCTCAAGGCTCCCGAAGAGTATCAAAGCGACGTCAACGTCTGGGTCGACGAAGCAATCTGGGGGCATCGCCTATACAACGATCAGACCCCTTGGCTTGTCCTGCTCGAGTTCCTAGCCGTATTTCGGCACAGGAATGCGCGGGGAGTCGCGTTGAAGGAGCCCCGAACGGACGGTGCCCACGAGAGGTTCCGGTACTACGTGCCGCGACTCGTACCACTCCGCCAATTAGTTTTCAATAGCCCGCATCTTCATTTCATTGAGGCAACCGAACGTGCGGACCAGCAGCGGTGGCGCTCGTTGCGCAAGACCTACGCGGGCGATGACGACATAGGGTACTTGCAGGAGCGCTTCCGCTCGTTCTCGGATTTCGCGCGTGTAGTCGAGTTTTTCCAGAACACCGCAGTGGAGTCCCATCGGCAGCGACGGTGGAGTTCCCGGTTCGTGTTCCCCTATGGCCCAGAGTGCCTGTACGCCGATTTGCCGACCAACATTCATGGGAGTCCCGATCGCCGTTTCTTTGCGCGCGGCGGCGAACTGCTCTATCTGATGCTCAATCGCAGTAGTGCCGGTCAAGGGATCGCGGAGCGGATTTCCGGGATACTTCTGCGCGAGGGCGGGGAATGGGACCAGGTGGTCCGATTCCTGCTGCCCGAGGAATCTCATATGGATGTCGATTACGTCTCGAGCAGAGTCGGCTACCTGCCCTATGCGGAGAGGCCTGAGTATGAGGCCCTCGGGGAGACTTGGCAGCGGATGCTCGGCCTAGACCTTCCCGGCGAGGCATTGCTCGATCCCCTAATGCGGCTCTCGGCATTGCACATGCTCCTGTACGCCCTTCGCCGGGCCAACGAGGAATTAGGGGACGCCACCGAGCCGCGATTTGTCCTCGAGATCGCCTCCCCGCGCAAGAGTACGTTGTTTGAGCTCTCCGTCGAAAGCCTCGGTGCCAATCGCATGTTGCCCAGGCGCGCCGTGCGCGCCTACGTAGACTCCGCGAAGACCGACGAGGGCTGGCAGGCTGCCCTCCAGGCGCACTCACCCACGGACGCGGCCCGCGATTTTCTCGAGCAGAGATTCCACTGGGATTCGGACGATGGGCCTCCGTCGGGCGATCCCGAGACGATCTTCCGCGCCCTGCGCGATTATTCCGAGAAACGGCATCAGCAGCATGTCGCGAAGGTTCATCTCGAATGGGCGCGACAGATTGGCCTCGCGGTCTCGCGCCGCGGTGTCGGCACATGGTATTCGCCGGACGATTCCTTGCTGAAAGCCCTCGTCATGTGCACGGTAGACGAAGGCCGAGAGGAATTTCACAGGTTCCTCTCGAAGCTTTACGACCGGTTCCGGCTTGTAATCGGCGCGCCCGAAGCCGAACGGGCCTTCCGAAGGCTGCCGACCGACCAGAATGTGTTCACCCAAAATACGCAGCGGCTCGAGCAGCGTCTTCGTACACTCGGTCTGCTGCGACGCCTTTCCGATGACTGCGCCTACGTCGAGAACCCATTCCGGAGCCGCTCATGACGAGAAATAGCCTGATTGCCCAGGTTGCCCTCGACTTCATCAATACCCACTTGCAGCAGGAGACGGAAGGGACCTTGCGCTTTTGCATGCTCGGATTGGAGCCCTCGCTCGTGCGCACGATCGCCCGAGCCGTGCTCGGGGACAGCGTTCTGCGGAGTTCCATCGCTGTGCGGGTCTCGGGGACATTCGATCCTGACGGAGAACTCGCACCGGAAGCCCGGAGCGAGGAGTCGGTAACTCACTGGCGACATTGCCGGCTCTCAGGGGACCACCGCGCCGTCCTGTTCGCGGCAACGCAAGACGACCTCCAGCGGAATGACAAGAGCGTCGAGAAGATTACGAGACTGGAAACAGATACATTGCGTACTCGTTACTACGCTTGGATCGAGAGAGCCGGCCTTACAGCAGCCCATCTCGACGAGACGGAACACGCACACCTAAGAACCGCCTTGGCGGCGGCGAACAACACGCACGCGGCACGGACGATCGAGACCTTCGCGGACTTCGTCCTAGCCATCGCCGTCGGCATTGCATCGAAGGGCCTTCCAGTCCCAAAGGCGGTTGACCACGCCTTAACGAGTCTGCACCTGCCCCGGTACGCCGGGGGGTTCGACGGTATCCCCGCAGGCAAGCTAGACACGCTAGCCGAATGGAGCAGGATCTTTCGTCGGATGGACAGGCACATCCGCCCTCTGCTCGTCCGCGAAACCGAACGCAACGACCCAATTCCGCAAGAGACGCTCCTCCAGAACCTCGACCGCATGCGGCAACGACTGGAGGAACACGAGGTCAGGATCATTGAGAACTTCCTAAACGCGGACGTCCGCCTCGGTGACTGGTCGAGGGAGCAGGCGGCCCTAGTCAGTCTCGATTGGGGCTCGATTTCCGAACTGTTCAGTGGAAGGCGGGATTCGCCCAACATGACCTTGGGCGAGAAGACGAGACAATTCTTCGACGACGATCTCGAAGGTAGGCTCGACAACGAGGAACGCGAGCTGCTAGGTGGGAGATTCCCGCGGGAACCTACCGATGAGCTCGAAGCATTCTTCGAAGCGCATCGAGAGCACCTCGCCCAAAGCCCCAAGCAGAAGCTTTACAGCGCGTGGGAAAAGTACATCTACAGAAACCCCCGAACCTTCCAGGACTTTCTAGCTGGAGTCTTGGCGACACTCAAGAGCCTGCGGGAGCGAACAGAGCAAGGGGTGTCAGGGCGAAGGCTCGTCGTCCAAATACCCAATGGGACGAAGAAGAGCTTCTGGCAGGAGAAGAACGCTAGGGTTGTCCAGTATTTCGCGGTGAGGTACCGCGGTCTCGCTTCTCTGTTCGGAGCGGACGTCGAGTTCGACTTCGGGAAGCTCGAGGAGCTCTATTTTCCCGAGCCCAAGGGTGATCTGGCTAAGGTCACCTCCCGAGCGAGAGACGCGCGATCTATTAAGTTCGAGATGGTTCTCGATCAGGACGGTGTCCGGGAGACGCTGATCTTCTTCTGGGAACTTCCTCCGGATTCATTCGCCACGGCAATGGCCGCCGATCTCTGGCGAATCGCGAACCGCGATGGAACCCGTGCTCTCCTTCCGACCGCCGATGTCGTCCGGCGGTCAGTCAGCGCGAAGGGAGAGATACAGCGCATTTCCTTGGACGATGTGAATACGGTACGTGACGTCACGAACACAAACGACGGGAGGCTGGTCAACCCGAACAAGGCCTCAGGCGACCGCAGCGGTGCGTTCCTCCAAGCGCTCTCGGAACTGTCCGACATTCTGGGCCCTGTAGCGAAGGCGAGGATCGGCGAGGCCTTTGAGGCTTTCCACACAGCCTACACACGGGCAGTACGGGCGTGGGTGCTGCCCGACGGGGAAGGCATCGCTTCTGAGGCCCTGATCGAACAGGCGCACGCATACGGGAAGCTTCTGGAGGAATTGCTCGGAGGCGCGAGCAACGATCTGGCGCGGGAACGCATGTGGCGCGAGATCCTGCGCTGCGGCGTTGCGAATGTAGGGGCGGGGGTTCCCGCCGCGATCATCGCGCCCTGGCATCCGCTACGTATGGCGGAGATTGCCGTCAAGGCCCGGCAAGCCGCGCGTCTCATCGACGGAGTCCTCGACGCTGACAAGGACGATATCTACCGGGCGGACCTGCTGTTCGGACAGGTCGAACTCGAGCTGGATGCTAATTTCTATCCTGAAGTCTGTGCCGGATTCGACCGGAATGGCACCGTTCCCCTAGCGGCAACCCACAGTGCGTACGGGTACAGCCTGGCAGAAATGCCCGTCCGCCATGGAGGCACCTCTTGGGGCGAGGAGTTCGACGACGACGCTCGCGTGGCAGCGCGGGCCTTCGGAGCCGTGGGTGAGCAGTACCTCCAGCTCCTTCCTCATGAGCGAAGCAACTTCTCGGTAGTCCTCTACAACTCCGAATCCAAGGCCCTGCCGAGTGCGCTTGCGTCCGAGTTGTCGAGCAGCGTCGAGCAAGAAAACGAACTTCAGTGCGACCTGTTGCTGACACATTCCGACGCTAGACGCATCCGCCGAATCTACCAACAGCAAAACGTCGCCGTGAGCGATGAGTCCTCGTCAGCGCTGGCAAGTGAAACGGCGCGGAACTTCCTGAGCCGACTCCGCGTGGGCTTACTGAACTCGGCCGACGTGCCCACAGGCGGGACCGACCGTGCTTCTGACCTCGTTGTGCTGCAGGATGTGATCGCTCGCGGCGCCAAAGTCGTCTGGAAGCGCTCCCCTGGAGGACGTGACTCCGATCTTCTGGAGCATGTTCCACCGCGATGGTCTAGACGGCGACCGCTGGGGCCCGCCGATACTGCAACCGCCGTCTATCTGGCCTCGCCCGCTCAACCGCGGGTCGGGCAGACCTACCTCAATGCCATCCATCGCTTCTTGGAGGGTGACAATGCCCTGCCGTACAACGTAATACCTGCTCGCGAGGTCAATTTCCAAGACGGTGAGATCGGGCGTGTATTCGAGGAGATCCACAGGATTGGGGAATGGGTTGTCAACTTCGATGAATTGGTCGATCGTCGGCTCCTGAGCAACAACGGCGTGCGCGTCATCAGGCATATTCACGATCGACACGTCGACCACAACATTGTCGTATCCACGACTTCTGATGCGCGGCTCCTCCGCGTGCTACTCCACAAGAGGCTTGAGCGGATAGCCCCTGGAATAAGCGCTGGCAACGACCGGGTCATTGATTCGCTGATTGACCGGGCAAACTTGCTGTCCGGTCAGGTGGTCATGAGGGCAGCCCGCTACGGGCATTGTGCCAACGAGCTACTGGGGGTGGTTCTGTCTATGGAACAGCTCCGCACCAGTTTGGGTGGAGGGGACTTACCCGTCGGGTGGTTCTTTCTGGACGACTTTGCGACGTGGTTCGGGCAGCGAGAGGAACAGATCGCCGATATCATGGCGATCGCGCCTCGCATTGAGGACGGGCACCCAGTGCTCAAGGTCGCTATATCGGAATCCAAGTTCGTCGGGTCCGCGGGCTACAGGTCGCAATCCCGAAAGTCAGCTAAACAGCTGGTTGAAACCGTCAGGCGGCTCGATCGCGCTCTGGACCCACAGCGCTCCCGCATAGACCGGGATATCTGGCTGCACCAACTTGGCGATTTCATGCTTGAGGGCATGGAGCCGTTCCGTCAGGAAGACGCCAATGGTTGGGACCTGCACAGATGGTCGGATGAAGTGCGTCGGGACACGGTCCCTGTCGAGATTGCCGGATTCTCGCATGTCTTCGTCCATGACGACGACGAATACGTGGATGCCAGCGGTCCGACCCCGCTCAGTAACGCGAAGCACTGCAAGCAGCAGATCTTCGACAAGCGCCGGGTTGCAGAAGCACTTCGATCCTTCGCAGTCTCCGGCGGGACGACAAGTAAAGCGGTCGAACCAGAGACCGAGGACTGGGCGGACGCACTGGTTTCGATCCGGACCTCGTCCCAAGGTGGCTCCGATGAGCAGCAGTCCGGACAGGACGGTCACCCCGCTCGCCGTCCCGACCCGAATGGTAGCGCCGCGACGCGACCGGGCGGAACGGCCGGAGAACCCGTTGAAGCTGAGACTGGAGCTGGTCTCGAGGCGCTGGATCCTCCGGTCGCGATCCACGAAGAGGGCTCGGCTGCCGACGGCAGGCAAGACGAGAGTTCAAAGGGTCCGTGCATTGCCTGGCCGTCCGAGGAGGTCGCGGCGTGGATCGGTGCTGGCCGGGCGAGCGATCAGGAAGACGGTGAGGCCCGAGAATGGCTGGAGTCCACGGTGAAGGTCGTCCAGCGGGCGTTACGCGGCTACGGAATGACCGCCGGATTTGTTGGAGCCCGTCTGACACCAAACGCAGCCTTGGTGCGCCTCCGGGGGTCTGACGACCTAACTATTCCAAAGGTAGAGCGAAAGCGGCAGGAACTGCTCACATCCCACGGTGTCGACGTGATCACTGTTTTGGCCGCGCCGATGGAAGTTGTGATCATGGTCGCCCGGCCGAAACGGACCGTCCTGCGCCTGCGTGATCTTTGGCGGCAACGAGAGATGCCACGGAGCGCGCCGGGAGAGAACACCAGCCTCTTGCTGGGTGCGCGGGAATCGAACGGAGAGTTGCTTTACCTGAATGTTGCAGGTGAATTCGCCGGTCAGCCAATGCACGGTCCTCACACGCTGATTGCGGGCGAGACTGGCAGCGGTAAGGGAGTTCTAGTGCAATGCCTTCTTCTGGACATATGCGCGACCATTGCGCCAGCGCAGGCACAAATCCAGATGATTGACCCGAAGGCCGGAATCGATTTTCCCTGGCTGCGCAGCATGCCCCACGCTGGAGGCAAACTCATTACGGACCGGGAAGACGCCATCCGCGCGCTGGAATCGCTTGTTGCCGAGATGGAGCGACGAAACCGGCTTCTTTCCGAGGCCGGTGCGACCAATCTGCTGGCATACAACCGCAAGGTGGGCCGCGGCGAGCAGCTGGCTAGAATCTGGCTATTTCACGACGAGATCGCGGATTGGATGATGATCAATGAGTACCGCGACGCTGTGGCACTAAACGCGAGCCGGCTCGGCGTCAAGGCCCGGGCCGCTGGCATCAACCTCGTCTTTGTCACGCAAAGGCCCGACAAGGACGCCCTGCCGATGCAGCTCCGAGCGAATCTGACCAACCGTCTCGTATTGAAGGTCGCTGACAAGCGGAACTCGGCACTTGTGCTCGACGAGCCCGGTGCGGAACGGCTCCTCGGGCGCGGCCACCTCGCAGCGAGGCTGTCTGGTGAGGGAAAAGTGATCCTAGCGCAAGTACCGTTCGCCAGCTCGGAAGAGATCGCCGAACTGGCGGAACTAATACGGCGTGCGCACGGGGATCGTCGTTCCCAAGTTGCAGGGCCCCAATCCGGCTGAGTCAGATGAGGGGGATTCCACATACCCGCTCGGTCGAGGATCTCGTCAATATCAGGAGTCTTGCCCGCAGTGATGCACGCGGTCCAGGCGCTCGCCAGTCGTCGTGCCAGTTCTCATTCGGCCTGTAAGATTTGGAACCGCCACAGACCTTGAGCTATATTCTGCGTTTTGACATCTATCACGGAACTTGCAGCGAGCTGGGAGACGATTGGACGCGAGTGCGGCACAGGTAGATCGGTGACCGTGTGGTCGTTCGCCGTGTGGGTGATGGAGCGGGTGACTACAGATGATTCGTTGTCAGACGGTTGCGGTCGTGCGACCGTTGCAAACTCCTGAATCCATACTGAAGCGTTCCAGCCGGGCCGGATTCAGGATTTCCCGAAATAGACTTAGCGATTCGGTGCCATCCGAGGCGGCGACGCAATTGAGGCCGTGGAGGTTCAGCTTGCGTGCAAGCTCGAGAGCGCCTCGCTGATCAAGCCAACAGCTTCGTCCAGATCCGCATCGGTCGTATTGAATCCCAGACTGAAACGGACAGTCGCTTCAGCGTCTTCTGTGCTCAAGCCAATCGCACGCAGCACGTGCGAGGGCTCGGGGATGCCCGTCGTGCAAGCGGAGCCAGTCGATGCAGCGAGTCGCGGCTGGAGCGCCTGCAAGATATCCTGCGCCGAGAACCCGCGGAAGCAGATGCTGGCGTTGCCCGGATGGCGCTCATCGGAGTTCGCGCCGTTGAGCGACGTCTCCCAAGGCAGTCCTAACAAGCGCGCTACAAATCTGTCCCGACGAGCGCGCAAGCGCGAGCGGTCCTGCTCCGCCTCGGCGCGCCCCAGGATCTCAGCGGCCGCCGCCATGCCTACGCATAGGGCTACGGGGAGCGTCCCGGAGCGCAGGCCGTTCTGCTGCCCACCCCCATAGATCAGGGGCTCGAGCCGCCGATGGAGTTCGCGACGCGCATAAAGAACGCCAATGCCTTGCGGACCGTGCATCTTGTGGCCGGACAGGCTCACGAGATCTGCGTGGAAGGCAAGGCCATCTATGTCGATCGCCACCGGCGCCTGCGCCGCGTCGCAGTGAACGACGGCTCCATGTTCCCGTGCGAGCCTACCGATGGCCTCAATGTCCTGGATGGTTCCGATCTCGTTGTTGACGGCCATTACGGACACGACAAGGACATCGTCCCTCAGTGCCCCCTCGAGCGCTGACAGGTCCACCATCCCGTTGCGATTAACCGGTACTAACTCGACCAAGAACCCGTATCGATCTCGGAGGACTCTACCTGCTTCCAATACACACTTGTGCTCAACGGCACTAATCAGGATGCGGTTACGACTGCCGCCGGCGGCGCGGCACGCGAGGCCGAGCAGCGCATGGTTGTTGGCCTCTGTTGCGCCAGAGGTGAAAACGATCTCGTCAGCATCCGCACCTAGCCGGCCTGCAACCCGCTCCGCGGCAGTCTCGATGGCATGCGAGGCTTGCCACCCGATAGAATGATCAGAAGAGTGCGGATTTCCGAACAAATCACAGAAATACTTCGTCATTTCATCGAATACACAGCAATCAACAGGGGTCGATGCCTGATGATCAAGGTAGATTGTATTCCTCGACTTCATTGCTCGTCAGTGGCGGATGCCCGGCCCGCAACAACGGCCGATGCTCCCTCGACACGAGGCACCCATCAATCGCCAACGGAGAACGCCTTGACGATAGCACGGCTTGTCGGCTACATTCGAACTGGAGGGTACGTCCAGTAGCAGGGATGGTATGGGGCACGGACCACTCTTTGAACAGGGCTACAACCCGCAATTCTCCGGGCACGAGACCTTTCCCCTCCGTTACGGGTGGCTCAAGAAAGCATTCGACCGCGCCATAGAGACCGAGAATCAGCCCGGCAATAAGTCCGCTTGCTGGGGCGAGGATGCCATTGCGCGCTTCGGTGTAGGCAAGAATATGGTGGCCTCTATGCGCCATTGGGCAAAAGCGGCTCGTGTGATCGAGGAGTCTGCCGACGATTCGGTTCGGCCAACGGATTTCGGTCGATTGCTGTTCGGACCTAACGGTCTCGACCCTTTCATGGAGCATCCCTCTACGCTGTGGTTGGTCCACTGGCAGTTGTCAGCCCGGCCGGAGAAGACGACTTGGTTCTGGGCATTCAGTCACTATCCAGCGATTCAGTTCGAACGTGACGTAATGGTGAGGCAACTCGTCCGTCTTGCACGGCAACGAGGATGGAAGCGCGTAGCCAAACACACGGTCGAGAACGATGTCCGGTGCTTTGTCAGAACATATTCTTCCCGGATGCCATCCGGGAGAGCGCACCATGATGACTCATTGGAATCTCCTCTGACGGAGCTTGGCGTCATTAAGGCTGTCGGCAGAAAGGATGGCTTCCGCTTCGCACGGGGCCCGAAACCAACTTTGGGCGATGGGGCGTTCATTTCCTCGTTGATTGACTTCTGGTCACGCTACTCCCCGGGGGCAGGAGCACTATCTTTCGAAGCCATCGCGCACGCGCCCGGTGGGCCGGGCCGGGTATTCCTCCTAGACGAGAATGACGTCGCGGATCGCCTTGCTGCGCTCGATGACACCACAGGTGGGAAGCTTCTCTGGTCCGAGACCGCCGGACTCAAGCAGGTGGTGCGGAAACTCGACGTCAACCACGATGTGGCACTCGCCTGGATTCCGGCCGATTACGACTCGATGACGCAGACGGAGGCCGCTTGATGGCTTTGGCCGAACGCGTCCGCATAGCCCGTCGCTTCGTGAGGTCCATCCGAATCGACTCCGACCTCGGGAACGTGGCCACTCTGGATGGGTTCGTCTGTCCGGAGTCGTCCAATGAGGTCTTGCTGACGATGGCGCGTCACATCTCCGAGACCGGTCATGGTGCATACACGTGGACCGGTCCGTACGGTAGCGGTAAGTCGAGTCTTGCGGTTGCACTAGGTGCGCTACTCAACGGCAACGCCCAATTGCGGCAGAGGGCCGCCGAGGTTTTCGACCGAGATGTGTCGCGGTCGATCTGCAAGGCGTTGCCCACAGGAAGACACGGGTGGCGCATAGTCCCTGTCGTCGGTTCCCGCGAGGACCCCGTACGAGTGATCGGCGATGCAGTGCGAGCAGCCCGGCTAGTAACCCGCAAGCCCTCTGGAGGCTGGACAGAAAGCAACCTGGTCGGTACCTTGCGATCCGCCGCAGCCAAGCACCCCGGAACGGACGGTGGGGTGCTCTTGTTCCTCGATGAAATGGGCAAGTTTCTTGAGGCCGCCGCACAGGACAGGTGCGACATTTTCGTGTTCCAGCAGATTGCCGAAGCCGCGTCTAGGAGCAAGGGGCGGCTTCTAGTGATCGGTGTGCTGCACCAATCATTCGAGGAGTACGCTCACCGTCTCCCCCGCGAAGCGCGCGACGAGTGGGCGAAAATCCAAGGCCGGTTCATCGACCTTGTAGTCAATGCATCCGGCGAAGAGCAGATCAGCTTGATCGCCCGCGCAATTGAGAGTGACCATCACCCGTCAAGGCCTGGTGCTCTGGCGTCCTCCGTTGCCCCGCTTGCTAGGCGCGCAAGTGTCGGCGAGCCGGGGCGGCTAGCTTCGACTCTGGAAGCGTGCTGGCCCCTGCACCCGGTCGTGGCCTGCTTGCTCGGGCCCGTGTCTAGGCGACGCTTCGGCCAGAACCAGCGCAGTATTTTCGGCTTCCTTAATTCAGCGGAGCCTCACGGCTTGCAGGGCTTTCTCTACCACGCCGGGGACGACGAACTGTACGGCCCCGAACGGCTTTGGGACTACCTACGTGCCAACCTCGAGCCATCGATCCTGGCTTCGCCTGACGGACACCGGTGGGCACTGGCGACCGATGCGCTCGAACGGTGCGAGCGCATCGGTGGTGATGCACTTCACGTCAAGCTGCTTAAGGCTATCGCGGTAATCGACCTGTTCAGCGAGCGTTCCGGCCTCGTTGCCAGCACAGAACTGCTGCGCGCATGCTGCCCGGAAATCCCCCATGGGGAGATTGAGCGAGCGCTCTGCCAACTCGATGCTTGGTCGTTCACGATCTTCAAGAAATTCCTTGATGCTCGGGCCATCTTCGCTGGTAGCGACTTCGATATCGATGAAGCGCTTCGAGTCCAGCTTGAGGAGACCGGGGAGATCGATTTCAAGGAGTTGCAATCTATAGCGGGACTCCACCCCGTCCTTGCAAAACGCCACTACCACGAGACCGGCGCCTTGCGATGGTTCGACCTCGACATCGTTCCTGTCAGCGAACTCGGCGGGATTTCGGCGCGAACCGGCCCGCCAAGCGGTGCCGCGGGCCAATTCCTGCTCGCGATTCCCACTGACGGCGAGAGCGAAGGTCGCGCCGTAGAGCTTTGCCGAGCGGCGGCGAGCCGCGACGGCGCTAGCGACCTTGTGGTCGGGCTTGCGCAGGGGTCGCGATCTGTCCTGCTCCTCGCTCGCGAGCTGTTTGCGCTCGATGGCGTCCGGAACGATCACCCTGAACTGGCCGGCGATGCGGTGGCCCGGCGTGAAGTGTCGGCGCGACTAGCGACCTTGCAAACCCTGCTGGAGACCGAGCTACACAGAGCTTTGGACAACGCTTTGTGGTTCAACAGGAACCAGCCTCCGGGACGCTTGCGCCAGAGGGACCTGAACACGCTTGCATCCGATATGGCGGATCGCAAGTTCGGACAGTCCCCTTGCATTCGCAATGAGCTGCTGAATCGCCACAAGCCGTCGAGCAATGCGGTCGCGGCACAGAACAACCTGCTGCATCGCATGGTGCAGAGAATGGGCGAGGAGCGACTCGGTATCGCCGGTTTCCCGGCCGAGCGGGGTCTGTTCGATTCGCTTCTTGAGGCTACGGGGCTTTACGCACAAGTCGACGGGCGTTGGCGGTTCGTCTCTCCTGGATCAGGATCGACTGACCCCTGCCGGCTTGCTCCGATTTGGGAACGTGCGTGCCTGATCTTGCAGCAAGATTCCAATCGGCCGATTCCTGTTTCCGAGCTGTTCGAGAAGTGGCACCAGTCGCCATTCGGTGTAAAGAACGGCATCATGCCGGTGTTTGCAGTCGCCTTCATCTTGTCTCAGCACAACCGGGTCGCAGTCTACCGCGACGGAGTGTTCCGAGCACGATTCGATGATGTCGACGTGGACTACTTGGTTAAGGATCCGAGTTGCATCCAGTTGCGCTGGGTAGACCTGAACGAAGTCGCGCAGAGACTGTTGTCAAGTATGTCGGAAGTGGTTCGAGGCCTAGGTGCGGCGAGCCAACTCGTTGACCTAGACCCACTCAGCGTGGGACGAGGCCTTGTCGCCATCTATGATCGGCTACCGAAGTGGACTGCCAGGACCATGCGATTGTCCGCGAACGCCATCCACATCCGGGAGATCTTCAAGCGTGCGCAAGATCCCAACCAGTTTCTGTTCGACGACATCCCAGCCAGCTTCGGCAGGAGTGTGTCGCTCAACAGCGACGCGGGCTGGCCGGAGGTTGCCGCAAACCTTCGCGACGGGCTGGCCGAACTCATCGATGCATATCCTTCCATGCTGCACCGCCTGCGTGACCTAATGCTGGCGGAGTTGCAGGCTCCCGGCATGTCTCCAGAGGGTCTCGCTGAACTGCGGGATCGCGCGGAGAACATCCGTACCTTGGCCGGGGACTTCCGGCTCGATGCGTTCGCTGGCAGGCTGCGGGAGTTTGACGGCAGCGACGAAGGTTTCGAAGCAATCGCCAGTCTTGTTGCCAACATTCCGCCGCGCAACTGGGTCGATCCAGATCTCGATCGCGCCGCAGTTGAATTGGCCGCAATGTCGCAGGCGTTCCTACGGGCCGAAACCTACGCGCGCGTAAAGGGTCGGCCCGAAAAGCGGCAGGCAATGGCCGTTGTCGTGGGACTAGAAGGTCGACCGGCCCCACTGCTGGAGGAATTCGATGTCGCCGAAAGCGAGCGCGGTGCGGTCGACGACCTGATTACGTCGCTGGCCTCCGCACTCGATGGGTCCAATGTCCGCCGACCCGCGTTAATTCTGGCAGCGCTGGCCGAACTGAGCACGCGATTCATGGGGACAAGCTCTGCTTTCCAAGCGAGCAGGGGAAGTGAGGACAACTCGTGACAACCGGGCCAGTCTCCCACGTTCTAGGTCTGTCCGGAGGGCGGGACAGCGCCGCGCTCGCCGTCTTCATGCGCCAGCACTACCCGGCAATGGCCATCGAGTACTTCTTCACGGATACAGGCAAGGAGTTACCGGAAGTGTATGAGTACCTAGGGAGGCTAGAAGGATTCCTAGGCCAACGCATCCGGATGCTCAACCCGGATCGAGACTTCGATTTCTGGCTCAAACAATACAACAACTTCCTGCCATCGCCGCAAACCCGCTGGTGCACGCGCCAACTCAAACTGCGGCCATTCGAGAGATGGCTGCGCCCTCGGCTGGCTCGCGGAGAGACGATCTACAGCTACGTTGCAATCCGCAGCGATGAGGAGTACCGGGAGGGCTACGCGTCCAAGCATGACAAGCTCATCGTTAAGCTCCCGCTCAAGGAATCCGGCGTCGACAAGGCTGGCGTACTGGAAATCTTGGAGGCCGCCGGTTTGGGCTTGCCGCAGTATTATTCGTGGCGGACACGTAGCGGCTGTACATTTTGCTTCTTCCAGCAGAAGGTCGAATGGATCCGGCTCAAGGAACAGCATCCAGAGGCGTTCGCGGAGGCAAAGGCCTATGAGAAGGAAGCAGTAAAGCGCGGCTCACCGTTCACCTGGAGCCAGGGTGAGTCCCTCGAAGACCTTGAACAACCGGCGCGTGTTGCGCAGATACAGGCTGACCATGAGCGGCGGCTCGCTCGGATGCGATCGACGGCTCAACCAAACCCGCTGAGGACCAATTGCGAACCCCTCGACATCGACGATCTCTATGGGAAGGCGAAGGTTTGCCTCGCGTGCCACAAGTAGCTGTTGATGTGCGCCAGTTGAACGGACCGGAACGGTTGTGGAGGACTAATGGGAGCTAAGCAGGCACCCGGGCGGTGGCTGACCAGTGCTGATATTTCGCGGGTAGGGCTCAAGCACATCCAAGAATCTGCGCGATTACTTGTTGACGGGAAGGTCGACCATCCCTTTTCCGAGTCGACGGCCTACGACGTGGCCCTTGACGATGGCAGACTGCTCGCCCCTAAGGCACTCTTCGGAGTTGCGGCGAGCCGCGCGCTGGGCCTCGAGGTCCGACCAAGTCATTTCAGGGGAGGCGAAGGCACACCGTGCTTTAGGGCGATCCGGGCGGCGGAGTTCCGGATAATCCCGAAAGCTGGGAACGGCGATGTGCCCGCGCAATCGGAGGATCAGAAGTGGGTCGAGGGCAATCCCGTGCGCGGGTGGCATCTACGGTACGAGCGCGCCTCGAAGGCGGTCAGAGACAAGAAACGTGCCTTCAGACTAGCCCACGGCGGTCGGCTGGAATGCGAACGTTGTGGACTGGTCCCGACTGACTCAGGTGTTGCAGCGTGGGGTGAGGCCTGCATCGAGGTTCATCACAAGGTTCCTTTGGCTGAACTGGGTAGGCGACGGACTTCGCTTGATGATCTTCTATGCGTGTGCGCAAACTGCCATCGGACCTTGCATCACGAACTGTGCCTACAAGAGCGCAGGTCTGGTCGACCAACCAGCTCTCCAAGATAGAAGTGGCAAGGATCTGGCGCAGAGATGGACGCGTGCGTCCCGAAGCGGTCCCAGGGCGAACAGCATCAGGCGTTGGGTGCTGGGTACCGTCCTAGCGGGAGAAGTGCCGATCTCCAGCTCGGAGACGTCGGTTGTGGGCATCGAGGACGATTCATCGTCACATCTGCAATGTGTCGTCGCCCTGCATTGGATGGCAAGCAGTATGGACTCCGCTGCTGCCAGTGACGGATTCAAGCGAGGAACTCGCCGTGTCTGCCTATGAAGTCTGCAATTGTGGGAGTGTTGCACTTCCCACAGGCAGATGCGGTGAGAAGCACAAGAGCCGCCAAGCAGACACCGGTGGTCTCGTCCCCAGCGGCACCGCTATAGGTGCCATGCCGGTGCGCGGCATTAGGGCATCTGGCGGTCCAAACCGATTTGTGGCCCGGCCCAGAATGCGTTTGCCGAATCACGAACACCTTCCGTTCGAGTGGGGGTTGGCCCCTCCCCGTGACCCCAACGCGCGACTTCCCGCGGCGAATCCCGCCACTAACAGCTAATAGATCCACCTCCGCCCCCGCACCGGATAGCGCAAAAAGGGCTGGGCGCTCAAGCACCGGCGCGGAGTCGCGGTCGAGTCGCGCCGGTAACGGCTCAAGCGGCCATTTGAAGACATTGCGCGAGCCCGACAGCCTCGACCGATCAAGACGAATTTCCCAACGAGCTCAGGTGCGGAAGTGAAAGGCGTAGTCTCCTCCCTAGCAGCCCGACGACCCGTACGAAGTGCTCTCCACGAACTAGAGGCAACCGTGCCCTAGACATTGAAGTGACCGATTGAAGTACAAAAGAAGATATAGATGAAGGAAAAACTGCAAGACTTGATCGCTGACGCACTATATCCAACGAGCTCCAACGACTTGCCCTCTGAATGCGCCCGTTTGGGGCTGGCCCCTGGACAGCCCTCCGAAGCATTCTCAGGAAAGCGCAAGTACGTTACTAAAAGGCTTGACAACCTGTCCGCCGCCGAGATGATCGATATAGCGAAACGAGTAGTAAACGAGCACCCTAGTGACGAGCTCCAAACGGCTATTGAGCGCTTGGACGATTCTGCGGGACTCGTTTCCAGCATTACACGACACAAGCTCGCCGAGGCTCTCGATAAATTTACGCTTTCCGGCAAGTATAGTTTGATAGAAATGCTCGCAAAACACTGGCCCAGTTTCCGGCAGTCAGTCCATTTGAATGATCTCGGAAAATCATTGGGATTTTTGGGTATATCAGACTTTATTGATTCCTCTAACCCAGATCTAGACCAAGCGAACTCCGAAATCTTAAAGCAAGTGGGATTCTTCAACTGTTCACAATCAAGACTCTTTGAATTCCTTGAAGATATTGTCGACCCTAGCCGTCGAGACTATGTTGACCAACAGCGGATAGTGAACCAACTTAATCCTATACTAGAAAGAGATGCATACTCCTTCATTCATGACGATGATGTTTCGGGTTATCCATTGTTTCATGTATGTAAACGTCTTGATTCTAACACGCATCCTGGCCGAGAAAGCATTTCACGAAGGCTGATTCAGTACGATGAATTCGGTGTTTATGATGCTTGGCAGAAAGCTCTAGATAGAAAAGATAAGGATCCGAAAGGCGCGATTACAGCGGCAAAATCACTTTTGGAAACTGTTTGTAAGCAGATTATTGAAGAAGCCGGCAGCAAATACAGTGATAGAGACGATCTTCCAAG
>VXRL01000083.1 GCA_009838515.1 Terriglobia bacterium | reverse complement strand
TGTTACCACAATTTCATGCCCCATGTCACCCCCTTTGGTGAGCTATGCGGGCTAGAACACAAGTGCCGGCAGATCAGAAAACATGCTGAAGTGTCCAGATCAAACTGTAAACTGGTGGAATGACAGCTCACCCGTTGTTTAGGCGCCAGTTTCTCTCCGTCAGCGGCGGTGCGGTCGCCGCAGCCTCTTTCCACGCTCTTGCGTGCCGGAGCACAGACCAAGTCGAAGACGGAGCGATGCGCTCCGCGAGGGAACTGAATCGTGTTGGCTATGGCCCGCTCGAGCCGGTCCGGGACGAGACCACCGGACTTCCGCTGCTGCACCTCCCGCCGGGATTTCGATATCTCTCGTTCGGCTGGAAAGGCGATCGACTGGACGATGGGTCCCCGACGCCGGGTGCCCATGACGGGATGGCGGCCTTCGAGGCGGAAGGCGGCCGGGTGCGCCTCGTGCGAAACCACGAGCTCCGGGCAGGCTCGGCCTTTTCGGGCGATCCTGTCTACGACGACCGAGCAGGCGGCGGCACAACGACGATCGAGTTCGACACGTCGTCGGGCAGCGTGGTCGCGGCCTGGCCCAGCCTCGCGGGCACGGCGGTGAACTGCGCCGGCGGCCCCACTCCTTGGGGAACCTGGCTGTCGTGCGAAGAGACCGTGGAAGGCCCGGGCGACGAGAACGGCTACACGCTCGCTCACGGCTACGTCTTCGAGGTTCCGGTCGACGGGACAGCCCGGGCGGAGCCTTACCGGGCCATGGGGCGCTTCGTGCACGAGGCTGTCGCGGTCGACCCGGAATCCGGGATCGTCTACGAGACGGAAGACCGGGCCACTGCCGGCTTGTACCGGTTCCTGCCGAACGAGACAGGCCGACTCGCTGCCGGCGGGCGGCTAGAGATGCTGGCGCTGTCGAACCGACCGGGAGCGGACACTAGGACCGGCCAGCGAGCCGGGCACTGGGAGCCGGTCGACTGGGTGCCGATCGAAGACCCGGATCCGGAACCGATCGAGGACAGCAGCGTCTATTCCCAAGGCCTCCGGAACGGGGCGGCCACTTTCGCCCGCCTCGAAGGCACCTGGAGCGGTAACGACCGCATCTACGTGGTTTCGACCAACGGCGGCGATGCCGAGGCCGGCCAAGTCTGGGAATACGATCCGGGTGAGTCGAGGATCCGGCTCCTGTATGAATCTCCGAGTGCCGAGGTGCTCGACATGCCGGACAACATCTGCGTGAGCCCCCGTGGAGGCTTGGTTCTGTGCGAGGACGGGGGCGGGGAGGATCGCATCAGGGGCCTGACCGCGGACGGCGAGATCATTCCGTTCGCCAAGAACAACGTGATCCTTGCGGGCGAGCGCAACGGGCTGGAGGGAGACTTCCTCGACCGGGAATTTGCCGGGGCCACCTTCAGCCCTGACGGGAACTGGCTCTTCTTCAACGTGCAGACGCCCGGGATCACATTCGCGGTCACCGGACCGTGGGGCGAGCGGCTGATCTGAGAGACCCGAAACTGCCCATACCGCCAGCGCGGGAGCTTGGACCGAACATGGTCCGGAGCGAGCGGACAGACCCTGTGGCTTCGGCACCAAGGCTCCCTATACCGCCACCGGGCTGTCGCATCGATCTCGGTTTCCCACTGCAGCCAGAAGGACCAGCGGTCAAGGCTATCGCGTTACCCAGCTGACCGGAAGAACGGAAATCTCTCCAGCACAAGACGCGTAGGCACCGGTGTCTGCGGATCTCGCATCGATTTCGGCCCCGGATACCGGATCTAATCGGTCGGATTCAGCCCTTGAAGAACTTGCTGTTGGGACATCATCCAACGGTGTCGAGAGGCGCTCCTACTCCTTGGTTGACATATCGATGGTGTGGAGCATCTGCCTCTAGCAGCCGATGCTGCAACAAGGTATGCATGTCACGCCTGCCGTCAGCAACCACGAGTTCATAGACGTCGGTTCGTTTCACACGGTAGATGATGCGGTAGGGCTTGAAGAGAATCTCACGGAATTCTCGAACCCCAAACTCGAGCAGTTCTTTCGGGTAGGCTCCGCGCTGCGGGAACTCCGTCAGGGCGCCAATGGCTCTCTCGATTTGATCGAGTAGAAGGTCCGCGCTGCGCGGCGCATCGTGATGAAGGATGTAGTCGCAGATTTCCTCCAAGTCGCGTGCTGCGTCGTCAGTCAGTTGGACAAGAAACGGCATCAGCGACTATGGTTCCGCTCTCGAATCTCCGCAATGACATCGGTAGCCGGTCGCAGCCGAGAGGCCGCGACCTGCCTGTCGCCAAGAGCGAGGATCTTGAGCAGCGCGAAGGCTTCCTGTGTCTGCTCATAGCTGTCGATATCTTGAATGACGACCTTGGCTTCGCCGTTTTGGGTGATGATCAGCGGTTCCTGCCTGTCCGCAAGCTCGCGTACGACCTCGGCAGTATGGGCTTTGAGGTAGCTGATTGGCTTGATTCGGCGGGAAAGTTTCAGGGGTTATTGCCTCGTTGGGTCTAAATATAGTCCGTAAATAGGTCGTAGGCTAAGCGCTGTGTCCTCCTGGCGTGCTCGCGGTCCTCGGCCTAGGGCTAAGGGCAGACCATTCACGGCTCCAGACCGGATTCGCTGATATGCCGATCCTTGATCTTTCACTCTCTCGAAGCAGCTAGGACGACTCCGAGATCAGACAAAGCTTAGGATGCCTCAGTCATACTATGTGGCATGAAACGATCGGCTACTGGGCATAATCGCGTTGAGCGTCCAACCGATCCCTGCCGGCATCTAGGGGCCGTGGGAGTTTCCGTACTGTTGGCATCGGCGGTGCTCTCGGCGGGTCCGTTGGATTGTGATCTGACCGACTACTCACCTGCCGAAGGGCTTCGCGCCGAGATCCTTGATGGGGACCTATTTGTCGAGTGGTCCGGGGCCGATGCAAACCGGCTCCGGGCAACCTTCGGCGTCGACCAGGGCCAACCCGTGGTCCGGCAGTTGGCCGCCCTCTCGCGGGCAGGACACTGGGCTCCTTTAGCCCAGGATGCCCGACCAGAGTTCTATGTCGCCGAGGGCCAGCGGCGCATCTCTCACCAGCAGCTCAACCCGATGGCGGATCTGGGTCGCGAAGCCACTCCGGAAATTGTCGAGAGCGAGAAGTGGAAGGTGTTTTGGGACGCTCCCCTGAACGTGCCCGGACTCGAAGGAGTCAACCCCGGACTCCCACGTGACCCGAGTGAGGTCACGCGCTCCAGCGTGCGATATGAAGTCAGCACCTGCCGCGTCCGGCGCAATGGTATCCGGCTGGAAGTCACCTTCGACGGCCTGCAATTGGGGTCGTTCGCGGGCAGCCTGCGGTTTACGGTCTACCGAGGCGCTAGCCTCGTGCGTCAAGAAGCAATCGCAGCCACTGCTAAGCCGTCGGCGGCCTATGTCTATCGGGCCGGCTTGAGCGGACTGCGGACTGATGAATATCAGCGCCTGCGCTGGCGCGACGTCACCCGCGACTGGCAGCACTATCGCTTCGGTGGCGGCGCGAATGACGACCCAGTGCCGCTGCGGGCAAGGAACCGCGTCCTCCTGCTGGAACAGAACCGGGGCACTCTGGCGGTCTTCCCACCATCCCACAAGTTCTTTTTTGCCCGCGAGATCGAGATGAACCTTGGCTATGTCTGGTACCGCCAGCTATCGGATGGCCGCTTCGACGTGGGCGTCCGCCAAGGCGAGCGCGAGGAGATGTACCGACCGTGGGGCGCGTCCGAAGAGATCTGGAACAAGCGCGTCCGCCAGTCGTGGCGCTTCGCCGAGGGCAACTTCGCGCTGTACAACGCGCCTGCCGGGACCATGCAGCGCATGGCGGTTTACTACCATCTCGGTGCTGGAAACGCCGAAGCCACGCTACGGGAAGTGCTGGCCTACACCCACGGCGATACGTACAAGCCGGTCGACGGCTACCAAATCGCGGTCAGCCATTTCCACACGCACTTCGCCGAGCAGCTCGTCGATGCCGGCTCCCTCGATTTGCGGCCCCCGTGGATCTCGGCGTTCCGCGGCCTTGGCATCAACATCGCGATGATGTCGGACTTTCACGGCGATGGCCATCCCGACGATCCCGGCGAGATCCGCTTTCGCGAGCAGCACGAATACTTCGAAGCGTGCCGCCGCCATTCAGACTCCGACTTCCTGCTCATGCCGGGTGAAGAGCCTAACGCTCACCTCGGCGGGCACTACACCCTCGTGTTTCCCAAGCCCGTCTACTGGTCCAAGGTGCGGGCCGCCGACGCGCCGTATCGCGCCAGCCATGACCGCTACGGCACGGTCTACCGCGTCGGCTCGGCAGAGGAGATGCTGTCGCTGATGGAGTCTGAAGGTGCCTTGATGTGGCAGGCCCATCCGCGCACCAAGGGGCCCACCTTCTATCCCGACGTTGTCCGCGAGGATCCCCACTTTCTCAGCGACCGCTACCTGGGCGGTGCCTTCCAGACCTTGCCCGCCGACCTCTCGCAGGCGCGTATCTGCGAGCGACGCTGTTTTGGCACTCTCGATGACATGAACAACTGGGCCGGCCCGAAGTACCTGATCGCAGAGGGCGACACCTACACCAAGTTCCCGTCCGACGAAATCTATCCGCAACTTTCGGTGAACTATGTCCGTCTCGACAGCCTGCCTGCCTTTGACGACGATTGGAGCCCCATCACCGAGGCCATGCGGCGCGGCGACTTCTTCGTCTCTACTGGCGAGGTGTTGATTCCCGCCTTCGAAATCCAGGGCCTCGAGGAGCGCAAGACTGTCGTGGCACAGGTGGAATGGACGTTTCCGCTCGAGTTTGTCGAGATCGTATGGGGCGACAGCGACAAGATCGGCCGCCGCGTACAGCCGACCACTGACTTGGAAGCCTTCGGCAGCAAGCAGTTCCGGCTCGAGTTCGACGCGAGCGGAAAGAAGTGGGTTCGCTTCGCGGCTTGGGACTCCGCCGGCAACGGAGCCTTCACGCAGCCGGTCCACTTCTAGCCAGCGGCGGCCCGTGCAATACCATGGACATTATGTCCGCACCCCAACTCTCGGGCGAAGTGCTGAGCAAGCTCTGCCAGTACGACACCCCTACGGTCTGCAACGTGATCGAGTTGTTCGGCGTCCGCCCCCAGACGGATGGCTACATGGATGACCGCATCAAGGCTTGTTTTCCCGAGATGGGGCCGATCTGCGGGTATGCATCTACGGCCACCTTCCGCTCCGCCGCCAAGCCGTGGGCGGGTGGCGCCTACGGCAGCTTGGCCGACCAAGTAGCCCGGTTCGGAGAGGTTCCGGACCCGCCGCTGGTGGTGATCCAAGACCTGGACTCGCCGACCAAGTCCGCCACGTTCGGCGAAGTCATGGCGGCGACCTACAAGTCGTTCGGCGTCGTCGGTCTGATAACCAGCGGTGCCGCTCGGGACCTGGACCAAGTGCGCGCGGTGGGCTTGCCTTCGTTCTCGGATGGCGTCATCAGTTCGCACGGATACCCGCAGCTGCTGGAGTTCAACGTCCCGGTCCACGTCGGCGGGCTGGCCGTCTATCCCGGGGATTTGATCCACGCCGACCAGAACGGAGTGACCAATATTCCCGGTGAGATTGCCGGACAAGTGGCTGATGTCTGCGCGGAGTTCTGCGCCGCCGAAGCGGTCGTCCTCGACTATTGCTCCGGAGGCAACGTCACTGCAGAGAGCTTCGCCGTGGCGCTGAAGGAGCTTGGCAGCCGCTTGAAGGCGCTCAGGCAGCGCCTGCGGGCCAAGTAGGCACTTTCTGGAGCATCCGTTTGGACAGATCAAATATCACGGAGTTAAGGGGGATTCCCACTCGCGAACTTCAGCTCAGAGGCGTGGGAGAACACCATCGGTCAGTGCCATGACGCTCATTGGGGAGGAGTTGAGTTGAAGACCGTCCGGAAACGACTGTTGGATGCCCTATTTGGCAGCGGTCCCGCCGCGAGAACCGTTGACCTGTGGCTGCTTGCCGCCATCTTGGTCAGCGTCAGTGTCGTAATGCTGGACTCCGCGGCCGACATCGGGTCCGCGTGGTCTGATCGACTGCGGATAGCGGAGATTGCGTTCACAGTGATCTTCAGTGTGGAATACCTGCTGCGGCTCTTTTGTCATCCGAAGCCGTCCCGCTACGCATTCGGATTCTTCGGCGTGGTGGACTTCGTCTCGATTGCGCCCACTTGGCTTGCGTTCGTGCTCCCGGGATGGGACAGCCTCGCGGTACTGCGTGTGCTGCGGATGTTTCGAATCTTCCGCATCTTGTCATTAGGGCGTTTCTCGCGAGCGGCGATGACGATCGGCAATGCACTGGAGGCTACTCGCTACAAGATCGGGGCCTTTGTGATCGGTGTGGTTCTGATTTCAGTAGTCGCGGGATCGCTCATGTACCTCGTAGAGGGACCCGAGAACGGCTTCACCAGCGTTCGAGCAAGTACCTACTGGGCAATCATCACGATGACGACCGTCGGGCATGGAAGCCTGATGCCAGCGACAGTCCTTGGCCAGCTCCTGGCGTCCGTTCTCGTGATTCTGGGCTATGCGGTCGTGGCAATCCCGGTCGGCGTAATCACGTCAGAGGTGCTCTCGGCAAAGAAGGCCCGCGAAGCGCTTCTCACCGGTGAGGAGACTGAGCGCCAGGAGTTCAAGTCCTCGGCCTTCTACAGCTACGCGAATCCCAATATCCCGCAAGAGGTCATCTTTGAGGCATCCGTGCTCAAACCGGTCGCAGGGTTCCTGAATGCGAGAGGTGGCTTCTTGTTCATCGGAGTGGACGACAACGCCACGCCGCTCGGAATTCAGCCAGACCTTGAAATCAGGCAGTGGAATACGGAGCAATACGTGAGGCACCTCACTGACCGGATCGGCGAGGAGTTCGGTTCGTCTGCGGCGACCTGCACTCACATCCGAATTGAGACGGTCAAGGGTCTGGAAGTCTGCGTCGTCGAGATTGATCCATCGCCCGATCCTGTGTGGCTGTTGAAGGCGGAGAAGTCCGGCAAACGAAAGCTGTTTTATGTCCGGACTAACAACTCGACGCGCGAATTGGACGGCCCGGAGTTCATCAGCTACTTCAGGAAGCGATGGGATTAGCTGCGACGCGTTCACCGCGTTCACCCGCAGCGTCTCCGCCCGGTGTCTCCTGGGATCCAGAAAGTCACGCTAGCCCGAAACCAGTGTGCCGGCTCACCGGGGCCAAGCCGGGGACCCGCTCCACACTCAGCTAACCCTCATGGATGCGCCCCCAGTGGTCCTCGATCTTCCCGGGCCTCCAAGCGACGGGAAGCAGAGGCTCGGTCGGAGAGTACGGGCGTCGGCGGACGCGTTGGAAGCCTTCCCGCACGAATGGGCCCCGACTTGCTTGATTGAGCACGAAATAGCAGTAGACTTCGCAAGTATCGCGTTGAGGGCATCCGATCAAGCCACACGGCGCGCTATCGCGCTTTGGCCTGCAGCCCCTTGGATTCGGACACCTCGCCCGATTCGGGGTGGATCACCCGGACCGAATACGTGCCCGGCTGGCGCACTGTGGGCGTGAATTCGCTGCCCTGAATCCGCAGGGTGTAAACGATCTCCCCGCTGGACTCGCTGATCACCTGCACGACCGGGTCTACGGCCCCCTGTGCGTCGATCGCGGGCAGGGCGTAGCCCGTCGGCAGGCCGCTCTGGGTCTGCTGGATCTGAATCGGCCAGCCCGGATAGGGCTTGGCTCCGTCCTCGGACGCATCCACCCAGCGGGGCCAGTTGGCGAATTCGATGCTCCGCTCGCTGCGATCGAACTTGATGATGCCGTAGCCGGGCGCCCGGTGGTTCAGGGCGGTGGGCTCGATGCCGTTCGTGTGCGGGTTGGATACGGCGTGGATGGTGACCTTGTTGCCGAAGCCGTCGTGGAATTCACCGGTATTGCGGGGAGCGCCCTCCTTGCGGTTGCGCCCCTCTTGGGTGGGGAACCAGCGTCGCGGGAAGATGTTGGCCACCGACGGCACGCAGATGGCCCAGCTGCTGTCGTTCCAGTCTTCCACTCCGTACTGGACGGTGCTGCCGAGGTGCTGGTCGCCCGCGATGTGGACCGCCACGGCCTTGCGCAGAAGCCGCACGGCGCGGTTACGGCCCGACTGTGGCCAGCCGTTGGAATCGTGGTCTTGGACCGGTTCTTCGCCGGGCGCGTACTCGCCCGGCGCGTTCACGCGCAGGCTGCCGGTCACCGCGTCGGTAGTCGTGCCCTTGGGCAGAGTGCACACGTTGGCGAAGATCGTCTGTGAGATGGCCGCCTTCATCCACGCGCCCTCCCAGTCCTGCGCCCAAGCCTCTAGGAAGCTCTCCTGCCGCTCGCCTAGGAGCGGAAACCCGGGATTGTCGGAACTCTTCCGAGCGTCGTAGTTGGGGTCTTGCGCCCAGCCGTTGATGATGCCCGGCCCGATCAGCGCCGTGGCCGAGTCTTTCCACTTGCGATCCTCGATGATCGCGAAACTGATGCCGCCGTAGAGCAGGTCTGTGTAGTAGACCGCGATACCCTGCTCGACCGGAGTGGGATCGAACGGATCGGGCATGTTTGCGGTCTGCGTAGTTTGCACTACGTGAACAAAGCGCGAGTCCATCACGTAGCCGCCTTGGTCTTGGCCGGGCTTGCCGTAGCCGTGCGCCTTGCGCCCGGCCGCGCCCCAGATGTTGCCTTGGTAGACGTCATGGTCGTCCGGCAAGGCCACCGTCGGGGTGTCCCGCAGCAATTCGCCGTATTCCCAGCCGAAGATGTACCACTTGCGCAGGTAGTCGAGGATGGCCATGTCAGTCGGCTCGCGCACGATTCCGTACTCGCCGACACGCTCGTAGACGTTGTCGCCCGTGAAGGCCATCAGGTCCGGCCGGTGGTGCCGCATGTTGCGCACGATGTCCGCGTGCGGGAAACCGAGGTCGTTGTTGCCGGTAAACGCCGCCACGACGATCTGATCCTTGTCGACGGGATCCCTGCGCACCGTGCCTTCCCAGGCGTCGCCGGCGAATACGACCCGGTACGGCGTGTCTACCGTGTCGTCCCAGTCAGGCACCCGGAAGGTCGCCGTGCGAGCCTCTGGATCGACAGCCGCGCGGGCGACTTCCTTCCAGCCGCCGTCTTGGATCTCCAAGGCCGCTTCGCTGCCCTCGGCATCGACCGGTGCGAGCAGGGCGTTCAGCTTCAGCACGCCCTTGCTGAGCGTGTGCATCGCGAACATAATCGGCCCCAGCCTCCGCTCCGAATGGGCCGTGACCCGGCTTCCCGAAATCTTCCAATCGTCGAACCACAGGCGCAGCGTGCCGCCCGCCCTGGTGCCGCGCTTGAGCGCCCAGCCGGTCTCGCGGATTTCCTCTTCCGCCGGCGGCGAGTCCGGAATCGGACCGCTGCTGGAAACCAGCGCCAGGCCACCGGTCAGCCAGCCGGCATCGACGTCGCGGGAGACTTCCTGCGCACCGGAAGCCGTCTCGAGGCGCAGTGTCAGCCGCGCCAAGTCCCCGGACGGCTCGGCGTGGAGCGACAAGCTGGCGTCGGACTCGAACGCGCCGTCCGCTACCGGGGACGAGTCATCGGGAGATCCGATGAACAGGCGTCCGTCGGAGGCTACCCCGCAGTGCAGCCCGACGCCGCGCACGGCGCTGTCCCGATAATCGTTGAACGATCCGCGGATGCCCACTCGGAAGCCGGCCCAGCCGTTTTCGAGAGGCTCGCCGGTTGGTTCGATCCGCCCCATGCGCACGCTCGTCGAAAGGGTGCCGCTGGACTCGTCGACCTCGCGCGTCAGCAGGAAGACGTTACGGTCCCCGCCGGCCCTGAAGTTCTCCAGACGCCCCTCTCGCAACCGCCAGTCTTGCAGCGGGTTGGACCAGTACTCGGCGCCGATCCAGGGGCGTTCAACCGCTGGGTCGAAGCGGCTCTCGAAGGCCGTCGAGCCGGCGCCGCAGCCGACCAATGCCAGCCCGGAGGCAGCTAGCAGGGGGAGGAAAGCGCGAACGATAGACATCGCGCTCAAGGTAGCAGGCACCTGCCGCCGCCCGCAACGCGCGCCTGCCGGCCAGTACCCGGCCGACGGTGTCAGTCGGCCATGTCGGCGGGCATCGGGCCCTGCGACAGCAGCTTGATCCGGTACAAGCCCGTCCGCGCGGTCATGTACATGGAACTGCCGTCATCGCCCCAGGCGACGTTGGCGGGCACCTCGTCCGGCTGGATGGTGCCTATGTGCTCACCGGCTGGAGTGAAGATCCAGACCCCGCCCGGCCCGGTGGCGTAGATGTTGCCGTTCACGTCGAGCTTGAGCCCGTCCGGCAACCCTGGCGCCGCGTCTTCGGTCACGTCGTAGAAGACCCGGCCGTTCTCGAACATCCCGTCGTCGTTGACGTCGTAGGCCATCCACACCTTCATGGAGGCATCGGAATTGGCCACGTAGGCGGTCTTGCCGTCCGGCGAGAAGCCGATTCCGTTGGGCCGAGTCTGTTCCCGGTTGAGCAGTTGCAGCTCGCCGGACTCATAATCGAGGCGGTAGATGCCGTTGAAGTCCAACTCCCGGGCCGGGTCTTCCTCCAACTCGGGCAACCCGTACGGTGGATCGGTGAAGTATAGCCACCCGTTGGCGTGCCAGGCGGCATCGTTGGGGCTGTTGAGCCTCTTGCCCTCGTAGTTGTCCACGACCGAGACCCACTCCTCGCCTCCCATACGCGAGATGCGCCGGTTGCCGTGCTCGCACGCCAGCAGGCGGCCTTCCGCGTCCAGGATCAGGCCATTCGAGCCCAGCAAGCCGTCTTGCAGCTCGCCCTTGTACATCTGGTCGTAGAACACCGAGGCTGCCGTGTCGCCCTCGGCCCAGCGGTAGACCAAATTCGCCGGGATGTCGCTGAAGAGCAGGTGCGGGCTGTCGCCCTTGATCCAGACCGGCCCCTCGGTGAAGCCCATGTCGCCGGCCAGCTTCTCGATCACGTAATCGGCCGGGACGATAGCGTCGAGCGCCTCGCTCACCTTGTGTACCGCGCCGGCACCGTGGTCCGGTTCGGCCGGTTCCGGTGGGGCAGCGCAGGCTAGGGCCATTACCGCGACGCTCGCAACGATGAAGGTTTGGGATCTCATTTCGGTTCTCCTCAGTGACGGCGAATCCATCATAGCGCCAGGTCCCCCGCAGCGGGCCGTCGTCAGCGCTTGACCGCCAGTGCTCGGACGAGCGTATCAGTCAGCCATGTCGGCGGGCATCGGACCCTCCGACAGCAGCTTGATCCGGTACAAGCCCGTCCGCGCCGTCATGTACAGGGAACTGCCGTCATCCCCCCACGCGACGTTGGCGGGTACCTCTTCGGGCCGGATGGTGCCTAAGTGCTCGCCAGCCGGAGTGAAGATCCAGACCCCGCCCGGCCCGGTGGCGTAGATGTTGCCGTTCACGTCGAGCTTGAGCCCGTCCGGCAACCCTGGCGCCGCGTCTTCGGTCACGTCGTAGAAGACCCGGCCGTTCTCGAACATCCCGTCGTCGTTGACGTCGTAGGCCATCCACACCTTCATGGAGGCATCGGAATTGGCCACGTATGCGGTCCTGCCATCTGGAGAGAAGCCGATCCCGTTGGGCCTCGTTTGATCGCGGACGAGTAGCTGCAACTCACCGGATTCGTAGTTCAGGCGGTAGATGCCGTTGAAGTCCAACTCCCGGGCCGGGTCTTCCTCCTGCTTGGGCAGCCCGTAGGGCGGATCGGTGAAGTACAGCCAGCCGTTGGCGTGCCAGGCGGCGTCGTTGGGGCTGTTGAGCTTCTTGCCCTCGTAGTTGTCCACGACCGAGACCCACTCTCCGCCTTCCATGCGCGAGATGCGCCGGTTGCCGTGCTCGCACGCCAGCAGGCGGCCCTCCGCGTCGAGGATCAGGCCGTTCGAGCCCAGCGAGGCGTCTCGCGGCTCGCCTTTGTACATCTGGTCGTAGAAGATCGAGGCCGCCGTGTCGCCCTCCGCCCAGCGGTAGATCGCGTTGGCCGGGATGTCGCTGAAGAGCAGGTGCGGGCTGTCGCCCTTGATCCAGACCGGCCCCTCGGTGAAGCCCATGTCGCCGGCCAGCTTCTCGATCACGTAATCGGCCGGGACGATAGCGTCGAGCGCCTCGCTGACCTTGTGTACCGCGCCGGCACCGTGGTCCGGTTCGGCCGGTTCTGGTGGGGCAGCGCAGGCTAGGGCCAGTACCGCGATGCTGGCGACGATCAAGCTTTGGAATCTCATTTCGGGTATCCTCCCTGACGGTGAACCCATCATAGCGGCAGAGCCCCTAGAACGGGCCGTCCTCGGCGCTTGGGGCCGAATGCTCGGACGAGCGGGTCAACTGGCCATGTCGGCGGGCATCGGGCCCTTTGCCAACAGCTTGATCCGGTACAAGCTCGTTCGCGCTGTCATATATAGGGAACTGCCGTCATCGCCCCAGGCGACGTTGGCGGGCACCTCGTCCGGCTGGATGGTGCCTATGTGCTCACCGGCTGGAGTGAAGATCCAGACCCCGCCCGGCCCGGTGGCGTAGATGTTGCCGTTCACGTCGAGCTTGAGCCCGTCCGGCAACCCTGGCGCCGCGTCTTTGGTCGCGTCGTAGAAAACCCGGCCGTTCTCGAACAGCCCCTCTTCGGTGACGTCGTAGGCCATCCAGACCTTCATCGCGTCGTCCGAATTGGACACATAGGCGGTCATGCCGTCCGGCGAGAAGCCAATCCCGTTGGGCCGAGTCTGCTCCCGGCTGAGCAGCTGCAGTTCGCCCGCCGCATAATTCAGGCGGTAAATGCCGTTGAAGTCCAGCTCCTTGTGCGGGTCTTTGTCCCGCCGGACGAGCCCGTAGGGCGGATCGGTGAAGTACAGCCAGCCGTTGGCGTGCCAGGCGGCGTCGTTGGGGCTGTTGAGCCGCTTGCCCTCGTAGTTGTCCACGACCGAAACCCACTCTCCGTCCTCCATGCGCGAAATGCGCCGGTTGCCGTGCTCGCACGCCAGCAGGCGGCCTTCCCCATCCAGGATCAGGCCGTTCGAGCCCGGGAAGATGTCACGCGGCTCCCCCTTGTACACCTGGTCATAGAACACCGAGGCCGCAGTGTCGCCCTCCGCCCAGCGGTAGATCACGTTGGCCGGGATGTCGCTGAACAGCAGATGCGGGGCGTCCCCCTTGACCCACACTGGCCCTTCGGTGAACACCATGTCGCCGGCCAGCTTCTCGATCACGTAGTCGGCGGGAATGATGGCGTCGAGCGCCTCGCTGACCCGGCGCAGCGTGCCAGCCCCATGGTCCGGTGCGGCTGGCTCCGGAGGGGCCATCAAGCCAGTCTCGGCGCCGCGATGCTGGCAGCGATGCCGTTTGCTAACCTCATTTCGGTTATCCTCAGTGGCGGTGGGCCCATCATAGCGCCAGGTCCCCTGCAACGGGCCGTCGTCAGCGCTTGACTTTGGGTCGCGCAGTGTGCGACTAATGCGAATTCGCCTTCGGCACGATGCAGAGCACCTGGCCGCTCCCCTAGAGGCCGCATGACAGATTGCAGGAAACTGCGGCTTTCGCTCGAGAGCACCTTGGACAGCATCGATGCGGCAGAGCTGATCGTCCAGCGACTTGCGGAATTGAACGGTTTCAACGAGGACCAAGTGCATCAGATCGGCATGGGGGTACGCGAGACGGTGGCCAACGCCGTCAAGCACGGCAACGCCTTCAACCTAGCCAAGCGAGTCTCGTTCGATGCAGCGGTCGACGAGGCCGCGTTCGAGGTGACTGTGACAGACCAAGGCGCGGGCTTCGAGCTCGAGGACGTGGCCGATCCGTGCGAAGGCGACAACTTGCTGCGCGCCTCCGGGCGCGGGTTGTTGATGATGAAGGCGTTTTTCGACGAAGTCGAGGTCGGCCGGTGCGCTGGCACGGGCACGCGGGTTCGTCTGGTGAAGTACTGCGCCAAGGGCGCATCATGATCTAACTCAGGAGGAAGATCGATGAGTTTATCCACAGAGGTTCGTGAGTACAGCGGAGTGACGATCGTTGACATGACCGGTCGCATCACGCTCGGAGAGGAGTCCGGCCACGTCCGCGACACCGTGCGGGGCCTGCTCGAAAGTGGCGCGACCAAGATCGTGCTCAATCTGGCCGGCGTCACCTACATCGACAGTTCCGGCCTTGGCGAGCTGGTCTCGGCCTACACCACGTCCCGCAACCAGGGCTGCGAGATCAAGCTGCTCAATGTGCAGGCCAAGGTACAGGACTTGCTCCAGATCACGAAGCTCCACACCGTCTTCCACTGCCTCACCGACGAAACCGAAGCTGTCACGAGCTTCTAGATCCGAGCCCGCTGGCCTGCTGGATGGGCCGACGGCACCGGGCGGCCCGGGACTGTCCATCAAGCGCGGCTTGCACCCGTGGCGCCTCCGCTGCGGGGCCGGCTATTCCGCCCGCGCCTAGCCGACCAGCACGTAAAAGGTGACCGAGAACTCGGTGTTGTTCAGCGTTCCCTGCACGTTGGGCAGGTAGTTGCCGAACGGCTTGCCCGTGACGTGGTTGCGCACGTCGAAACGAATCCCGTACTGGTAGAAGTTCAGCTTGATGCCACCGCCGTAGTTATAGCCGAACTTCGTGCTGCCGTAGCCAGAGAACGACGGGATCCCCGGCAGGAAGAAGGACGAGAAGCCGCCGCCGCCCGTCACGAACGGACGGACCGGAAAGCCTGTCGGTGCCGCGTGCAGCAGCGCGTTGTAGTAGAAATGGTGGGATCTGATCGCCCCGAGATCGGCGTTTTCCGTGCCGTCTGGGCCGCTACTTTCGAAATCCAGGCCGGAGTGCTGATAGGCGTAGGAGGCCTCGTGCCCGAAGAAGCGCCGCGAATTGAAGCCCATGCGGCCCCCGACGCGCACTCCGTTTCTGATCGTGTAGCCGGCGCGGCTGCCGGTGCTTGGGGCCTCGCTGACGCTGATGTCGTTCTCGCCGAGCGAGCCGTAGCCCGCCGAGATGCCGAACTCCGCAGACTGCGGGAACGCGGGCGCGGCTAGCGCAACAAGTAGGGCAGCGCAGGTAAGGAGATGTTTCATGGGTGGCTTCCTAGGACTGTGTTCATCATAGTCAGACCGCGCTCAGCCCGAGGCGGTTTCTCCACCAGCCTGCCCAGGGTGTGACTCGTGCCCCCCAGCAGCGACTCAGCTCGCCATCGCGCGGAGGGCTCAGTGATACTGCACGAACTCGATGGTGTGCCCGTCGGGATCGCTGCAGAACGCCTGGCTCATGCCGAGCCGCTCGTTGCCGCCCTCGACGAACTCGATCCCGCAATCGTTCAGGCGGGCCTTGACCACGTTGAGGTCCTCCACCTCCATGGCGAGGTGATCAGAGCGGCTGATGCGGCCGCTTACCTCTCGGCCGGCCTCGGTCTGTTCGATCAGGTGGATTTGGCGATCGCCCACCGCCAGCCAGGCGCCGGGGAAATCGAAGTTCGGCCGCTCGTCCTCAGGCAGCCCGAGCGCATCGCAGAAGAAGCGCTTGGACGCGGCGAGATTCGCCACCGCGAAGGACACGTGGTGCATGCGCTTGAGCCCGATATGATCCATAAGGGCCCATTGTAGGCGTTGCCCTCCTGCCCGGCTCGTGCGGTGAGGTGCCTGTGCCCGGGATGACAGCCGTACCCGATTACTGCGAGCGACGAAGAAGAAGAATCACGCAGGGGACAGCGTCCGCAGTCCAGCCGCCGATGCGGCTTGAACGAGGCGACTGTCGTATGCAATGAAGACTGGATCGAATTGAACGAGCCGAAGCGCACACGCAAGCTGTATGGCGCCCAGACCGCGCAATTCTGAAGGGTCTAGCGCTGCGGCTCGTTCTATGACGCTGCGATCAAGAGTCACGGCCTCGAGGTTGCGGATCAGCCGTTGCGCAAAGGCGACCCTGCTTGGGTCGTGGCGTCGAATCGCCCTTGGGACTTCCACCGCCGCCAACTCGCTTGCCATCACGTGCGAGTAAGTCCGCAGATTATGCCGGAGGGCCGCAGATTCGGGCTCGTTGACGACAAGCTTGACCAGAGCCGAGGAGTCGCAGAAAGCAACCTTCATGTTCAGTCTTCCCTCAGCTCCTGAAGGTACTTGGACGCTGTCCGCTGCGAATCGACCTCCCCGCTGGGGAGTTCCGTGTCCGACCATCCCCCGGCTGCCGGAATCACCACGCCGTCATCGACTAGTCGCTGCCACGCGTCGACTTCCGTGGCGAGGGGCTTCAACACGGCAACGGGCTTGCCACGGTCAGTCACGGCGAACGCCGAGCCCATCTTCACTTTCGCCAGATAGACACTGAGGTTCTGGCGCAACTCCCGAATGCCAACTCGCTCCATGTAGCACATGATACTACATAGCCGTGCGGGAATGGGTTTCGCCGTCGCCTTCAGGGCGCGCTTACGCGGCTGGCACGCTCGGCTGCATACACCGCAGATTCGCTCAATGGAAGAGCCGGACTGCCCGCTTGCGCCCTGGAACCGCGGCGGCTAGGCGATTACGAGCGGAGCAATCGCGGCGACCGGGACGCAAGGTTGAGGGTGAAGGTGTCTCCGAAGCATGCTGGCCGGATGCATCCACCGATTGCGGACTGCGTCCTGCCGGTGCGCTTGGCACCGGTCGTTCACCGTGCGCCCGGTTTGCTTCCCGGTGCCGCCCTCGCTATTATCAAGGAACGTCCTGACGCCGCTGAGGTCGCGCCGGGACTGCCGTAGGAGGATCGCATGGGCCCAATCGGCATGGGTGAGGTCATTGTCCTGTTCATCCTGGCCTTGCTGATCTTCGGGCCGAAGAAACTGCCCGAGCTAGGCAAGACCTTCGGCAAGGGCATGGCCGAGTTCAAGCGCGCTTCGAACGAACTCAAGTCCACCTTCCAGCGCGAAATGGACAGCATTGAGCACGAGACGCGCGAGGTCAAGAACCTCTCCAGCAGCGTCAGCCGCGACATCAGCACCAGCTACTACGACGACAACGAAGAAGACTACTACAGCGACTACGACTACGACGGCAGCCAGAGCGGCGCAGCCGCGACCAGTTCTTCGTCGAAGAGTTCCGATAACGGTGACTCGTCGTCCGAAGCCGCGACAGCCTCCGCGGAGGGGACGGCCGCCGAGACGCCTGCCGAGTCCGACAATGACCCGAACGAGGCCGAAGCCTCGGAGGTGCCTGTCAGCGGCTTGCCGGAATCCGAAGCGGTTGCCGATTCCAAATCTTCCTGAGCGCTCGCTAGCACAGTTTCTCTGAATAGGGTTCGAAGCCAAGCAAGGGTCGGATTGCTCCATGGATTCGGAAGATCGCAACAAAGAGGACGCTGGGTCTGAGCCGACCGGCTCGGATGGCCGGCAGTCCGAGGCCAGTTCTGGCACTGACGCTCAAGGCTCGGGCCATTCCGACGGTGGGGAGTCATCCGGCTCCAATTCGGACACCTCCTTTTACGACGATCCCTATCACGACGAATCCGACCATCTCTACGACGACCCGCACGCGGACCCGCCCGATGCCGCGGCCGGCGACGAGGAAGGAGGGGAGCCGTCCGCGGCATCCAACGCGGACACCGCTCCGCCCCCGCCTCCGACCGACGACGGTGACGATGGCGATGACGATGACGATGACGACGGAGAAGAGGAGGGCATGGCGCGCATGTCCTTCTTGGAGCACCTCGAGGAACTGCGCACGCGCATCCTGCGTGCGCTCGGCGGCCTGCTAGTCGTCTATCTCGGTTGTCTTGCCCTCGCACACGATTTACTCCGGCTCGCCATCGAGCCCTTCCGCGGCGCTGCGCGAGCGATCGTCGGTCCCGACGGCCAGATGATCCAGCTGATCAACATCAAGCCGACCGAGCAGTTCTACGTGCAGTACTTCAAGGTGCCGCTGCTAGCAGCGGTCTTCATCGGCGCTCCTTGGCTGGCCTACCAAGCCTGGCAGTTCATCGCCCCCGGCCTGTACAAGAAGGAAAAGCGCTGGGCGACGCCGTTCATCTTCACCACCGGCGGCCTGTTCATCCTCGGCGGACTGTTTTGCTACTTCATCGCCCTGCCTGTCACGTTGCAATTCCTGCTCACAGTAACGGACGAGGTTGAGCCGTACATCTCGGTCAGCGACTACCTCAACACGTTCATCATTCTCGAGATCGGCCTGGGGCTGGTGTTCCAGCTACCCGTACTGATCTTCTTTTTCACTCTGCTGCGGCTCACCACGCCGCGCTTCTTGCTGCGCAACGTGCGCTACGCCGTGCTGATCATGTTCGTCATCGCCGCGATCATCACCCCGACGGGTGACCCGCTCACCATGACGCTGTTCGCCGGGCCGATGATCCTGCTTTACTTCGTCGGCATCGGCGCGAGCTGGCTGCTGGTGCTGCGGCGCGAGGGCCGCCGCCTGCCGTGGCTGCGGATCGGCCTGTCGGTGTTGGCGTTCTTCGCGCTGATCGCGGCGATCATCGCCTACATGCACTTCGCCCACGGCTACGGGCTGATACCGGACTTCCCGTGGTTCGGGCCGACCAGCCCGCCTGGACAGTAGGCGCCGGCGCGACTGCTATTGCACGGTCGCCGCTGCCGGACGGGCGGCGTAGCGGGAGTTCACGTAGGAATCGAGAATCTCGATGAATTCGGCTACGATGCGGTCGCCGCGCAAGGTGCGGTGCAGGCGACCATCCACGTAGACCGGCGCCACCGGCTCTTCAAAGGTGCCGGGCAGCGAAATGCCTATATCGGCGTACTTGGACTCTCCCGGGCCGTTGACGATACAGCCCATGACCGCGACGCTCATGCTCTCGACGCCCTCGTATTCGCCCTTCCACTCCGGCATCTTGGCACCTAGGTAGGCCTGGATCTCCTCGGCCATTTCTTGGAAGAACGTGCTGGTGGTGCGCCCGCAACCCGGGCAGGCGGTGACTTGCGGAGTGAAGTGCCGGATGTCCAGCGCTTGCAGCATCTGCTTGGCGACCTCGACTTCCTCGCAGCGGTCGCCTCCCGGACGGGGTGTCAGCGACACCCGGATCGTGTCGCCAATCCCCTCCTGCAGCAGCACTGCCATGCCCGCCGTCGAGGCGACCACGCCCTTGTTGCCCATTCCAGCCTCGGTCAGGCCGAGGTGGAGCGGGTAGTCGCAGCGCAGCGCCAGAGCGCGGTAGACCGCGATCAGGTCCTGCACGTCGGAAACCTTTGCGCTCAGAATGATCCGGTCGTGCCCGAGTCCGTAGCCCTCGGCCGCCTCGGCGGACCGCAGCGCGCTGAGCACGATCGTTTCGTACATCACCTCGGTTGCGCTCAGGGGTTTCTCCCGCTTGGCGTTCTCGTCCATCTGGCTGGTCAGCAGCTGCTGGTCCAGCGAGCCCCAGTTCACTCCAATCCGCACCGGCTTGCCGTGCTCGATCGCGGCCTCGATCATCGTCCGGAAGTTGTCGTCATGCCGCTTGCCGATGTTCACGTTGCCCGGATTGATGCGGTACTTTGCCAGCGCCTTGGCGCAGTCGGGGTACTGCTTGAGCAGGATGTGCCCGTTGTAGTGGAAGTCCCCGACAATCGGCACCTCGCAGCCGAAATCGCGCAGGGTCTGCACGATGCCCGGCACGGCCAGGGCGGCCTTGTCGTGGTTCACCGTCACGCGCACCAGCTCCGATCCGGACTGGGCTAGCGCGAGGACTTGGTTGACCGTGCCTGCGCTGTCGGCAGTGTCGGTGTTGGTCATCGACTGCACCACGACCGGATGGTCAGCGCCGATCAGGACGCCGCTCACATCGCAGGCAGTCGTGTGCCGTCGGGGACTTGCCATCGGGCCGCGGGCGCGCCGCTTGACCTTGAGTCTAGCAAGTTGCTAGCGCACCAGCGCCAGCGTCAGGAACGGCAGGTAGGTGATCAGCAGCACCCCGCCGAACAAGATCAGCAAGAACGGCACGACGGACCGGTAGACTTTCGTCAGGGGTATTCCGAAACGATACGAGGCCAGGAACAGATTCATTCCCACCGGAGGCGTCAGGTAGCCGAGCTCGAGATTGGCGAGGAAGATGATCCCCAGGTGCACCGGATCGACCCCGTAGGCCGCCGCCATCGGCGCGATCAGGGGCACGACCACCAAGATTGCGGAAAAGATGTCCATCATGCAGCCCACGATGAGCAGCAGGATGTTCAGCGCCAGCAGGAAGACCAGCTTCGATTCGATGTGTGACTGGACCCACTCGAGTGCGAGGTCGGGCACTTGCCCGTCGATCAGGTAGTTCGTGAAGCCCAGAGCGACGCCCAGGATCAGCAGCACCCCGCCGACCAGCGTGCAACATTCCACGGCCAGCTTCGGCACCCCGGTCCGCAGGGAGAGGTCGCGATGGACGAAGCACTCGACCACGAAGGCGTACAGCACTGTCACCGCCGCGGCCTCGACCAATGTCGCGATGCCGCTGAAGATGCCGCCGATCACGACCAGCGGCAGCAGCAGCTCCCACTTGGCGTCGCGCATCGCGGCCCGCGCCTGGGCCGGCTCGAACTTGCGCTGCCCGCGCTCGGCGATGCGCCCGTGGCGCACGCCCCATGCGGCGACTAACGCAACCAGCAGACAGCCTGGAATCAGACCGCCGAGGAACAGCTCCTTGAGCGGGGTCCGGGAGTATACGCCGTAGAGGATGACTCCCGGGCGGGGCGGCACCCCCCCCCCGTGGCACCCCGTGGCTTAAAGCCCCCCCCCCTCACGTGCCCGCCAAACCCGCCACTTGACCAGCACCGGGAGGATCAGTCCGCCCAGCGAGAGGATCGTGACGCCGGAGGCGCCCGTAAACGATGTGAAGAAGGCGAATGCCACTGTGGTGGTGACGGCCAAGCCCCCGGGCAGCCATCCGAGCCAGGTCGAGAATACGCGCACCAAGCGTTGGCTGGCGCCGCCCTCCGCCAAGATGTAGCCGCCCAACGTGAACAGGGGGATGGCCGGCAGCAGGGGCTGCCCGGAGAGCTGGTAGGCGGCCAGTGGCACTGCCGTCACCGGCGTGTACTCATACCAGAACAGCAGCGCGGCGAGGCCGCCGATCACCGCGAAGATCGGCATGCCCAGCACGGCGCTTCCCAGCAGCGCCAAGGCTCCATACTGCAGAAGTGGCAGCTCGCCGAGGGACTCCCACGATGCGAGCGCGATTGGCACGATCACGCCAGCCAAGCAGATCGCCCGGCCGGCCAGCGACGGCGAACCGTTCCAGGCCATGCGCAATCCTAGGACTGCGAATCCCGGTGCCATGGCCCACACGAAGACCCATACCGGAAGGCCGAACGCCACGATGTCGCCCGCCTCGCGTTCGACCATGGCGAACGTCCACGAACCGTAGGCTAGGCAGGCGCACACGGACACGCCGACCATTGCCGACACGACCTGGGCCGGCTTCTTGAAGCGCTCCGGCAGAAACGTCGCCGTCGAAAGAGCCAGCAGCTTGCGGTCACGCGCCGCGATCGCTCCGCCGGCGACCGCGATGAGAAGCGTCAGGTGCTGGACCAGAGGAATCGACCCGGGGATCAGGTTCCCGACTCCCACTAGGCGCCCAGCGCCCTCCGCCAGGGGCAGCAGCGCTGTAAGCGCCAGCAGAGCTCCCGCGAACGCATTCTCGGCACGGTGCCATGGGCGCGCCGCCGTGTTAGTGTTTCCGGTCCGCGTAGCGACGACTTCTTCCATGGACTCTCGGAACCGCCGATGGCCCGGCCCGCATACCGAGGAACCGAGTCAACTCAGTGTATAGTGCCTCGCCGGGAGGGCATGGCTGGTCCCGCAACGGCCGCGGATTCAGAACATGTCCCTTACCCATCGGAATGTCTGTCGGTTCGCCTCCGCGATCAGCGCCAGCTGGGCCTCGTCAGGTCTCTCCAACTCGTCCAGCAGTCCTCGCCTACGGGCCTTGTTGCGCTGGTACGCACCACAGAGATGAAAGCCGACGCAGCCCGGATTCCGGCGCAGTGCTGCCAGCACGTCGGCGTACCACCGGCCGTTGTTGGGCACGAATCCCGTCGAAGGTACCGGCCGCTCGATGCCGGCGGCATCGGCCAGCAAGACTGGCTTGCCCGTTTTGGAGTGCCACTGCGACAGGTGCTGCCCGGGGCTCCGAAAGTCTTGGAATGAGAGCACGTCCACGTACTCAATGGCGGCTTCGACGACTTCCGTCGCGAGCGGGGCGTTGGCCTCGTAACGGTCCCCGAGAATCAAGTGGTGCGGGTCGTAGCGACGGATCGCATCGTGCGTAGTGCGGTAATAGCGCAGTGCCAGTTCCGCGAGTTCCTTGCGCCCGGCCGGGCTGTCCAACAGCTCGGGGTCGAAGATCGGACCTCGCCAGGCGTTTTCCGGCCGCTCGTGCGTCCAGGTGGGGCAGTCGCTGTAGAAGTAGCCGATCAAGTTGCGGTCTTCGCTCAGTTCCGCGCAATGCGAGCGTGCCACGTATTCCGCCCATTCTTCCCACTCGCGGCTGCGGAAGTCGAAGTGTCGGGTGTGCTGCTCCCACTGGTGCGATTCCATGAACGGCAGCAAGTGACAGAACGGCAGGCCTAGGGCGCGGTACTCGTCGTTGGTAAACGGGCGCGAATGTCGCCACTTGCGCACGGTCACCTCTTGCACCCAGCCAACGGTATTGAAGCCCCAGCGCTTCAGGTTGGGTGCGACCGATTCTTCGATCCATCGGACGGTGCTGCCGCCGTACTTCTCCCGCCAGATGTGGATATTTTCCGGATAGCGCAGGCTGGCAGGATCGATGTGGTTCAGGCCCAGCGAGAAGAACGGCTTCCCCTCGGGGGTGACCAGCCACCAGCGCTCGTTCCGCCGGTCGAGAGTGAAGAATCCTGCCGGGCTCGCCTGCGTGGTACGCCTCGCCGCAGAAGCATCGGCGACCGGACTCAGCCCCAGGACCGAGGACAACACGTGCCTTCGCGTCACTGACATCGGGCTGCAGCGCCTTCCATGTGACGCAATAATACCCTTTGTCCACTAGGTCCCGTCCGCCCCGGGACGCGCAGCCGCCTGTCGCCGAATGCGGCGGCCCGAGTGCTTGGCGTTGAATAAGAAGTATGGACTTGATGCACGAGCCCGATTGGGCAGCCCTGCGCGGATTGTTTCCGGTGCTGAATTCTTGGGCGCACCTGAACTCAGCCGCATTCGGCCCGATCCCCTCAACTGGCGTCCAAGCGATCAACGATCACTTCCGCGCCCGTGACGAGTCGGCCGCGCTCGATTTCCCCACGTGGTTCGACCGTCTCGACCTAGTTCGAGGCAAGATTGCCCGCCTGATCGGAGCCGGGGCGGACGACATCGCGTTCTGTCCCAGCGCCGGAGCCGGCTTGGCGTGGTTCCTGCAGGGAATCGACTGGCGCACCGGGGACGAAGTCATTGGCTACCAGCACGAGTTCCCGAACAACCAGTACGCTCCCAGCCTGCTGGATAGCAAGGGCGTGCGCTTTCGGGCTCTGCCCACGCCGGCCGGTGCCTTGGAAACGGATCGGATTCTCGAAAACATCGGCTCGCGCGCGCGGCTGGTGCTGCTCAGTTCGGTGAATTATTCCAACGGGTTGCGGGCGCCCTTGGCTGAGCTGGGTCCCGAACTCCGCCGCAGGGGTGTATTGCTGTGTGTCGACGCGACCCAATCCGTTGGAGCCTTGAGTCTGGACCTTGGTTCGACGCCCGTCGATTTCCTCGTCGTGCACGGGTACAAGTGGTTGATGTCTCCGGCGGGAGCGGGCTTCGCATATGTGCCCGCCGCAACGCGCGCTTGGCTGGCGCCGAGCGTCGTTAGCTGGCGCAGCCACCGGGACTGGAGGGACTTCGAGAGTCTGCACCACGGGCGGCCAGTCTTGCCTGACGAAGCGTTGAGGTACGAGGGCGGAGTCCAAGCCTTCGCGCCACTGTTCGCCCTGGAGGCTAGCTTGGACCTGATCCTGGATTGCGGCAAGGAATCGATTGAACGGCGTGTCTTGGGTCTGGCCCAGCAATGCCGAGACATCCTGACCGCGCACGGAGGGGTCTTGAGTTCCGGCGCCGACGGGAACGGCGGGTCTCACATCGTGACGGCTGCGTTCGGCCAGCGCGACAGCGCGTCCATGCGCCGGCGCCTGGAAGAGGCGAGAGTCGTGGTCTCGGTCCGCCAGGGCAATCTGCGCGTCTCGCCCCACTTTTTCAACAACGCTGCCGACTTGGAGCGGCTGAACGGCGCGCTCGCGAGTTGAGCGGGTCCTGCTCAGCCCGCCGCCGACAGGTCGCTCGGCCGGTTGACGTTTGCGAACGACCGTGCGTCGTCGACGGGCAGCTTCGCCCAGCTCACGCACTCTAGGGCGTCGGCAACCTTCCGCGTGCCGCGGAGCAGCGCGTGTTCGAAGGCTACCAGCCCGGACTTGGCATAGGCCGCGAACAGCGGCTGCAGCCGCCCGTCCGGGGTTTGGGGAATGATCGCATCGACGCTGGCCGTGGCCATAGCGAACAAGAGCTGATCTACGACCCCTGCGCTGACAAACGGCATGTCGCAGGCAGCCACGATGCACCACTTCTGTGGCGTGTGGTGCAGGGCTGCCACGATACCCGCCAGCGGCCCGGCTCGCTCAATCCGATCCGCGATCACCGGCATTCCCAGCACCTGGTACTGTTCCGGATCGCCCACCAGTGTGACTGTCCTGACACGGCTTGCCAGCGCTTCGGCCACGCGCAATGCCATCGCGCGTCCGTCTAACAAGTGCAGCGCCTTGGGAGAGCCGAATCGGGAGCTGCGACCGCCGACCAAGACGTAGCCTGAAGCCTCGATCGCCTGCTGTTCTGACCCCGCCGACGCCACCCGGGTTGCATCATAGCGGACAGCCCTTGCTACCACGACGGGGATCGCGCGAAAGGGGTTGCAATCCCTCTGGCGAATTGAGAGACTTATGCGCGAAGAGGAGGTATCGCACATGTTGCAACGCTACTACCGTTCCAATTCGCCGATCTATCTGGGATTGACACTGGCCCTAGTCGGCTTGCTGGGGCTGTCTTGCTCGGGCGAACCTGCGGGTCCGCGCCAAGGTACGCCAGAGTGGCTCGTGCAAGCCGCTATGGACAATCTCGCGATAGGCGATTACCCGAAGACTGTCGAGCAACTCAGCGAGGCAGCCGGGGCACCCGGTGACGCCGGCGCCAAGGCCACGCTGTGGCTGGCTGCGATGCGGGCAGGCTTGGCTTACGGCTATGACGAGCTGTCGGACGCCTACGCTATGGGCATGGAAGAGAATGACGCCGTCATCGAGGACTTCCAGCCATTGGTCAGCGACTACCGTCGGCGCACCAAGGTTCATGCGATCGACTTCGCGGAAGACGTTGGCGATCTCGACAAACTGATCGGCGAGCAGGCGACGGTTATGTTCGACTTCCCGTTACCGGACGGGAACGCGTCGATCTCGCCAATGTTGTCCAGCGTGGAGGGCGGCAACAAGGTAGACGCCCGCGGGGCCGCGATGGAGGGCCAGACCCTGACTCGCGGGATCTTCCTCGCAGTCGCCGGCCTGACGGGCAAGGACGTGGCCGACCTCGGCCCGGGGGCCTCCGGAGGGATCGAGGCTACTGCTGACCGAGTTCGCTTCGGCATCGCCAGAACATTGCTGGACATCGCGATCATGTTTGACCGCGAGAACATAAACGAGCCCAAGGTGCGCACGTTTGTGGTCGACCTGGCCGACAAGTGGGCCGAGCCTCACCGTGAGAACGAGGATCTTGCCGATCTGATGGAAGATTTCGAGTTCGACCTTGAGAACGAGCGCCGGGACATGTCCGGCAAGCGCAAGATCAAGAAGACGGATTAGGACGGCCTGGATCCAGATTCGATTCGCGCGACCGCATCGGGCGACGGTCGCAACGCAACCGCTGTGACGGCGTGTCCGCCGCAGTTTGCCAGAATAGTGCTGCTTTGCGCGAGCTGACCAAGAATCCATTGTTACGCTGGGCCGGGCTGGGCCTTTTCTCCGTTGGGGCCGCGCTGGCGGGCGACCCCAACGTGGTCGTGATCCTTGCCGACGACCTCGGCTTCGGGGATGTTGCCTATCTCAATCCGCAGTCGCGGATCCCCACGCCCAACCTAGATCGCCTGGCCGGCCAAGGCATGGCGTTCGTCGATGCCCACACGCCGTCTGCGGTCTGCACGCCGACTCGCTACGGCTTGGTCACCGGGCGGTACGCTTGGCGCACGCGGCTCAAGCGGGGCGTCTTGAACGGCTACGGCCAGCCGTTGCTGGCACCGGACCGAGAGACGATCGGCTCATTCCTGCAAGCCAGGGGCTATCGCACAGCTGTCGTCGGTAAGTGGCATTTGGGCCTGGGGTTTGCCAAGGACGCGGCCGGCGAGTTCGATTTTGACGGGCCGATCGACGATGGCCCGCACACGCACGGCTTCGACGACTCCTTCATCATTCCCGCCTCGCTCGACTTCCCGCCGTATGTCTACATTCGCGACGGCAAAATCACTGGCCTGCCTTTGGGCAGCCAGCCAGGCCTGAAGTTCCCGCGCTTCATGCGCGCTGGCGAACTCGCCAAGGATCTGGACCCCGTCGGCGTGCTAGATCGGCTCGTGAAAGAGTCTGCGGACTTCATCCGGCGCCAGGTCCGTCAAGAGCGCAAGTTTCTGCTGTACGTGCCGTTGACGGCACCTCACAAGCCCGTATGGCCGGGCAAGCGGTTCGTGGGCAAGACCGATCTTGGCCCGTACGGAGACTTCATCGTGCACGTCGATGCAGCTCTCGGCGGCATCGTCAAGGCGATTGACGACGCCGGAATCGGCGACGAGACGCTTGTGATCTTCACGTCCGACAACGGCTCGTTCATGTACCGCTTGGATGGCATCTCGGAAGAGGACCACATCGATGACGAGACCATCCAGGCGTTCCGATCGCTCAACCACACGTCCAACTATGTCCTTCGCGGCACCAAGGCGGATATCTGGGAGGCCGGGCACAGGGTGCCCTTTTTCGCGCGCTGGCCTGGCACCGTCGAGCCGGGCTCGATCCAAGCTCGCACCGTCTGTCTCACGGATATCTTCGCGACAGTGGCCGAAATCGTCGGCACGGACCTGTCCGCAGATGTTGCGGAAGACAGCTTCAGCCTGCTGCCGCTCTTGCAAGGCAAGGACTGGGCTAGGCCGCGCGCGCCTGTGATCCACCACTCCGGCGGCGGGATGTTCGCGATCCGCGACGGCCGCTGGAAGCTCGTGGCGGGGAATGGGTCCGGGGGCAGAGAAAAGCCAGCGGGCAAGCCGTTCGAGCGGCCCTACCAGCTGTTCGACCTCGAGATCGATCCATCGGAGAAACGCAACGTTTATGACGAGCACCCGATCGTCGCGATGCGCCTGGAACAGGCTCTGGAGAGGATCCGGTCCCGCGGACGCAGTCGCTAGCTACCGATCCGGATTGGCGGGTCGCGGGAATTAGGCGAGGATCTTGCCCGGGTTGAGTATCCCGGCTGGGTCCAGCGCGGTCTTGATGGACCGCATCACGTCGACTCCCGCCCCGTGCTGTGCCTTTAGCGCGCGCTGCTTGCCGATTCCGATGCCGTGCTCGCCAGTACACGTGCCGCCCATAGCCAGCGCCCGTTCGGTCATGCGTTCGTTCACGCGGTTGGCGCGCTCGAACTCGTCCTTGTCGCTGGGATCGATCAAATAGACAGCGTGGAAATTGCCGTCGCCGACGTGTCCCAGCATCGGTGCGACCAGTCCCGCTTGCTTGATGTCGGCGCTTGCGTCGGCGATGCACTCGGCCAGTTTGGAAAGCGGAACGCAAACATCGCTGACCCACCCGTACGATCCCGGGCGGAGGGCCTTGATGGCGTAGTAGGCGTGGTGGCGGGCGTTCCAGAGCTTTTCCCGCTTCTCTCGTTCCAGCGTCCATTGGAAATCGCCGCCACCGTGGTCGGCGGCGATCTCGCCCGCCCGCTCGGCCTGTTCGGCGACGCTGGCGGCGGTGCCGTGGAACTCGAAGAACATCGTGGGGGTCGGCGCGTAGTGCAGGTTCGCGTAGTCGTTCACCGCCCGCATTGAGGCAATGTCCAACAGCTCGCAGCGGGCGACAGGCAGTCCGGACTGGAGGATCTCGATGACCGAGTTCGCACACTGCTCGATGGTCTCGAAGCTGCAAACGGCCGCTGACACGCATTCGGGCAGTGGGTGCAGCCTCAGTTGCACCTCGGTGATAATTCCGAGGGTGCCCTCCGAGCCGAGCAGGAGCTTGGTCAGGTCGTAGCCTGCGGACGACTTGCGGGCGCGCCCACCCGTTCGCAGCACGCGCCCGTCGGCGAGCACGCAGGTCAGGCCGAGGATGTTCTCGCGGATGGTGCCGTATCTGACGGTGGTCGTGCCGGACGCGCCGGTGGCAGCCATGCCGCCCACTGAGGCGTCGGCCCCCGGGTCTATGGGCAGCCATAAGCCGTGCTTCTCCAGCCGGTCGTTCAGGGCAACCCGCCGGATGCCGGCCTGGACGCGGCAGTCGAGATCGTCCTCTTGCAAGTCGAGGACGGCGTCCATGCGAGACAGGTCCAAAGAGATTCCCCCGCTGATCGCTTGGACATGGCCCTCCACTGCGGTTCCAGCACCGAATGGGATGATCGGCACGCCATGCTCGGCGCAGATCCTGACGATAGCGGAGACCTCTTCGTTCGACTCCGGAAAGGCCACCGCGTCAGGCGCGGCCGGGGGATGGAACGACTCGTCGTGAGAGTGGCTCTCGATGTCGTACGAGGATGTCGAGCACCGCGGGCCGAGTAGCCCCACGATTCTCTCTTGCGCCCCGTCTTGTCGATTGCTGTGTTCCGGCACGTTGATTCCATCGTAGCCGCCTCACCCCGCCGAAGAGAACTGGGGCGCCACGCGGGCCTGCCGTGGGACCGGCCCGCGCGGGACAGCTCTACCACCCCGAGCCGCCGAGCTCGGGCGAGGCGCGAGTAGACCGAATGCCAGCTTCAGATCCGCGAGTTCGAGCTCCGGGGCTCCGAGCGAGGCTAGGATGGATTTCTATTTGACATACAGTTGCAAATTGTGATACCGTCTTGAAGTCGATCTGCGCGGATGCGGATTTCTTCTTACGGCTAGGCCCTGTCATGACCTTTGGATCATCAACTTATCTTTCCCTAATTCGCGGGGTGCTGGTAAGTCGAGAAATATGCATCCATGTTGCAAACCAGATGCGATCTGCAGGTGCGGCCATTGCACGGCCGGTTTCCTAACGATTTGGAGGAACGCTATGCACTGCGAATCTGCCCTGCTAGCCCGCTACGACGGATTCGGCACTGTCGTCCGTTGCGGCCACGGGTTCGTTCACGTTCAGGTGGGTCTGACCACCCTGACATTCTCCGAGGCCCAGTACCAGCGCTTTGTGGCACTACTGACCGACAGCGCCGCGAATTTCGAGCGCGAGCGTCTGTCTGAGACGGATTTGGGCTCGGAAGCGTATGATCGCCCCGCAAGCGAGAGAGGTGATGCAGAGTACCCAGACATTCGTCCGAGCTGACTCCCGCCAGTCTGGGAGTGCCTTGGACGCAGCTTCGCCTGTGCGGGGGGCTCACGGCACGCACACGGCGGGCTCGAACGGGGCCGCGACGGAACGCCGCTCCCACCAAGGCCTCGCTCGCCGCTCGTTTCTTGCGGCTGTCGCCGCGCAGGGCGTGGCCTGGGCTGCGCCCTGGTCGGAATTCCTAGGCAACGGTGCCCTCTCACAGGGCGACGGCGACGCGATCCCGAGCGAGTGGTCCGACACGCGCAACGTCATCTGGCGATCCGCAGTTCCGGGCTATGGCCAGTCTAGCCCCGTGGCGTCGGGCGGCAAGGCGTTCGCGACGGGCGTCGAAGGCCCGGCCAAGGAAACCTTGCTCGTCACGGCGTTCAACTTGGAATCCGGCCAGGCGGTCTGGACTCACCGGTCGCCATCCAGCCAGCAGATCAAGGATTCCGACATGGTCAGCAAGGGTGCCCCGACGCCTGCCGTCGATGGCCGAGCCGTCTATGCCTTCTTCGAGACCGGGAACCTGCTGGCACTCGACCATGACGGAAGCCGGGTTTGGGAGCGCAGCCTGACCGAAGAGTTCGGAGAATTCGGCGGCCGCCATGGCATCGGCAGTTCCCTCCGCCTATGCCGGGCCGGGGTTCTGGCGCTCGTCGCGCACGACAAGCCATCGTATCTGGTCTGCGTCGACCGCGAAGACGGACGGACCGTCTGGAAGAGGGATCGCCCGGAGGGCGTGTCGTGGAGCACCCCCACCGTTGTCACGCACGGCGGCCGGGAGATCGCCTTGGTGAGTGCCGGGGATTCGGTCGAGGCTTATGCCACCGAGGACGGATCTCCGCTTTGGACGCTGGACGGCCTGCAGGGCGCCTTCATCGCTTCTCCGACCCCAGTGGGCGGCGGGGCGATTGTCGGGTCCAGCAGCAAGGGACACAACGTTGCGATCAGGTTCGGCTCCAGAGCGAGCGAGGTTCCAACCGTGGCATGGCGGGCCGAAGAGGCCTCGTCATACTTCAGCTCCCCGCTGGCCCATCGCGGCAAGATCTACATGGTCAACAAGGCTGGCGTAGCGTTTTGCCTGCGCGAGGATACCGGAGAGGGGGTCTGGCATTCCCGGCTCAGCGGCCAATGCTGGGCGTCTTCCATTGGCTGCGGCGAGCGAGTCTACTTCTTCGGTGTCGACGGATTGACGGAAGTCGTTGCTGCAGGCGACAAGTTCGCGCGTGTCGCGGAGAACCGACTGTCCGTCGAAGGCCGCCTCTACGGAGCGGCGATCGTGGAAAAAGGCCTTCTGCTCCGCTACGGCCGCGATCTGGTTCGGGTCGGCTTCGCCTGAGAGGCCGGAGCGTTTTCTGGCGGCTCTGTGTTCTTCCTGTAGCCGCTGGATCGAGGCAAGCTCCTCAGAATGGGCACGCAGAGCAGGCTCGTTTCGAGCGGAATGTGCCCCGCCGGCGCCTGTCACGCCACCATCATTCCCGCCACCGAAGAGACCGGCGGCGTCGGCTCGAAGCGGCACTGCCCTAGAAAGCCCCGCACCGCAGGCTACATGAATCGATAGGCGACGATGTTGTGAGCCGGCAGTCGATGCCGAGACTCGATCTGGCAGCCGCTGCGCTCGACATGATCGGAGAGTTCCCGAAGCGTCATCAGCTCGCGGTACCCGAGGTTTAACTCCTCGGAGAACGCGCGGTAGAACAGTCGGACCGCCAGCCGGTCCCTGGGGCAGGAGGAGATTTGCACCCCGTGCGGCCCGAGAAAGCTGCGGAACAGCGAGATCAGTGATTGCTTGCCGAGATCGTTGTAATGCTCGATCAGGCCCCAGTCGACGCCGACATCGAAGGATCCAGGTGCCTTCATCCGGAAGAAATCCTCTCGGGCATACTCCATCCGCGCTGGGTCGCGAACGACGTCGATCCATCGCAGCTTGCTTCCTCGGGGGGCGCGCACCCGGACTCTCCGGGGCGACTGGGTGAAGCGCTGGTACGCCACGGGATCGCTGTCAATGAGCAATACTCTGCCCTTGTCGCCGTGCAGTGCTTGCAGCAGAGCTGCTTCCCAGCCAGCCTCGGCTCCGAAATGGACGATGCTCGGATTTGGCGGCAGTCTCAGGCGGGAAAATACGCGAAGTTTGCCCTCGAAGTCCAGGATCGCGTTGCGCCGCTGCTGCAGGAACGAAAGGTATAGCCGCATCAGCCGCCACCCGGGCGAACAGTCGGCGTGCCGATTGACCTCCCGCCAGTCCGTGCCAAGCAGCCGCTCGAAATTGGCGTTGAAGCGAGACCAGTCCACCTCGCCTGTTGACTCGGCTTCGGGCACGCTCGCCGGGTCGAACTGACGCGACAGGGGACCCGTGAGGCGCATAGCGGTACAGTAGCACCGAGGCCCGCCCGGCATGCGCTCCGAGGAAATCGACATCGGAGCTGTGCGGGCGGTCAGCTGGGACGTCGACGGCACCCTGTACTCCACTCGTCGGCTGACGGCTCGATTCTGCGTGACACTCCTGTCGGCTCCCTTGGATGGGAATGCGACTGCAGCATGGAGAGCGGCGGGGGGCATGCGCAGGTTTCGTAAGCGCATGGAACAGGTCCGCGCCAACGGCGGACGGCTCCAGACCGACGATGCCAGCATCGAGGAGCGCGTGGCCGTCGAGCAGGCTTGGCTGTCGCCTGAAATCGCAGCGCTGGGAGCGCGTCCCGGGGTCGCCTCGACGCTGCGCGCTTTCAGGGCCCGATTCGAATCGCAAGTCGCTCTATCGGACTTCGAGCCCACGCACAAACTCGCCAGTCTCGGCCTGCTTGGCTGCTTCGACGCGATCTACTCCGGCGAGCGACTCGGCTATCTCAAGCCGAGTCCCGAGCCGTTCAGGCGCATCCTTCGCGATCTCGGCTTGCAGCCCGAGAGCCTGTTGCACATCGGAAACCGTCCGGAAACCGACGGGGCCGGAGCGGCAGCAGCTGGGTGCAGGGTCCTGTTGCTAGGACAGGACTTCCGTTCCTTCGCAGGACTGGAGTCCATGCTAGCCTCGATGGAGGTCGGAACAAGGCGGTGAAAGCGCTCTCGCCAAGCGGGCGAATCGCCGTTCTAGACGCTGCGTGGAGCGCTTGGCCGGCGATTCGACGCAGATCGGCCCCCCTCCGAGGACTCCCACAATCGTGGGTAGAGCGGCAAGAACTTGAACTGGGAATCCAGTCCGTCCCCGCTTCCTCGGGGCAGACGTTCCCGGAGCCCGTGCAACCCGACCCGCTCCAGCCTCACGGCCCCCAGGCGACCGCTCGACCGCTTGGCGCGGTACTCGCTGTTCACGTCGCGGAGCAATTCGTCGAACCGCTCCGGCAACCCGGCTACGGGGCCGGGGTCTTTCTGGCCGGGGTAGACAAGGACAAGCCGGTAGTGTGGCAAGCCTTCAAGCGGTTGCAGAGAGGGAAAGCAGGTCAGCGCGTGGTCGTCAGCTAGGTCGGGAAACGATCTCCGGAGGCGTTTGTACGCCAGGAGTGCCTGAGTCCCGGTCAGCTTTTCGCCCGTGAAGGAGTACCCGAGGCCTCGGCGACGGAGAAACTGGAGGTCGGGCAAGTCGCCGACGAACCGCTCGACTCTAAACAGGTCGCCGGTGCAATAGCGCCGCAGGCCGTGCGCGTTGCTGACCACGAGTTCGTAGACGCAACCGGCAGAGAGCTCGTTGGGGGCTAGGAGCCGGGCCGGAGTCCGGGGGGCGCCAGCCTCTAGGAACTCGCAGCAGACGCCGGGGGCAATCGGCAGGAACGACGGATCGCCGAGCCGGAAGTCGGGGATCGTCTCGACCGTCTCGGTCGACATGGAGTACATAGGCAGGCGGCGGAAGCGAGAGGCGGGCAAGTGCGACTCGAGCCGGTCGAGAAACGGTGCGAGATACCCGCCGGACCAGCAGATATATACGCGAGTCGCCGGAGCCCATGCGTCGATTGGCAGGAATGTCTGGCTCTCCGCGATCCTCTTCAGACGCTGTGCATAACCGTTGGAGGCAATGCGGCGGGTCGCGGTGGCCAGCAGCGGATCCATCTTGTCGGGATTTCGGACGCAATCTCGCACCAAGGCGCTGCATCGCGGCCAGTCGTCTTCCAGAGTGTCGAAGAAGATTGACATCGTGGACGGGTTGGTGCTGTATAGCACTCCCGGATTAGAAACCGCCAGAACCCACAGCCGGACGGCCTCGAGGCCATAGGTGTCGTGCAACGGCCCCAGAGGCTTCCAGCAGTGCATCCGGTACGGAGCCTGCAGTGTTGCAAGGTAGGACGGCCTGCCCGCCTCGCTGAGCAACAGGCTGCTCAGCGAGCCGTCCGGTTGGACGGGACCGAATACGTACATGCTTGTGCGGCGAACTCCCAGCATCCAGAACGCCCGCATGAACGAATCGACAAACACCCAGCGCACCGCGGTAATCCGTCGCCAGCCATAGGCGAGCAGCTTTGGGCTGCCCCTCGTTCCCGACGTGCTTGCGATCGGCGTTGAATCGCTTGCCGGATCAACGGGAGGCACTTCTGTTGTCAGCTCCGTTTCGGGGAAGATCCCGAAACGGCGCCGCAGCCTCGACCACAGCAACCGGTGATGTCGCGCTCGCAGACGGTGTAGGATCTCCGCCAGCGCGCCCGCCGCTCGCAAGGCAACGCCGATCAAGAATCGCACGGCGTCGTTGTATCCCGCGCGCATCAGAGCCCTCGCGATGCCGCTTCGACGGTGCTCAGGTAGCGGTCCCGAATGATTGCGATATCTTCCGGCCACAGCAGAGCCGGGTCATAGGTGATCGTCATCCAGGTCCGTTCGCCCAACGACACCGCGGCGAAGATCAGGGCGTGGCGCCGGTGCATGGCGCCCAGCACGCCGAGCTCCCGCAACCCTGCGAAAACCGGATCGTCTTGTCCGGGCCACTTCTGGACGTGGCTGAACGCAGCGGAGCCCATATCCGCCCACGGGCGGTTCAAGTACCTGCGGACGAGCGGGGCGCTGAATCGCAGTGGAATCCCGGTCAGCAGCGTTCGCCGGGGAACGATCCATTCACCACGCTCCCGGGCGAGGTTGATTTGCGATCGAACGGCGCGGCACTTGTCCGCGATATCCAGCCCGTCGGCATAGTCCCTGCGTATCCGGATGCGGCTCGAGGCGTTGCCGAATCCCTCGAATGCATCTCGACGAATGTTGACGGGCAGCCAAATCCCTACCCGCCGTCCGTTGTAGCCTTGGATCCGGTTCCATTCTTGGAGCGTCTCCAACGCGGCGACTACCAAGACATCGTTGAGCGTGAACCCACATTCCGCCAAGGAGATTCCCGCGAGCTCGCCGTGCGAAAACGAGCTTGTAGTCCAGCGCTTTTCGCCGGATGCCTCCCCGGGACGGGTCCACAGAGGGGCGCAGCGGTCCCATGCCGGGTTCCGCTTGGCACCAGGCGGTGCTTGCGCAAGCGCAGGTGGCACCACAGCAGCGGGCTTCGAGCAGGGTCGCTCCAGATCCGAGGCGACGCGCAGCTGGTGTCGAATCCATGCCAGGACACTGAGCAGGTCCGCCACACAGTGGTGGACCTTGGTGACAAGGCAGCCATTTCCGGTTTCTGCGTCGCGGACCCACGCTTGGCGGAGCGGCGGTCCGCTCGCGAGATCGAACGGCCTCCGAAGGAACTGCTCGATGAGCCCCTTGCTCTCCCCTCGCCCAAGCGAGCGAAACGCCAACTCGCAGGAATCTGGCTCCAGCGGACACCAGCGGCCGTGAACGACGTTGCATGCCGTCGTTGAGTAAAGCCTTCGCGCGCTGAGTGCTCCGCGCGCGAGGTCGTTCGCGTCGATCTCCCGGTCGAAATGAAGCAGAACTGCGAAGTCGAGCCGCCGGACCTCGCTGTCCATGATCAGGCTGACGAGGTCAAGCGTGCTGAGAGCGGGATTGGGCATCGGGGACCGCCGGCGCTCGGTCGTTTCGGATGTCGCGCCTCGGAATCAGTGCGCTGGCCGTGGAGGGTGCCGGCTCGACAAATGGAAGCAGCTCGATCCAACCAAGGTGCGGGCGCAGGTGATGCGTTCTGTGCATCGACAAGCCGAATGAGAACCAGTACATCAGCCGCCCGTAGTAGTTGTGCGAGCGCGATTCCGGGCTTCCGGTCGAGAAGCCCTCGTGCGTCTTGAACGCGAACGGGTACCACAGCAGCAGCGACACGATCACAAGCAACGGGAGCATGCCGGAAACCATCCTTTCCAGGCCCAGCAGAAGAAAGATCGCGAGATAGACCAGCGCGATGCCCAAGTAGTTCAGCAGCAACTCGCGTACGTGAGAGCCGTCGACGCCCTCTCGCTTTCGCAACCAGAGCAGCCAGTGGTGAGGCATCGCCACCGCCCGCAGCGGGAGTTCCCATTCGCGGTTTGCGTCTGGCTTTACGAAGTGGTCCGGGTCCCGGCTCTCCTCATTCGTGAATCTGTGGTGCAGGAGATGGGTCTTGCGGAAGTTGGTGAACGGCACCATGCAGGGAACCAGGGCGAGCCGTCCCCACCAGAGATTGGCAGCGCGTGTCCGGCCCATCAGCCCGTGCACCGCCTCGTGGGCCATCACAGTGCCCACAAACGCCAGGTAGGAACGGAGGAGCACGTCGGCCAAATAGCCCCAGCCATTGGACGGCACGAAGAACAGTCCGCCCAGGCTGCCCGCAACGACTGCGCATACCACGCATCTGCTGAGCAGGTGAAGACTGGGGCGCTTCCAGAGCTTCGAGCGCTGTCTCGAGGATTCCGAGACTTCCATTGCCGAATCTGCGGTCATTCTGATCGCGCAAGTGGCTGGCGGAGATTTCTGCGCGCGTCTTAGATCACAGTGAGTGCCTTGTCTGCCCATGCTAGGCGGCGGCCCCTGGGCTGACGCTAAGCCAAGGGCCCGACCAGCGTTGGCCTCAGTATAGGGCACGGATTTTCTCCATCGGGATCCTGTGTGTGGGATACGTCCCCGGCTTGCTTGCGCTCTCCAGCGAACGACCCTGATTCCGAATGGCTTCTGCACGGCTCTGCGGGAATTTCCCGAAGAAGGAATCGAGGCGATTCCGCGAGTGTGTCAGAGCCGGCTGACGGCCGAATCCCCCATCAGGAGTGCGGTCAGCACCGCTGAGCCCCAGAGTTCGGTGTGATCCAAGGCTTCGGCAGGGTGCACGCCGGGATGCGCCTGTGCCGGAGGTGCAAAGCGAACGCATTGCCCGCGACGCCGAATCCCCCAACCGCCCGATCCAGGCATAGCTGCGACTCAATCAGATCCGCGCGTGTGGGCCGCGTTCCTCGATCGAATCAGATCGAAACGGTCCAAGGTCGTCACCTCGGCCCATGGGCTGACACCTCCCGGGAGTTGTTTCTCTAGCTGTGATAGCCTAGCGCTGTCAACAATGAACAAGCACGCCTTCTCGCTCCGACAGCTTCAGTACGTTGTGGCCGTAGCGGACACGAAGAGCTTTCGCCAGGCAGCTGAGCGCTGTGGCGTATCCCAGACTTCGCTGAGCGCGCAAGTCGCAAAGGTTGAAGCCGCGCTGAACGTGCAGTTGTTCGAGCGTGATCGTCGAAAGGTGTTGATCACCGCGGGAGGATCTGAGCTGATCGAATGCATGCGTAACGTTCTGGTTGACGCGGACGATGTTAGCATTGCCGCACAGCGCTTCTTGGAACCCCTAGCGGGCACGCTGCGAATCGGCGTGATTCCCACCATCGGACCCTACTTGCTCCCCGCCGTGGCTGCGATGCTGCGGCAGGAGCTTCCGCGCTTGACACTGGCTTGGCTCGAGGACAAGACCGAGACACTCGTTCGCCAGATCCGCCATGGGAGTCTCGACGGTGCGTTTCTTGCCTTGGAATCGGACATTGGGGACGTCACCTACGAGGTGATCACGAAGGATCCGTTCGTGCTTGCGGTGCCGCCCTGCCACCGCCTTGGAAGCTCGTCGACGCCCATACCTTTCAGTTCCCTGAAGGGCGAGCACCTTCTTCTGCTTGACGAGGGGCACTGCTTTCGCGATCAGGTGATCGAGTTCTGTAGCGGAATCGGCGTTTATGAACTTGGCTTTCGGTCGACGAGTTTGCCGACGCTGGTGCAGATGGCGTCCGCCGACATGGGCATCACCTTGCTGCCACTCATCGCGGTGCCTACCGAAACTCTTCGGTCTGACCTCGTGACGCGACCGATAGAGCGACCGATCCCGCACCGGACCATCATCCTCGCTTGGCGGCGGCAATCGGCTCTCTCAGTGGCGATGCAGAAGATCTCCCAGACTGTGCAGCATGCGATCCGGGACCATCCCGCGGTTTCCTGACGACAGGCCGCGGATTCTGGACAAGGTCCCAGGACCGTCGAATATCAGATGCGGGGAGTTGCCGAGATCCGGACTCTTCAGCGCTCCGCCACCCTGAATCGCTGCGTGGGATTCCGGCCGTGGGCGACAGACTGAACGGTCGAAACGCCTCGCGAGGGCTGGTAGCGGGCCCGATTCCGACCTGAGCTAAGATGGCAGCCCGCATGGACTACGCACGAATGTTCTCGCTTCAGGGGCGCACCGCGCTGATCGCCGGCGCTAGCCGGGGCATCGGACTGGCCATCGCCAGGGCCGCCGCCGCACAGGGTGCGAAAACGGTGCTGGCCGCGCGCTCGACAGACGCCTTGGAGGACCAAGTCCAAACCTTGCGCGACGCCGGCCTTTCTGCAGAGGCCGTCCGGCTCGACGTTACAGATGCCGAGTCCATCGAGTCGGCTGCGGCCGCTTGCGGTGACGTGGACATCTTGGTCAATGTCGCCGGCACCAACATCCGCAAGCGCTTTCAGGACTACTCTCCAGAGGAATACGAGCGGATCATGCAGACGAATCTGCACGGTATCGTGCATCTCACCAAAGCGGTCGGGGCACGCATGGTTGAGCGCGGACGCGGCGGCAAGATCGTGCACATCGGCAGCCTCATGTCCGTATTGGGACTGCCGTACCTGTCGGTCTATGCGATGACCAAGAGCGCCCTGGCCGGACTGACACGGGTGTTGGCGGCGGAATGGGCGCACGCTGACATCCAGGTCAATTGCATAGCGCCGGGCTTCATCCTCACCGATCTCAACCGCGACATGTGGCAGCCGGAGCACATGAAAGAGTGGCTCGCGGGAGTCCAGCCGAATCCTCGCCTTGGCACACCAGACGATATCGCGGGACTGGCGGTCTTTCTAGCGAGCCCCGCCAGCGACTACATCACGGGCCAGGTAATCGCCTCCGATGGCGGCTACACCACGACGGCGAAGTGGCCGTTCGAGCCGAGCCTCTGAACCCTTGCACGCACGTCGGCAGGGCCTGAGTGGCTAGAAGGTCTCGCCGCGGACCAAGTCCTCGCGGGTCTCGCGCTTGCGCACGACGCGGAAGGCCTCGCCGTCCACCAGCACTTCCGCAGCCCGCGGGCGGGAGTTGTAGTTCGACGCCTGCACGAAGCCGTAGGCGCCGGCGGTGGCGATTGCCAGCAGGTCGCCTGCGGAGCAAGCCGGGAGTTCGCGCCCGGTAGCGAAAAAGTCGCCGCTCTCGCAGACCGGCCCGACTACATCGCATTGGAGCCGGGGCCCGCCGTTGTCGAACACCGGCACGATCTCGTGGTGGGCACTGTAGAGGGCCGGACGGAGCAGGTCGTTCATGGCCCCGTCCACGACCAGGAACGTCTTGCGATCGGCTTGCTTGTACACCAAGACCGAGGTCAGCAAGGCACCGGCCTGTCCCACGATGGACCGTCCGGGCTCGAGGCCCAGCACGAATCGGCTGCCCGCGAAAGCCGAAGATAGCATCCGGCAATAGCCTGAGATCGATGCGCTGGGCTGGCCCTGCTCGTATCCGACCGCAAGGCCGCCGCCTAGATTGATTCCTTGGATCGGCAAGCCGCGCACGCGCAGGCGGGCCGCCAAGCCCAGCATCTGGCTCAACACCTCTGAAAAGACGCTAGTGTCGAAGATCTGCGACCCGATGTGGCAGCTGATTCCTGTGAATTCCAGCGGGGACCATTTGGCGGCCTCGCCATAGAGCGATTCGGCGGCTTGCAGTCCGATCCCGAACTTGTGCTCGCTAAGCCCCGTCGAGATATACGGATGAGTCTTCGCGTCGATGTTCGGGTTGACCCGCAGGGCCACGGCGGGCCTGGCGCCGAGGCGCGCCGCGACCTCGCGGAGCATGTCCAGTTCTTGCTCCGACTCGCAGTTGAACGCGCCGATGCGCTGCTCGAGCGCGTACTTGAGTTCGGCCGCCGTCTTGCCGACCCCGGAATAGACGACTGAGGACGGATCTCCGCCGGCACGCAGCACACGGTAGAGTTCCCCTCCGGAGACGATGTCGAATCCGGCGCCCTCGGCCGCTAGCAGCGCCAGCACGGCCAAGGACGAGTTGGCTTTGACCGCGTAGTGGATTCGGTGCGGCACGTCGGCAAGGGCGCGTTCATAGGCGCGGTAGTTTTCCCGTATCGCGTGGGCAGAATAGACGTAGGTGGGCGTGCCGGCCGCTTGTGCGATGGCGCTCAGGGCCGCATTCTCGCAGTAGAGCTGGTTGTCCCGGTAGTGGAACTCCTGAAGGGGCATGGCTGGGCGTCCTCCGCAGGCCTCACTCTGTTACGCGAACGACGATCGCCGTCCGGTCGTCGGACTGCGGCGTTTGCGAGCTGAAGAGGCTGACATCGGCGAAGATGCGCTGCAGGATCGTATCGGCAGACTCGTCACCGTTGGCGTCGAGGATCTTCAGCAGGTGCTGCTCGCCATACTCCTCGTCACGTTCGTCAAGGCTCTCGGTGAAGCCGTCTGACACGCTCACCACCAGGTCGCCCGGCTGCAGGACCAGCTTCACGTCGTCATAACTTGCATCCCGGAACAGGCCCAATGGGATGCCGGACAGCTCTACGCGGGACAGCTTGCCCCTGCGGTAGACGTACGGATACGGCAGGCCCGCCCCAGACAGCACGAGCAGCCGCTCGCCGGGATGCCACTTGGCGTAGGTGGCTGCCAGAAAAGTGGCACCCACCCCGCGATCCACCAGTGCCTCGTTGACGCTCCGCAGCGTCGCTCCCGGAGACAGGCTCGTCCGTGCGGCCGAGCGAAGCAGGCCGCTCGCCAGAGCAGCGTAGAGAGCCGCCGCGGCACCCTTGCCGCTGACATCGCCGTTGAGAATGCCGATCGTGCCGCCATGCCTGTAGAAATCGTAGAAGTCACCTGATACCACCGCTGCCGGATCGTTCCTCGCGGCGATGTCGAGCCCTTTTGCGCGCAGATTCCCGTCCGGCAGCAGGTGGCTCTGCAGGGCGCGGGCGGCGGCCAGGTCGCCAGCCAGCCGCGCTTCGTTGCGCTCCTTTTCCTCGTACAGTCGGGCGTTCTCGATGGTTGCCGCCACTTGTGGCGCCAGTAGCACCAGCGTCGCTAGATCGTCCTTGCTGAAGCGCGACGGAGTGAGGCTCTCCAGATCCAGCACGCCAATGACGTCTCCCTTGAGCAGCAGGGGCACCGCAACTTCCGAACGGACGCCTGCTAGAAACTCGATGTAGCGCGGGTCCGTCGACGTGTCCGCTACCAGCACGGGCTGACCTGAGGCCGCCGCAGTGCCTACCAAGCCATCGCCGATGGGCATGTCCCGCCAGTGGACCCGCTCTTGGAACTTGACCCCGAAATAATGCCGCAGCAGCGGGCGCTGCGGATCCTTGAGGTACAGCGCTAGCGCGTCGTAGGCGATCAGGTCGTGCACGATGCCAGCGACTTTCTCCAACAGATCGTTCAGGTTGAGAATGCTGGAGTATTCTTGGGCGATTTTGTGCAGAGTTTCCAGGGTTGAGCGATGCTTTTCTTGCGCGTGGTATAGCTGGGCGATGTCGATCGCCAGCGAGAAGCGAGACGCCACCAGTTCGAGCAGGTCTGAAACCCGGCGATCAAAGCCGTTCGGGTCCGCCGATTGCAGGTCGATCACCGCGACGACCTGATCGCGAGCGACCAAGGGCACGGCCAGCTCGCTGCGCACACAGTCGATCGCCCGCAAGTAGGCCGGATCGAGATCGACGTCATCCACGAGTACTGTCGCCTTGGTAACCACCGCCCGACCGGTCAGGCCGGTGCCGAGCGGCACGCGCAGCGACTCCACCACCTCGTCAGGGAACCCGACGGAGTGGGCAACGCGCAGGTGTCCGTCTTCGGTGGGGAGAAGCAACGCGTACAGCTCGTAGTCGACGATCTTCCTCACGAGCGTCGAGAGCTCGACGAGCAGGGCGTCAAGGTCAAGCGAGTTTGCGGCCGCAGCTTCCGACGCCTCCAGCAGGATGGCGATCCCGTCGGTGTTTTCTCTGCTCGCGCCGAGGGACGCGGCTGGCGTGGTGCTCGTAGCCATGGTCGCGCCTGACATGCCCGAGGCAGAAGTGTCTCGCTCGCGGTGGGCGGCGTCAAGAAGGTGGGCTGACCGGCGCCGCCGAACTCTTCTCAGATTAGCCCAATCGGCTGCGGCCGGAAGGGTTCGGGCCCGTGAAGCGCGGCCTACAGCGTCATGCCGGAGAGACCCTCGCAAACTCCAGCGCGCGGCTGGATTCCACCCGTGACGCTCCCGCCGCAAGCAGCGATTGTGCCGCGGACACCGTCTCGACACCGCCAGATCCGACCACGTCCAAGTCGTCTCTGAGGGTCTGGCGCATCAGTTCGATGTGGCGCGGTTCTGTCGGCTTCGCGCAGATTCCGGTGGCGCTGGCGGCCGCAGTCGCCCCCGCAAGCTTCGTCACGACACACGCTTCGATCCCTTGGCGATTGCTTAGCAGCGGCAACTCCAGAATCACGTTCAGGCTCGCTTTGCGGCATTCGGCGACTTGCGCCACAGCCCGGATGTCGATGAACGCTGCGTCTAGGTCACCGGCCCGCAGGGCTCCGATATCGGCGACCATCCAAAGCTCGTGTACTCCCAACCGCAGCAGTAGCTCAGCCTCCGCGCACTTGGCGGGAGTAAGCGTCGCGCCATGCGGATAGCCCACGTATGAGGCCACTCGCGACCGGGCGCCGGCAAGCATGCGCACTGCCAGAGCAGCCCATCTCGGCTGCACGCACACCGAGCGGAATTGCGCTTGCCGGGCTGCATCCAAGAAGCGCACCGCTTCGGCCTGCGTCACATCGGGTCGCGGCAGCGACAGGTCGAGGGCGTGCGCCAGCCCGTTCGCTAGCGTCACCTCCGGCGCGGAATCGGCGGGGACGCCGCAGGCACAGGCATGACCGCTTTCCGCGCCCGATGCCGCCAACGCGATTTCGCGCGCCAGCTCGGCTCGTTCTGCGTCAGTCATGGGCCGTACCCTCCATTGTCACCGTCCTCTCTGCGGCGGTGCAAGGCAGGTTGAACCCGGCCGTGATCGGGCGGTACGCGGCCGCAGCTCGAAAAATCATTTGCAAACCGCGCGACCATCTGCTTCAATAACCGACAGACAGGCGCTTGGCTTGGCCGCGAGGTGTGTTGCGGAGCGGTTGAGCATGCGGTGGATCGCACGTGGATAAGCGACTCAAGCAGCTCATCAAGCGCCTAGGGCATGCGATTGACGAATCTTTATCCGAATCGGAAGGAATCGCCGAGGTAATCGGCGAAATCAAGAAAGAAGGCTACGACGTGCTGTTAGTGCTTGAGGCGACCGTTGGCTTCAGCCAGAGGAACGCCAAGGCGGGCGATTCTGTGGTCGATCAGGCCGCGCCGAAGGATCTTGACTCTAGCCTCACGCCTCAAGACCAGCAGTTCCTGAAGGCCTTGAGCATCACCCTTGAGAAGTGAGACGAAAACAATATCTCTACCCCATTTGCCGAGGTCTAGCTTGATTGCGCGGTTGAGTTCGTTCATCGAGCTGCCAGTACAGATCGCTCCCAGCACCTGTTGGCATCTGCCTTGAAGCGAGTTTCGACCAGGGAGGGCCGAGTTGCCGCAACGAGAAAGGTTTGCCGTATTCATTGACTACGACAACATCGCGATCGGCATCAAGGACTCGCGGAACCTCAGCTTCCAGTACCAGCTTGTCCTGAACTGGATCCGCTCCCGCGGCGAAGTGCTCACGCAGGTGGCCTACGGCAGTTGGAGCCGCCATGCCGGCGCCAGGCAGACTCAGAGAAAGCTGGCCGCGCAGGGCGTGCGCATGGAACATCTCGAGACCGGCCCGAGTGGCGGCAAGAACGGGGCCGACATCGCCTTGTCGCTCGAGGCGCTGGAACTGGTCTTCACCCAAGAGCACATCGATTCCTTTTGCATCGTCAGCGGAGACAGCGACTTCCTGCCGCTCATTCACAAGCTCAAGCGCTACAACAAGCGGGTCTACATCTGTGCCTGCCAGGACTCGATCAGCTCCAACCTGCGTCGCAACTGCAACGAGTTCATCAGCTACGAAGAGCTCCTGCTAGCCACGGAAGGTTCCAAGCGGGATGGCACTCGCCCGAAGCCGTCGGCTAGGCGCAAACATCGCTACGACGCGTTCGACGAGGCACTCCCGTACGTCAGGGATGCGATCCGAGACATGGACCGTCGCGGTGAGACGCCCTTCATGAACGAACTCTCCGATCACATCGCTTATTGCGAGCCGGACTTGGATCCGCGAAGTTTCGGCTGCGACAGCTTCAAGGATCTGATCTACCAGATGCTTGAAGCCGGCCACCTGTGGAGAAAGCCGATCGACCAGCACATGTTTTGTGTGGCGATATCGGACCGGCATGACGCCCCGCAGCCGCAGCGGTTCGAGCGCCCGCGACGATACGGCCGATCGCGCGAGATCCAGGCCCAGCGAGAATTCGAAGCGTCGCGGGGCTTCGCACGTTCCGGCGCGTCGCGAGGTCGCTCAGGTGCGTCAACGATCCGCAGCCGACCGGCAGAATCTGAGCGCCCAGATCGGCCGGATGCAGCCGAAACGGCGGTGAGACAGCCTCGAGGAGACGCCCTTGAGGCCGTGGTATCGGTGCTGGAGGGGGCGATTGAATGCATCGAGAACGACGGGCATGTCGCAGACATTGGGCTGCTGTATGAGACGGCGCTGCGGATTGAACCCAAGTTCAGGTCGTACGGCGTGCGCAGGACGGCCTTCCAGCCGTTACTAGAGCAGATAGCGCGCGATGGGTCGTTTACCCTGGCCGAGGCAGATGGCCGAATCGTCGTCGCGAAGTCACGGGGGGACGAAGCCGCGCGTGCGGCTGCGGGCTTGCCTGCCCAACCCCGTGTGGCCGGGGAAGCCCCGGCAGAGGCGAAGGCGGAAACGTTGAGGGCCGCCGCTCCGGCGCGGCCGCTGGTTCCGAGCGTTGATTTGGAATTCAAGGTTGGCGGGCCGGTGGCCGATGCGCTCGCGCTGATCGTGCCGGTGTTGCGGGCGAACAAGGAACTGGTTGGTCCGGGCCTGAGTCGCGACGAACTCAAGGATGCGGTATTGGAGGTCCGGCCGGGCTTCAAGTGCGCGAACTACGGCTTGAAGACCTACCGAGACCTGTTCGCCCGAGCGCGCAACGAGGGCCTTCTGGAAACTCGCGATGAAGGGGGCCGCGGGACGCGCTACTTCGGCACCGCTCGGCTGGCGCGAGTGCCTCTGGCAGGGGGCTAGCAGCGATCATCGTTGTAGACGGCGCTGCGACCCGGCGGGCCGCCTACAGGGTCTGAGTGACCTTCGAGAGCATTCGGGGGCGATCGGGGTTGAGGCCCTTGCCGGCAGACAGGTGGCCGGCAAACAACTGTGCCGGGACGATCATCGGGATCACCGAGAGCAGGTCGCGAGGAAGGTCCGGGCTGGATGGCGGGATCTCGGCGACCTCGATTCGCTGCGCGCTGGGCAGTGCCCGCACGGTAGCCGGGGGGCCGAAGCAGACGGTCTCGGCTTGACTGGCATGGAGTCGGGACAGCAGGGTTTTAGTCTGTTCGAAGGTTGGGCCTACAGGGCTGAACGCGAAGACCGGGAACCGCTCTTCGACTATGGCGATGGGCCCATGCGCAAAGTCGGCTCCTGAAAATCCCGTTGCCACGACATAGCACGTCTCCATCAGCTTGAGCGCGAACTCGAAGCCGTTGGCCTGGTTGAAGCCGCGGCCGATCACCACGGCGTGTGACATGTCGCGAAAGCTCTCTGCCAGTCTCCGCACCGAACGCTCGCCTTCGAGCTGCACCGCCACGGCACCGGGAATCTTCTTCAGGTCGTCCGGGCTGATGCCCGCCCCGAGAGCGCGGGCCAGCCGGTACAGCATGGCCAGCTGGGCTGTGTAGGTCTTAGTCGCCGCAACGCTCTTCTCCCTGCCGGCTTGGGTGGCGAGCACTTCGTCCGCCAATCCCGCCAGTGTGCTGTCCGCTTCGTTCGTGATTCCGACGCAGAAAGCGCCCAACGACTTGGCCGCTTCGACATAGCCGTTGATGTCGGTCGATTCGCCCGACTGCGAAATGCCGATCACCAAGGCTCCCGGCGGCAGCGAAAGCCGGTCGTACAGCGTCGCCACGGACGGCGCGGCCAACAGGGTCGGCAGGCCGAGCGTGATCTCGAACAGGTAGCGGCCGAAGATCGCAGCGTGATCGGAAGTTCCGCGGGCCACGATTACGGCGAAATCGGGACGACCTCGCGAGAATCGTCGGCCGATTCGCTCAAGACCGTCCTGCGGGCTGGCCAGAATGCGCTCCAAGACTGCAGGCTGCTGCCTGATCTCCTCGAGCATCATCGACATTGGGCGCACCTGAGAGCTGGCCGAAGCGGGCTGACACCGTCGCCGGGTAACGACCCGTTCACCGTTAGTACAGGCTACGCCCTAGACGTGGCAGGTCGCCATGCCGCGCTTGGCCAAGTACTTCTGATGGTAATCCTCGGCGAGGTAGAAAGAGTGGCTGCGTTCGATCGCGGTTGCGATAGGACGCTTGTGTCGGCCGCTCTCCTCCAGTCTCAGCTTCGACTCCTCGGCCGCCGCAATCTGGCCGTCGTGCTCGCAGAAGACCACCGAGCGGTACTGGTAGCCGAGGTCGGGGCCTTGGCGGTTGACTTGGGTCGGGTCGTGGCACGACCAGAAAGTCTCCAGCAGGGTTTCGTAGCTGACGCGACGCTCGTCGAACTCTACGCGGACCACTTCGGTATGTCCTGTCTCGCCCGCGCACACGTCCCGATACGACGGGTCAGGCAGGTGGCCGCCCGCGTAGCCGACGCAGGTGGACGTCACGCCCGGCACGCTGCCGAAAGCGACCTCCACGCCCCAGAAGCAGCCCGCTCCGAATGTCGCGATCTCCATGTTCGATCTAGCTCCTTGTCTCGGGATGGCTCCTACCGCGCCCGCGCCGCCCCCTTGGGCCGGCCGGCCTCCGGGCTCAGTCCTTCAGGACGCTCAAGTGCTCCTTGTAGATTGATCGGGCTGCGATGAAATCTGCATGATCGAGCCGCAGTTCCTTGCTGATGGCTCGGATCTCGTTGTCTTCCTTGACGCTGATGGAATCGTCCGAGGACGACACGGCGAACAGGCAGTGCAGCAGCGCTTGCTTCTGGGCGCGCGTCGCGACGCGGTTGAACTCTTGGGTGACGACGAAGTTCTCGGTTGCTCCGAACAGCTTGTGCTGTCCTTTCGCGATCTGCACCACCAGAACGGCTTGCTCTTCGGGCAGGCCGCCCACACGTTCCACGATGCGCTCCATTTCGGCGATCTCTTCCGTACTGATGTCGAAGTCGGCGTTGGCCACCCGGCCCAAGATAAAGGCGAATGCCGCGATGTACTTCGCTTGCTCCTCCGGCAGCCTGTCAATAGCTTGGCTGATCCGCAGTACCGTATCGGAGTCGCGCGCGGATTGGGACTGGCGCCTCGGCGCCTGTCGGAAGAAGTCAAGGATGGCCATCGCAGAGTGTCCGCCCGCAAGAGTCCGGCCGTAACGTTTAATCAGCTTACCAATCTCCGCGCTCGCCGCCGGCGCGGTGCGCCCTCCGGCCGCTGAGGCTAGCGCCGCCTGCGGCGCGGGCCGGTCTTCGAGAGCGCCGCTTGGACGGCCTGCTCGGCGAGCGGGGCCATGACCTTGTAGCCCTCGGTATTGGGGTGCAGGCCGTCGTCGGCGAGATCTTGGCGCAGCCGGCCGGCCTCGTCGACCATAGCATCGTGGTAGTTGAGGAAGCCCCAGCCCTTAGACTCGCAGAGCGCCGCCAGCCAGCGGTTCAGCCGCACGATGCGCGTGGGGTCGCGGTAGGGCGTGCGCAGAAAGCGCGGGTTCGCCTCCTTGTGGTAGTCGCTGACCGGCAGGATGGAGGCCATCACCGGGACGATTCCGGCCGCCTCGGCCAGCAGGCCGATGGCCTCCAGATTGTGTCGGATGGTGGCATCGGGCACGCCTCGCGCTAGGTCGTTCGTGCCGGCCAGCAGCACCATCACGCTGGGCTGGAGATCGATCACGTCGGGCTTGGCACGGCCCAGCATCTGGCCCGTGATCTGCCCGCCAATGCCGCGATTGAGGTACTGCTTGCCGGCGAAGTACTGGTTCAGCCGCCAGCCGTCGGTGATCGAGTCGCCCAAGAACACAACTCTCGGGTCGCTGGTCTGGACGGGCCCGACCATGCGATTGGAATCCGCATACCTGCGCAGGTTGTCGCGGTCGGAGCCGAGCACCTGTTCTTCCCGCAATGCCAGCGTGGCCCGGAAATGGGCCTCGAGCTTCTGGATGCCCTCGCGCAGCTCGGTCAGCTGGCGCCCAATGTCCTCGGAGAATTCGCTCGACTTCGGTAGCGTGTCCGACAGCTGCAGGTAGGCCTTGGCGTTCGTCAGCATCTGGTACAGCACGCCGGTGTGATCGCGGCTGGGAGTGGTGCGCAGGGTATTCACGCCTTGCCGGAAGTTCTCCTGCAGCGGCGCTCCGGCCCTTGAGAGCTCGGGAATCACGATGCGCGTCGCTTCCAGCAGGTCCGAGATGCGATCCATTACCTCTGCCGCTTCACGTCCGCTAAGCCTGTCGGGAGACTGGCTCGGAGCCGGCGGCGGCGCGACGAGCGCCAGCACTGCGACGATGGAAAGCACGAATCGCTGCATGGGTCTCAGTCTACTGAGTTCAATCGGGCAACGAGTTCGCGGTAGACCGCGTCGGCGGACCAGGCCCGCATTGACGGGCTGGGCTCAGCCGTCCGCTTGTAGGTTGTCGCTGCGTCTGCTGCTCGCAATACCGTCATGCTCGACCCGTGTGGCCCGTTGCGGGCCGGATCGGTGGGGCCGAAGATCGCCACGCCGGGCCGGGCCAGGGCCGCGGCCAGATGTAGAGGGCCGCTGTCCACGCCCACCACAGCCGCGGCCCGGCGGGTCGCCCCGATCAGTTGCGAGAGCGTCGAGGGGTGGGAGTGGACCGCTCCCTCGGGTGCGGCGTCGCGAATGGCGTTGGCAAGTGCCTCTCCGCCCGGAGCGCAATCGACGACAAGCGGGATTCGGTGCTCGTTCCAGAGCCTTGCCGCGAGTTCGCTATAGCGCTCCCGCGGCCATTGCTTGGCACCCCAGCCAGCCTGCGCACTGGTGAGCACGAAGCGCTCGGGCAGGCCGCTTCGCAGCTCGCCCGACGGCAGCTGAAAGCGAGCCTCCGGCAACGGCCGGAAGCCGGTCGCCATGGCCGCGAGTTCGCGGTAGCGATCGATTACGTGAGTCTCGGCCGTCTTGATGCGGCGGTCGTAGAGAAGGGCAGCGTGCGGCTCGCGTAGCAGGCTATGATCCAGCCCGGCTACGGTCTTTGCGTTAGAGGCTGCGGCAACCGCTGCGGACTTGATCAGACCCTGCATGTCCAGAGCCAGATCGAAATCGTTCCGTCGCATCCTCCTGAGCGCTCCCCCGGCTCTCTCATCAGGCCTGGATCCGGGGTCTAGCCATGCCCGTAGGCGCAAACTGATGACCTCGTCAATGTCTTGGTTTCCCGCTAGCAGCTCCCGCCAACGGCTGTCCACGGCCCACGCGATCCGGGCGTCCGGAACGCCCCTGCGCAGGTCCGCGACCGCTGGCAGGGTCTGGATGATGTCTCCCATGGCCCCTAAGCGCACCACTAGGATGCGCGGCGGTGAGCATCTAGCTGCGTTGGGTAGCAACGACATGACGGACTACGTCGCGAGACTGCCTCACATCCACGTCGAGTGCCGGCTCGGCACCCGCGCTGGCCACGATCGCGTCCGCGTCCGACGCGTCGGCGATGCAGACGAAGTCCACGCACGCGAGGGCAGCCACCATTTGCGCTCGGTCGTATGCGGGCAGCGGCGCCGGGCGATCCTCTGTCTCTCGGTAGACCAGCACCAGTAACTTGTGGTCCGCCGGCCGAGCTTGCTCCAGCAGATCGCAATGCTCGGAGGTCAAGACGTCGAACCATCCCTTGGCAGCGTGTGTTCGCCGCCCGCAGGAAGCCAGCGTCTTAGGTTCGACGATCTTCGCGCGCGTGTCCACGACGGTGTCCGAGACTCTACGTTTCACCATAGCGCCACTCGCGTTCCGGAACTGTCTCCTCAGATTCCCGGTCAAGCTAGCCTTCGCGATGGATCTCCGTGAAGTTGGCCTCTCCGGCCGGGTGTTCGACCTGTCAGGCTAGCCGAATCTCGGGCGCGGGCGGCTGGAGGGCGTCGATTGGATCGCCTTCGGCAGCACCTAGATTCAGATCCGTTGACCGGGCACACCCGTCCCGGAGCGCCCCGCCGGTCGGTTCCCGCTCTGCCCGGGCGCACTCTGCCGCCGTGGCCGGGCAATCTATCGCAGGTAGGCGTCCGCGAGCGATCTCTCTGCGTCAATGGCAGGTGCCCGGTCGATACCCCAGGGGACTCCTAGGCGCTGGCAGGATTTCGGTGCCCGAGATGCGGGAGGGCTTGCTCAACCGCGTGCCGGGTTCTCGCCGGCGGGAACTCGTTGCGCCTCGCCCTCGATTTCGCGCATTAGCACGACCAAGTCCACGATGTCGTAGCTGGCGACCGAGCCCAGAAACCGGCCCGTGTCCCGCTCCATGATCGGAATGACGGACACCGACTGGTCCGTCATCCGCTCCAGCACGTCGTCGACCGGCTCGTCCGGCCAAGCGCGCGGAATGTTGCGGCGCAGCAGGTCTCTCAGGGGAGTTTCTGCCCGCAAGCGTTCTTCTAGGCGGTGCACCCTTGCCAGTGACACGGCGCCCACCGGAGCGTCGCCTTCGACGACGAGGTAGTCCTGCTGATTCGGGATGGTCCAGTCGGCTAGGAAGTCTCGCACCGGCAACTCTGGCGCGGGGTAGGGGCGCGTACGATCCATAATCGAGCTTACGCTCACCCCTTCCAGCGCATGGCGGGCGAACGACGGCGGCACCGTCCCCGGTGGCGTCGCTTGCTCCGGGTCCTTGGCCTTGCCGGCGGCTAGGCCGATGACCGAAGGCATCACCAAGATGTAGCCGAACATGATGAACGTGAGCAGCGAGAAGACTTCCCGCGCAATCACTCCAGTCTCGAGCAGGACGAGCAGGAGGGCGATCTCGGCGACGCCCTTGGCCATCAAGCCCGTGGCTAGGACGACCGGTGTGTCCAGCCGCGCTACGTAGGTGCCGATGAGGGCGCCGGCGAACTTCCCCGCGAACGGGATGAGGGTCACGGCGACTATGGTCTTCGCGGGCAGGGCCGTGAACGACCAGTCCAGATACAGACCGGCAGACGCGAATAGGAGAGGTACGAAGAGGCCATCCGCGATGCTCCGGACACCGGGCATGATGTCTGCGCGCATACGGTGGGGCAGTCCCGACAGTGACGCGCCGAACAGGAGTGCGCCCAGCGAGCCGTGCAGCCCGATGCGCTCGGCGCCCGCTACCACGAGAAAGAGGCTGCCGATCAACAACCCGAACGAGAGCTCCGACACGTGCAGCAAGCGCTGGAGGACATCGATGGCGGCGGGCAGCACCTTTGCCGACACGAACCAAGTAGCCACCGCGAACCCGGTGATTTGCCCGATCAGCCGCAGCACGCCGCTGACGCTCGTCTCATGGACGACCTCGCCGATGGTCACTCCAACCAGCAGCAGGGCGAGCACCTCCGCGATGATGACGGCCGTGAATATCCGTAGCCCGATCAGTTTCTTAAGGAGGCCGAGGTCGGACAGCACCTTGACCACGAGGCCTAGGCTGGACAGCGACAGGATGCCGGCGACCGCCAGCGCCTCGTTGAATTCGAGTCCCAACGCGAATTCTAGGCCGAAGAGGTCCGACGTCACGACCAGAGACGCGAGCACCGAGATCGCGACCGATACCGTCGCGCCAACGAAATAGGGGCCGCGGATCGTGGCCTTCAAGCCTGGGAGGTCGAGTTCGTCGAGGCCGATGAGGAAGAAGAAGACGGATACCCCGACGGCGAGGAAAATCCTGATGTCGTCCGTCGGCTCGACGATGCCGGTTGCAGGGCCCAGCAGCACACCGGCCAGCGTGTACGCCACGATGGTGCTCAAGCCGAGCCGCCCCAGGAGGCCTTCGCTCAGCTTGGCGGTGACGACGAGCAGACCGATGCGCAATAGCGCGTCGATACTCATGAAGCGAGAGATGATGGCGGGTGCATGGAGAGGTGTGGTTCTCTTAGGCAGCTGGTCGGTGAATCTAAGGTGGACTTCGCTACATCTCTGAACTGCCGACCACAGTGATTGTACCTTTAATCTCGGAGGGTGCCGGAGACAAGACTCCCGGCGAGGAATTGGATGCCTGGACCACTCCAGACGAGCTAGCCAGTTCCGAATCTGGAGGGGCTTTGCCAGTAGCCTCCGCGTCGGTCCTAGCCGAGCCGCTCGCAGCGGCGGCTGAACTCAAAGGGCTGCCAGGACAAGTCTGGGAAGGACTCCGCCCGCACTTCCCGCAGAAGGCTGGCGAAGTAGCGCAGGCTGTGCACCGGCTCCCCAGTTTGCCGATCGAGCAGGCTCATCGACTTGTGGACGGCACAGCGGAATCGCCCGGCGCGCCGTCGCCTGCGACACCGCGCCGGCGCTATTTGAGTCGAACGCCACGCAACAGCGCCTCCGCCGGTCCCATGTGCTTCACCAAGCCGGAAAGCTGTGCCAAGCCGGCCAGAGAGGTCAGCACCTGGTGCGCAGCTCCAATGCGTCGTACCGGGGCAGTGTCGACTCGCGTGCGGCACTCCCTTCCGACCGCCGCGAAAGCTTCGTTTCCCAAGTGCAATCGCCACTGGGCCTGCAGCACTCGCTAAACCGTCTAGCTGCAAAGACGTTTGCTGGCTGAGTTGGGTGTCTTGTCCGGCGATTATGGACTGTCGTGGGCTGGCGAGAGCGCGTCTTGGGTATGATTGGGCAGGTTGTTAGCGTGCCCCGAGAGATCACTGCAACATCACTAGCCCGCGGGCTTGTCTTTGTCCTGGCTCTGGCGGCGGCCGTGCCGCTCGGTGCCGCGGACAGGTTCCGGATCCTCTTCGGGGGCGCCGACAAGACCGTGGTGGATTGGAGCGGCTCGCTAGCGGCGGCTGGTGGTTCGGCGGAAATTGTCGCCTCCCACCACTTCGGCTCGGGGGAGTCTTTCGAACGCTCCGGCTGGCGCTGCGGCAACCAGTGGGACGGCCGTCTCCAGATGGAGCCCAGGGACGAAGCCGCCTTTTCTCCGACCCGCTGGAAGGGGGTTGTCGTCGATGTCGCTGGCGGCGACGCAGTGCGCATATCGATCCAGACAGCCCAGGGCGAGGCAGAGTTTCGTCCCGGCCAGATCCGTTTTCATGAACCGCTAGAACGCTTGGACGGGCGCATCCGAATCGAGCGCGTGCCGTTGGCGCGGCGCATGTCAGATGCGCTGGCTGACGATGACTATCCCGCCATCGCGATCGGGCCCGACGGGCGTGTCTGGGTAGCGTGGATAGCCTTCGAGGATGGCGCGGATACGATCCAAGTGCGCTCCTCGCCCGACGGTGAGTCTTGGGACGAGGCGATCACACTCGCTCCAGCGGGCGACTATTACCAGGTTTCCCTGATCGCCACCAAGGCCGGCGCCGTGACGGCGGTGGCCTCGGCGATCCGCGACGGCGTCGTGCAGCTCTATCAGGCCGATTACGAGTTGGGCGGCAAGCCCTCGGGCCGAGCCCTTACCAACGGTCCCGGGCCGGACACCTTTCCGCGCATGGCGGCCGCCAAGAACGGGGATGTGTACCTTGTCTACCAGTCTGGCGCGAAGGGCAACACCGACGTATCGCTGATGGTCCGGCGCGGAGACAGTTGGGGGCCTCCGATCAAAGTTACGGAACACCCAGCCAACGACTGGGAGCCCGCGCTAGCGCTCAACTCGCGCGGAGAGCTCGCGATCGCCTGGGACAGCTACCGTCACGGCAACTACGACATCTTCTTGCGGCGGTTTGTCTCCGGGCGGCTGCAGCCGTTGGAGCGCATCACGGCCAGCGAGGACTTTCAGGCCCACGTGAGCCTGGCCTATGACCACCGCGACCGGCTCTGGATGGCTTGGGATAACGGCGGCCCGAACTGGGGCAAGGACCACTACGGCATTAACGGCATACACCGCGGCGAGAGCGGGTTGTACTTTCATCGGCAGGCGCAGGTGCGCGTGCTTGACCGCGGACGCATCGTCAGGCCGGTTCCGCCCATCGACCAGCGCTTTCCGCCCAGCCCGATCACCGGCAGCTGGATGGCGCTCGGCCTGGACAGCGCCCGCCAGACCTACACCGAGTACCCGATGCTGCAGGTCGATGGCAAGGGACGCGTGTGGGCGATCCTGCGCACGCGCACTCTGGGGCGCGCCAATTCCCCGACCGTGTCGGCGCGCTCGATCTTTCCCTACTGGGACTACAAGGTCACGATGTTTGACGGCCATGGTTGGACGCCGCCCGTGTGGGTTCCGTTCTCGGACGGGCGCAACGAGCAGCGCCCGGCGGCAGCGGTGGATCGCTCCGGAGACCTGTGGATCGTCTCGCAGACCGATGGCAAGAGCTACCCGGCCGGGTCGGATCGCTTCTGGCAATACGACGTCTATGCGGGCAAGCTCGCCTTGGCGCGCACGCTTGGCGGCGCTGTCACGGACGAGTACTTCGTCGGGACCGATGATCTGGCGGCTCCCGAGCCCGTGGCCGACTCGGTCCCTGAAACGACCCAGCCGCTGTGGAAGACCTACCAAATGGAAGCGGGTGGGGAGAACTACCAGCTCGTCTGGGGCGATCTGCACCGGCATACCGACCTTTCCTTCGATGGCTATAGCGATGGCAGCCTGTATGACTCCTACCGCTACGCGATCGACGCTGCACAGATGGACTTCCTCGGACCGTCCGAGCATGTGTTGCCTGAAAAGGCCGACACCGACTACATGTGGCGCATGGTGGACAAGGCCGTGGATGTCTATAAGATCCCGGGGGTCTTCTATCCCGTGCTGAACTACGAGCGGACGGTCGGCTACCCAGACGGACACCGCAACATCGTCTGGCGCGGGCGCGGCTACGCTCCCGTCCGGATCAAGCTCGGCGACCGCCCGATCGGTGTTGCCGAGGACGACACGCTGGAATTGTGGAAGCAGCTCCTGGACGGGGGGCGCCCGAAGGCGATCAGCATTCCCCACACGCCGGCCACGCAAATGGGCACGGACTGGCGGTACAACGACGAGCGCGCCGAACGCCTGGTGGAGATGTTCCAAGGCAATCGCGACTCCTATGAGTACCTCGGCGCACCGCGCAGCGCGACGGCGGAGAGGATTGTAGTGGGCGGCTATATCACCTCTGGCGACATGCGGCCCAAAGGCTTCATTTGGAACGCTCTGGAAAAGGGCTACAAGATGGGTTTCATCGCCAGTTCCGACCACCGCTCCACGCACATGTCGTACGCCGTGGCCTATACGCCCGCCCGGACCTACGGGGACATCTGGGACTCGCTCTATGCCCGCCGCACCTATGCGGCTACCGAGAACATCATCGTCGACTTCCAGAGCGGAGGGCATGCGATGGGCGAGGAGTTCGCCGCCAGCGTTCCGCCGCGTTTCGATGTGCGCGTGATCGGCACGGACAAGGTCAAGCAGATTGACATCATCAAGGACAACACCTTTGCCTACACCGCGCATCCCGATGTCAGCGAACTCACGTTCGCGTACACGGACGCTGACATCGAGCCTGGAATGCACTACTACTACGTGCGCGTTATCCAAGCAGACGACAACATGGCTTGGGGCAGTCCGATCTGGATCGACTATCAAGGGGAATAGACAGTGCGCATGCGTGCCCGCGATGCGCGCCGCGAATCCTGCTCGGGAACGGTGAGATGAAGAACGTGGCGAGGCGGGCTGCGAGCGCAGTGGCGGGGCGCTTGATCGCGCTTCTACTGCTCGCAGGCGGTGCGCTGGCTGCCGAAGATGCTGTGCATGCGGGCAGGTTCACCGTCGAGCACCCGACGCTGCACAATCTCGGCTTCGAATGGGCCATCAGCGGAGATGACGACCGCGACGCCAGCGTTACGGTGGAATTTCGCAGGGCGGGGGAGGCCGCGTGGCGCCAAGCGCTGCCGCTGGTTCGCATCGGTGGCGAGCGCGTCTTCCGCACGCGCGAGCACCTGGATTACACCGTGCCAGACGGCTTTGCCGGCAGCATTCTCAACCTCGATCCGGGTACGGAATACGAGTGTCGCTTCAAGCTCGCGGACCCGGATGGCACGAGCGGACAAACCGAGCATCTGGTGCGAGTCGCCACGCGCACTGAGCCGATGCCCTACGAGGGCGGGCGCGTGCTGCACGTTTACCCTCCCGACCATGAGGGCGACAAACTGGAGCCGCACTTCACCAGCTTGCTGCAGGCCCATTACGGAGCGGGTCTAGGTGACTGGAGTGTCGTCTGGGAGCGACCGGTTGGCCCGGGCGACACGATTCTCGTCCACGCCGGTCTGTACCGCAATGATCGGCTGAACTATGTCGATCCGATGATGACCCCGTTCGACGGCACGAACTGGCTCACGCTTAAGGGGACGGCCGAGAAGCCGATCACGATCCGCGCGGCGGGCGACGGTGATGCGGTGTTCGACGGGGCGGGGAACCACCGGCTCTTCGATGTCAGCGCTTCAGCCCACCACATCTTCGAGGGGCTGACGTTTCGCAATACGGACATCGCGATATTCGCTGGATTCAAGGGCGTTGCCGGGGCGCGGAACCTGACGGTGAAGAACTGCCGCTTCGAAGACATCGGATTCGGAGTTTGGACCGAGTATGCGGGTTCGAGCGACTTCTACATCGCCGACAACATCTTTCTGGGGCGCTCCGAGCAGCGTAACCTGCTGGTGGGCTGGACCGGGCCACTGTGGCGCGGTGTCGGGCCCTACGGCTCGCACGAAGTGCGGAGCTACTATGCGGTGAAGGTGTACGGGCCCGGCCACGTCATCGCTCACAACGCCGTGGCGTACTTTCACGACGGCATCGGAATTTCCACCTACGGCACGCCCGAGGCGGATCCGGAGCGGCGGGCGTCTTCGATCGACATCTACAACAACGACATCCACATGTCGGGCGACGACTTCATCGAAACCG
>VXRL01000074.1:53259-58058 GCA_009838515.1 Terriglobia bacterium | reverse complement strand
ATGACCGTTCATTTTCAATCGGAATGGGTGTTCACTTTCCTTCGGAATCTGCACGAGCCCTTGTGGCAGAGGATGGCGACGATGACAAGCAGAGACGTGACGGCTTCAGACTGAAGCCCAAGGGCCACGCCGACGGTAGCCGAGTGGATCGACAGCACAACCAGCAAGACGTAGGGATAGATCGGCCGGCTCTTTGCCTTATCTTGATCGGGACCGACGCGAGTCTCCAACACAACACGATCGACCAGCAATAGCGAGGACACGCCAACTGCGGCTTAGAGCGGTGCAACTGGGTACTCAACAACACTGCCAAGCAACTCTGCCGCCTCGGGAAGGAGGTGGATGAATCCCGCGCCGAGAAAGATGCCGCCAGCTAAGGAATTCCCTAACGAGAAGAAGCGGTGACTAGCACGGTGGCGGGTCGCGACTATGGGAATAGCGCCGCCGACAGCGGCCACTGCGCGACTCGCAACAATGGCGGCGATCTTGATGGCGAGCAGGGAAGTCACGAGGCCTTACTGCCCTTCAAGAACATCCCGAAACGCCCCGGGCTGGACTTGAGGTGGTTCTGGCACTCTTCAATCCCACGAGGAGCATGCCCGGCCAGAAGAGGTCGATGAAGCCCAATCTGCCGTTCAACACGCGGGCATGCTCACAGTAGCGCGCCGCCGTCACACCTCCCCGGTCGGAACAAGCCTATCTGACGACTGCGTTGGAATCAACGACTCGGATTTCACTGCGCATCCGCGCCCGTCTCCGCGTCGCGCGGGCGCCTGCCCCTAGCTGTCCATGTCCATCGAGAATCATCCGCTTCTCCCGGCAACCGAGAATCGCGGACTCTGTGCCAGCGGCTGAAGTCCCGCTCCACAGTGAGGCCCGCAGCGACTCTTGCTCACTCGCGCACACGGCGATGCCGGGCTACCACCGACCGAACGTTGACCGGTCTGGTGAAGTATCTGGTGTCTGCGGCCGGGACGGCGGTGGAAGCGGCCCGTCGCCGGACTCGGCAGGCCGCCTGGCGCGTCCGGAAGGCCCAAATCGATGCATTGATGCAACTGGCGACGGCCACGGGGCGGCACGTGCGGAGTTCCGACAGCTGGAGCCGGCCTCTCCCACCCGGCGGGGAGGACCTACAGGTCACCCGGCGCAGGCATCCGGTAGCCCACTCCCCGCTCGTTGACGATGTATATCGGCCGGCCCGCGCTGTCGCCGAGCTTCCGGCGGAGATTCCGGACGAAAATGCGCACCAAGTTGGCCTGGGGGCGGTCGTGTCTGGCCCACACCCGGCGCAACAGGGTCTGGTGGGTCACGACCGTCCCTGCGTGGAGCGAGAGCAGGCGCAGCAGCTCGTACTCGGTGGCGGTGAGGTCGACAGCGGCCCCGCCTAGCGTCACCCGGCGGCGCTGGTAGTCGATGGCGAGGTCCCCGGTCGCGAACGGCGGGGGCTCGACGTGCCTACGCAGCGCCGCCCGGACCCGCGCGACCAGTTCCGTCGGCGAGAAGGGCTTGACGAGGTAGTCGGCCGCGCCGGACTCGAGTGCCCGCGCGACCGTCTCGTCGCGGCCGTAGGCGGAGATGAAGATCACCGGCTGGTCGGAGAGCTCAGGGACTCGCCCCAGCAGCTCGATGCCGTCGCTGCCGGGCAGCAGCAGGTCGAGCAGGACCAGCTGCGGCCTCTCGCTCTGGATGAGGTGCGGGATCTCCTCCGGGACGCCCGTCACGAGCGGAGCGTAGCCAGCCCGCCAGAGCGCGTCGCGGACGAAGCGCAGCGTCTGCGGGTCGTCGTCCACCACGAGGATTCGTGAAGGCTCGTCACTGCCCGCGGCCGCCCGCGGAGGGTCGCCGGAGCGGCCCAGCACAGCGCCGCTGGGCTCGGCGGCCGCCGGGATCGTGAACGTGAACGTCGCGCCACGGCCGAGGCCGGCGCTGTCGGCCCGGATGCGCCCGCCGTGCGCCTCCACCAGACCCTTGCAGATCGCCAGCCCAAGGCCGCGGCCCAGCGGAGCCCCCTCCTTTCCCGCGACGTGCCGGCTAAACAGATGCGGCAGCTGTTCCGGCGCCACCCCACGGCCCTCGTCGGTGACCGAAATCGACACGTGCGCATGCTCGAGCGCCGCCGCCAGCCGGATCGGCGACGAATCCGGAGCGTGCCGCGCCGCGTTGGAGATCAGGTTGCCTAGCACCTGCACGATGCGCCGGCGCTCCGCCATCACGCGCGGCAGCCCGGCCGGTAGGTCAACCAAGATGCCGTGCCGGCCGCCACCGCTCAGGAACGCGCTGCGCGCCGGCTCTACCAATTCGGCCACCTCCACCGGTTCAGGCACGACCGTCAGCGTGCCCGCCCCGATACGCCCCGCGTCGAGCAGGTCGCTGATCAGCCCCCGCATGTGATTGGTTTGCTCGACTATGATGCGGGAGAACTCGCGCCGCTCGGCCGCCTCGAGCGCTTCGCCCTCCTCCAGCAGCGTCGCTGCCGAGCCCTTAACCGAGGTCAGCGGCTCGCGTAGCTCGTGGCTGACTAGGCTCAGGAACTCGGCCCGCTGGCGCTCGATCTCGTCCAACGGTGCCAAGTCCTGCAGCGTCATCACCGCCAATTCCACGCCCTCGCCGGGCGACTGGACCGGGGTCGAGTTGACCAGCGTGTGGACGCTGCGCCCGTTCGGCGCCGCAAGCTCCACCTCCTCGGCCCACACCGTCCCGCCTTTGCCGGGTTGCTGTGCGAGCGGGAACTCGCCCAGGGAGATCTCGCGGTCGTCGGCCCGCCGACACAGGATCAGGTCTAACAACTGCTCCGGCGGTCGGCGCGGCAGGCGCAAGCTTTCCATGATCCGCCGCGCCTCGCGGTTGAACGACACGGGCCGACCGCTCTGCAAATCGAAGACCACGACGCCGACCGGCGAGGTCTCGACCAAGGCCTCCAGGCGAGCCCGCGCACGCCGCTCGCCGTGGTACTCGCGGGCGTTGGCGACCACCGCCGCAACCTGGGACGCAAACTGCGCCACCACCTCCTCGTCCTCGTCGCTGAACTCCTGCCCGCCCGCCTTTCCCGCGAGGTAGAAGTGGCCCACGTGCGCGCCCCGGTGGCGCATCGGTGCGTACTGGAAGGTGCACGAGAAGGTCGGGGCGGGCTCAAGGCCGACCGAGCGGATGTAGACCCCTAGGTTCGCGACCCGGAACGCCCCGGGCAACCGCGACAGGTGCTCGAACATCGGGACCTTGTCACGCCACGCGGCCGTCTCACGCCATTGCTCGGGGGTGAGGCCCCAGCACACCGAGTCGAGGCGCACGCCCGCCTCGTCGACCGGGGTGATGATGCCGAAGCGCGCGCCTGTCAGGTCGCAGGCACTCTCCACCGCCTCGCTGAGTATGGTGTCGAGGTCGAGGCTGGCGTTGATCCGCAAGATGGCCGCGTTGAGGTTGGAGAAGCGCTCGCGCAGGGCCCTGTTCTCGCGCTGCGGATCGTCCGTGGGCTTCATGCGGCCCCCCCTGCTGGGATGGCACGTTCCGTGGCCCGCTGGAGCGTCGGCACTCGCGACGGACCACGCCGCCAGCGGCGTCCTTCCGCGTGGCCGACGGCTATTATTGACGAAAACAACATATATATTTCCTTTGAATACATCGTAACTTAACAAAAATGCAGCTAGCGTTGCGTCCCGGGAATAGACAAGCTAAGCCGTTCGGGGCAAACAGATGCTGCTCTCATCGATCTGTTCCCTCTGCATCGGCGGCCCTCTCGGTGCCGTCGAACGACACAGTCGCGACCTGGCAGCACGCAGCAGCGCGGCTTCGCAGATCCCCCCTCCGCGGCCACTCGGGTTACATCTGGTGCGTGATTTCAACGACAAGCAACTGCGCACTGCTGACAGTCGGTGTCGATGACAAACGAAAATCGCGCACTCACCGCCCGCGGACGGAGCACCTTTCCCCCGCGAGATCGGCACCTCCTCTTGTTCTCAAACGCACGCCCAGCTGTCGGGCTGCCGCGCCTCGGTCAGGTGCCCGCGGAAGCGAGACTATGAATAAGCGTCAAGAGTCTATGCAATAACTTACAAATTTACCTTGTTTGTTTACGGTAAGCGCCTGCGATCGCGTACGGGGCTGGGTTCGCTCGCTGCGTCGAACCGCGGGGCCGGCCCTGCGGCAGCGGCCGCAATGCTACATCGGCAACAGCAACGGGGGACTGAAAATGCGCTTGGCGTCGATTCCCCTCACGGGCGTTCTGTTGGTCCGGACCGCGGCAGTCGCCCAGCGAGACCGCGGCGATGCCACCGGCACGATCGCCGGTTGCACCGGAGCAGTGATCCCCGGGGCAAGCCTCACAGCGCGCGAGATCGGCACCGACGTGACACTGATGTCGTCGCCGAACAAAGGCGGTGTCTACGCGGTCGCGCCGCTCAAGGTCGCCACGTAGGAAATCTCGGTCGAGTCGGACGGCTTCGAGAGGTGCGTGCGTTCGGCAGTCGAGCCGGACAAGTGGCACGAGCGCACCGCCTTCGAGGCTCCGCCTGACGCGGACGGTGTACCGGGCTTTGGCTCCGAGGGCCGCAGCAGCGCGCAAGCGGACGGCATCTTCAACTGGGGCATCGGGTTGCAGACGGACCTCTACCCGACCGAGGGCGCCGAAGTGCAGTTCCTCTACGAGGTCTTCAACCTGACCAACCGCCCGAGCGCCAGCGTGCCGAACCGGAACGTCCGCTTGCCGGCCGGCGGCACGAACACGCCTCCGCGGCAGATGCAGTTCGGGCCGCGCATAGTCTCTTAGGTCCCGAGGCAGCTGTGCGCGCCGCGCGCCCGGGGGG
>VXRL01000074.1:39094-53249 GCA_009838515.1 Terriglobia bacterium | reverse complement strand
CCCCCCCCCCGCTCGTCCGCCGGCGGCCGCCTCTATCCATCTCCCCCCCCGCGCCGGGGCGCCCGCGGGGGCGCGGGGGGCCCCGGGCGCGGACCTTCGCACCCCAAGGCCCAATCAGGGCTCCGGGGCGGAGACCCTACCCGGCCTGGAAACCTCGCCAATCGACGAACCGCCACCTCGCGGACCTTGGTCGGGCACGCTCTCGTGTAGGATTGGACGTGCGGCACAGAGTGACCGCTCGCGACCTGATGCTTCGAACGATCCTCTCCGGACTGCTGATCGCCCTCCCAACACTCGCCCAGGCGCCCGAATTCCCCGTCAACCTGCGCCAAGGCATCATGGCCGGAGAGGTGGGCGAGACTTCCGTGATCCTACAGTCGCGCCTGACCTCGTCCAACCCGCGCCAGGATCCCCGCTGGGAGGGGGTGCGCGGGGCAGACGGCTGGGCGCGCTTCGAGATCGCCGACAACGAGCGTTTCGAATCGGCGCGCTTTACAGACTGGATCGAGGCGTCTCCGTACTCGGACTTTGTCGTCAAGGTCAAGGTCAGCGACCTCAAGGCCGCCACGCGCTACTACTACCGACTGCACTACGGCCCGGATCGTGAAGATCTTCGCCCCTCCGACACGGCGATGTTTCGCACGCTCGGGGGGAGCTCGGTTGCCGAGCCATATAGCATCGCCATCGTGACCGGGATGAACTACTCGTTCTTCCACTACACGGGCAGCAGCCGGGCACCGCCATATTCGGGACCGGACAAGGAACTCGGCTACCCTGCCCTGGCTTCGATGCTCAAACTCCGGCCCGACTTCTTCGTCGGGACAGGCGACAACGTCTACTACGACCACCCGGGGCATCGCGGCCGAGCGCAGACCCGCCACGAGATGCGGAAGAAACACCACGAGCAGTATTCCCAGCCGCGGTTTCTCGAGCTGTTCCAGCAGGTGGCAACCTACTGGATGAAAGACGACCACGACCACCGCTTCGACGACTCCGACGCAGTGAACTCCGTGCGCATCCGGGCCGCCAAGCAACTCGACTACTATCCGCGCACGAACATCCACGAGGGCGAGTCCGGCTCAGGCTTCGAGCCCTCGCACGCGCTGGGTATCGACGTGTTTCAGGAGCAGATGCCGGTCGTTGACCCAGCTGAGCGAGATCCTGTCACGTATCGCACGCACCGGATGAGCCGGGATCTGCAAGTTTGGTTCGTCGAGGGGCGCGACTATCGCAGCCCGCTGGACCAGCCGGACGGGCCCCGCAAGACCATCTGGGGGGCGGAGCAAAAAGCTTGGCTGATGGAGACGCTACAGCAGAGCGACGCGACCTTCAAGCTGCTCATATCGTCCACTCCCATGGTGGGCCCTGACTCCAGCAGCAAGCGCGACAACCACACCAACTTCAACGGCTACCGGCACGAGGGAGACGAGTTCTTTGCGTGGCTGGCCATGAGCGGGATCACGAACGAGGAGTTCTTCATCGCGTGCGGCGACAGGCACTGGCAGTACCATTCGATCCGCCCCGACGGCTATGAAGAGTTCTCTTCCGGAGCCTTGGTCGACGCCAACGCGATTCTCGGCAGCTTTCCCGGGGATCCGGACACAACGGATCCAGACGGCGAGATCAAGCAGCCATTCCACTCTCCCGAGGCTAGCGGCGGTTTCCTGATCATTTCGGTAGCGCCCGTCGGCGGGGGAGCGCGCGCTGAATTCCGCTTTTACGACGAAAACGGCAAGTTGCTATACGAGCACACGAAGCTGAGCGGCTATTAGGGCGAGGAGCCGCCGAACCGACATCAACCCGCACGCAGACGCGTGGGAAGATGCGCGCTTGATCGTCTCGATCGTGCTTGGCGGCTGGCGGGTGCCGCGCCCATCTGGGCCGGAACTAGTCCAACGTCACCAGCGCGCGGAAAAGTGGCGCGGCCGAGCAGTCCTAGTAAGCCTGCTTCGTCTGCGCGGCGACCGCTATGATCTCCGGCACCGCCACGCCTGCGGCGGCCATGACCTCTCGGATCGCAGCCTCAGCCACGGGGTGAGGACGGATCGTGCGCTTGCCTTGATAACCGGCTGCCAGCGCCAGCGGAGTCGAGCCGAACGCGTTTTCCCGGTTCCAAACACTGATGTCCGCGCCTCTCGCAGCCAGCAGCTTGATGGGCGCACTCCTGTCCCTGTATGCAGCGTGGTGCATCGCCGTCTCTTCACTCTTGCTTACGGCATTGATGTCGATCCCCAGCGCCAGCAGCATGTCAATCCCTTCGACAACCTCTGCTTCACTGCCCATGCGCGCACCCAGCAGCATTAACGCGTTGTTGCCGTTCCGATCCGCGAGCAGCGGATCCGCGCCCAATTCGACGAGAGTCCGCATAAGTTGAAGGTCAGCCGTGTGGGCAGCGGCCAGGAACGCGGTCGGCCCGTATACTTGGATGCCCAAGTTCAGCAGCCCCGGGCCTGTCAGGCTCGCGTTCAAGTCCGCCCCGTGCTCGGCCAGCTTGCGGACCAAGTCAAGACTCGTCATGCCACCGGTAGGCCTTGGAGGCGGGTTGGCATCGCCCAGAGCCACCCGGCGCGCATTGGTGATCGCGTGCAGCGGGGTGTAGCCGACCGGGTCGGCCGCGTTGGGATCGGCGCCGGCGTCAAGAAGGTAGCCGGCCAGTCCGAAATGGCCATTCTCTATCGCCACGTGGAGAGCGGTCGCGTTCGGGCGGAGCCTTGCGACATAGCCGCGGTGGCGCCACTCTTCGCTCGGCTCGATGCGCTGTTTCACATCGGCACCGGCATTCAGGAGTGTCTTGACGACATCCAGATGCCCTGCCCTGACCGCGAACAGGAGCGGAGTGAAGCCAGATTCCAGCTTTCGCCGAAAGTCGGCGCCGAACTCAACCAGCTCTGCCACGACCTCGGCGTGGCCCTCCGCAGCCGCCCAGAGCAGCGCGGTCTGTTCGGACTTCAGCTTGAAGTCGAATATCGTGGGATCTTCCATCCGCCGCAGGAACGCGTTCGCTCCTACGCCCTCCTGTCGCCCCATCCCCAGAACGGTAGCGTGCGGATCGGCACCGCGAACCAGCAGCGCCTTGACCGGCGCCAATCTGCCGGTCCTCGACGCGGTCATCAACGCGGTTTCACCACCCGGCAGAGTCGTGTTCGGATCCGCTCCCGCCGCGAGCAGCAGCTCGACCAAGGGACCGCTGCCGTTGATGCAGGCAATGGTAAGCGGCGTCACGCCGTAGCGGTTCGCAGCGCTTGCATCAGCCCCGGCTTCCAACAGCAGTTCGGCGACTTCAGGGTCGTCATGGCGGGCGGCCCAGTGCAGGGCCGTCATGCCATCCACCTGGGCCGCGCTGACATCGGCGGAAGCCGCCAGCAGTGCGTGCAGCGCCTGGCGGTCCAGCGCCTGAACCGCGTCGGCCACCGGAGCTTCCGCCCCTTGCACCGCGCCGGCCGCGGCCAGGCAGGCCGCCATCCAGACCCCGGCGCTGCGTCGCAACATGGCTCGTCCCCGCCCGGCGTAGCTAGATCGAAAGGAGTTCGTCAACCTTGCCCTTGCTGTCGGCGAACGAATCCATGCGGACACCCGCCTTCTCGAGCAGTGTCAGGTGCAGGTTGGCTAACGGCGTCTGTTCCGCGTAGCGGATGTGGCGGCCTCCCTTCATCGCGCCCGCTCCACCGCCGGCGACCAATATCGGCAGATTGATGTGATCGTGCTTGTTTGGATCGCCCATTCCGCTTCCGTACATGTACATGGAATGGTCGAGCAGCGTGCCGTCGCCATCGGGAGTGGACTTGAGCCTGTCGACCAGGTACGCGAAGAGCGACACGTGGTGCTCGTTGATCTTTGCCATCTTGGCGACCATCTCGGGGTTGTTGCCGTGGTGGGTCAATGGGTGGTGCGGCTCCGAAACTCCGATCTCGTGGTAGCTCCGAGTGCTCCCCTCGCGCGCCAGTTGGAACGTAATCACCCTGGTGATATCGGCCTGCAGCGCCAAAACCTGGAGATCGAACATCAGCCGGGCATGGTCGGCATAGGCCGCCGGGACGCCGATCGGCCGGTCCATGTCTGGGCGAGGGCCATCGGCCACGCCCGCTTCGGCGATCTGGATACGGCGCTCGACTTCCCTCACGCTGTCCAGGTACTGCTCCACTTTGGCGCGGTCACCCGCGCCCAGCTCGCCTTGCAGGCGCGAGATGTCGCTCTTGACGCGGTCCAGCAGGCTGGCCTTCTTCTTCAGCGTCTTGGCGCGCTGTTCCGGGCTGCCCTCTCCGAATAGGCGTCCGAAGACGTTTCGCGGCCGCGCCTCGTAGGGCAACGGCGTGGTCGGCGAAGACCACGAGAGGCTGTTCTGGTAGACGCAAGCGAATCCGTCGTCGCACTGGCCCACGATCTCGAGCAAGTCCATGCCCAGCTCAAGCGACGGAAGTTGCGTGTCTTGGCCGATGTGCTGGGCGGCCACCTGATCGACCGTGGTGCCGAGGTAGTAGTCGCTGCTCTCGGTCAGCTTCGCCTTCGCGCAGCTCAGGTAGGCCGAATTGGAGGTGGCGTGCGTCCCGGGATAGGCGTTCTTCAACGCCATGTTGGTCAGGGCCGTGAGATGGTCCTTGTGCGGTTCCAGCGGCCGCAGGATCGGCGACAGCTGCTCGAGCGTGCCTTCGCCGGGAGGGGTCCAGCGGTTGGTGTCCGATCCCATCGGGATGAACACGTAGCCGAGCCGGCGCACAGGCCGGGCGGGAGTCGCCCTGGCGGCTGTGAGCGCCGGCACCATGGCGTCCAGCAGCGGCAGTGCAACGGCGGCGCCGATGCCCCGCAGCAACGTGCGGCGCGGCAGCGCCTTCTTGGTGACGATCATCTCGACCTCCTCATCTGAAACGGCTCGCTGCGAACGACGCCGAGCACGACCGACGAGAACCGGAACCCGTCCGCACTCGTGTCGCGTACGATCTTGCGGACCGCCGGTGCGTCGTTATGCTCGACTACTCTACCTAGAGAATACGTCAGCAGCTTCGCGGTTAGCGCGCCCACAAACGACTCCGGGCGGTCTAACAAGGCTTTTTCGAGTCCAGCGACGCCTTCAAAGCTCGTCCCGCCGGGAAAACTGCCCGTCGCATCGATCGGCCGGCCACCATCGGAATCGCGCCACCGGCCGACCGCGTCGTAGTTCTCCAGCGCGAATCCTACCGGGTCCATCAGGCTGTGGCAGCCGGCGCAAGCCGGGTTCGCACGGTGCTCCAGCAGGCGCTCTCGCACCGAGAGACTGCCGCTGATGGTCTTGTCTTCGAGCGCCGGCACGTCTGCCGGCGGAGGCGGGGGCGGCGCGCCCAGCAGGTTCTCCAGCACCCAATGCCCTCGGATCACCGGCGACGTACGGGTGTTATACGAAGTCACAGCGAGAATGCTGCCGTGCCGCAGCAGGCCCCCGCGCCGGCTGCCATCGTCCAGCTCGACGCGCCGGAACCAGGATCCGTAGATATGTGGAATCCCGTAGTGCGCGGCGAGCCGCTCGTTGACGAACGTGTAGTCGGCCGAGAGCAGATCCAAGACGCTGCGATCCTCCTTGATCACGCTCTCGAAGAACAGTTCGGTCTCGCGGCGCATTGCCTGGCGCAGGTTGTCGTCAAAGTTCGGAAACAGGCGCATGTCAGGCGTCACCGACTCGAGATTTCGCAAGTGCAACCACTGCGCGGCAAAGTTCGTCAGCAGCGCCTGCGAGCGCCGGTCCGCCAGCATGCGGCGCACCTGCCGCCCCAAGCCCTCCGGCTGGGTCAAGTCCCCGCGCAGGGCAGCCGCCAGGAGTTCCTCGTCGGGAATGCTGCTCCACAGAAAGAACGAAAGCCGCGATGCCAGCTCGGCCGGGCTGATCGTATACGGCGTACCGGCGGGCAAGCCCGGGGGGTCGCGCTCGACTCGGAACAGAAATTCCGGGCTGACCAAGATCGCGGCCAGGGCCATCTCGATTCCAGCCTCGAACCCGTCGGCGGCGCGGCCCCGCCGGTAGAAGTCCATCGGGCTATCAAAGTCCACTTCGGAGAGTTCGCGTCGGAAGGCCTGGCGCATCAGGCTCGCGATGATGCGCCTTGCACAGGTTTCGTCTTCCCCGGCGCCGTCAGGGCGGCATAGGAAGATGCGGTCGCGGCTGGGCGTGTGGCCGGGACCTCGAGGGTTGTAGGGCCCGGCGATGGAGACTTCGTAGACCGCTGGCTGGACCCTAGGGTGGCGATAGACGTTGTAGTGCGCCCGATACGGCTCGCGGTCCGTCTCGAGCACGCTCCAGGGCCGCTGGAGGAACGTGACCCCAATCTGGCGCGGTCCAGCTTGCACCGGAAAGCGGGCCTTGAGATGCGTGTCAACGGCCACATGGTTGCCGACGTGGCGCGGGGGGACAACCTCGAACAACTTGACACGCCTCTGGTCCAGCAGCAATTCGACCTGGTGGGGCTGGCGCAATCCCTCCACTTGCTCGTCGCGGTCGCGGGCTAGCCGGATCACGATCTCGTACTCGGCATCTAGGGGAAAGTAGTGGCGGAGGAGCGTGCCCCCGCGAGTGCCGAGCGGCAGCCCGTCAACATGCCATTCTTGGGTGACGTCGGGCTTGATATTGACCCTCTCGACCTCCAGCGCGGGTACTGGCCTCCCCACCGCGAGGCGGGAGATCTTGTCCGCGACCTGCACGTAGCTCTCCAGCAGCGCGGGCGACAGGTCTCCGACCGTAATGTTGTCGAAGCCCGAACTGGACTCATCGCGCGGCAGCAGCGAGGACAAGTCCAGCTCAATACCGAGCAAGTCCCGGATCGCGTTCTGGTACTCGGTGCGCGTCAGCCGGCGAAAGGTATCAGTGCGGCCAGGATCGGGACGGACGGCGGCTGCTTCATCCAGCGCCGCCGCCAATGAGCGCACCACATCGTCGTAGGTCGAATCGTCCGGCCGCGTGGCGCCAAGGGGTGGCATTTGGCGGCTGCGAAGCTTGCTGACCACCCGCTCCCAAAGCGGCGCATTCTCCGGGACTGGGCGTGCCGCGGCCGCTTCGAGCGCAAGACCGGCGGTGGCCACCTGTTCGTTGTGGCAGGCCGTGCAGTACTGGCCTACGAACCGTTGATGGGGACCGCTCCGCTGTGCATGGAGCGCGCAGAGGACTCCGCAGGCAGCAAGCAGACACGCCAGCCGGCCAGCGCAGGGCGAGGATCGAAGTAAGGTTCTCGTGGGCCGCCCCCGGCAAGTTGAGGCTAACAGAGACAGCCGATCGACGCAACCGCAGGCCACTCCCTAGGTACGCGACATTTCTGTGAGCAAGGCGCCGCACTTCTGATCGGGCCTCTGCCATCCGAGGTCAGTCACCCACTCAGTCGAAGGGGCCCATGTCCTTCTCCTTGCTTGACTTGGAAACAACGCGCCCGCAGATCCCGCTCGGCGCCGCCCGGCGGGCGACTTCCGCCGCCGTTCATCCAATGCCTGGCCCCGCCGCTGCGTCAACTCGAACTGCGCTCGCGCCTCCGACGACCATGCCGGCCGCGGCCCCATGCCCTTGTACGAGGGACGCGCCCTGGACAACGTCGCCGCCTTGGTGCGGCACGGATATGCCCGGTGTGATTCTGGGCGCGTTAGACGGCGGCCTCAGAGGCAGTGTCGCTTGGGAGCTTCCCCTCGCCCGGCTTGCGCGAGCCTGGCTAGAACGTCAGGCGGAGACTGAACTGGAACTGGCGCGGATCGAACGCCGATGCGAACGAGAACGGTTCGGTGACCGGGCCCCTGCGGCCGACGAGTGCTTCGGGCAAGTCTTCGATGGAAACGTTGCCGACCACGCCGTTCACGCCGCGGAAGTTCGTGCGGTTGAGAACATTGAAGGCCTCGCCCACCGCCTGCAGGCTCACGCCTTCCCGAAGCGCGAACGACCGGGCCAGGCGCATGTCGAAGCCGAAGTAGCTCGGCCCCGTGCCGACGTTGCGCCCCAGCCCCCAGGGACGATGCGTGTCAGTGTGACGATCGCCGATCGTATCGACACCTGCGTTGAGGTTGAAGGGCGCGCCGGAGCGGGCGATGACGATACCGGAAACGGTGAAGTCGGCCAGCAGATTGCGCGCGCGCCCCCTGCCTCGGGCGGCCTTCCACGGAGACTGCGCCACAGCGTGCGCGACAAACCGGTGCCCGCGGTGATAGTCCGACAGGGCGAGTTCATTCCGAGCGTCCCATTGCAGATGTGGCTCGAACGCTGAGTTGTAGTCGGTGTTCTCGTCGATCGTCTTGCTCCAAGTGTGGTGCGCGGATAGGGTGAAGCCCCGCGAGAATCGCTTCTCGAGCTGCACGATCATGGCGTGGTAGTAAGACCTACCCCAGCTCCCATAGACGTTGTCTTGGAGAATGAGGGGGTTCCGGAAGCCTACGATCGGCCGGCCGGCTTCGTTGGTCCCCGCCTGGAAAACGTTTACGTCAAGGGGCCGCATGATGTGAAGGCCACGGTTGTAGTTGTAGCCGACAGACAGGGAATAGTCGGCGATCTGCCGCTGGATTTCAAGACTTCCTTGCTGGGAGTACGGGTTCACCGTGTCCTGGGCGAGTCGGAATCCGACGCGGAGCGGATAGCCGGGGCCGGCATCGATACCGTGGACCAGCAAGTCCTCCCGGCGAATCTCTCGCTGGCCGATGACCCCTCCTGCCCGCAGCGTTTGGTAGATCTCCGCGGAGTTCACTGGCTGGCCCGTCAGAGTGCTGCGAATGCCCGGCAACCCGGTCAGAGGAATGAATACCTGGAAGATCTGCTGCTTTTCGCCGAGCAGGTCGTTGACATATGAGATCTGGCCCTCGATCCGCGCATAGAAGAGCCCGTACCCGCCCCGCACGACCGTCTTCGGATCAGGACTCCAAGCGAACCCGGCCCGCGGCGCCAGATTATTGTTGTCGCGCGGAAACCGGGTCTTGAACTCGAGTTCGTGACGCAGGCCGAAGGTCAGCAGGAACTTCGGGGCAATCCGGACCGCATCCTCGAAGTAGTAGTTCGTGCGGCTCGTCCAGCCCAGCCAGTACGGATTGCCGAAGCCCTGCTGGTATGTGGTCGGCAGCCCTAGGGCGTAGGCCTGCAGAGCCGAGATCGGCGCGTCTACCGCACCCGCGAGCCGGCCTAGGCCGGAAGCTTCGAGAACGCCCTTGATCAGCCCCGACGTTCCAGTTCCGGCGGCGCTGTCGATGACGCTGGCAAGAGGCACCGCCTCGCCGAAGATGAAGCGGCCGCTGAGGAACGTCTCGGACCGCACCCAGTTGCGAACCGGGTTGATGTCCGCCCCGAACTTGAGCGTCTGGCGCCCGGTGACGCGGATGAAGTTCTGCCGCGCCTGGTAGACGCGCTCGACACCGCGGATAGGAAGGAAGAAGTCCCTGCCGAAGTTGCCGAATCCGGCGATCTCGATGGACGGACCGTTGGGTTCGTAGGGTATCGAGCCGGAATCCTGATAAGAGAAGCCCAGTCGTGTCTCGCTAACCCACTTGGGGCTGATCACGAAGGTGTCACCGAGGGCCACCGAGAACTCATCGAGACTCTGGAAAGAGCCGCGGTTGCGCGCGTTCAGATCGCCGAACGATGTGTTGTCGCTGTCTCGCCCAGTCCAGTTCCCGCGGAAAAACACGTTGTGGCCGTCGCGCAGGGTGTGGTCTATTCGCGCGAGGATCTGCTGCCGTTCTTCCGAGAACGGGAAGACCCCGCTGTTTTCCTCGAAAAGAGGCACGACGCCTGGATGGTTGGCCGGCACGAGCGCTGCGGCGAGCTGACCCACCAGTGGTCGCAGCGGGGCCGGCCCGGCAGCGCCCAGCACATTGACCAAGTCTTGCTGGGATTCCGTCAGGGAAGTCAGGAAGGACCGATCAGAAAGCAAGGGAACGATCTGGGACTCGTGGCGGTCCAGCCGTTCGTAGGTGACCGAGTAGAACGTCTCGTTGCGTTCGATCGGCCCCCCGATCGAAGCCCCGCTCTGCGCTCGGGTATACGCGCTCTTGCCCGGATCGAAATAGTTCCGCGCCTGAAACCGACGGTTGCGCACGAGCCCGAACAGCGATCCGCGGACCTCGTTCGTACCGCTTCTTGTCACGATGTTGATCGCGCCGCCCGGCGCCCCGCCCTGCTCGGTGGAGAACGAGTTTCTGTTGACCTGAAACTCGTAGACTGCTTCCTGGCTGATCTGGGATCGCACGCCTCCCACGATCGAGACGTTGTCAAGACCGTCGATCATGAACGTATTGCCGCGTCCGTTGGTGCCGCCGATGCCAAGCCCGGAACTGCCCGTCGTAGGGATTCGGCGATCGGTTGCGTTGCCGACGTAGGCCGCATCGACCACTCCCGGCGTAAGCAGCCCCAGCGAGAGGTAGTCCCTGCGATTGATGGGAAGGTTCTGGATACGCACCGAGTCGATGTGGTCGGACTGCTGCACCCTCTGAGGCTCGATCGCGGACCGCACCGATTCGCTGGACACGACGACGCTCTCCTCGGCGGCAGCCACTGTGAGCCGCGGAGAGACGGTGGCGGTCTCTCCGACGCGAAGCTCGACGCCATCCACTGAGAGCGGAGCGAAGTCCGCCGCTTGGAACCTCAGCGAGTAGATTCCTGGATCGACATATCGAAACGAGTATGCGCCGGTCTCTGTTGTCTCCGACCCCCTGCGGATGCCGCGGTTCTCTTCGACAGCGGTGACGGCGACTCCGGGAATAACCGCCCCTGTCTCGTCGTAAACGAAGCCACCGATGCTGCCTGTGTCGGTCTGACCGTTGAGCGCTAAGCAGCAAGCGATTCCGGCTGCCAGACGAAAGGCGACTCGGAGCGCTCTAGGGGAATCGGCGAAAAGGCTGTAGGACAGAACCGCCTCCTGCTCCAACACGGGGATCATATCAGCAAGGAGGGTGCACAGATCCCGCCGTGACGCTCTTCAATATGTGCAGGCCAAGAAGATCCTTGGACGGACGGACCGATTGGCGGTTTCGGCCTACACCATGGGGAAGAAGACCGCCCCCAGCCAGGAAGCCAGCAAGCCCGCAGCACCCAGCGCGAATAGCGAAACCGTCTTGGTCTTGAGAGCCTCGACCTCGGTCAAGCCAGTCATCGTCTTGAAGACCCAGAAGCCCGAATCGTTCATCCATCCGCCGACAATAGAACCGGAGCCGATGGCGGTCAGAATGTAAACCGCATGATGGCCGGGCGGGCTGGCCAGAATCAGCGGCGCCAGAATCTCCGACGTCGTGATCATTGCGGTCGTGGCGGAGCCCTGCGCGATGCGGAAGAGCATCGCGACCCCGAATCCGAGCAGCATGAGCGAAAGGCCCACCTGCTGGGCATAGTCGCCGAGCACCGTCCCGACCTCGGCCTTGACGAGCATCCTCCCGAACGCTCCGCCGCCAGCGGTGATGAGAATGATCAGACCTGCGCTCTTGATGGCTTCCTCGGTGGGCTTAGCCAGCTCGCGCAAACCTAGGCCCTTGTGCGAGGCCAGGACGCTGAGCGCGGTAGCGGCGGCCAAGATCAGGGCCAGGTTGGGATTGCCCAGGAAGGCTGTGACATCGCTGAGGGCGCTACCGGGGAAGAACGTGTTGGTCACCGTGTTGGCGGTAATCAGGATCACTGGCAGGGCGATCGGCAAGAGCGAGAGCCCGAAGCCCGGAAGCTCGCTCTCAGGCCGGTGAGCGACCTCTTCAAGTTCCTCGAGGGAAAGGCCGGGAGCCTCGCGGATCGGTATGTTGAGCTTGCGGTCGATCCACCACGCATAGGCCCAGCACGCCAGCGCCGAAGGCACCGCCACCATCAGGCCGACGACGATAACCAAGCCGAGGTCGATGTCGAGCGTCTCCGCCATCGCCAGCGGCCCGGGGGTGGGCGGCACGAAAATGTGCGTCGTCACTCCGCCCGCCCCGATCGCCAGCGTGTACAGCAGGTAGTTGCGGCCCTTCACGCGCATGCTCATCGAGCGGGCTAGCGGCACGAGCAGGTAGAACACCGTGTCGTGGAATACCGGAATGGAGAGGATGTAGCCGCTGATCACCATTGAGAACGAGGAATACTTCTCGCCCAGCCACGCCACGAAGCGCCGCGTGATCTTCTCGGCAGCGCCGCTCTCCATCAAGCACTGCCCGATGACGGCGGCCATGGCGATCGCTACGCCTATCCTTCCGACCAAGCCGCCGAAGGCTTCGGTGACAGCCCCCATGATGTCTTCGACGGCCACGTGCGGCGAGAGCAGACCGATCAGGACTGCGGAGAGGATGAGGGCAGCGAAAGCGTTGATCTTCCAGCGAATAATCAGCAGGAAGACAGACGCCATCGCGATCAGCAGGATCAGAATCGGGTGCATGAGTTCCGAACAGAATACAACGGATTGGTATCCTGAGCACACTATGGCGATTCCGGCGTTGAAGATCGACGTAGCCGAGCCATTGGCGACGCTGACGCTGGCTAACCCCGAGCGGCGCAACTCGCTGTCGCTCGAAGTCATGGCGGCGCTCACGGAAGCGATCCGCGAAATCGGCGCGAACGAAGCCGTGCGGGCGGTGATCCTGCAGGCCGAGGGGCCGGTCTTCTCCGCGGGGCACGACCTGCGCGAGATGACCGGGGGGGACATCAAGCACTACCGGCACGTCTTCGACTGCTGCACCGAGATGATGAACGCCATCCAGGCGATCCCGCAGCCGGTGATCGCCCAGGTCGACGGCATCGCGACGGCGGCCGGTTGTCAGCTGGTGGCCACCTGCGACCTGGCGGTGGCGTCGGAAGTGTCGCGCTTTGCGACGCCCGGCGTCAAGATCGGCCTGTTTTGCAGCACCCCGATGGTCGCGCTCACGCGCAGCATCGGCAGGAAGCGAGCCCTCGAGATGCTGTTGACGGGGAAGATGATCGACGCCGCGCAGGCGGCAGAATGGGGCTTGGTCAACCATGTCGTGCCCCGCAAGCGGCTGGCCGAGGAAACGCGCAGGCTGGCCGTGGAGATTGCCGCGGCAAGTTCGCTGACCGTCGGGCTGGGCAAGCAGGCGTTTTATTCCCAGATCGACCTCGACCAGCCCAAGGCCTACGACTACGCCAAGGAAGTGATGAGCATGAACGCTCTGGCCGCAGATGCCCAAGAGGGCATGTGCGCCTTTCTGGAGAAACGCCAGCCGGTCTGGGCCGGCAAGTAGGTGCCGGGTTTTTCCATATCAGCACCGCGCAGCGAAGGCGGCAGCGGGCGATAGGCAGCCAAGGGCTCTGCAGGAAGGGGTTGCCCATGCCCCATCCAACGGCCGCACCCAGGGCATGAGACACCGCCGCCGGGGCAGCGTGTCCAATGCGGGCGAGAGCGTCCTCGCAATCAATCCCGCCCGTTTTCGTGCCCCATGGCCGATCCCGCCGCATTGGTGCCTTCCGTGACCCGCTCGTCCGAGTTGGCGCCGGAAGAGTATCCCTCTGACGGCAAGCTCTCGATGGAGACGGGCCCTCACGCGAACTCCATCGTGGCGTTGCGCGAGCAAGACGAGGCGTTGGGCGAGCGGGACGAGGCGAATCGCCGGCTCGACGAACCAGGGACTAGGATTCGGCTGTCCGGAAATCAAGACTAGCTTGCAACGCAATGCTCACACCTGCCCCGCCGTGTGGCAGGCGCGGCGGCCGCAAGACTTGAGCCTAGTAAGCCTAGCCTACCCAGAGATCCATCAACGGCTTGCCCTTGACCAAATCGCGCGGCTGGTCCAAGTGGTTGTGGATTTCTTGGTTCGGGTCGATGCCGAGCGCGTAGTAGATGGTCGCGAGCAGGTCGTTGGGATGCACGGGCTTCTCCTTCGGGGAAGAGGCCGTCCCGTCGGACTCGCCGTAGAGCCGCCCCCCCGGGATGCCCGCGCCCGCCACCATGGCGGTGTAGCAGTACGGCCAATGGTCCCGTCCGTCGGGAGAGTTGGTGTTGCCCGAAGTCGAGACCCCGAGCCGCGGTGAGCGTCCGAATTCGCCGACTGCGACAACCAGCGTCTCATCCAGCAGCCCCTTGTCGTCCATGTCGGTCAGCAAGGTCGACAGCGTGCGGTCCAACTTCGGGCAGTGAAGGTCGCGCAGCGGGCCGAAGTTGGCGGCGTGGGTGTCCCAGGCCGACGATGACGGATAACCCTTTGGCACACAACTCCATATCAAAAGACCCATTAGGGTTCACCCCAACCACAGCCGACCCGCCAAAAA
>VXRL01000074.1:24213-39084 GCA_009838515.1 Terriglobia bacterium | reverse complement strand
TTGGGGGCTTGGGCGGCCTGCCTGGTCCCCTGGGTGCGGACAAATTGGGGGTTGTGTCGGCGGCGCGGGGGGCGTATGTGGGGGGGGGGGGGGTCCCACGCCGTCGTCTCGGGATCTCCGTTGGCCACAGACGGCCAGTTCAACTGCACCATGCGGGTGCCCGCCTCCACCAGCCGACGCGCCATCAAGGCGCCCTGGCCGAAGGTGAAGCGCCCGTACCTGTCACGCATGTCATCGGACTCCAAGGACAGGTCGAACGCATTGCGCGCCTTGCCAGACAGCACCAGATCGAATGCGTTCTGGTAGTACTTGTCCAGCGCATAGCTGCTGACCGCCTTGTCCAGTGCCGGCATCGAGCCGTTGATGCCCCGCAGCAGCTCGAAGCGACCCTGCAGGCGCTCCGCCGGGACCTCCTTGCGCAGTTCCAGGTCAGCAAGCTCGATCGGCTTGTTAGGATCTTGGTAGAGCCGGTAAGGGTCGAACGCCTTGCCGATGAACCCGGCGGCGCCGCCCTTGCCGATCACGCTGGACTCCTGCAGCGGGCGCGGCAATTCCACGAACGGCAACACCGGGTCGGCGGGCGGCCGGAACTTCGTGATCCACGAGCCCGCCGTCGGGTAGTCGTTGGGCGATGGCGGCTCAAGCTGGCCCGACGGGGAGACCTCGGTGGGCTCGTAGCCCGTCAGCATCTGGTAGATCGCGGCCGTGTGATTGAACAGTCCGGCCGGGGTGTAGCTCATCGACCGGATCAGCGTGCACTTGTCCACCGTATCGGCCAGCATCGGCATGGTCTCGCTGAGGTGGATCCCGGGGATCTTGCTCTTGATCGGCTTGAATTCCCCGCGCACATTGGACGGAGCCTCGGGCTTGGGATCCCAGATGTCGATGTGTGACGGGCCGCCCTGCAGGAACAATACGATGACGGACTTGGCCGAGCCGTACCCGGTCGAGCCGTCGTAGCGCCCGGTGATGGTCGAGGCCCGCGCCTTGTCCTGCAGGCGCAACACGTCCTGCAGCGTCAGACCGAACAGGCCCAGCGAGCCGACTTTCATCAGGTCTCTGCGCGTAGAACCATCGCAGAATCGGGCAAGGTGACGATTCGGAATTGTCAGCATGGCTCAACGATAGCAAGAAATCGACGGCCTTTGGGCCCTTCCGAGCCAGAATCCTTCAGCATCTGGCTGGCGGCGCCCGTTCCGGAGGCGGCCGAGGGGAGAAAGCAGCCGCGACAGCCCCCATTTCCTTGCCCGAGCAGTCGCGCCCCTGCGGAGCAGACCCCCAAGCGCAAGCCAAGACAGGTCGACGAGGATCTGGCGCAAGGCTCGTCACCTGAAGTCAGCTCCTCAGGGCAAGGTCAGCAGTGCCGACACGAGGGTGACGGCTGCGCCGTCAGTAGGGGGACTCCCCCGAGGCGGGAAGGTGCCGGAGCCCCGGCGTCTCGCTAAGATCCTCGTCCACGCGACTCGGCTTCACGCGCGATACGCTTCAGCATGTTGCTGAAGATCAGCCCGTGCACAGGGTAAAGGGCGTACCAATACAGATGTCCGAGCCAGCCCGACGGATCGAACTCGGCCGTTTGCCGCAGCGTGCAGCGCGATCCGTCCGGTTCGACCTCGAATTCGAGCCAGGCCCTTCCCGGGAGCACCATCTCGGCGCGGAGTCGGAGCCGCCTGCCGCGTTCCAGCAATTCTACGCGCCAGAAATCGACCGCATCGCCCGGGCGGAGCCGTTTGGGATCACGCCTGCCCCGTCGTAGCCCGACGCCCCCTACCAGCAGGTCCAGACAGCCGCGAGCGCTCCACAGCCAGTCGGCGTAGTACCAGCCTGTGTCTCCCCCAATCGCCTCGACCAACGGAAATACCTGATCGGCAGGAAGGGCCACGGGCACAGTTCTCGAGTCGACGACCCGCTGCCCGAAGCGCACGCCTCCCCACTTGGCGTCTCCACGCAAGGCCGGATACGCGTCCGACCAACGCGTCTGCGCGAGTTCCTGATCCTCGTTCTTCAGCGCTCGCTCCAGCGCAGTCGCGGCGCTCATGGGACGGACGCCAAACTCTCGAAGAGCATTGTCCTCCCGCACCAGCGTTTCGTTGCGAACACCTTCGATCAAGCTCCTCCCGACCCGCGCGTAGACGGGGGTCACCAGACCCAGCCAGAGGCTGGAAAGCCGAGGAGTGAGGAGCGGAACCGGCAGGATGATCCGCCGGATGCCGCGAATCCTCGCGTACTCCCGAAGCAGGTCCAGGTACGAAACCCTATCAGCCCCCCCGACCTCAAAGACCTGGCTCTCCGCAAGCTCCTTGTCGAGGCCCGCCACCAAGTACGCGATGACATCCTCGACCGCGATCGGCTGGGCGAGAGTGCGCGTCCAGCGCGGCGTAACCATCACGGGCAGGCGCTCGACCAAGGTCCGCACGATTTCGAAGGAAATGCTCGCCGAGCCCAGGATGATCGAGGCGCGGAACTCCAGGGTCGGCACTCCTGACGCACGCAGGACTCGCCCTACCTCCTGACGGCTCTCCAAGTGAGGCGAGAGGTCCCTCCCGAATCCCAGTCCACCGAGATAGATGATCCGGCCGACGCCTTGCTCCCGGGCCACACTCCCGAATGTGCGGGCTGCATCGAGGTCCAGATCCCTGAATCGGGCTCCCGACGCCATCGAGTGAACCAAGTAGTAGGCAACCTGCACGCCGGCTAGCGCGGGCCGCAGCGATTCGGCATCGAGCACGTCGCCGCGCAAGGCGACGGCCGTGGGCCCGAGACGCGATTGCAGGTACTCCGGATGCCGGCTCAGGCATCGGATCCGGTATCCGGCTTGCTCGAGCTTCGACAGCAGACGGCCTCCGATATAGCCGGAAGCACCCGTAATCAGCACGACCGGCCGCTCACGGCCGTCTCTGGCACCGTCTGTCATGGTCGGGATAGAAGGCTGTCAATCGGGTGAGCCCTGACCTGGTCTCACCGCGTCAGTCCAGAGCGTGGACACTGGGCAGGTGGCGGAAGGAACCGCTATGGTCCATGCCGTACCCGACGACGAACTTGTTCGGGACCTCGAAACCCACATAGTCCGCCCGCACATCGACCCGGCGCCTCGACTGCTTGTTGAGCAAGGTTGCCATCCGCACCGTCGCCGGGCGTTCCGATCTGAGGTTGTCCAGCAGGGCTCGTGCGGTATGCCCCGTGTCGAGAATATCGTCAACCACCAGCACGTGCGCGCCGGCAAGGTCCACCTTTTCATCGCGTCGCACTTCGACCTGGCCGGACGAAACGGTGCCATCCCCGTAGCTGGACGCTTGGATGAAGAAGATCTCAACGTCGAGGCCGATTTGGCGCACCAGATCGGCCGCGAATACGATCGCCCCGGCTAGTACGACGCCGACCTTGATGCGCTGGCCGCGGTAGTCCCGGGAAATCTCATCGGCAAGGGATTTGACCCGGGTCGCGATCTCGCTCTTCGAGATCAGAACCGGACCCGGATCTGCAGGCCGAGCTTGAGCCATTGCTGCCTCCGTCACCCCTGTCGCAGTCCCACCAGAGCCAGCATCCTGCCCGTGTCGCCGTGCTCGGCGCGGTGGGAAAAATACCGTTCAAGATGGCAACTGGTGCAGTCCCCGGCGGTCGCGAAGCGGTCGATCCCCGACTGCCGTAGCTGCGCCCCTAGGATCCCCGCGAGATCCACATGCGGCTTGGGGCCGCGGCGGTCGACGAATTCCTCGGAAAACCGGCCGGCGACTTCCTCGCCGACCTCGAAGCAGCAAGGCCCGATGCCCGGTCCAATGGCAGCTTCGATGTCACCGGGCTTGCAACCGTACTCGGACGCCATCGATTTGATCGCGCTAGGCAGCACGCGCGCGGAGGCACCTCGCCAGCCGGCGTGGACAGCCGCCACCGCTCGGCGGCGAGGATCCACCAGCAGGATGGGAAGACAGTCCGCCGTGCGAACGCCGACCAATACGCGGGAGCGATTGGTGCAAACGGCGTCCGCCTCCGGACGATCGCCACTCCACGCACGGTCCGCCCGGACGCAGCGGCCGGAGTGAACCTGCTTCAGCATTGCGGTGCCCGCCGAGGCCGCACCGAACCTCGCGCAGATCTCGCGGTCGCCCGGCCAGTCGAGGAAGTCCCCGGTCGAGCGCGTGGAGAATCCGTGGATCAACCAATCCCAATCAGTCCAGCCGCTCACCCGCACGACCCCCAACCCATCCGGCCTGAGCATGCTCGGCTATAACCCCAGCAGCCTCGCTGGATTCAACTTCGACATCTGGTCGACCTCGCCGGGGCTGAAGCCGGCTTGCAAGAGCTGAGCCAAGAAGACAGCCAATCCGTCGGTATGGAGCGGGTTCATCGACTGGCCCAGATCGCTTGAGATCACCACGTGCTCGGGCCCGACCGCCCGGATGGCCTGGACATAGGTGCGCAGCTTCTCTTCGCTGGTTCCCTCCCAAGTGGGGTTCGCGCCGAGGGCAGTCCCTACGGGATACTCCAAGAGCGCCCCCAGAGCCGCCGCGCGCTGTTGCTGTTCGACGGACATGCCCACGGGCGGCGGCAGCGGATGCGTCACGATGATGCGGTTGATCCCGCGCTCGCGGGCTTCCCGTACGAGCATGAGCGACTCCTCGGGCGAGGAGTGTCCGGTCGCCAGAACCAAATCGTGCTCGGCGATCTTGTCCAGCACGGCCAGCACGCTCGGCAATAGCGCCCCATCCGCCGAGATCGGCACGCGGTTGGGATTTGGCCGCAGAACGCGGTGGTAATGTTCGGAATCGAAGGTGGGCATCCAGACGACCTTGCCGTGACCTCCGGTCGTGCGGGCCATGTGGTCCACTGCGACGACGTTGATGCCGGTGGAAGCATTGAGGGCGATGCCGCCGAAGATGCGAATTCCGGGCACCGCCCGCTCGACGGCGTATGCCAGGCCCGCGGTAGGCGCATAGTGGTTCTTTAGCAGCAGCGCCCGCATGCCCGCTCCACGGGCGATCCGAGCCACTTCCAGCGCGCCAATCGAACGCGGCCCGCTGTCCGGAGCGCTGTGGACATGCAGGTCCACGACGCCTTCCACCGAGACCGGAGTGACCCCGCCAGGTCCGCACCACGGGCACGACTGCTGAGCCGAAAGGGGCAGGGCGACGGACATCAGCGCCAACAGCAGCAGACCGGGCCCAAGCGATGCGGACATGCTTCGCGCGAAACGCCTCGATGGCCGCATGGGCGTTGAGCGGCAGTTGGTCACGGCGATGCTTCCGAGCGGGGCCCGCTCGAACTATGAGAATGCCACAGTTCGCCCTGGAAACTCCTGTCCAATCGAGGGCTGGCCCCTTATCCGGTGCCGGCCCCGCGGCCGGGTACGAGACGCGATCGAGACGATGCCGCGAAGCGGGCCCCACACGTCCGGGCGCTTGCCCGACTAGCTGGGACCGGACCCACCAGCCTTCGAGGATCAGCCTTGCCGACTTCCGCTAGACTGATCGGTATTCGGTGCCAAAGGCGGTCGACATGAAGCTCCAAGGACAGGTTGCCATCGTCACGGGTGGCGCGACGGGGATGGGTCGCGGGATCTGCGCGCTGCTTGCAGCGCAGGGCGCCAAGGTGCTGGTCAACTACCGCGCCTCGGCCGATGCCGCCAAGGAGGTGGTCGCAGAAATCGAGAGCGCGGGCGGCGAGGCGGTCGCCCACGCGGCCAACGTCCAGCATGACGACGAAGTGCAGGCCATGGTAGGCGCTGTCGAGTCCCGCTGGGGGCGGCTGGACATCTTGGTGAACAACGCCGGCTGGAGCAAGGTCACGCCGCACTGGAAACTCGACGACCTCACCGACGAGATCTGGGACCGCACGCTCAACACGAACCTGCGAGGGGCCTTTTATTGCAGCCGCGCCGCGGTGCCGCTGATGCGCAAGAACGGCGGCGGTTCCATCGTCAACAACGCGTCGGCCTCGGCCTACAACGCAGCCGGCAGTTCCATCGTCTACTCGGCTTCGAAGGCGGCAATGGTCAACATGACCCGGGCATTGGCACGGGCATTGGCCCCGGACATCCGCGTGAACGCTATTGCTCCGGGCTTGGTCCATACCCGGTTCGCGGGCTGGCCGGACGAAGCCTTCGAGCAGGGGCGGCAGCACTCTCCGCTCGGGCGGATCGCGTCTGTCGAAGAGGTGGCCTCGACCGTGCTGTTCTTGGCCGCCGATGCCACGGCAATCACCGCCGAGACGATCCTGATCGACTGTGGCTCGACCTCTCTCGCCACGTCGCGCCCCCGTGGGCCAGCCAGGACCAGGTCTTAGCCACTTCCCGAAGACTCGGCCGAAGGGAGACCAAGCAATTGCGCGACCAGTGGGCCGCTGGCATCAGATGGGCGACGCTCGCCTGCTTCCTTGTAGCGTTGGGCCTGCTTATCGCGGCCCTGCCGGTCGGCGACCTGATGGACGCACTCCAAGCGCGCATCGCGGGCCTAGGAAGCTGGGCTCCCGTCGCTTACGCGTTGATGTATGGCTTGGCGGCCACGCTCTTTGTGCCCGGTTCCGCGCTCTCCCTGGCTGCGGGCGTGTTGTTCGGCCTGTGGCTTGGCACTGCGGTGGTCTGGATGGGAGCCAACATCGCCATCGTGCTCTCGTTCCTGATCGCTCGCTATGCCGCGCGCCGCAAAGTCGAAGCGATGGCGAGCACGAGACCTCGCTTCGCCGCCGTGGACCGGGCCGTGGGCGAGCAGGGCTGGAAAATCGTCGCGTTGATGCGCCTTTCGCCAGTCTTCCCATTCGGCCTGCAGAACTATCTCTTCGGCGTCACCGCCATCCGTTTCCTGCCGTGTGTCCTAGCCAGTGCGGCCTTTATCCTGCCGGGTACGTTCCTATACGTGTACATTGGATTCGCCGGGGGTGAAGCCGCAGCAGCGGTCGGCGGTGCCCAAGGCGCGGACACGTTGCGGCTGGCGTTGCAGCTGGCCGGCCTGATCGCGACTCTTGTCGTCACTGTGGGCATCGCGCGAATCGCGGCGAAGGCGGTAGCAAGCCACGCCCCGGAAACGACGGCCTCGGCTGCCGCAGCAACGCCTGTGGCGGGCCAACCGCGGTCCGCGCCCAAAGCTGTGCTACTGTTTGTCGTCGCTCTGGCCTGCCTGATTGCGGCAGGCGTGGTCTTCAAGGGACGAGCGTCGCTACAGTTGTCGCTCTTACCGCCTGAGGTCGGGCTGGCCGAACCCTGCGGGATCAGATTGACGTCAACGCCCGATCGGGCTCAGCCGCCCTCCGGGCGGATCTGATCCCAGCACGAGCCCATTTCGCGCGGATCAAGACTGGCGGCGCCGCCAATGGAACCGTTCAGGCGTGGCTGGCACATCGAAACCGATACTCCGGCGATCGAGCAGCGTGAGCAGCTGCAGGGCGCGTTTCACGGCGAGAGGTATTGGCCGAGACGGGCAATAGCCGGTCGCCGATCTTGCGATCGGGCCGACCCAGCCTGAAACGGGTGCGGGGAAGCGCTAGAACCCGAGCTCGCCACCGCCGAAGCTGAAGCTGACGCCAAAGCCGATGATCCGAGACACAGCTGTGTTGCGGCCCGCCACCACTCGCCCAAAGAACCCGTTCACGCTAATTGTGTCGGTGACGCTGGCATTCACCCGGCCGCCCACGATGTGCGCGTCTTCCTGCAACCCTGGAAAGCGGCTTGGCGAGAAGCCGTCGCCGCCGATGTCGATGCCGGACAGGGCGTTGACCATGCGGTAGTCGGCCCCGACTGTCAACCTGTCGCCCGCCGGGACGTACAGGCCGAGGTTGACAAAGACGTCCGAAGGGATGTCGACTCTCTCCCCGCCGGCCGCGCCGCCAACCGCAGACCGGTTGACCTGGGTGCTGGTGCGGTTTCGGTACCCGATCTCTGCCGAAACGCCAGCCGCCCTAGCAAACTTGCCAACGATGAGCGACGTCTCGACTCCGTTGCCACCGTCCCCGAGCGAGTTGATGTAGCCGGTCTCGTAGCTGCCGGACACGATCGCACCTACCCGGACCGCGACACTCGGGGCATTGGTGACCAGCTCGTCGACGATCCGCCACGTGAGAGCGAAATTGGTATCGAACAACCCGCTGTAACTCTCCTGGCCTCCCGACGGACCGACCCCGCCCGCTACGAAGCTCCGCGCCCAGCCGGACCGCAGGTCGACAGCTATCGCGTCGTTGATGGCATAGCTGGCCCCAAACCACATCGTGTTCTGCGCCAAGTTCGCTCCAGTCGCCTCCAGTGGGCCCTTCACCTTGGCGGTCTGGCGGTAGAATTCGGTGGCATTCTGGTTGAAGTACGAAATGTCGACGGTGCCTGTTCCCGGCTCAGCCAGCCATGCCGTGCCCTGGGCAAGTACCGCGGAGCTGGACAGGCAAAGCGCGAGCGCCGAACCGAAGAGAAGAATCAAGTAGGATCGAAATTCGCGCAACATTGTTGGGCGTCCTCCTTCTAGCGATTACAGCGAGTGAAGTGCGAGAAGAGCTGGCGCTATAGCTTGAAGCGCCGGGCCAGATAGTAGTGAACCAATTCCATCTTCAACTTGCAGTCCTCAGCCTGCACGGCCCCATCGCCACACAGCGCGGCAACAGCCTCGTCGTCGGACGATCCCGTCTCCTTGCCTTCGTAGACGGCCACCAGGCTGGCCGCGAGGCCGCGCGCCCTGGCACGATCCAGATCGTTCTTCGCTAGCGGGCAAGAATCGCAGACCAGCAGATCGAACGTTAGAGCCTTGCCCTGCGAGTATGCCGCACGCGGGCTCACCTTGCCAGCGCCCGGTCCGACGGAGCCGGAGGCCGAAACCGACACCTGGAACAGCCCGGCACCTGCAGCGAAGAGCGCGCTCGCAACTACAAATCGCCTCATGTCTTCCTTCCCCCTTCAAGCCTTCATGAACGACCCGAGTCGCTCACCCAGCTTGCATGAAACGATCTTCGAGTCGCGGCCTGCTGGCACGGGCCAAAACTGCGGGGCTCCCCGCTGACTCCGTGCAAGAGGCTCCCCAGGCGGCCGGCGCCCAGTTCCCGGATCGCCTGACGGCCTCGTCGCGGCGACATCAGTACGTATCGTTACACGATCGAGCTGGACTATGTCAATGGCCCTCATCTTGAAAAGACCCTACGCGCGCGGCATCGCACCGGCTTGCAAGACCGGCTCGTCCCGGTGCGTTCGGCCCACGCCCGTTAGCGTTGCGGCTCGTTCAGGTCCCAGTCGTAGTCGTACTCAATCGCACCCTCGAACGCCTCGAGGAACGCCGCCAGCTCGCTGTCGGAATAGTCGATCAGGTGTTCGATCACCGCCTCCTCGGTGCCGCCGAAATCGACGGCAAACCAGTCGTATATGCTCGAAATGACGATAAAGTCATCATCGACGACATCGACACCCCGGGGGTTATTCACGTAGGCTCGCGCGCCCCTCTCGAGCAGCGATTCGGTGTTGTCGGCGGTGAAGGCCGTCTTGATCAAGTGTGGGCAGCCGTAGGCGGCGCAGTTGACCGCATAGTGAATCCGCCTGTCTCGCCAGATGGGTCGGAGTATGCCGTGCTCGATATGGTCCAAGGTCAGATCCTCACCGGCAACGTTTGCGTGTACGTCGTTCCACGGACCCGTCAGGGGGACGACGCCCTCGTGGATCTCCTTGATCGAATCCACGGGATAAGCGTCCAGCACGACCTTGACGGTAAGCGCGTTGTAGAGGTTGATCCAGTACGCCATCTGCTCGGCGCGCGAGTAATCCCGGGGATCGATCGCTTGCAGGAACTCGAGGTATCCCGCCAACGTCGCCGCATCCGCGGGATTCCCTGCCAACGCGGCATACTCGACGACATTTACGCCAGAACGATCCGTGCTGACGTATCCATCCAAGAGGTCCTGCCACGGGCCGTGATCGATACGCGCAACGTTGGACTCGTCGCTGGCATCCCAAATAGAGATCCGCTCCGCCTGTGGCGGACTGCAGGAGATAGCCAGGATCGCGAGGCCGAGCAAGCACGCGTTCCTGTTGCGCCCCCGCCTGGAGCTTGAAGGTACCATCTCGATTCCGCTACTCCCATGGTCCTTCATTCGTCCGCCACAGTACAGGCTCGCTGCGCCACTGCTCAGACCTCGGTAGGTGAAACGCCGTCAGCCGCTGCGACAGCCCGGCCGCTGCGACGACGCCAGCGACGGTGGATCAGGTCGCAGCCGACCCCGCACAGAACGAGGCCGAACTCCAGGCCACGCACCCACAGCGGCTGCGCGTACGGGTGCAACGCGTAGTCCTGCAGGTTCAGCCCGGTCACGTAGCTGAGCAGCACCGCAAGCGAGGCAGTCCACGCCCAGATACTGGGAAACACCGCCGCGAATGGCAGCAACCAAAGCAGGTACCAAGGATTGATGACGGGAGATGCCGCCAGCAGTGCGCCGAAGACCCAGTCACCGCGTGGGATGTGCCGGCCGGGAGTTCGGAGGTGACGGGCATAGTACCAGCCCCAGAACGCTGCGAATGCAAGCCCGAGGGCTAGTCTGGCCTCGAATGGAGGCATCGCTGTCTTCAGCAACCCGAACAGCAACGAGTTGAATTCCCACCCTCGTGCAAACTCCTGCAGCGAATCCAACCCGCTCCCGCCGCTCACCGCGAACGGCGCATACACCGCGGCGAGCGTAGCGGCGAACAGCAACCAGTACCGGATGCGAGTGCCGGCCAGCACCAACGGAGCTAGCACCAGACCGAACACCTTGGCACCTGTGGCCAGGCCGAGCATGACGGCGGCGAACTGCATGCGGCGGTTCCTTGCCAGCACGACGGCCGCCAGCAGCAGGCAAGTGCCGACGCCATCCGGGTGCGCGGTGAACGCGATCTCCTTGACCACCAGGGGACACCAAGCGTAGAGCAGCACGTTTCGCGGCGGCGCCACACGCAGCAGCAACGCCACTGCAACTAGGTCCAACGCAATCAGGATCGCCTGAAGCACCGCGACGCTGCCCGGCTGCAGCCAGTAGCCGAGCAGGAATACAGACTGTGTCACCGGGGCATAGATGGTCGGCAGCTCGGGATAGTTGATGCGGTCTAGGACAGACTGCATGGCCGGCGCCACGCCGGGGTCGGTGAATGAGTCTTCCGGTGCCGTCACGTAAGGGGTACCGGTAGTGGCGAAGCGGTAGCCGTCCCACAGGTACCGGTAAAAGTCATCCTCATAGAACGGGCCGCCCAACAGCCCGCAGATGCGGAAAACCACTGCCCAGACAAGCAGGCTACTCAGCGGAAACGGTTCCTCTCGCTGACGAAAATGCAGGTACAGTCCGATCGGCGGCAGGCCAGTGCAGACAATCAGGAGGAAGAACGCCGTAAGCGGCGGCTCGCCCGGCTGCCGCGCGAGCACGGCCAGCGCCGCGTACCCTAGCGCGCACCACAAGCCGAACGCATCGACATACCACCGCAGCGTAGCGCCACGACGCCCGCGCCCGTAAATGGCCTGCTCATTCCCAATCGAAACTGACCCAGTCATAGCACTCTTCGTATCACCGGATCAGCTGACGCTCGACCAGGCTGACCCCGCCCGCATCCGTCGCGCCGATATTGCTACCCCTTGGACTTCCGGGCGATCCTGCTCGACTCCCCATGCAGCGCCTCGAACGGCTTTTGCGCGCTCTACTGCTACACGAGTTTGCGGAGTGCCCGAGCCCGCAAGTCCTGCGTTCCGAGCCACCGCGGCCCGACGAACGCCGCATAACCGCTAGCCTCCCAGTCCATCACCGCCACGGGCGGCGGCCCCTCCAGCTTGGCCCAGCACATTCGCGCCGATTCCCTCGACGCCCGCCCCTGCTCAAGCGTACATCGACCAACACGGTCTGCGACCTAGCTGCCTCCGGTCATGAGTGTCAGCTGGGTTGCGAGGCCCGGCCCGGGCCAAGGTGTCGATCAGGCCCTTGGCATTCCGCTAGCCAACCAGATCGAACGCCTTCTTCATTGCGGCTACAGTGGCCTGGCAAGCATTGTCGTCGTCCATGTCATTGAGCCGCTGGTTGAAGGGCTCTGCCCGGATCGGACCGTCGTAGCCGATCTGCAGCAGTGCGTCGAGAAACGCTCTCGCGTCGATCATTCCGGTTGTGGCAGGCAGCTCGCGCTCATTGTCGTACTGGTCATCGCGCTCGATACCGGCAGGAGCGTCGTTAAGGTCGGCGGAAACGACCTGGCTGTTGGTTAGTGTCGTGATGTCCTTCGCAGTCTCTCGAGCCGTCCACCAGTGCCAGCTGTCGATCACAAGCCCGATGTTGGACTTCCCCGCCTCACCAATCAATTGGAGGCACTCGGCCATCGAGTGAACAAACGCGTGCCTGCTCGCCGTCCAGAGCCGCTTCGTACCCAAATACTCCAAGCCCAGACGAAGGCCGTGGTCTTCCAGCACAGTGCCGACTTCCCGGAGGCGTTCGGCGTGAAGCTTGAAGTTCTCCAGATAGTTCAGCTCCTCACTGTATGAGGAAATGGCGGTGCCCACGCGGGTCACGCCCGCCCCTCGCAGCGCCCGCGCCACAGCGGGAAGCTCTTCCAAGCCTGTCTGGAAGGCCGCAGCGTCAGCGCGCAGGCTAACAGTGAGCCTCGCCGCAGCCCACTGCAGGTCAGCTGCGTTCAAGGCATCGACGTAGCGGCGGCTGCCTTCCTCCAGCAGCTGCCTTCCGAAGGGCTCCACAGACTCGAAGCCATGCTTGGACGCGAGTTCGATCGAGCGTCCCTGGTCAGCTTCGATGCCGATGCTGCCGGGGACGAGGGCGATCGTGAATTTCCGCCCGGCTGCCCGGCAGCTGGGGGCCGTAACTGCAGCAGCCATCGCGAAACCGGCCTGGATGAATTGGCGCCTGCACGGGTTCATTTCGCCGCCAATGTACCAGATCGAATCCCGGGACGGGATGAAGTCGGCCGGGAATCAGATCACGGCTGAGCGTGTTCTGCGTAGAGACGCAGAGTCCCAAGTCCCGAATGCAGAGCCGCAGGGAATCTACGTCGGCGGGATCCGGACGTAACAGCTCCCCGGAAAGCGGACCGGGCCGCCATGCCAAGAGCCGCCAGTGGCGGTAGAGGACGGGGTTTCGTGACGGCGTGTCAGGCGGCCCACGGTTGTATCTGACAGCCCGAGCCGCTCCGCGAGCGCGTGCTTAGTGATTCCCTGATCCCGAATGGCGGAATACACTTCCAGCTTTGCCGCCGCCACCGGGTCGACCGCCACGACTTGTTGCCGGTCCAGTACCGGGCTCGGAACTGGGACGGCCGCGCGGCGCTCCACGTACCCGGCGAGAGCCCCCGCCAAAGCGTCCCAGGCCAACTCCAACGCCTCGTCGCGGTCGTTCGCGCCGGTCAGCGCCCCCGCCACGTCTGGAAAGGACACCACAAACTCTCTGCCGTCGCGGAGGGTGATTTGATTCGGGTATGCGTACCTCATGGCTAGAAGCCCCCCCTCTGTATCTCCAGCTCCTTCAGCATCGAGTCCAGCAGCGCGTTGCTGAGTGCCGTCCGTCTTACCATTGCCATCCTGCTCTCGAGGCACAGCCTGCCGTGCTGCCCTTGCCCTCCGCGACCACTCGAAAAACACAGCCCAACCCCGGGGGGCTCCGAACCCCCAGCCCCACTTACTCCACCTCCGGAGACGCGACCCAGAGTTACCCGGGGATCACCCGCCAGCCGCGCTTCCGCGATCTAGCGAAGTGGATCAAGTCCACCTATGGCATAGGCAGCACACGCGTTTCTCGTTTTTCGAGGTCGTATACCCAGCCTTCAAGCCTCAGGTCGCCGGTGGCAGTGCGAGCTGCCACCCATGGATGGGTCTTCAGATTCGTGAGCTGCTGACGGACGTTCTGCTCCACGAGTCGCAGCCAGCGAGTGTCGGGGTCGAGATTCGGGTGTAGCTGCTCCACCGCCAATCTGGCCGGTTCGACGAACTTGAGAAAGTTGCGGACGTTCGGAACCGCATCTAGGCCGGCCGGCTCCAAGGCGCCTTTCATCGCACCGCAGAACGTGTGGCCGCAGACGACGATGGTCGGCACTTCGAGCACGGCGACAGCGTACTCGACGGTTGCGCTCACTCCTTCCGGGCGGGTGTCGAAGGGAGGCACGATGTTGCCCGCGTTTCGAATCACGAAGAGCTCGCCAACGCCAGTCCACGTGATCGCAGACGGAATCAGGCGCGAGTCCGAGCAGGTGATGAACAGGCGGTCCGGCGCCTGTCCTTGGGCCATCGCTTCCAGCGCCGGAGACCGAGACGAGCCGTCGCCGATCCGTTGGGCTGCGGCACGCGCGCGAAGCGCTGTGCTGTCAGGGGCCTGCGCGAAGGCCGGTCCGACGTTGAGAGCGACCAGCAGCGCAAGCGCCAGCGATTGACTGCTGAGGAAGAAAGTTCGAAAAGATCCGATAGTATGCATGATTCATCCACCTCGGGATTAACGCGGCAACTGGGCCAGACAACTGCGGAAGCCTGCCAAGATCTCTGTTTGCCGGACAGTCTGCCCGGCCAGTGAACTTGACTCTCGGGGGCTATAATCCCGATTGTAAACCGTGCCCGCTCTCGCCGATTCCTTCGCTCCAGCCCAGCCTCTCGACGAGCACAACCAACGCCTAATCAGAAACGTACACCCACAAGACTGGCAGAATCCCAAGCCGGAAGGACGCTATCACATGGTGGTGATCGGCGCCGGCACAGCCGGGCTGGTGACGGCTATCGGCGCCGCTGGACTCGGCGCCAAGGTGGCTCTAGTCGAGCGCAGTCTGATGGGGGGAGACTGCCTGAATTCAGGCTGCGTGCCGTCAAAGGCGCTGATCCGGGCCGCCCGCGCTGTCGCCAGCGAGCGCGCCGCCGAGGAAATCCGCCTACAGGACCACCCCCCGGAACTAGCACAAAGCAAGCATATGTAGCCCAA
>VXRL01000074.1:0-24203 GCA_009838515.1 Terriglobia bacterium | reverse complement strand
GAGCGCGCGGGGGTGCAGCTCCTTCTCGTGGGCGGTCCGGGCGGCCCAGCCGCCGGTCGTTGACTTCGGCAAGGTGATGGAGCGCATGCGACGCCTGCGAGCGGGCATCAGCGCGCATGACTCGGCGAACCGGTCTAGCGAGCAAGGCATTGACGTCTATCTCGGACAAGCAGCATTCAGCGGGGCGCGGAGCGTGCGGGTCGCCGGCACCGAGCTGGAATTCTCGAAGGCATGCGTCGCCACTGGAACGCGAGCCTCGATGCCCCCGATCCCGGGCCTGAAGGAAGCCGATCCTCTGACCAACGAGACCGTATTCACACTCACGGAGCTGCCGGATCGGCTGGCGGTGATCGGATCGGGGCCGATCGGCGTCGAGATGGCACAGAGCTTCGCTCGATTCGGATCGCAGGTAACACTGATCGAAGTCGAGCAGGGAATCCTGATCAGGGAGGATCGCGACGCCGCCGAGATCGTGACCGAGTCCATGCGACGAGATGGCGTCACGATGCTGTTGGGCACCAGCGTAAGGGCCGTGCGGCGGGACGGCGCCGAGAGCGTGCTCGAAGTGACTTCAGGCAGCGGCGATGGCGAGGTGCGCGCCGACAGAATCTTGGTGGCGGCCGGCCGCTTGCCAAACATCGACGGTCTCGGGCTCGACGTGGCCGGCATCGATTCGAACCCGCGAGACGGCGTTCTGGTAGATGACATGCTGCGCACCTCCAACCGCCGCGTGTATGCGGCCGGAGATATCTGCTCGCGCTACAAGTTCACTCACATGGCCGACGCCATGGCGCGCATCGTGATCGGCAATGCGCTCTTCTTCGGGCGATCGCGCGCCAGCAGGCTGAACGTTCCGTGGTGCACGTATTCGGATCCCGAGCTGGCTCAAGTAGGCCTGAGCGAACTTGCCGCAGCGGCGCAGGGCATCGCCATCGACACGTACCGGACGGAACTCTCGAGCGTCGACCGGGCGGTGCTGGACTCGCAATCCGAGGGATTCGTCAAGCTGCATTGCAAGCGCGGCACCGACAAGGTCGTCGGCGCGACCATCGTTGCCGCCCACGCCGGAGAGCTGATCTCAGAGGTCACCACAGCGATGACGGCTGGCGCGGGCATGCGCTCCATCGCCGCCACGATCCACCCCTACCCGACGCAGGCGGAGGCCATCCGCAAGGCGGCGGATGCCTACCAGCGAACGCGCCTCTCCCCCGGCGTGCAGCGCCTGCTGCGCGCGATGCTTCGCTTGCAGGCATGAGGCCGTGCCACACGCGCCGACCGCGATGCCAGAAAGCACTCAGTCCCGCTCGATCTCGATCATCATCCCCGCCCTAAACGAGGCCGGGCAGATCGGCGCGACACTTCGACAGCTAAGTGGCGCCGGTGCGGCCGAGATCATCGTCGTCGATGGCGGCAGCAGCGACGAAACTGTGCAGATCGCAGAGTCACTTGGAGCGCATGTGCTGAAAGGCCCGGCCAACCGCGGCAAGCAGCAGAATCTAGGCGCAGCACGTGCGGTCGGCGAGATTCTGCTGTTCCTGCACGCAGACACGCGACTGCCCGAAGATTTCGCCCAGCAGATCCGGGCCATCCTAGACGAGCCCGGCGCGATCGCCGGAGCGTTCAGGTTCAGACTCGACGCATCTGGCCTCGGAATCAGCTTGGTGGAACGCATGGCAGGCATCCGCTGCAAGCTGTTCGGCTTTCCTTATGGCGACCAAGCCTTATTCATGTCGCGCAGAGCATTCAAACAGGTGGGCTGCTTCGCCGACCTGCCTGTGATGGAGGATTTCGATCTGGTACTTCGACTCAAGCGGCTTGGAAGGATCCGGATCGCTAAGAGCGCGTCCGTGACGTCAGCCCGGCGCTGGCGCGAGTATGGTGTGTGGCGCGTGACTTGGAAGCACCAACTATGCATCCTCGGCTACTACCTGGGGATATCCCCCGCAACGCTCACCCGCCTGCGCAATTTCGAACGCTAGGCCAGCTCACGTACACGGCGGATCACATCAGTTCGAACCTAACCGGCGCACCTCGCATGAGCCCCCATTGGGCGTGTGCGACCAAGACCGGACTTCCGGCGATCGCCCCGGGATCTACCTAGAATCTATGTGCGGAGCCGGCCCGCTTGCTAGTATGGCTAGTTTACAGAGGTAATCATGTTCACTAGAAACCTAGGCTCAGACAGTAGTCGCTATAGCGGAGCGGTAAGGAAGCTCTCTGCGCTAGCTGGACTGCTGCTCTTCGGTGTCTTGCAGGTCCCAGCGCAGGAGACTTGTCCACCGCCTGCCGGCTACCAGGGAAACCCGCTCTCGAAACCGAGCATAACGGCCGCTGAATTAGTGGCAGACCCAACAGCCGCGAACCTAAGGGACTTCGCCGTCGCAGCGCGAGACTACCTGTCGAGTATCACCACCCAGCTGGAATTGGCGTACGCTTCGTGCCTCATGCGGCTGGAAGACGGTGACTGGCGGTCCGGCGAGATCTCTGCCGTAAGCCTATCTGTAGATCCTGCGGTCTTCGCAGACCCCCAGGCCCCGATCCACATGCGGGTGCTCTTTCACTCGGCTGATATGGCGACTTCGGGGCGGCTCCTCAAGGAATCCGCGGCCAGGGAGATTCTCTCGGCCGCCGCGAGCGACCGAGCCAGCGGCGGCGCCGTCCCGTCGGTCGCCTGTCTGGCGCTCGATTGTCCCCAACCAGGAGTCGGCGGGCACGCCGTCTTCTACGGCCCGTTCATCTTGCTTGCTGGTGCACAGATCGAGGAGTCTCACTTTGGTCCGGAACTGCTGGACATAGACCACACTCCGGACGTGACGGCGAGCGAGGTCGTGGACCGCCCGACCCTACGAGCCTTCGTTAATGGGGCGATTGATCACTTCGAGGGTCTCGTCGAATCGCTCGGCTTCAACTCCGCCGGCGTACTTCGAGGCGTGTTGCGTGACGAAAACGGTCCCTGGAGGGCCGGTCCTGTCTACCTGTTCATCATCGATCGCACCGGCTACACTCTGTTTCACGGGGCGTTTCCCGACAAGTACGAATTCAAGCTCTTGACCGGTACCGTTCTGGACGCCGTCACCGGCGAGCCGATCCTACCGCAGGTCATCAGCGCAGCGACACAGAGTGATGAAGGAGGTTTTGTCGAGTACCACTTCGATAATCCCGATGACGACACCGATAGCGTCGACGTGCCGAAACTCGCATTCGTCCGCGAGCGCACGATCACGTTTCGGCACCCTGTGCTAGGCGAGATTTCCAACGACTACATCATCGGCTCGGGCCTGTACCAAGAACAGGGTTCGGAGGGCACACCGACGATGACCAGCGGCTGCTCCGATCGCAACATCGCCGCGAGCGCGGTGCGTACCCAAAGCGACATCCGCGCGTTCGTGAATTGCGCCGCCGAGTACCTCGCCGAGCACGGCGCGGCCGAGGCCCGCCGCGCCTTCAACGAGGACGCGCGCTGGAAGCACGGCCCCACCTACGTGTTCGTCGACGGCATCGCCGAGTCCGGCACCGACGCCAAGACCTTCGTGTACCCGCCGGACCCTTCCCGCGAGGGCGGGGTCTGGGGCGAGGCGATCGACGACTTCGGCAACGACCTCTTCTATGAGGCCTACCGCATGACGCAGCTGGTCGATTCGGGCTGGCTCTACTACTCGTTCCCCAATCCGGCGACCGGCAAGAGGTCGGCCAAGGCCTCCTACGTCATCGAGATCGACTGGAACGGCGAGCCGGCCGTGATCGGGGCGGGCATCTACTCGCGCGACTGGCCGGGCACCTGCTACGCGGACGAGGTGAACGCGGCGGCCTTGGGCGCCGCTCCGAGCGCGGAGACCTTGCGAGAGTTCGTGCGCTGCGCGGCGATGGTGGTCGAAGCGGGCGGCTACTTCGCCAAGCAGGAGATCGAGAGGGATCCGCGCTGGACAGACGGGGAGAACTACTTGTACGTGCTGGACATGCTGGGCAACCAAGTGATGTCGGGCCAGCCGGTGCGGGTCAACGGCAAGGCGCCACACGAGTGGGGGCGCGGAGGCCCGCGCGGGGATCAGTTCGGCGGGCGCGACATGGCTGCGGTCGGGGGGACGTTCGGCGAGAGCTATGTGTACTACCGCTCCTACAACCCAGTGACGGGCGCGTACCAGCCCAAGGCGGGCTTCCTGAAGCGCGTGGTGGCGCAGGGGGTGCCGCTGCTGGTTGGGGCCGGGTACGCGGTCGGGCCGGCTGCAGCCGCCGCCGGCCCGAGTTGCGCGGACAACTACGTGACTGCGGCAGCCGTGCGCACGCAGGCGGAGCTGCAGGCGTTTGTGCAGTGCGCGACGGAGTACGTGCAGGAGCACGGCGAGGAGGAGGCGCGCCGGGCGTTCAACGAGGACGCGCGCTGGAAGTCCGGCCCGATCTACCTCTTCGTGGACGAAGTGGAGCCGTCCGGCGAGACGGCGGTGGCGCACGTGTTCCCGCCGGACCCCGCCCGGGAGGGCTCGGTCTGGGGGACATCGATCGACAGCTTCGGTAGCGACTACTATTACGAGCTGGACCGGATCCTGTCGCTGGTCGACGAGGGCTGGATCTATTACGCGTTCACCAACCCGGCGACCGGGCGGAGCGAGCCGAAGAGCTCGTACGTGATGGAGATCGAGTGGAACGGCGACCGGGCGGCAGTCGGCGCCGGGATCTACGCGCGGGACTTTCCGGGGAACTGTGACCCGGGCGAGGTCAACGCCGCGGACCTGGCGGCCAACCCGGGCGACCAGCGACTGCAGGAATTCGTGCGCTGCGCGGCCATGGAAGTCGAGGTCTCGGGCTTGTTCGCCGGCCCAGTGTTGTCTAGCGATCCGCGCTGGAAGCACGGCCCGATCTACGTAGCCGCCATCAACGCAGAAACGGGAATGCACGAATTCAGCGGCAACAGGCGCGCCTTCGCGGTCTCGGGGCGGATCCCAGAGGTGCTGTTCGACGGCAGGGACGCGATCGAAGCCGCCGCGCTGTTCGGGGAGTCGTTCTGGTACTACAACTTCAACAATCCCGCGACGGGCGAAGTCGAACCCAAAGTGGGATTCTTCAAGCTCGTCCGGGCGCAAGGAGTTCCGCTACTGGTTGGCTCGGGCTACAACCCCTAGGAGCGAAGCGCGATCGGGCAAGTTCGCGCTTCCACCCGTTCTGCCGGAGGCCAAGATCGAACGCGGGGAGGGGCAATTTCTCTTCATTGGGCCTCCGAGCAGTCGCCTCTGGGATCCGCCCCGAGACAGGGAAAGCCCTGACGGCGCAGCGAACGCAACCTGATGCGTGCCACTCGCGCCGCGGTTTCGGCGCGCGATTCTTCGGTTCGAGAGCTGTTGTAGGGACCTGGCTGGCGTGGGATCGGCGTACCGCACGCAGGCGTTTCGACCTTCGACAGCGCTGCGGCTACGATAGGCAATGAGTCCGCGATGACTGGCACGGAATCGGATAGCCTCGATCGTCTGTCACCCGGCGTCACGGCCGTGATCGCAGCACTCGACTTTGAGGAAGCCGATCGCGTCCGGCTGATGGAACTGGGCTTCATACCGGGATCCTCGGTATCCTGCCAGCGCGTGGTGCCTATGGGCGACCTAGCCATCTTCCAAGTCGAGGGCACGCAGGTCGCCTTGCGCAAAGAGACCGCGGCCCGGATCACGCTCCAGCCCAGCAGCACCACGAGGAACCCCGATGCCGACAGCGGTTGAGGCCCAGACCGAGACTCGGCAGAGCTTGCCTGGCAAGAACCGGGCGGTCGCCATCTGCGGCCCGCCCAACGTGGGCAAGTCCAGTTTCTTCAACCGCCTCACCGGCCTGCGCCAGAAGGTCGCAAACTATCCCGGCATCACCGTCGAGAAACGCGTGGGCAGCCTCAGGCTGAAAGACGGTGGGCAGGTCGACCTAATCGACCTGCCGGGCATTGTCGGCATGCACCCGCGCTCGGAGGACGAGCGCATCTGCGTCGAAATCCTGCGCGGCCGGAGCGATACGCTGCCGCGTCCCGTGGCGGCGATCCTACTGCTGGATTCGACCAACCTGCAGGCCCACCTGCGTATGGTGCCGGGAATCCTCGGCCTAGGCCTGCCCACCCTGGTAGTGCTCAACATGGCCGACGAACTGGAGGCGCGCGGAGGCAGTGTCGATGTCGAAGCGGTGTCGGCACAAATTGGCGCTCCGGTGGTGCTGGCCAGCGCCGTGACGGGCACCGGGATGAAGGAGGTGTTGCGGTTCGTGCAGGGCAGCTTCGCTCCCCCGCGCAAGGTCGAGCTCCCGGTGATCAACAACATACCCGCCGAGCGGAAATGGGCGCACTCGGTCGCGGCCCGGAGCAGCTATCACACGCCCGAGCCCTCACTGTGGGGCCGTCGGCTGGACCGCGCCTTCCTGCACCCGGTCGCCGGCCCGCTGATCTTCCTCGCGGTGGTGATCGCTGTCTTCCAGAGCATCTTCACGCTGGCAGTGCCACTCATGGACGCAGTCGAGAGCGCGATCAGCGTGTCCGCCGGGTGGATCGGAGCCCTGCTGCCGGATTCGATGCTCAAGGGACTGCTACTCGACGGCGTTTGGGGCGGCGTCGGCTCGGTGGTGGTGTTTCTGCCGCAGATCTTGATTCTGTTCTTATTCATCGGGCTGCTGGAGGACTCGGGTTACTTGGCGCGGGCCGCCGTGATCGCTGACAGGTCCATGCGGTCGGTCGGGCTCGAGGGACGCTCGTTCATCCCGCTGCTGTCGTCCTACGCCTGCGCGATCCCGGCGGTCATGGCCGCACGCACGATCGAGAACCAGCGCGACCGACTGGCGACGCTGCTGATCGCCCCGCTTACGACGTGCTCCGCCCGGCTCCCGGTGTACGCCTTGCTGATCGCCGCGTTCATACCCGAACGTCCGCTCCTCGGCCCGTTCCTGGGCACGCGTGCCGCCGTTCTTCTGGGACTGTATGCGGCGGGTTTTTTTGCGGCCTGTGGCACCGCTTGGTTGCTCAAATCGATCGTGTTGAAGAGCAAGCCGGCGCCCTTCGTATTGCAGCTACCCGCGTACCGCTGGCCAACGATCTGCTCGCTGGCCTTCCGCCTGATCGATCGCGCGAAGATCTTCCTCCGCCGCGCCGGTACCGTCATCTTGGTCACCACGATCGTGCTGTGGTTCTTGGCCAGCGTGCCGTACCAAGATGGCGAACCGCCTCCTATCGGGGAAAGCCTGGCAGGGTCGATCGGTAGGACCATCGAACCGCTGGTGGAGCCGCTGGGCCTGAACTGGAAGATCGGCATCGGCCTGATCACCTCTCTGGCGGCTCGCGAGGTCATCGTCGGCACGCTGGGAACGATCTACGGCATGGAAGCCGACGAGGGCTCCCCCGCCCTGCAACAAGCGCTGCAGTCGGAGCTGTCATTCGGGGGCGCAATCGCGCTGTTGATGTATTTCGCCTTCGCGATGCAGTGCATGTCGACCGTCGCAATCGTCCGCCGCGAGACCGGCGGCTGGAAGTGGCCGGCGATCCAGTTTGCCTACATGCTGGTGCTGGCGTACGCGACAGGATTCGCGGCGTATAGAGTCTTCGGCTGAGGCATCGCGGTCGGGCGGGAGGTGCGCGCGATCGCTCCGCCCTTCGCAGGTTCGCGGATTGGGACAAGCTCCTTCATCCCCACCGAAGCGGTTCTCGAGCTTGCGAAGTTGATTCGAAGCGGAGCCAGTATATTCAATCGTCCACGCTGAGAGCGTCTCTCACTTCAGCTGAAGAGTAAACTCTCTCTTCACCTCGACGAAGGCGCTCGAGCACGTCCGCCGCAAGGTAGTAGTCCTCCATGTCTCCAAGGCTGCGCTCAATCATCTCTCGCAGGTAGTAGGCCTTTGTGCGCCCGGTCTGCGAGGCCAAGGAATCAAGGCGTTGCTCGGTTTCAGGGGCAAGTCGAATCGAGGTTGGCATCTCGGCGGCTCTCGAAGGGTTGTGTATGCACGCATCCCTCTATCGCTTCTGTCGGTCCGAACAATCCGGCTGCGTTCGCAGCATGCCGGGGTCGGAGGACGCGTTCTGGAGGCTACTCCGCGGTGTCATTGCCCTTCCTAGAATCCCGGCGCCGAGCCATACACCGCCGAGGCTCTGACGAACCCGCTGGTCCTCAGGTCCGCCAAGCGTTGCTTCAGAACACCCTGAGTCACCTCTCATCGGTCGCTGGGCCCACGAGCCGTCGCAGGTGTCGTGGGGCCGCAACGGTACGATGCAACTATGCGCCCGACGGTGACGATTGATGACGGCGTTCTGGCCGTCGCTACGAGGCTGGCTCAACAGAACGGGGTCAGTCTTGGCCGTGCCCTGTCGGACCTCGCTCGGCGCGGCCAACCTACAACAGCCGCAGTTGTCGAGAGTGACAGCTTGCCAGTATTCGCCGTACCACGTGACACCAAGCCCATCACCAGCGACGATGTCTACAAGGCGCTAGGTGAATGGTTGTGAGGGCGCTGCTTGACGCCAATGTCTTGATCGCGCTGGCTTGACCGAATCATGTTCATCACCCCGCGGTTCGGTTTTGGTTCCGACATTGGGGAGCTAAGACTGGATGGGCATCGCAACCACACTTCGTAGAGCGGCGCAGCGCCTACGGACACGACGTGTTCATGCTCCAGAACTGACAGCCCGGGTGCTGTTGGCGGATCTCCTCAACCGTGATCAAGCCTGGCTGGTAGCGCATTCCGACGACGAGATCGAACACAGCCTCGCCGAGCGCTACGAAGAGGCGGTGCGAAGGCGCTGCGAAGGCGTTCCCATGCAATACATTCGGGAGCTGCAAGAGTTCTACGGGCTTGATTTCTACGTGAATCCGGACGTATTGATACCGCGCCCAGAGACGGAGCATGTCGTCGAAGCTGCACTCCGGCGCACACGTCCGGGAAACCTCGTGCTGGACGTTGGCACGGGATGCGGCGCAATCGCCGTCAGCCTCGCCAAGCACGCCCCCGGCGCAACGGTCTTGGCAAGCGAGATCTCCCCGGTAGCGGCCAGGGTCGCCAAGCACAACGCAGCGAGACTCAACGCTAGCGTCCAGTTCTTCTTGGGCGACGTGACCGGTGCGATCGGAGCCAGCCAAGTCGACGTGCTCGTGTCGAACCCGCCCTACGTGCCGCTCAGGGATGCACCCGGCCTGCAAGCCGAGCTGCGGCATGAGCCGCCCGTCGCGCTCTTCGGGGGAGAGGACGGACTAGGAGTCATCCGGCGCCTCGTCTCTGACGCCCGTCGCGTCCTCAAGCCCGGCGGCTGGCTGCTGGCCGAGATCGGGTTCGGGACCAGAGACGCGGTTGCGGCGCTTTTCGACAGATCCCAATGGCAGCGTCCGGACTTCCTGTCTGATCTGGCCGGAATAGATCGCGTCGTTGCGACGCGAGCGCGAACTTGAACCCGCGCGGCCTGCATGTCCAACAACGATGCCGAGCAATGAATTACGGTTGGTCGCCTTGGTTCATGCGCTCAAGACGCGCTTCCAAGTCGGATAGGCTTGGGACGTTGTAGATCTGGCGGACGAAGTCGGGCACGATTTCGCGGTCGAACGGTTCCGGCGAGAAATCGTCCTCCCACGGCATCTTGTGCAGCTGCGTTCCGAAGACCTGCGGCTGTCCAACTGTTCCCAAGTATCTGTCAAACGTCGAAGCCGAGAGCTTGATCGCCGGTTCGTGCCCTTGGAACGCCGCAGCCGTCGCAAGGATGTGGGCCAGAAGGTAATGGCTGGGCGAGTGCCCGTGCTGATAGACCATCGCCGCGTGGAAGAAATCCACGGGACATCGCAGCTCAGCCGCGGCGATCAACTCCCCGACCCGCTCCCGGCGCTCCCGGTCGCGCCTGCCCACAACGCTCCAATCGATCGGGCTCTCCTTGCGGTCATCTTGGTCAGCGATGTAGATCTGCCCCAATTCGTCGGATGCCGCGCACGGGACGGTTTGGCCGGGCAGGCACATGGCGACGGTGAAAAAGGCCAACAGGATTCGCATGGATTCAGACTATGCCGTGCCCCGTCCCGAGGCAAGCTGCCCGAACTCTTACGATGGACCTAGGGATCCGTTCCGTTCTAGCCGACATCCGGGGCAGGTCGGCAATCAAGAGGAGATGACGTGAGAATCACCAAGGTAGAGGGGCTCTTGATGTCCTGCCCCTTCGAAAAACCGATTCGCCTGCCGTTCTACGGCGGGCTGCGCACCATTCTCAAGCGCGATGCAATGCTGATTCGGGTCCACACCGATGCGGGCATCGTGGGGTTCGCGCCCGGGCCGGCACATGTTCGCGCCGTGCGAGAGATCGACGGCACAATCGGCCCGTTCCTAGAGGGGCGCGATCCGCTGGGTTGGCGCGATTACGGATTCTCGGCGGAACTCGATACCCAGAAGACCTACCACGCAGTAGAGGTCGCGGTCATCGACGCAGCCGCCAAGGCAGAGGGCGTGCCGATGTCGTCGTTGCTTGGCGGCGCGAAGCGCAATCGCATCAAGTGCTACGGCTCTGCGGGCATGTACATGCCTCCGGAAGGCTACGCGGCCGAGGCCGCGGCTGTTCAGGCCCTGGGGTTTCCGGCCTACAAACTCCGGCCCGCCGCAGGACCGGAGGGCGACATGCGCACGACCGAAGCGATTCGCGGCGCGACCGGGCCGGGCTTCGGGATCATGCTGGACTGCCACGCCTGGTGGCGGATGGGCGACCGCAGCTATTCTCCGGCCACAATCCGGCAGCTGTGCCAAGACCTGGAACCGCTCGCGCCCTACTGGGTCGAAGAACCCCTGCCACCGGACGATCACGCGGGCTACAAGCGCTTGCACGACAGCCAGCCGCTGCCGGTGGCATCCGGGGAACACGAGCCCGACGAGGCATCGTTTCAAGATCTGATCGAGTCTGGCGGTGTCGACTTCGTGCAAATGGACGTTTGCTGCCAAGGAGGCTTTGCCATGGGCCAGCGCGTGTTCGCGGGCGCTGAACGGCAAGGCATCCGCTTCGCTTTCCACAGCTGGGGAACACTGTTAGAAGTGATTGCGGCCGCCCAGCTAGGAGTTTGCTGGGACGAGAGCGTAGTGGAGTGGCTGGAATACCCTTTGCACTCCAATGATGGCAAGCCCGGCATGTATGCCTTCCCGGTCGCGGACGAGATCCTGACGGAGCCCTTGCAACTCGAAGCCGGACATGTCGTGATGCCGGACAAACCCGGCATCGGCGTCGAGGTGGACGAATCGGTGGTCGAGCGCTATCCGTTCATCCCGGGGCCGTGGTCCATCTTCCACATCGACTCCCCACCCGAAACGCTTGCGGTCGATGGCGACCACAGCGTGCCGTGGGTGGATCCTTCGGGCGCGCCGCTTGAATCCTAGAAGCGACGGCCGCCCGAAACACGAAGGGCAGGAGGATCCGAGGTGTCCCCAAGGGACCTCAGATCGTCCCGCCCGGAACAGCGCCGCCAACTAATCGCGCGGTGCTCGCGACCGCTTGCGCAGTCGCTTGCGAGCTAGCGCCTGCTTGAGGCGCTTCTTCTCGCCTGGCTTCATGTAATACGAATGCCTCTTGACGTCCTTGATGATGTCTTCCTGCTGCACCTTGCGCTTGAATCGGCGCAGGGCAGACTCCAGCATCTCATCGGATGAAATGTGAATCTCAGCCAAAAACCTTTACACCCCCCTCTTGGGACAGATCCTCAACGGCGGCCCAATCGTTCGGCCGCCCTGCAAGTTACATGGTACACGCTCTGATCATCCTTGTACCGTGCGAAACCTGTGGAGGTGGGCGGGGGGCCGTGGCTCGGATTGCCGCTGATGCGCGTCTCGTCATCTCTCCGTCAGCCAGCCATCCAACAAAGCGCGATTCACGGTTCGACGGCGGGGACCAACCCAGAACCGGCCTGGTCGAGGATGGGCTAAGATTTGGCTCATGCGTCTCCTCGCACTCGCAGTCGCCTGTCTTTCGCTCGCTCCCGGCTGCTCAGCCGCCGAGCATCCTTCGGCGCGGTTCGCGAACGAACTGATTGAAGCGCAGGTGTACCTGCCGGATCCCGAAAACGGATACTACCGCGGGACGCGTTTCGATTGGTCCGGGGCGATCTACAGTTTGAAGTACGCCGGCCACCAGTATTTCGGAGAGTGGCAGGAGTCGAGCGACCCCTATCTGCACGACCGCATCACGGGACCGGTCGAGGAGTATCGCACCGCCGAAAAGGGACTCGGCTATGACGATGGCGGGGACCGTTTCCTGCGCATCGGCGTAGGCGTCGTCGAAAAGCCCGAGGAAGACGACTACCGCTGGCGACATAGCTACAGGGTCGTCGACCCTGGCGAGTGGGCGATCCGGCAGGGGGCGAACTGGATCGAGTTCACCCACGACGTTGCCGAGCCGAGCCTAGGCTACGGGTACCGCCTGACGAAGCGCCTGACTTTGACACCGGGACAGCCCGAGCTTGTCATCGATCATGCGCTGGAGAACACGGGCCGCGAGACGATTGAGACGAACGTGTACAACCACAACTTCTTCGTGATCGACAACCAGCCCACCGGGCCGGACTTCGCGGTGGAGTTTCCGTTCGAACTGACGGCGGACCGTCAGATGGGAGGCTACGTCAGCATCAGCGGAAGGCAACTCCGGTACGAGAAGCACATACCGCCGGGTGAGAGCATCTTCACGATGCTCGCGGGCTACGGTGCCACCGCCGAAGACCATGTGTTCACGATCGAAAACCGCAAGGTGAAGGCCGGAGTGCGCGTCGCCACCGACCGGCCGCTGGCCAAGCTGCAGTACTGGTCGCCGCGGACTACACTGTGCCCAGAGCCGTTCATTGACTTGAAGCTCGCGCCGGGGCAGTCTGATCGCTGGTCGATCCGATACGAGTTCTATACCCTCGACTGACAAGAACTCAGGGGCAGCGGGCCGCAGAAGACTGCGTCAAGAACGCGCTAGACAGACGTCCCGCGAAACCTGTCGGGCCCAAGCCGTCGAGACGGCGATCAGCGGCGGCGCAGCGAGATCGCGTCGTCGCGCGGGAAATCGTCCGGCACCGGATAGCTGACAGAGCCCGTGGCGAGCCATTCCGCCGCTCGGATCAGGCCCGTTTGAAAACCCACGCAGAGCACCCGCTCGGGAATCCCGACGTCGGTGTCCCAGATGTGTCCGAACGACGAGCTGTAGACCCGCCCGCTTCCATACGACACGACCCACTCCAAGGGCCAATAGCGGTTGGTGGCCAAGTGCCGGCCGTAACTCAGTACCGTCAGCTCCTCGGCGGGACCGCGCCCGTACGTATAGACCTCTATGTCGGGAGTCAGCCAGCGCTCGGGAGTGCCTCGGGTGATCGGATGGTCGCCGAGCCGAATCACAACCGTATCCTGGCGTGGCCCGTGACTTGTCTTCTCGCCCTCGCCGGCCGGGATTCGCCGGATCGCCCCTGCGGCATCGAGCTGCAGCGCGACGCCGTGGTCCTTGTCGCGCCAGCCGAGGCCGATCATGCGGTCATATTCGGCCCAGTGCGGGAAGGCGTTATTCGCCGAATGAAAGGCCAGCAGGCCTCCGCCGCCTCGAACATAGGCCTCCAAGGCACGCTCGACAGGCTCCGGCCAGCGCAACTCGGTCCTGCGAACGTTGTTCCAGTTGACGATCACCACGCCAAAGCCGGAGAAGGTCGGACGCCAAGTGCCCCAGGCTGGATCGCCGGAATCGCCGGGCGTGGTCGTAACCTCGACTTCGAACATGCCCGTGTCGGTGAGGGTCGCCTTGATGAAATCGGTCGTCTTGCGCCAGTCGTGATTGCTGAACCCGTCAACGATGAGGGCACGAATCTTTGCTTGGGTCGGCATTTGCTGAGCGGTGCTGCATCCTACTGCAAGAAAGAGGCAGCCAGAAGCCAGCAGCAAACTCCGCCGCGGACTTGGGAAGACCCTGGAGGAGCTGGTTGCGCGGGCATCCGAATCGTTGAGATTGTATTCCGCGATCACGGCAGTGCCCGTAGCGGGACGGATTCAACTCTCCAGTTGTCGGCGCGTCGAAGGGACTCCGGCGCGCGCTGCCCGGGTACAGACTCGACTAGACTAGCAATCCTATGATCCGTGTCACTGAGAAACAAGTCCAAGAGGCGATCTCCATGCCAGAGGCCATGGACTTGGTCGAACGGATGCTGCTGCGCTTAGCCGCCGGCCAAGCCGTCAACCATCCGCGCCGCCGCGTCGCCATGGACAGCCGCACCCTGCTGCACTATATGGCGGGTGGAGACAACGAAAACGGATTGGTGGGCATCAAAGTATATGCCTCGAACCCTGCCGTGGGGGCGCCCGACTTCAGAGTGCTGCTGTTCGACGCAAACACCGCGCAACTGCTGGCCGAAATCGAGGCCAACATCCTCGGGCAGATCCGCACCGGGGCCGCGAGCGGTGTCGCGACCCGCCACCTCGCAAGACAGGACGCATCTCGGGTGGCGATCTTCGGCAGCGGCTTCCAAGCCGAAACCCAGCTTGAGGCTGTGAATTGTGCCCGCAAGTTGGAGCGAGCGCGCGTCTTCAGTCGCAAAGCCGAACGCCGTCAAGCATTCGCCGGGCGCATGAGCGAGCGGCTGGATCTCTCCGTGACCGCGACTCAGTCGCCGGAGGACGCCCTAGATGGCGCCGACATCGTGATTACCGTCACCAATGCCCGCAGCCCAGTGTTCCCGGGTCGCCTGCTCAGGCCGGGCACCCACATCAACGCCGCGGGCAGCAATCACGTCTTGCGCAGGGAGATCGATGCGGACGCGGTGCGAATGGCATCTCTGATCGCAGTGGATTCCATGGAGCAGGCGCGGATGGAAGCAGGCGACCTCACACAGGCGGAAAGGGACGGCGCGTTCGACTGGTCCGAAGCCTGCGAGCTGCACGATGTGCTGGCCGGCAATCGGCCCGGACGTACCAGCGCCGAGCAGATCACGTTGTTCGAATCCCAAGGTCTGGCTGTCGAAGACATCGCGATGGCTGACTTCTTGTATCGCAAGTTTCGCTAGCGGCTACCATGAGTGCGATGCGCACGGCCCTGGTTGCCCTGATCTGTTTGTCCCTGTCGGGGATCGGTGCCGTCGCCCAGCAGGATTGGCAGGCGCCCGCTGGCGTCAACTGGCGCAGCGACGCGATTCTCAGCGAAGGCACGCGGCTAGCCGCAGAGATCTTTTCGCCGAAAGACAAGGACGGCGAGAAGCTCCCCTGCATCCTCATGGCCCACGGCTGGGGCGGCACTGCGCGCGGCCTCCGTCGCGATGCGGTGGTCTTCGCCAAGGCCGGGTATCTTGCCGTGACATTCGACTATCGCGGCTGGGGCAACAGCGATCCCCGTGTCATCCTTGCCAACCCCGCTCCGGACGGCAAGCCAGGCAAGTTCCAGGCGGAGGTGATCGCGATTCGCGAAGTGGTGGATCCGGTAGAGCAAGGCCGGGACTGGCTCAACGCCCTGCACTGGCTGCAAGCAGAGCCCATGTGCGACACGCAACGCATCGGTGTCTGGGGCAGCAGCTATTCCGGCGGCCATGTGCTCTACGCCGCCGCCCACGATCAGCGCGTGAAGGCGGTCTTCAGCCAAGTCGGCGGGATGGACTCCCGCTTCGTGGCAGCCAGCGACGAGGCGCGGTCCAGAACCCTAAAGGAAGCCACGCAGCGCGCCCGCGGCCAACGGCCGTACCCCGAGCCGGGAGCGGTCGAGGTCGGAGCGCTGCGGGGCGCGCCGATCCGCGACAAGCTCATGCACTACGCTCCCGTCGAGCTCGCTCGCCAGGCATCGCACGCGGCGTTGATGTTCGTGATCGCCGAGAACGAGGAGTTGTTCGACAACCGCGACCATGCGATCAAGGCGCACGCCGCGGCGACCGGAGTGAAGAAGTTGATCACTTTGCCCGGAATCAAGCACTACGGCATCTACCGCGAGGCGCGCGAGCGCGCCCAGCAACTGGCGGTCGAGTGGTTCGACGGGCACCTCTAGGGCCTGCGGAGGCCGCCGGATTCCACCAAGTACAATGGCGGCTGTGGCAAAGTCCCGAGTCGCCATCTATCCCGGCTCTTTCGATCCCATCACCAACGGCCATCTCGACCTGATCCGGCGGGCTGCCCCGCAGTTCGAAGAACTCGTCGTCGCCGTATTGCAGCACGACACCAAGGACGCCGATTTCCCGCTGCGTGAGCGACTGGAGATGATCCGCAAGTCGGTCGACGGGCTTGCGAACGTTCGCGTGGACAGCTTTGACGGGCTGTTGGTAGATTTCGCTCGCCAGCAGAACGCGAGCCTGATCGTGCGCGGGATCCGCGCCGTCTCGGACTACGAATACGAGTTGCAGATGGCCCTGATGAATCGGAAGCTGGCGCCTGGGGTCGAGACAGTCTTCATGCTGCCGGGCGAGGCCTACGGCTACCTCAGTTCCCGGTTGGTCAAGGAGGTCTGCCAGCACGGCGGCGAGATCGACGATTTCGTGCCCGCGCATGTCGCAGAGGCGCTCCGGGCACGCCGAGATCGCAAGGGTTGAACAGGCTAGTCTGAAAGTATGGAATTTTCCGCACGCGTGGGGCGGATCAGCGAATCCACCACGATGGCAGTCACCGCGGAAGCCGGCAGGCTAAAGCGGGCGGGTGTCGACGTCGTGGCTTTGGGTGCCGGCGAGCCGGACTTCCCGACCCCCGAGCACATCAAGCAGGCGGCCGTTCGGGCCATCGAAGCCAACTTTACGCGCTACACGGCCGCAGGCGGAATTCCCGAGCTGCGCGAAGCGATCGTGGCGTGGCACGCCCGCGAGTTCGGAACCGGCTACGCGCCTAGCGAGTGCATCGCGACAGTGGGCGGCAAGCACGCCATCTTCAACTGCCTCGCCGCACTGGTCGGCGACGGGGACGAGGTGATCTTGCCGGTGCCGTACTGGGTGACGTTCTTCGATGTCATCAACTACTACGGCGGGACACCGGTGCAGGTCGCAACCAGCGAGTCGAATTCCTACGCGCTGACGGCATCAGACATCGAGGGCGCCCTCACGGACCGCACCAAGGTCGTGGTTGTCAACTCGCCCAACAATCCTTCCGGCGCCGTCGTGAGCCGGGCCGAGTTCGAAAGGATCCTGGCCTTGACGTCGAGCCGCGGCGTGACGCTGCTATCGGACGAGTGCTACAGCCACTTCGTCTACAGCGCCGAACCGTTCTCTATCGCTGCCGCCGCAGGCGCCAAGCCCGCAACGGTGGTCACCGGTTCTTTGTCCAAGACGTTCGCCATGACCGGTTGGCGCCTAGGCTACCTGCTGGGACCGGCCGAGCTGATCTCCAACGTCAACAAGCTGCAGAGCCACGCCACGTCCAATCCGAACTCGATCGCGCAAAAGGCGGCCGTGGAGGCCCTGACCGGCCCGATGGAACCGGTATACGAGATGCTCGAACAGTACCGCGAACGACGCGCATACGTGGTGGCTGCGCTGAACGAGATTCCGGGAGTGAGCTGCCCCCAGCCGCACGGGGCCTTCTACGCCTACCCCAACATCAGCTGCGCCTTCGGCAAGGGCGGCGTGACCTGCGCCATGGACTTTGCCAAGCGGCTGCTTAGCGACGAGCACGTGGCCGTGGTGCCGGGCGAAGCGTTCGGCACTTCCGAGCAGGTTCGGCTGTCCTACGCAGCCTCGATGCAGGAACTAGAGGAAGGCATCCGGCGCATCCGCCGCTTCATCGCCAGGCTGACGTGAATCGACTGGAGCCACTGAAGTTCCGCCCCGAACTGCGCGAAAAGATCTGGGGTACGACAGACCCTGCGCCGATCTTCGACCCTCAAGAGCGCCGCATCGGCGAGGCTTGGTGCGTACACAACGGCAGCACCGTCGCCGGCGGGCCTCTAGAGGGTCGCACCGTCCGATCGCTGGTGCAGGAATTTGGATCGCGCCTGATGGGGCCGAGCTGGAGCGCCGCGGTCAAGCCTCCACATGCCAACTTGGCGTACCAAGACATGCCCCGGTCCGAGTTCCCGGTTCTCGCCAAGCTGCTCTTCGCCGAGGATCAGCTATCCGTGCAGACGCACCCGGACAACGAGATGGCGGCGCAGACTGCGCGGAACGAGCGCGGCAAGACCGAGCTCTGGTACGTGGTCGCGTCGCGCCCCGGCGGACGCCTTGGCCTGGGACTGCGAGAGCCGCTCGATGCCGAGCAACTTGCGCGCGCGGCCGCAAGCGGAGCGATCGCAGACCAGCTCCGCTGGGTGCCGGCAGTGCCGGGGGAGTGCGTGCTGGTCCCAGCAGGCACGGTGCATTGCGCCGGCAACGGCGTCGTGCTGTGCGAGGTCCTGCAGAATTCGGACATCACGTTCCGGCTGCACGACTACGGCAGGCCCGGACTCGACGGCAAGCCGCGCAAGCTCCAGATCGAGAGCGCAGTAGCAGCCACCAAAGCGCATGCCCGTCCCGTTCCGGCGCTGCCACAAGAGATCGCTGACAGCCCCTGCCTAGTCGAGCGCTTGGGACGCTGCTCGTCGTTCGTCGCGGAACTGCTGACGTGGGAGCATCCGTTCGTGTACTCGCCCGATCCGAGACGCTGCCAGCTGCTGGCCTGTGTCAGAGGTGCCGGAACGCTAAACGGCATGCGCTTCTCTGCCGGCGACGCCTTTCTGATCCCGGCCGAGTCGTCGCGCTTCCACGTGGACGGCGGGGAAGTGCAGGCCGTGCGCGCATACCTGCCCTGATGGATCTGGCACCCGATCGTTCCAGGCGGCAGCGATCTGGTCGTCGCTGTTCTTTGTGAACGGCAAGACCTCTGGCCGCTTCTATAATGGCGACCGAAATGAGCCCGCCGACCCGTCGTTCGTTCCTCTCGACTCTTGCGGCCGCCTCCGCTCCCGCCTGGCTCTCTGCGTTCCAACAGGTCAGGGCTGCGAACCACGAAAAGGTTCGGATCACCGACATCAAGACCATGGTGCTGCAGGGCCCGCGGACATACACACTGGTGCGCGTGGACACCGATGCGGGCGTTCACGGTTTCGCTGAAGCCTACGGCTCTCCTGGCCTAGGAGTCAAGGAAGAGATTCACGGCCTGAGGGAGTTGTTCATCGGCAAGGATCCTCTGCAAATCGACCGACTCTATACGGGATATCGCTATACCGACGGGAGCGCCCACGCGCAGCAGCGTGCGATGAGCGGCGTTGAGATGGCCCTTTGGGACTTGGCTGGCAAGCTGCTTGACGTGCCGACTTGCAAGCTACTTGGAGGAAAGTTCCGCGACAGGGTTCGCCTCTACGACCACTCGAAACCAGACGACTTCTTCGATAAGGCCGTCCTGCGGGACTGGGCACAGCAGGTCAAGGAAAGCCCGTTCGGGATCAACATGCACAAGTTCGGGCCCCTGCGGAATAGCCCGGGCATCGACCCGGGCCGCGATCCATCAAACCGCATGCTCTCAAGCGACGAGTTGCGGCGGCTGCGCCAAGGATTCGAGAACTGCCGCGACGCACTCGGCTTCGAGCACGACATCCTGATCGGCTGCCACTGGGAATTCGACCTGCGCAGCTCGATCGACATGGCAGTCGCGTTGGAAGACGTCAAGCCGCGCTTCTTGGAAGACCCGCTTCCGGTTGCATACTCCGAGAGTTGGAAGCGATTGGCAGAGATGTCTCCCGTGCCCATCTGCACGGGAGAGAACTGGATGCGCCGGGCCGACGCCCTGCCGTTCGTTGTCAACGCCGCAGTTGACATCCTGCACCCAGACTTGCGCAACTCGGGTGGCTTTCTCGAGAACAAGCGCATGGCCGATCTAGCCGATCTGTATTTCCTGCCGATGGCGAACCACAATACCGGCAGCATCGTCAATGGCATGGCGACTATACATTGGGCCTCGACTATACGCGACTATTTCGCTTGTGAGACTGTATTCTTCGATGGTGGCTGGATGGACGATGTCATAGTGCACGATGGGCCGCTGGCGAAGGGAGGCTTCGTCGAGGTTCCCGACAAGCCAGGCCTCGGCATCGAACTCGACCCCGATGTTGTCAAGGCCCATCTCGCTGAGGGCGAGACTTGGTGGGGCTAGGACCAGGAGCATGGACGGAACCGGTGGCCCAGAGCGGCCACGGCGACGGCCAGCGTTGGTTCAATGTGCGTCAAATGGCTGCTAAAGGTGAATCGATGCTGTCGGCAAGCCCGGTCGGCGGCCTCGACGCCGGGCCGATACGCGCCGGATGCTGCTTACTCGGCCCACCGGTGCCTGTCAAGCGTCAAACTTGGATTGCAGATCCCGGCCTCAGCCGATTCCGATCAGTCCCACGACCGGCGCAGCGACAACACCCACAGCGCAGCCGGCCCGAGCATCGCGAATCCCAAGCCCAGCGCCCCGGTGCGGGCGGACAGGCCCGCGTCGAGAAGCTGGCCCATGCAGTACGTAGACACCGAGGCGGTTGCCATGAACAGGCCCATGTCAGCCGCGAAGACCCGCCCGAGGAACTGGTTCTCGGTATTGAGGTGCAGCAGGGTCGTGGAGCACACCCAGACCAGCGCTGCACCGCCATGAGCCAGCACAAGGAAGAGCCCCGCTAGCGGCATCAAGAGCGTCTGGCTGAACAACATATAACCGCAACCGGCAGCAAGGTAGCCCATCAGGACCGTCCAGCGCATGCTGTTCTGGCTCTTGCTGAATCGGCGCCCCATCACCAGGGGCCCCAAGGTCGAGCCAGCCCCTTGGAACGCGAACAACACAGCCATGCCCAGCGCCGGGCTGTCGCCGACTGAGAAATCGCGGCTGCCAAGAATCGTGGTCAGGACTACCCTCGCGCCCATGATCCCGAGCCCGAGCTTGAGGGTCAGCAGCGTCGCGAGGCGCCAGTCTCTGATCATGTACAGGAAGCCCTCGGCGATTGGCCGAAAGCTGAGCGCGGCAAGCCACGACTGCTTGCGCAGGCCGGCCAAGTGGCGTTCGAAGGCACGCACGCGGTACACGAACCATGCCGACAGCAAGAAGGTCGCGGAGTTCGCCACGAACACGAACTCCCTCCCAAGGTACGCCACGGCCACGCCACCCAAGGCGGCGCCCATTGTCACGGTGAGCGACCACGTCGTAGAACCGAGGGCGTTCGCCGTGGGCAGTTCTTCCCTTTCGATCAAGCTGGGCAGGATCGCACTGCGTCCTGCCTCGAAGAATGCCGCCGTACCGATCTCAAGTGTCAGCAGCAGGTAGAGCCAAGGCAGTTCTTCCTGCCGGTCGATCAGAAGCATGCAAAGCACCAAGACCGCCCGGAACAGGTCGCTCACCAGCATCACCTTGCGGCGACTCAGCCGGTCGTTGGCCGCTCCGGCCGTGGGTCCCAGCAGCATCATCGGCAGGATCTGCAGGATCGCGGCCCAAGCCACCAACTCGGCACGGCCGCTCAGCTCGAGGATCATCGAGTAGATCGCGACCGAGTAGAACCAGTCACCCGAGCCGCTGATCAGCTGCGCAATCCAGACCCTGCGGAAGTTGGGCGAGCGCCTCAGCAGTTGCGCGTAGCCGCGCAGGGAGACCTGGGATGCCACTTCCGCAGACTCACGCCGAATACAGCCCGGTGCGTTCCTTGGCGCGCCGGACCGTCTCCGCAGCGATGGGAGCGACACGCTCGGCGCTGGTTCGCAACACGGCGCGCAGGTGGGTGCGGTCGTCCATCAACTCGTTGTAGCGCCGCTGGATCGGGTCCAACTTAGCGCTGACCATCTCGCTAACCTCGCTCTTGAGCGCACCGTAGCGCATGTCCGCGAAGTGACTCTGCATCTGCGAGTCGGTCCAGTCGCTGAAGGCTTGGAAGATCGTCAGCAAGTTGGCAACGCCGGCCCCCGGCTCGGCCCAGTTCACGGCGGGCTGAGAGTCCGTTACGGCCCGGCCGATCAGCTTCTTGACGCGCCCCGGTGGATCAAGGAGGCTGATCGAGTGGTTGGGAGAGTCCGTCGACTTGCTCATCTTCTTGGTCGGATCGTCCAGACCCATGATGCGCGCTCCGACGGTCGGGAGCTTGGTCTCGGGCACGATGAATGTCTTGCCGTACAACTTGTTGAAGCGCTGCGCTACGTTGCGCGTCAGTTCCATGTGCTGCGACTGGTCATCTCCCACCGGAACCGCCTTGGCTTGGTACAGCAAAATGTCCGCTGCCATCAATACGGGATAGAGGAATAGCCCGGTGCCCACCGAATCCTGACTGGCGTCGGCCTGCAGGGTCTTGGCCTTGAACTGCGTCATGCGATTGAGCCAGCCGAACGGGACCGTGCAGGTGAAGATCCAGGCCAACTCGACGTGGGAGGGGATCTGCGACTGAACGAAAACCGCCGACTGCTTCGGGTCCAGACCAGCTGCCAAGTACAAGGCCGCCACCTGCTCGCAGCTTTCCCGCAAGGTCTTGGGATCTTGCGGAACCGTGATGGCGTGCTGGTCCACGATGCAGAAAATCGGCTCGTAGTCGTACTGGATTTCCGCCCAGTTGCGCAGCGCACCCAAGTAGTTGCCGATGTGCAGCGCACCGGTGGGCTGCATGCCCGAAAAGATCCGCGGCTTCATTTGTGGACAGGGATTTTCCATTCTATCGCTTGCCCTCCGACGGGCTCGGGACGGGCGTAAGGCGACTCCGGAGGCACAGTTCGCGCTGGACATCCGCCAAACGGACCCACGGACAGCGGATCGAAGATCTCCCTCGCGCGGGCCCGACGGACCGCGCGCTGGGCAATGTCCAAGTGCGTCAGCTTCCCGGAGCCCGATCCTTTGCCTACTCTAGGCCGCCGTCCATCGGAACAGCCGCTGCAGTCGAGTCCAGCCGGTCTTGCGCGTTCCTGATGTAGAATGATGACCAAAGCGTCATACTGCGGCTGGAGGTTTGCAGGTGCGCTGCCCGCCTCTAGCTACTGCCACATCGTGGACTTCGACCAGCTACATACTTTCCTCGAGATCGTCCGCCTAAACAGCTTCTCCAAGGCGGCCAAGACTTGCTACCGCACCCAACCTGCGATTAGCGCACAGATCCGCCAGATGGAGCAAGAACTGGGCACACAGCTCTTCGACCGCTTCGGCAGCCGAATCACGCTAACGGTCGCCGGCCGCACGTTCGCCGAATACGCGAGGAACATCCTGGACCTGCGGCGCCAGGGATTTGACGCCGTGCGCGAACTCGAGCACGTGCCCAAGGGCGAGATGAGCATCGCTGCGAACGAGGCGACGTGCATCCATGTGCTGCCCGGCGTATTCGCACGCTACAAGGAACAGTTCCCAGAAGTGCGGATCCAAGTCGTCCGCGCCTACGGCGCCGATACCATCGAGTCGGTGGTGGACAATTCAGTGGACTTCGGCGTGACGCAGCTGCCCCTGCAGGAAAAGAAGCTTGAAGTGGTTCAGATCTACTCCGACGAGATCCGGCTCATGACCAGCGCCAATCACCGGTTCGCGCGCAAGAAGACGATCGGCCCGGAAGAGATCGTAGAGGAAGACCTGCTGCTGCCGAAGGCCGGGCGCACGCGTACCCGAATCAACGAGTACCTAGACCCTTTCGAGGACAAGGTGCACATCTCGATGGAACTGGAATCGAGCGAGATGCAGAAGCGCTTTACCGAGGCCGGCCTGGGAGTGACCTTCATGGCGGTCACAAGCGCCCGCGAGGAGCTCGTCTCGGGCCGCCTGAGGGCCATTCGGCTGCTGCCGCTGCCGATGATCCGAACGATCGGACTGATCTACCGCAAGGACAAGGCCCTGTCGCTGGCATCTTTGGGTTTCATCAAGTTAGTGAGTGAGTTCGCGGCCAAGACTGGTCTGGGGCTGCCTGCGGTGAGGACTGCGTCATGAAGTGGGTCATGAAGACCTCCCGCCTAATCGTCGGGACAGACGATGGGAACCAGGCGTACAGCTCGCTGAAGCAGTGCCCTCCGGAGGTTCTGAGCCGCTTCAAGGACACCGCGGTCGGTCCCAACGCCTGCACGATCGTGATCACGAACCGTGAAGCCCTCGAGGCGATTCGCAGCCGAGCCATCGAGGCGCCGGGCAGGGTCGAACGGGCCGAGCCATCCGAACCACCCGAGGAACAAGCTCGCGAGAAGTTCACGATGCCGGGGTGGCAAGTTCTAGCGGGTAGTGCGCTTGCGGCGGTCGCCCTGCTCACAGCTCTGCTGGTTTGGGCGATGCACGGCGGCTGAACGCAGCTTCAAGCCTGCCCGTAGCCTGAAGTTCTGAAGGGTTTTTCAGCATAACTTATGGGATGGTTCGCTCCCGCTCAGCCGCAGTGGCCAGTTCGACAATGC
>VXRL01000029.1 GCA_009838515.1 Terriglobia bacterium | reverse complement strand
CGATCGTCTTGCCTTCCTCGACCGTGATCACCCCGTCCTTGCCGACCTTTTCCATCGCCATGGCGATGATCTCGCCAATCTCCGCGTCGTTGTTTGCGGAGATCGCAGCAACCTGCGATACGGCATTGCCCTCGACCGGACGCGCCATCGCGCCAACCGCGTCCACGACCAAGCGGGTGGCGTGGTCGACGCCGCGCTTGATGGCCATCGGGTTGGCGCCGGCCGCCACGCTCTTCACGCCCGCGGCGTATAGGGCCTGCGCCAGCACGGTCGCGGTGGTCGTGCCGTCGCCGGCCACGTCAGACGTCTTGGATGCGACCTCGCGCACCATCTGAGCGCCCATGTTCTCGACCTGGTCCCCGAGTTCGACCTCTTTGGCGACAGTGACGCCGTCTTTGGTGACCGTCGGGCCACCGAACTTCTTCTCAAGCACCACGTTGCGGCCCTTCGGTCCGAGCGTCACCTTGACAGTGTCGGCTAGCTTGTTCACTCCGGCCAAGATGCCCTGACGGGAGTCCTCTCCGAAGACGATTTCCTTGCCTGGCATGATTGAATTGTTGTCCTCCTGAATCTGATTTAGATGGCGTCCGGCCGTAGCACGGCTGATCGCCAGTCGCTAGCCCTCGACCACGCCGAGGACATCGTCTTCGGTCAGGATCAAGTACTCCGTACCGTCAACGCTGACCTCGTTACCCGCGTACTTGCCGATCATGACTGTGTCGCCGGCCTTCACGTCGAGCGGCACGATGCTCCCGTCATCCTTCTTGGTGCCCGGCCCGGCAGCGATGACCTTGGCAGTCTGACCCTTCTCTTTGGCAGAGTCGGGAATGATGATTCCGCCGACGACCTGCTCTTCCGCAGAAACGCGCTCGGCAACGAGGCGGTTGCCTAGGGGTTGGATTGTCACAGTGTTATGGTTCCTCCGTCTTTCGTGGGTAGCGTGATCCGGTGTCTAGGCACAGATCGCGCCCAGCAAGCGATGCGATTCCCTGTTCGTTGTGAATAGGGGGTAGCGCCGGCGGAGCCATGCGTTCGGCCGACGCGACCAAGGCACATCGGAGCATGCGCCCCGATGGCCCTATGATAGCGGAATCGGCACCAGCCGTGCAATGGCCGAGCCTGGCACGCGCACTGCACGAGGGGCCGTCCAACATGCAGCACGCCCGTCGACGAGCCCCCAAGCACTGGCCAGCGATCGCAGCGATCTTCGGCTGCGCGCTGCCGGCGGCAGCGGCAGCCGGTGCCGCTAGCCCACCAGCCTCCTCCGCACCTCCCAACGTGGTGCTGGTGTTGGTCGACGACCTAGGCTGGCGCGACCTTGGCTGCCAAGGGTCGGAGCTCTATGAGACACCTAGGATCGACGCGCTGGCAGCCCAAGCCGTGCGCTTCACGCAGGCGTATTCCAACTGCCCGGTCTGCTCACCGAGCCGAGCCGCACTGCTGACCGGGCAACACCCCGGACGCATCGGCTTCACCGGGCACATCACCGCAATCGGACGCCATCGCCACCCCTCCGACAGCGCCATTTTGCCGCCTGCAGATTTCATGTACCTCAGGCACGAGTTCGTCACGATCGCCGAGGCGCTCGAAACTGCCGGATACGTGTCGGCCAGCATCGGCAAGTGGCACCTTGGCGCCGAGTCTCATTGGCCGCTGTCGCACGGCTTCGACCTGAACGTGGCCGGGCACACCCATGGCAGCCCCGCCAGCTATTTCTTCCCGTACCGCAGGCCCAGCCAAGCCTGGAACCCCGACATGCCGAACCTCGATCTCTCGGCCAGCGGCGAGGACGAATACCTGACCAGCCGCCTGACCGACGAGGCGTTGCAGTTCGTCGAACGGAACCGCAACCGACCCTTCTTCCTGTACCTCTCCCACTACGCGGTCCACACCCCACTGCAAGCACCAGAGCGATTGGTGCGCAAGTACCGCAGCAAGATCGCTGCGTCCGCATCCGGCGGAAATCCCGTGTACGCCGCCATGGTCGAATCGGTCGATGCCAGTGTCGGTCGGATCCTAGACCGGCTCGAGGCGGCAGGCACCGTGGACCGCACGGTATTCATCTTGGCGTCCGACAACGGAGGTCTCGCTTCTGTCACCTCGAATGCACCGTTGCGCGCCGGCAAGGGGCATCTGTACGAGGGCGGGATTCGCGTGCCGCTGATCGTGCGCTGGCCCGGACACGGAAACCCGGGAAGCGTGGTGCGAACGCCCGTAACCAACGCGGATCTCTTCCCGTTCATAGCCGAAGTTGCCGGGCTCGAGCCCAGCAGCTTCGGCAATCTTGACGGCCGCAGCCTCAGCCCGCTAATCGACGGCGGCCGGTGGGCACATCGCGAGTTGATCTGGTACTACCCGCACTACAGCCCGCAGGCGCAAGCTCCCGGCGCTGCAATTCTCTCGGGAGCCAACAAGTTGATCGAGTTCTACGACCCTCCCCGCGTGGAGCTGTACAGGCTCGAGGACGACCTCGGCGAGAGCGACGACCTAGCGGGCCGAGAGGCGGAGACAGCAGAGAGCCTGCGCGTCAAGCTGAACGCTTGGATCGAAACCAACGTGCCGCTCCGGCATCGCCCCAACCCCGCCGCTACGCGTCGCTGACGGCAACCTCCGCGACAGGCCCGGCAGCCAAGGGTGCAACAATGGATTCTTGGGGTCGACCCGTCCCGAGACGTGACACTAGCGGGCCGGTGACGCTACGGAAGATGGGGCGAATCGCGGTCCTTGACTCAGGCGGGCAGTACTGCCATCTGATCGCGCGCAAGGTGCGAGAGCTCGGTGTCTATGCCGAGATCTTCCCGGTGGGCGTAGATCCCGATCTGCTGGGCGACCACGCCGGGATCATTCTCTCCGGCGGCCCCTCCAGCGTGTTCGACGAGGTCAGCCCTCAGCCCCGCGCAGGGCTGTTCGCGCTGGGCAAGCCGATGCTCGGCATCTGCTACGGCCATCAACTGATCGCACGCTATCTCGGCGGCAACGTCGAACGCGGCGATACGCACGAGTTCGGCAGCGCGACGCTGCAACTCCGGGTTGATGGCGTGCTGTTCGAGGGGATGCGCCCTGAGCAGCAGGTGTGGATGAGCCATGGCGACCACGTCGCCCGTCCGCCGGATGGCTTCGCCATTCTTGCCGGCACCGACGAATGCGAGGTCGCGGCGATGGGTCACGAAGCTCTGCGCGTCTATGGGCTGCAGTTCCATCCCGAAGTCGTCCACACGCACAACGGCTCAACGATGCTGCGCAACTTCTTGCGCAACGCCTGCGATTGTGCGATGGACTGGGAGCCTCAGAACCGCGTGCGAGCGTTGCTGGAGAAGATCAAGCAAACGGCCGGGGACCGACGGGTCCTACTTTTTCTGAGCGGCGGGGTGGACTCCACGGTCGCCTACGCCCTTGTCGTTCGGTCCTTGGGCCCCGAGCGAGTCGAAGCAGTGTACGTCGACACCGGCTTCATGCGGGACCGCGAGACAGGCGAGATCGAGGGTGCCTTCCGGGATCTGCAGCTAGGAGCACTGCGGGTGTTTCGGGCCGGGGACCTGTTTATGGGGCGACTTCAGGGCGTCACCGATCCCGAGGCCAAGCGGGCGATCATCGGACAGGCATTCGTGGATGTCCAGGACCAGATCCTGAGAGACGACCGCTATGCCAGTCAAGACTGGATGCTCGGGCAAGGCACCATTTATCCCGACACCATCGAGTCCGGCGGCACGCAGGCCGCCGACGTGATCAAGACGCATCACAACCGCGTGGAGCGCATTCAAGAGCTGCTCGTGCAAGGGCGCGTGCTCGAGCCGTTGAGCGAATTCTACAAGGACGAAGTTCGCGAGATCGGACGCACGCTAGGGCTGCCAAACAGGCTGCTCGACCGGCACCCCTTCCCAGGCCCCGGATTGGCCATCCGCTGCCTGTGCGCTTCCGGAACCGGGGGCGCGGTGGACGATCCGGGCATCGCAGCGGTTGCAGAGCAAGCAGGCTACTCCGCCTTCCTGCTTCCGATTCGGAGCGTGGGAGTCCAAGGCGACAGCCGGAGCTACGCACAGCTCACCGTGCTGCACGGAGGCGAGATTGACTTCGCGCGGCTGCTGCCGCTGTCCACCGCCATCACGAACGAGTTTCGCCACACGAACCGTGTCGTAGCCTGTCTGGCGCCACGCGAGATCGAGCCCTCGCAGTGGGCCATTCGGCCGGCGACGTTGACGCGTGAGCGGGTCAGGCTGCTGCAGGCGGCGGATCGCGCCGTCACGGATTATCTGCGGAGCGAGGGGCTCTACGACCGAGTCTGGCAGTGCCCGGTCGTGCTCTTGCCTTGGGGTCAAGGTGACGGGGAGACGGTAGTCGTGCGACCAGTCGTGTCAGTCGACGGCATGACCGCATCAGTCGCCGAGCTTCCTATAGGCGGCCTGGTTGCCTTGGCCGACCGCCTAGCGTCGATCGACGGGGTCGACGCCGTCGTGTACGACGTGTCGCACAAGCCGCCATCGACGATCGAGTGGGAATGAACGGCCCTGCTGCATTCAGCCGGCCAGCGAGCTCAGCCAATCGCCGACCAGAGAGCGCACTTCCGCGCGGCCCAGGCCAGATTCGATGCGCAGCGATTCGATCGACTCCAGCGCGTCATACATGTCGGATACCCAAGCGCACTCGGCGTGGGCCTGCTCGCGCGCGACCGTTCGACGGCGCGGATCCTGCGGATTCACGATGAGCAGCGGGCGCGGCGCGACCGCGGCGTAGACATCGCGCACCTCGTACTGTCCCAATACCCCCGGCAGCAGGCTGCTCACTGGCAGGGTAGATTCGGGGTCTTCCAGTATGGACTGCCACGAGATCGGTGCCTGAACACTCACGACGCCTGAGATGCGTGGGTCAAGAACCGCAGCGTGCGCTGCGACAAGCCCCCCGATGCCGACCCCGACCACGATCCAATCGCGCCGCTTGGTCAGCCTCGGCGCAGTAGCCAGCAGGTCTTTCAGGCGCTGCCCGAACAGCGGACGGCCCAGTTCCAAGCTCCGGTAGGCGAGGAAGTCGTCCCATTCGAAGCCCACCTCCAATTCCGGCATGACCGGCGTGGTGGCGCCCCAACCACGCACGTCCAAGCCGTACAGGCTGTGGTTCGCGGCCACCACGGCATCGATCAGGTAACGCTGCACGATCGGGTGGTCCTTGCCCTGCTCCGCGACCAAGAACACCGCGCCCTTGGCGTAAACGCCGGCGTCAAGGAACCGCGTCGGCACTTCGATCCCGAACTCGGCCTTGAACGAGCCCACTCGGGTCACACCCTTGATGCGATTGGCGATGAGGCTCTGGTAGACACCGAACTCGCTCTCGCTGCGCGGCAGTTCGAAACTCGGCTCGATGGCCTTGGCCTTGGCTACGCAGAGATCGGCCACGCTCTTCGACTGCAGGGAGACCGCGACCTGCCCTGATGAGGTGCAGGCCAATTCGTCCGGCTGGCGCGGCCCGGAGTCTCCCTCCGATACAGCCCGCTCCTCTCCCGCCAAGGTCCTGAGGAAGAACGATGCGGCCGCTTCGCGCAACTCGCGGTTCAGTCCGTGCGTGTCGTCGGTCTCTACCAAGTGCAGTTGCTCGGGAGCAGCGAGCTTCTCGTACACGCCCGTCAACTCGGCATGCGTGCGCCGCGCGCCTTCGATTGGCACATAGTCCCGCTTGGCAGCCCCGATCATCAGCGGCCTTGGCGCGAACGCCGCCAGCAGCTCCGGATGGTCGATGCCGGCCCGCAGGGTACCGTACAGCACCTGTTCCGGGTCCGCGATCAACAAGGCCTCGCTCTTGGCTCGGAAACTGGCGACCGCGCAACTGACGAACGCCGCCTTGAGGCGGTCGTCGAAGCCAGCGAATTGCAGGGCTACCATCCCCCCGCCGGACTGGCCCGCGATGCCGATGCGCCCGGGATCGATCTCTTGGCGCGACTCCAGATAATCCAAAGAACGGATGCAGTCCCACACCCTGTACTGCATCAGGTTCTCGCCGACCAAGTAGCAGCGGTCTCCCAAGATCCGGTGTTCCCCGCTGCCTGGGCGGAAGCGTGTCCGGCCAGTACCGGCGTCGACGTACTGATGACGCTCTCCCTGGCCGAGCGGGTCCCAAGTGAGCACAGCGATGCCATTCCGCGCCATCAGAGCAGAGAAGAGCTGGTAGGTCTCCGACGCCTTGCCGGCGCTGCCATGACCGCACGGGAAGATGATCGCGGGCGTCTTCGCGGCCTGCCCTTGCGGGCGGTACAGGTTCGCCGTGACGTGAAAGCCCGGACGGCTCTCGAAGACAATTCGTTCGATCCAGTGGTCGCCGGCATCGATGGTTCCGACCTGCATTGCGTCGAGAGGCGTGCGAGCGGGAAACGGCCCCCACATCCGCCCCAGCTCGGTGCGCACCTTGGCTCTCAAGGCCGCGAATTCCTCTGCGGATTCCAAGCGGGCCAGTTGGTCCGACCGTCGCTCGTCTAGCAGCCGCAGGTACTCCCTGACAAACTCCCACAGCATCCAACCGAACTGGGATTGACCCGCCGCCGGGACGAGCCAGCCGGAAGCCGCCAGGGCGGCCAGTTCGCGTCGGCTTATAAGGCTTGCAGGCACGATTCGAGATTCTAGCGCCCGCCCGCCGGCGGGCCGCCAATGTCATTATTCCGCGTGCACGAGGCCCGCGACCGCGGCAACGGCCGCAGCAGGATCGGCATACTGCCAGATCTGTCGCCCGAATATGACACCTGACGCACCCGCTTCCATGACTTCGGAGACCGTTTCCAGAGTGCCGTCTAGCCCCGGCCCGCGGCGAGGCCCGCCAGCCACCAGTACGGGCACCCCGCAAGCATCAATGCTCTTGCGGAAGCCGCGGACGCTTCCCGAGTAGCGCGTCTTGATCACATCCGAACCGAGCTCTGCCCCCATGCGGCATGCCAGCGTAACGTCGTCGTCAATGTCGGGGGGCAAGACGTCGCCGCCGTGTCCGGACATGTCCATGTGATTGGCCATCATGCCCTGGCTGAGCATCTCGGCGACCAACGGCATGCCCCAGCATCGACTCTCGCTGGCGATCGAACCGACCTTTTCGAGCTCGTCGCTCTCGAACTCCGCGCCGAGTGTGGCATTCACCACAACAGCATCGGCTCCGAGCGAAACAGCTTGCTCGACATCCACGTAGAGGCGCATCGGTCCGCCACCGAGCGAGCTCACGCAGCCATCGATGCGCAGCAGGACGGCTAGGTCGCCGACATGCTCGCAGACCTGCTCCAGCACGCCCGGCGTCACCAAGATGGCGTCCGCGCCGGCGGACGCAAGCTGCCTGACAAGCTCGGCCGGCCGTTCGAGGCCGCGTACCGCGCCCGCTGCGTTGCCGTGGTCCATCGCGACAACGACCGCGCGTCCGCGCCTTAGGATGCGCCGCAGGCGCAGGCTCTTTCCGATAGATCTCGTGGGCATGTTTCCTCGTCTCCTGACTCTAGGTGGTTCAGGCTGCGATGCGCGCAGTCATAGGCGCACGAAGGGGCGGTCAGGCCGCCGCCAGGGTTGGTTCCAGAGGCAGCGCGAGTGGATCGTCCACCAAGAAATCCAATCCCTTGATTGTCTCGACCGCTTTCTCGACAGCCGCTCGCCTAGCCGGTTCCAAGGTCGCCACAAAGGGCAGGTCTTGCTTGTCAAAGTACGGTTCCTGCAGCACTGCCTCGATGCCGACGCCTTGCTCGGCCAGCTTGGATGCCAGCGCTGCGAGAATTCCGGGCCGGTCGCGAACGCGAAAGCGCAGATAGAACTGGCGTTCCTCCGTGCCGCTCGAGACAGGGCGATGGGGTGACAGCCTAGTGTGCCCGAAGGGCTGAACGCGCTGGACCGAGCCTCCCGCCTGGCGCAGGTCCCGGGCGGCCGCCATTAAATCGCTTACCACGGCCACGCCGGTCGGATCGGGTCCCGCGCCCTTGCCGTAGTAGAACGTGTCGCCGCCCCGACCGTGCACCCACAGGGCGTTATAGGAGCCTGTGACCCCCGCCAGAACGGTGTTTCGCTCGACCAGCGCAGGACGTACCGCCAGGCGCAATCCGCCTGGTTCCCGGCGGGCGGTTGCCAGCAAGCGGATCGTGTGCCCGAGCCGCCCTGCATAGGCGAAGTCGATGGTGCGGATACGCCGGATCCCTTGTAGCGGGATATCGCTTGGGGACACCTGCTCGCCGAACGCCAAGGCTGCCAAGATTGCCAACTTGGACCGCGCGTCATAGCCGTCAATGTCGGCGCTGGGGTCGGCTTCGGCGTAGCCGAGGGCCTGAGCCTCCTTGAGCACTTTGTCGAAGGCCGCGCCGGTCCGCTCGATCTCGGTGAGGATGTAATTCGACGTCCCGTTCAAGATTCCGATCAGGGAGTCGATGCCGTCGCCGGCAATACCCTCTCGCAACACGTTCAAGACGGGAATTCCGCCCGCCACTGCTGCTTCCATGCCGAGCGTAGCGCCGTTGCCGGCCGAGCGCCGCCAAATCTCCGGGCCCTCCTCCGCCAGCAGCTCCTTGTTCGCCGTGACCACGGGCTTGCCACCTGCTAGGGCGGTCTCGACGATTTGCTTGGCAACTCCCGTGCCGCCAATCAACTCGGCGACGACATCGACTTGAGGACTCTCCACGACCTCCCTCCAGTCGGGAGTTCGCAATGCCTGCGGGTGCAGGCTGACGGCTTCGCTCGGGCTCGTCAGCACGCTGCGGGAGCACACCGCAGAGACTTCCAACGCGAAACCGAGCTTGCCCTCGATCTCCGAGGCATTGTTGCGCAGCAGACGCAGGGTACCGCCGCCCACGTTGCCCAGCCCTATGATTCCCACGCGGACGGCTGACACAGAATTCCATTCTACTTGGGCGTAATGGGATTCAGATTCGTTGCGGCCTGCCAGTGGCCGAGTCCTGCTTCTTTTCCTTCCCTTGCATTCCACCGCAACCTTTCTGACCCGACTCTTGCGGCCCGAGTTCGACACGGCTCTTGCGGGAGTTCAGACATCGCGGAGCGCGAGCTGCGGCACTTTGCCAAAATGGCTCTCGTGCTACGCCATCGCGTTCCCCCTGTTAGCTTGCGCTCCGTCGCCATCGTCGCCTGCATGGCTTTCGTGTTCAGCGAATCCGTCGCGGCCGCGACCAAGGTCGGTTTCATCGGCCTGCGGCACGGCCACGCGTGGCGCCAGCTGACCGAAATCTCGGACATCGACGGGGCAGACTTCGTGGGCGTCGCCGAGTCCATCCCCGGCTTGGTCGAAGCTGCCAAGAAGATCCAGCCCAACGCCCGCTATGCGGCGGACTATCGCGCCTTCGTCCAAGAGACACGGCCAGAGATCGTGTGGGCCTTCGTCGAGAACAACCGCCACCTCGAGATGGTGGAATTCCTGGCTCCGCTGGGGATCCACGTGATCTTCGAAAAGCCCCTCGCGGGGAGCTACGCCGATGCCTTGCGCATCCGCGAACTCGCCACCCGGCACGGCATCAGCATCATGACCAACTACCAAATGGCGTGGTGGGCCGCCAACCACCAGCTCCGCCGCATGGTGTCCGACGGTTCCATCGGCAAGGTGTGGCGGCTGCACGGCGTTGTCGGCAACTCGGGCCCCGCCCCGAGAGACCTAAGGCGCAAGGTGTTCTTCGACTGGCTGACCGATCCCGATGCCAACGGGGGAGGCGCGCTTGTCGATTTCGGGATCTACAGCGCAACCTGGGCGATATGGCACTTAGGCCTGCCCCAGCACGTCTATGCCACGGTCAGCCAGCTGCAACCCGAGCGCTTTCCAAAGGTGGAAGACAACGCTGTATTCGTGCTCGCGTACCCGGAGGCGGTGGGCATTTTCGAGGCAAGCTGGGACCTGCCGCGCGGCTTCCAGCACTTGGAGGTCTTCGGCCTCAAGGGGAGCCTGTCGCTTGCGCGCGATTCGCTGACTATTCAGGCGGGGCGGAAGGCTGCAACACCTGTCGACAGCACGGCCTTGACACCTGTCGCAAGTCACCCGGTGCGGTATATGATCGACCGCGTGACCAGCCGCCAGCCTCTCGAGCACATCGTGGCGCTCGACCTCAACGTGGACGCGGTCCAGATTCTGGAAGCCGCGAAGATGTCGGCGAGGGAGCAGCGCCCCGTGCAACTGCCGCTGCCCGCACCCGCTCGAGATTAGCGCCCTGCTTCAGGGTGCTTGGCCCATCTCCGCAGCCACGCGCGATGTGAACTCGTCAATGCGCTGTCGCAATTGCGCGACGGTCTCGGGATGGTCGGCGGCAATGTTGTATCGCTCGGATGGATCGCGGTCGAGGTGGAACAGCTCCTGGCCCTCGACGATGCGCAACTTCCAGGGCCCGACTCGAACGCCCTGCACGTTGCTTCCCCGGTGATAGATAAATTCCCGGCGCGGCGACTGCGCTGTGCGCCCCGCCCACAGCGCTGCCAGGTCGTGTCCGTCGGAGTCGGCCGGCACGTCCCCTCCTCCAGCCGCCAGCAGGGTAGCGTACAGGTCCAAGGTCGCGCCCATCTCCGCGGTTACTGTGCCCGGTTGCACTACCCCGGGCCAACGGACGATGAACGGAACTCGCACGCCCCCCTCGTAGGTGGTGTGCTTGGCCCCCCTGAGCGGTCCCGGCGAGCCCGCGTGCCACGGCACGACGCCCCCCGAGAGCATGCGGTCCGGCAAGTTGAGCCAAGGGCCGTTGTCACTGGTGAAGATCACGATCGTGTCGTCGGCCTGTCCGGTCTCCTCTAGAGCCTGCATGACCTGCCCCGCCGACCAGTCGATGGCCTCGATCACATCGCCGTAGAGCCCTGCTCGCGACGTGCCGCGAAAGCGTCCGGCAGTGCGAAGCGGCAAGTGAGGCATGCTGTAAGCCAGATATGCGAAGAATGGCTGGTCGGACCTCTCGCCGATCACGTCCACCACTTCTGCCGTATAGCGCAGGGTGAGCTGGTCTTGGTCAACCGGATGCTCGATGCGCTCGGCGCCACGGTACAGCCACAGAGGCTCGTCCGTTTGGACCCACGGCTTGATCATGTCGTTGGAGTACGGCAGGCCGAGCCAGCTATCGAAGCCCTTTCCGACCGGCAGATATTCGGCGCGGGCGTAGCCGAGGTGCCACTTGCCAGCCATTGCGGTCCGGTAGCCGACCGAGCCCAGCGCTTGGGCCAACATCGCGTATTCGTCGGAAATCCCGCCATCGCCCCCCACCGAAGTGCCTCTGACGTCCGTTCGGCTCGGGTAGCGCCCCAATAGCAGCTGGGTGCGAGCGGGCACGCAGGACGGTGCCGAGTAGAACGCCGTCATCCGCAGTCCTTGGGACGCGAGCCTGTCGAGGTTGGGCGTGCGAATCGTAGGGTTGCCGTAAACGCCAAGGTCTCCGTAGCCGAGGTCGTCGGCAAACAACAAGACGATGTTCGGCGCGGCCGATGCGGCCGGCCAGCACATTAGAGAACAAGCGAAGAGGGCAGCGATCCGGGGCACTGGCGCCATTATCGCGCCTTCACGGGAGCCGCATGAATGTTGTCGATCAGACGCGTCGAGCCGAAAAACGCAGCGGCCGCGATGCGAACCGGGCCATGGATCGATCGCACTGGCTCGAGCGTGTCCGGATCGACGATCTCGAGATAGTCCAGCTTGAGCAGCGGCTCTTCGTCGAGAACCTGCCTAGCGAGGGTCACAACCTTCCCAGCTTCTTGCTGGCCGGATTCGACCGCGTTCCGCGCGCGCCGCAGTGCGCGAAAAATCACAGGGGCTGACGCCCGCTCGGCGCGGCTAAGCAGGGCGTTCCGCGAACTCAGCGCAAGACCGTCCGGCTCGCGCACCGTTTCCACGCTCGCGATCTCGACCGGCAGGCACGCGTCTTCGGCGAGCCGCCTCACTATGGCAAGCTGCTGGAAGTCCTTCTCGCCGAAGTATGCGATATCGGGCTGCACGGAGTTGAGCAGCTTCAGCACGACCGTGGCGACGCCGCGAAAATGCCCCGGGCGGCTCGCGCCGCACAAGCCGTCGGCAAGGCCCTCGATCTCGATCCTCATCGCAGGCGGGCGCGGGTACATTTCCGCGACGGCCGGTACGAACGCCATGTCCACGCCGTGGCGCTCGCAGACACTCAAGTCCGACTCGATGTCTCTGGGATAGCTGCGCAAGTCGTCCTGGCGGTCGAACTGGAGCGGATTAACGAAGATCGTGGCAACCACTCGGTCGCACTCCCGTCGAGCCCGATCGAACATGGCGGTATGGGCAACGTGAAGCGCGCCCATCGTAGGCACGCAACCCACGCGCAAGCCGCCACGCTTGGCGGCCGCGACGCGCTCGCGGATCTCGGCGATGCGCTCGATGAGCTCGGTTGCCATCCGGCTCAGTCCGAATAGTGGCCGCTCAGGACGCTCTTCTTGGAGACGGGGAACTCGCCTTGGCGAACCTCGCGGACATAATCTTCGGCGGCAGCCTCGAGTTGGCGGCCCAATTCCGCGAAGCGCTTGACAAAGCGCGGCGTGAATTCGTCGTAGAGTCCGAACGCATCGTGGCTGACAAGCACCTGCCCGTCGCAGTGCGGGCCGGCCCCAATGCCGATGGTCGGGATCTCCAGCGATTGGGTCACGTCCGCTGCAACCTTGTCCGGGATCATCTCGAGCACAAGTGCGAAGGCGCCGGCCGCCTGCAAGGCGTGGGCGCTTTCGAGCAGTTTCCTCGCCTCGTCCGCGTCGCGCGCCTGCTTGCGAAAGCCGCCGACCTGATGAATCGACTGCGGTGTGAGGCCCAAGTGGCCCATGACCGGGATGCCCGCTTCCGCCAATCGCTGCACCACCTCCAACACCTGGTGACCACCCTCGACTTTGACTGCGTGGGCACCGGCCTCGCTGACTAGCCGCCCAGCGCCGCGCACGGCCTCGGCGACACCAACGTGGCAGCTGAGGAAGGGCATGTCGGCAACGACCAATGCCCTGGACACGCCGCGAGACACGGCCGCGGTGTGATGCGCGATCATGTCCAGCGTGACCGACAGCGTGTTGGACTGCCCCAGCACGACCATGCCGAGCGAGTCGCCCACCAGCAGCACGTCGACCCCAGCGCGGTCCAAGTGCCGCGCCATGGTGAAATCGTACGCGGTCAGCATCGCGATCCTGTCACCGGCCCGCTTCATGCGCAGCAGGTCAGGGGCTCTCACAACTTGGCGGGTGTTGCGCACGGTCAGCATTCCTCGCTCAGCGCGGATCGCACTGCGGTCGCTTGGGAGTCCGACAGGCCACGCCTCTGCGCCAAATTCAACAGGTACTCCCCGCAGGCTCGGTAGAGGCCGACAAGCGCTGTCGGCGAATTCCGCATTGAGCCTAAGTGGCGCCGCACTGTAACCGCATCTCCCCGCGCGATGGGGCCGGTTAACGCTTGGTTCGCTTCCATTGTAGATGCATTCTCAAGGCTGGCATCCAGCAACGGGCGCAAAGCGCGCAGCGCATCCATGCGCTCGACGCCCGCACCCTCCATGAGAGTCGCTGCCGCGTCAACCAAACCAACCACGCAGTTGCTGGCCAGTACCGCTGCCGCATGGTACTGCGCCAATTGATCCTCAGCGACCTTGAATGTGGTGCATCGCAGCGCAACTGCCAAGCCCTCACACCAAGCCAGCGCGCGGTCGTCGCCGCAAACTCCCACCAACGAACCTGGCAGCCGCTGCGCTCCCGCGTCCGGCGTCGGAAACGTCTGGAGCGGATGGAACATGGCGCACGGAACACCGCGCTTCCGAAGCGGCGCCAAGCTAGCCGGCCCCAGCGCTCCGCTGGTCTGGAGAGCCGCCGCGAGATCGAATCGCGCCAGTTCCGCAACGACCTCCGGGACAGCCCTGTCAGGCACGGCGACGATCACGCAATCGCTGCTGGAAGCGAGCGCTTCGAGGGTCGCGGCCCGGGCGTCGATACCGGCCACGGCGCCCGCCGCACGAGCGCGGCTGCGAGATGAGACGATCACGTCGAAGTCGGCGGCCAGCAAGCGGGCCAGCGCCTGGCCGACACTACCCGCGCCGACGATTCCTACAGTCAAGCCTTGGGACACACCGGGCCATTATGCCGCTTGGCCGGGTCTTCGCGCTCGTTTCGCGCCACAGTGCCGAGTCAGCGTAGACGGACGCTCGGCGCGCTAGGCCAATTCGCGCGACGGTCGGTTGTCTCGCAAGAAGTCCACGATGGATTCCAGCGAAGCTCCTGGCTGGAACACGCGCGCCACGCCCATGCCTAGCAACGTTTCTGCGTCGCTGTCGGGAATGATGCCGCCGACGATCACGCGGATGTCGGCTGCGTCGGCTTCTTCGAGCAACGCCAGCACGCGGGGCACGATCGCCATGTGCGCGCCCGAAAGGATCGATAGGCCGATGAACTCGACATCTTCCTGCACTGCCGCGCCGACGATCTGATCCGGCGTCTGGCGCAGCCCCGTGTAGACGACCTCCATGCCCGCGTCGCGCAATGCGCGGGCGATGATCTTGGCACCGCGGTCGTGGCCGTCCAGTCCGGGCTTGGCGACAAGGACGCGAACGGGCGGCACGGACCCACTTGGAGGCATCGTGGCCATCTTAGTCAATGGAACTTGTCTTGCGCCAGCTTCAAGCAGTGGCTGCCAGCATTCGTGGAAATGCCCCCAAGCCTATAATGGAGGATTGGCTCTCGGCCGAGGGCCAGTGATGCATTTTGTGAACCCATGAGAGCGCGAAAGTCTTGGCCACACGTGTCCCTGCTTGCACTCGCCGCGGCATTGGCGTTGAGCCCCCACCTGTCGGCGGCGGACTCGTGGGCCTCGTGGCGCGGCCCGGCATCCGACGGAGTCTCGCCTGATAGCGGCTTGCCGGAAGCTTGGTCTGCGGACGGTCAAAACCTGCTGTGGAAGGTGCCCTTCGGCAGTCGCTCGGCGCCAGTCGTAGTCGACGGACGAGTCTGCCTGATCCGGCTGGCCGAACCGGACACACATACACGCTGGCAGGAACAGGTCGTCTGCCTCGACGCCGATTCGGGCGAACTGGTCTGGGAGTACCGCTTCAATGTGTTCCAAACCGACATTCCGCACCACCGCGTTGGCTGGGCCAGCCTAGTCGGCGACCCAAGCACCGGCAATGTCTTCGCGAACGGCATCGAGGGCATGGTAATCGCATTCGATCCCAAGGGGAACGTGCTGTGGGAGCGCTCCACCGCCGAGGAGACCGGGCGCATCTCGGGCTTCGGCGGCCGCACCGTAACGCCCGTTCTGGACGGAGACCTGTTGTTCGTGAGTTACTTGTCGGCGGGCTGGGGCTCCACCTTTATTCCCCGCCACCGCTTCTATGCCTTTGACAAACGTACCGGTGAGACGGTTTGGCTGTCCACCCCCGGCCAAGCGCCCTATGACACGACCTATTCCGTGCCCGTCGTGCGCGAGATTGATGGAAGCCGCCTGTTGATCGCCGGCAACGGGGATGGCGGCATCTACGCAATGCAGGCCGCCACCGGGATCAAGGTCTGGGAGTTCCCCCTGTCTAAACGAGGCATCAACTCGTCGGTCGTCGTCGATGGCACGACGGTCTACGCTTCCCACAGCGAGGAGAACGTCGATGGCAGCACGTCGATGGGGCGCATCGTCGCACTGGATGCCGCAGACGTCGCGGACGGCCGGCCGAAACAACTATGGATGGTCGATGGATTCGCGGCGGGCTATGCCTCGCCGGCGATCCAAGACGGCATACTCTATCACGTTGACAACTCCGCCAACCTGGTCGCGTTCGACGCCGCCACCGGCGCGGAATTGTGGGCGCGGAATATTGGCATCGCCCAGCGCTCGTCGCCGGTCATCGGCGACAACAAGCTGTACGTTTCGGACATGGACGGGCAGCTGCATGTCCTGCGGCTCGCTGGGCGGCAGGAGCCAACACGAACCGATCTCGACGAATTCAAGAACGCCGATGGCAGCGCGACCCAGATCAACGGCCCGCCGGCGATCGCCAATGGCCGGGTCTATTTCGTCACCAACAACATGCTCTATTGCATCGGCAATTCGCAGGGCAAGGCCGGCAACGCCCCGGATGTGGTCGGAGGGCCGACCACGGCACCAGCCGATGCCACACCGGCTCACTTGCAAGTCGTGCCCGCCGAGGCAAACCTCGTGCCCGGTGGCCGGGCGCGGTTCACGGCTAAGCTGTTCGACGCGAAGGGCCGACTGATCGGCGAGCGCAGCGCGGCATGGTCGATCGAAGGCGGACTCGAAGGGGAGCTGAGCGCGGATGGAGACTTCACGGCGGGCAGCCTGTTCCCGCAAGGCGGGTTGATTGTCGCAACCATCGGCGAGCTCACCGGCCAAGCGCGTGTCGCGGTGCGGCCGAACGGCGGCTTCACTGAGGATTTCGAGCGCTACCCGGCAGATAGCGTGCCGGAAGGATGGCCTGCGGCACGCGGACGCTTCGCAGTGGTCGATGCAGATGGCGGCAAGCAGCTCAAGAAACCGTCTGGCAACCCGCGCAGTTGGCGCACGACGGTCTATGTCGGCAACCCACGCCAGAACGGATACGAGATCGAGGCCGAGCTGATGTCCATGGAGCAGCGCAGGCGCATGGCCGACATGGGCTTGGTCTCGCACCGCTACACGCTGGCTCTGATGGGAAACGCTCAATCCCTGATGGTCCGCACCTGGCTGTCGGAGCTGGTCCGCTTCTCGAAGGAGGTCCCTTTCGAATGGGACCCCGAGGTCTGGTACCGCGTCAAGCTGCGCGTTGAGCCCGCCGCGGACGGCAGCACCGCGATCCGCGGCAAAGCCTGGCCGAAAGGCGACTCCGAGCCCGAGGCGTGGACGATCGAAGCCGTGGACGGCCTCGGACACGACCGTGGCAGCCCGGGCATCTACGGCTACTCCTCGGCCGACATTTACTACGACAACCTCAAGGTCACGCCATTCGGAGGCTGACCGCAGCCACCCGGAGATCCAAATGCTAGCTCGCCTAACCCGAAGCCACTGTCTCACCCTCGCGCTTGCTACCACGCTGACATCGGCGGCCTCAGGTGCCGACTGGCCGATGTGGGGCGGCAACCCGTCGCGCAACATGGTCTCGTCCGAGACCGGTATTCCGACCACCTGGGATATCAAGTCGATGAACCAGATCAAGTGGCGGGCCGAAATCGGTTCCCAGTCCTACGGGAACCCGGTGGTGGCGGACGGCAAGGTATTCCTCGGCACCAATAACGAACTGCTGCGCGACGCGGCCTATGGCGGCGATCGCGGCGTGCTGATGGCCTTTGACGAGCAATCGGGCGAATTTCTGTGGCAGATGACTCACGCGAAGCTCGCGGCCGGGCGTGTCAACGACTGGCCCGAGCAGGGCGTTTGCTCCTCGCCAGCGGTGGTCGATGGCATGGTCTACTACGTTTCCAACCGGGCGGAAGTGATGGCACTGGACGCCGAAGGCTTCCGCGATGGCGAGAACGACGGCCCTTACAAGGACGAAGCCAAGGAGGATCCTACCGATGGCGACGTGATCTGGTCGGTGGACATGTACAACGACCTCGGCGTGTTCCCCCACAACCTAGCCGCAACTTCGCCGCTTGTCGTGGGCGACCTGCTCTTCGTCAGCACTTCGAACGGCGTGGACGAATCGCACATCAACGTTCCGTCAGTGCGCGGCCCGAGCTTTCTAGCCCTGAACCGCAAGACCGGCGAGGTCGTATGGGAGGACAGCTCTCCCGGGCGCGATATCCTGCACGGCCAATGGTCTTCGCCAGCATACGGATCCGCCGGGGGCAAGAACCAAGTGATATTCGCAGGCGGCGATGGCTGGCTGTACAGCTTCGTGCCGGAAACCGGCGATCTGATCTGGAAGTTCGACGCCAACCCGAAAGAATCGGAATGGAAGCACGGGAGGGGCGACCGCAACAACATCATCGCGACGCCGGTCATTCTCGATGGCAAGGTCTACATCGCGGTCGGCCAAGACCCCGAGCACGGCGAGGGCGTCGGGCACCTCTGGGCCGTGGACGCCTCGGGGAGCGGAGACGTGACCGAGAGCCACGTCGTCTGGCACCACCCCTTCCGCCGCACGATCTCCACGGTGGCTATTCACGACGGGATTGTCTATGCTGCCAATTTCTCGGGATTCTTCCATGCCTTGGATCTGGCCTCGGGCAAGTTGCTGTGGGAACACGACATGCTGGCGGCAGTTTGGGGTTCGCCCTACGTGGTCGACGGCAAGGTGATGATCGGCGACGAGGACGGCGACCTGTCCGTCTTGAAGGCCGGGCGGGAACTGGAGGTTCTGTCCGAGAGCAACTTCGGGAACGTGATCTACTCCACTCCCGTGGCGGCCAACGGCACCCTGTTCATCATGACCCGCTCGCACCTGTACGCGATCGCGACGGACTGAAGTGCCGGGCATGTCAGACGGCCAAGGCAAGACGCAAGCCGCCAAGGCTGCGTTGGACGCGCACGTGCGGGAGACCGTCGCGTGGCACTTCGACCCGGAGACCGGGTGCCCGTTCTGGCTGGAGTTCGCCAAGGAGCGCCTGGCCTGGGATCCGCGCGACCGCATCGGCGGTTTCGACGACCTGCGCCTGCTGCCACCCTTCGAGGACGAGTGGCTGCGAGGGGGCCCGGTACGGCGCTGGGTGCCCAAGGGCTTGGCGGGCAAGCCGGTGTACGTGTTCGAAACCGGCGGGACGACCGGCGTGCCCAAGTCGCGGGTCAACGTCGAAGACTTCCAGACCGACTACGCCGAGTTCTCCAAGACCCTGCCGGACGAGTTCTTCCCGCCGGGCTCGGACTGGCTGCACCTCGGCCCGACCGGGCCGCGGCGCCTGCGCCTCGCGGTCGAGCACCTCGCCCATGTCCGAGGCGGGATTTCGTTCTCGGTCGACCTGGACCCGCGCTGGGTCGTCAAGCTGCTCAAGCGCGGCCAGTACGAGGAGGCCGAGCGCTACCGCCAGCACTGCCTCGACCAAGCCATCACCATCTTGAAGGCGCACGACGGGATCCGCTGCCTGTTCGCGACGCCGAAGCTGCTGGAGGGCCTCTGCGACCGGATCTCTCTGAAGAAGTTCGGAATTACCGGCGTGTTCTGCGGCGGCACCGAGATGACGCCGGAGTTTCATCGCTTCGCCCGAGAAGAGCTGCTGGAAGGCGCGTACTTCGCGGCCACTTACGGCAACACGCTGATGGGCTTGGCTTGCCACAAGCCGTTCGACCCGGCTGACGATCACGCCATCATCTACTACCCCCCCCAGCCGCGAGCAGCGCTGGAAGTCTGCAACCCGGACAACCTCGAGGAGGTGGTCGAGTACGGCGCGACCGGGAGGGCCGTGCTGACCACCCTGACGCGGGAATTCTTCATGCCCAGATTCCCCGAGCGCGACATCTGCGAACGGGAGCGCCCGATCGACCTGTACCCCTGGGACGGCGTGCGCAACGTACGCCCGTACCAAGACTCCAAGACGGGCTCGGTAACGGTCGGAGTCTACTAGCCCGGCACGAAACACGAGAAGATGCCATCGACATCGCGATCGCTTGTCGCCGCGCTGATTGCCGCTCTATTGGCCATCGCCAGCGCGCCCGGCGCGCGCGCCGAGGACGATTCGGAACAGATCAGGGCCCTAGTGGGCCGCTACGCCGCCGCACGCGAGTCAAGCGACCCGCAAGCCATCCGACAGCTGTTCACCGCTGACGCCGACCAACTCGTCTCGTCCGGCGTGTGGCGCCGGGGACGCGAGGCTCTGGTGGAAGGCATGCTCTCCAGTTCGCGCCGCAATCCGGGAACCCGGACGCTGACGGTCGAAACGGCGAGGTTTCCCGCGCCAGGCGTAGCAGTGGCCGATGCCCGCTACGTTATCGCGGGCAGCGCTGGGGCCGCGGATCGCAAGATGTGGAGCACCTTCGTGTGCCTGCGCACTGACGACGGTTGGCGCATCGCAGCGATTCGCAACATGCTGCCTGCCCCGCGCTAGCCTGCCGCAGCGGGGCGCTCACGACAGGTCGAACACTTCCACGCTGGTGGTGATCTCCTCGCGCGGCAGCAGCGACGCATGGTGTGCAACGACCTGCCTGACGCGCGGCCGGCCGTCTCCGAAGCCGGTGGCCGTGGGCGGCCCGTTCAGCACCAGCGGGATCATCTCGCGGCTGAAGCGCTCGACCGGGGCCCGTTCGGCGGCGCGCACGCCCATGCGCAACTGGACCTCGGGCGGATCGGGGTTCGGCGCTGCAACCGGGCCGTGACAGGCGTCCAGGCCCAGCACCTCGGCCTGCACCTCATCGAACCTCAAACCCAGATCCTCCAAGCGCTGGCGCACGATTCTGTCGGCGGCGCGTGCTTTCTGCGCTGCGTCCGGCCAACTGTACACCAAGGTGCCGACTGCCTGATAGCCCGCCGCGTACGTTATCGAAGTCTTCAAGGTGGGCGGGCGCTGCCCTCCGCGAACTCCTTCGACCGCCACCCTGTCGGGCCCGTCTTCGCGCAAGGCGATGCTTGTGAAATCGGCGCTGCAGTCCGGCGTCAGGTACGCCTTGGGGTCGCCAAGTTCGTACAGCAGCTGCTCCTTGATCGAAGCCAGCGTGACCCGCCCGCCAGTGCCGGGGTGCTTGCTGACCACGAAGTCACCGCTCTCGCTGGCCTCGACCACCGGAAACCCGATGTTCGCCATGTCTGGAAGCGTCTGCCAATCTACCGAGTAATTCCCTCCGGTACACTGCGCGCCACACTCGATGATGTGGCCCGCGATCGTGCCCGCTGCCAGCCTGTCCCAGTCCTGTTCGGACCAACGGAATTCATGGATCATGGGTGCCAGCGCTAGGGCGGTGTCTGTTGACCTGCCGGCAATCACGATGTGCGCACCGGTCGCCAGAGCCTCCGCAAGCGGAAACCCGCCCAAGTAGGCGTGGGCGCTGAGCAGATCCGCGCGTATCTCCTCGATCGGCCGCCCAGTGTCGATCTCGTCGAAACGGACGCCCCGCGAGGTCATCTCGTCGATGCGGTCGAGAATGTCGTCGCCAAGCACGACCGCCACCCTCGCATCACGGATGCCGGCAGCGCTCGCCTTCTCCAAGATTGCCCTTGCACAGGCGCGCGGGTTCACGCCACCGGCATTGGTGACGATCCGGATGCCGCGTTCCAGCATGCGCGGCAGCAAGGACACTGCGAGATCGACCGCATCGGTAGCGTAGCCCTTGTCGGGGTCGCGCCGCCTCTGCTTCTCCAAGATCGACATGGTGACCTCGGAGAGATAGTCCAGCACCAGATAGTCGATCGGGCCGTCTGCCACCAAGCGTCGCGGAGCCTCGAGCCAGTCGCCCCAAAATCCTTGGCCGTTTGCGATCCGAATCACGCTCCAAACCCGTTCGAATTTCTTGCAGCGCCAGCAACCCCGGTGCGAAGGCCGGATGTGGCCTAGCCCGGAACCTCGGGCGGCAGCAAAGGCCCTTGAAACAGGCGCCCTGCGCCCCCCTACGCCCGCACCTAGCGGTTGCCGCCGCCCATGTTACAGTATTCCATTCCCGGGTCGGCCGAGGCTTGATCATGCGCGCGGGTAAGCTTTCCGACAAGACCGCGCTGGTCACGGGAGCTTCGTCCGGAATCGGGCGGGCATGCGCAATCAGGCTCGCCCGCGACGGTGCTCAGCTAGTGCTTCACGGGCGCCGACGGGAGGCACTGGAAGAAACCGCCGGCCTGATCGGCGGTGCCAGAATCATCGACGCGGATCTCACGGATCCTGACGCCCGCGCCTCGTTCTGCGCTCGTGTGCTGGACGAATTGCAAGCTCTCGACATTCTGGTGCATAACGCAGGCACTGGCATTCTGGCGCCATCGCACTCTACCGATCCCGATCATGCCCGGAACCTGCTGGCGCTGAATTTCCTAGCACCCGTGGAGATCACGCGACAACTCCTCCCGCTGATGCGACCGGGCGGGAGCATCGTCATGGTGAGTTCTATCGCAGGCAAGCTATCACTGCCCGGCATGGGCGTTTACGCTTCGTCGAAGCATGCCCTCAACGCATATGCCAACATCCTCAGGGGAGAATTGCGCGAGCGCGAGATTCACGTGCTCTCGTTTTGCCCCGGCTACGTGCGCACGCCGTTCATGAGCAACATGCTGCAAGGTGCTTCGACCGCGCCGCTGCCCGGACGCATGAGGTTTGCGCTAACTCCCGACCAATGTGCCGAAGCCATACACTCCGGGATTCGCAAGCGCAAGCGCACCGTGGTCCTGCCGCGTCTCGGCTGGCTTGTAATCGCGGCGGAGCGTCTCTGCCCGGCCTTGGTGAACAGCGCCATGTCACGCGAGATGCGCAGGGACGGCTCGGGGTGAGCATCAACGCGCACAGCGCAGACGCGCGGCTGGAAAGCCCGAGGGCGATCTTCTTGGCGGGCTTCATGGGCTCCGGCAAGTCCACCATCGGCCGACGACTCGCGAGAGCGCTTGGCTGGTCGTTCGTCGACCTGGATGCCGAGATTGAGAGGCTTGCGGACTGCTCGATTCCCGAAATTTTCGCGGCGCGTGGCGAGGACGGCTTTCGCGATTTCGAGCACGCAGCGCTGCTCGAGCAGGCCGAAATGAGCCGCTCCGCCGCACCGCGCGTGGTGGCTCTGGGCGGGGGCACGTATGCGTTCGAGCGAAACCGCAGCCTGTTGCGACAGGTCGGCCCGACCATCTGGCTCGACGCCCCGGCCGAGACGCTGTGGGAACGGGTGCGGCTTGAGTCCCACCGCCCGCTGGCCAGCGACCGCGTCGAGTTCCTGCGTATCTACGCCGCCCGCAAGGAGTCCTACGCCCAAGCTGACTGCAGAATCGATGCCTCCGCAGCGGCCGAAGAAGTCCTGCGCGAAGTGTTCAAGCTAGGATGGATGCAGGGGCTTCGCGCAGATGGCCGAGCCAGTGATCCGCGCCGAAGGCCTAGGTAAGACGTTTCGCAGCGGCGAGCAGGCGCTGACGATATTCTCTGCGCTGACATTCCAGATCCAACAGGGCGAGAGCGTCGCGCTCGTTGGCGAGTCAGGTGCCGGGAAATCGACCTTGCTGCATATATTGGGCGCGCTTGAAAAGCCCACCACGGGCAAGGTGCTCTTTCGCGGAGACCCGCTCGCGTCGCTGAGCGAGATCCAGCTGGCCAACTATCGCAATCGCGATGTGGGTTTCGTCTGGCAGAACTGCCACTTGCTGCCCGAGTTCACGGCCATCGAGAACGTAGCCCTGCCACTGCGCATCGCGGGCGTGTCGGAGGACTCGGGTCACAAACAAGCGCACAGCTGGCTGCAGCGGGTTGGGCTGGCAGAACGGATCGACCACCAGTCCGGCGAACTGTCCGGCGGCGAGCAGCAGCGGGTTGCGATCGCCCGAGCACTGGTGTCCAAGCCAAGGCTGCTCCTCGCCGACGAGCCGACGGGCAACCTCGACGAACGCACCGGCGAGGCCGTCATGAAGATGCTGCTTGAGCTGGCGCGTCAAGAAGGGCTGGCAATCCTGCTAGCGACGCACAACCCAACGTTTGCCGCGCTTTGCGACCGGGTCTTTCGATTTGAGCGCGGCAGGCTGCGCCAATCGGGCTAAGCGATGCCGGCCTCGCCGGTACCGTACAGCCTGCCCTGCCGATCCGAGCCGACCCCGGCACCGGCCTGCAAGAGCTCCCGCAACTTGGACCAGCGGCGCGACTGCGTGTATGTCTGCACGGCTCGCCTGACCGCGCTGCGCTGGCCCACGAGCACGACCAGCCGCTTGCCCCGCGTGATCGCGGTGTAGAGCAAGTTGCGCTGCAACATGATGAAATGGCGGTCCATGAGCGGGATCACCACGGCAGGATATTCGGACCCTTGGCTCTTGTGGATCGTGGTGGCGAACGCGGGAACCAGCATGTCTAGATCGCGCAGGGTGTAGTTGACCTTGCGTCCGTCAAAATCCACCTCGATCGCCCCCTCTTCCAGATCCAGCGATTCGATCCTGCCGATGTCGCCGTTGTACACCTCCCGGTCGTAGTCGTTCTCGACTTGCATCACTTTGTCGCCCGGGACGAAACTCCACCCGAACCGTTCTAGCCTTTGCTCCCCGGGCGGGTTGAGTGCAGCTTGCAGTGCGGTGTTGAAGGCACCGGCACCTAAAGCGCCGCGGTTCATCGGGCACAGCACCTGGATGTCGCGCACCGGATCGAGCCCGAAGCGCTGCGGAATCCGGCTGCGCACCATTTCCACGGTCATTCTGATCGCGTCATCCGGCGCGTCGGCCGGAACGAAGTAGAAGTCGCTTTCCCCTTCCGGCCTGCCAAGCTCCGGCAGCTCACCACGATTGACCCGGTGCGCGTTGACGACGATGCGGCTGCTGGCAGCCTGCCGAAAAACTTCGACCAGGCGCGCGACAGGTACCGCTTCGCTCGCGATCAGGTCGGCCAGCACCTGGCCTGGGCCGACAGAGGGGAGCTGATCGACATCTCCGACCAGCAGCAGAGCCGCACGCCCAGGCAGTGCCCGCATTAGCGAGTTCATCAAGGACACGTCGACCATCGAGGTCTCGTCGACCACGAGCAAATCGCAGTCCAAAGGCTTGTCGGCGTTGCGCCGGAACCCCGCGCGACCGGGGTCGAACTCAAGCAGGCGGTGGATCGTCTTGGCTTCCATGCCAGAGGTCTCGGCCAAGCGCTTGGCAGCTCTGCCCGTGGGCGCGCAAAGCGCGATCGCGACTCCCTTGGCCTGCAAGATCCTTAAGATGGCGTTGACAATCGTGGTCTTGCCCACGCCTGGGCCGCCGGTGATCACCATCACTTTCGACCGCAACGCCAAGCGCACGGCATCGACCTGGCTCGGGGCCAGTCTGAGATCGATCTGACGCTCGACCCATGGAACCGCCCGCTCGGCGTCCACGCGGGGCCACGGCGTCGCTCCGCGCAAAGACGCGTTCAGCACCTTGGCGATCCCCCGCTCGGCGCGGTGGAGGCGGGCCAGGAACAGGCAGGGCTCTTCCCCTACGCTGTCTTCGACGACATTACCGTCCTCGATCTCGGCCCGCAGGGCTGGCTCGATCTGATCGAGCGCGACACCGAGCAGTTCCTCGGCCGCCCGGAGGAGTTCCTCGCGCGGCAAGCCGCAGTGTCCATCGCCCGTGGCCTCGCTCAGCGCGTAGGCGATGCCGGCGCGGATGCGAACCGGAGAGCCGCGATCCACGCCGAGCTTCATCGCGATGCCATCGGCAACCTTGAATCCGATACCCCGAATGTCCCTTGAAAGCACGTACGGGTTCTCGCTCATCACCTGCAAGGAATCGGCGCCGTACGTCTTGTAAATCCGTGCCGCCCGCGCCGAGCCGATGCCGTGCGAGTGCAGGAAGATCATGATTTCCCGCACGACTTTCTGCTCGTCCCAAGCCTCGATGATGCGCTTGGCGCGGACCGGACCGATGCCCGGCACTTCCCGTAATCGCGCCGGATCGGTCTCTATCACCTTGAAGACATCGCCACTGAATTCGGAGACGAGCTTTTTGGCGTAGACCGGGCCAATGCCGGGAATCGCGCCGGAGCCTAGGTACTTCTCGATGCCGGAGTCCGATTCCGGTGCAGAAGCCTTGATGTACGAGGCCTCGAACTGCCGCCCGTGCGAGCGGTCGTTCACCCACTGGCCAGATGCCGTGATCCATTGGCCGGGGCTCACCGCGGGCGTCCGACCCACCACAGCCTGCAGTTCCCGCAACCCGCGAACCTGTACGCGCAGAACGCAGAACCCGTTGTCAGAATTGTGGAACACAACCCGCTCGACCGAACCCGACAGAACCTCGCGTTCGAGAATCTGCGCTTGCTGGTCCACAGGCTAGGGCTGCTCCGCGAGCCGAGCATGGCCCGTTCGCTGTTCTACGATAGCGCAGCGCGCCGCCGCCTCGACCGCAGCTCTCCGGCACGTGAAAACGCAGCATCCGCACGCTGTGGCCGGCGCTCCGGCGACAACTCTCGGGCGCTGGCGGGGAAGCCCGCGAGCGAGACAGTCGTCCCTCGGTGCGATATCAACCTGTCGGAATCACTGGTTCCAGATCTGAACGCCCGGTGTTGCCAGGGGCGTGGTCCCGGAGACTCGCTCGGCCGTAGTTCTGGCAGACGACTTGCGACGGTCACAGCCGGAATGCTCGCCTCCGGCAAGCCGGGGCTTCAACGCCTACCCGACCGCTCTAATTCTCTACGCGCACGGTGACGATGTCGATGTCGTGGTATTGCTGGTGGCGCACCGAACTGGCATAGTGCCGCAACAGCCTCAGGGAGATCGGCTCTTCGCCGCCTTGGTCCGCCCAGCGGCCCAGCAGCGCAATACGGTCCTCGATATTCTCTTCCGCCGTCGAGGCCATCAACTCCATCTCCGCAGCATTGCGATCACCGGACAGAGCCAAGAGCAAGTGCTTCGGAGGATCTCCGGACTCCCCGTCCTCATCTTCTGGCAGCAGGCTCAGGATCGCCTCTTCCCCGGCGGCACGCAGGCGGTTCGCGGATTCGTCGTCCCAGCGCCGCTTCTCGGCGAACTCGCTCAGGAACGAATCGACCCCCGGCAGCGACTTGGCCGTCAAGGTTGTCTTAAGCGTGAGCCGCTTCGGCTTGGTCAATTGCATCGCAACGACCATCAAGACTGCGGCCAGGCCGCCGGCCGTCATGCCATTGCCCAGGATCGATGCACCGAGCTCACCTAAGCTGTCGGCAAAGATCTGCTGGTTTTGGAACCCGACACCGAGCCAGAAGGCGACTCCAACGACGACACTCTTGCGGTAGTCCAGGCCGTCCTTGATCGCGATACGAATACCCAGTGCGAAGAGTATCGCCAACAGCACCAGCACGTAGGCCGACACGACCGGGTCCGGGATCGCGAGGATAATCGCCGCGAGCTTCGGAATGAACGCAGCGGCTACGAACAGGCCTCCGATGCAAACGCCCACCGAGCGCGCCGCAACGCCGGTCAGCTCGGTGATGGCCACGCTCGAGGAATACGTGGTGTTGGGCACGGTGCACGTCAGGCCCGACAGGAGGTTGCCCAGTCCATCGGCCGCCACTGCCCCCTGCACGGCCCGAAAGTCAGTGGCGCGCGGCTCGCGCCAGGACACCTGCTGGATACCAATGGCATCCCCGATCGTTTCGATGGCACCAACGACCGTCACCAAGACGAAGAGCGGCAACAGCGCCCAGAACGATGCGTCGAAACTCAGATCTATCCCGGGCCAACCCGCTGTCGGCAGGCCTATCCACGGAGCAGCGGCGACCATCGAAGTGTCGTACAACCCGTAGAACGACGCGACGACACAGCCTACCCCCACGCCGATTACGGGAGCCCACAGCCGCCAGGCTCCCGAGGCAAGCAGGGCCAGCGCGGTAGTCGTGACGAACGTCGCGCCGGCGCAAGCCGGAGCGCCAGCCGCGGGAGTTCCCTCGGGCACCTTCGCCAACATTTCGAACAGAATCGGAACGATTGTGACGGCGATCAGCATGATGACCGTACCAGCCACGAGCGGAGTGATGACGCGCCGAAGCAGCGAAAGATGCGAGGCGAGCAGGAACTGGAACAGCGAGGACGCGATCACCAGCGCCGCCAGCAAGCCCGGCCCGCCCTCGACCAACGCGGATACCGAGACCGCGATGAAGGCTCCCGAGGTCCCCATCAGCAGGATATAGCCAGCACCGATACGCCCGACCTTTCTGGCCTGGATGAGCGTGCTGACGCCACACACGACGAGGCCTGCAAACACGGCCCACAACAGGTAGTCTTCGCCCGCGCCGGCCGACCGAATCACGACCGCGGGCGTGAGTACGATGCCGCTGATGCTGAGCAGCGCGTACTGCATTCCCAAGCCAAGCGAGAGCGCAGCAGGCGGGCTTTCGTCGGGCTGGTAGCGAATCGCTCTCGGAGCGCGAGAATCTGAAGTGGCCACGGAGGTCTATTCTACTCGCCGATTCGACACGGGACCGGTGGCTTCCTTACTTGGCGCGGTCAACCCTCGGCCATGGAGCCCCGTAGCGCGGGCGGCGCGGTGCCGTATCACGTCGGAGACCCCGCCGCGATACTCGGCCGTGCCGTCCGGCTAGCCCTTTTCGGATCGGCTGATTCGAATATCGGCCTTTAGCGGCGCGGCCTCGGCGTCCCCCCGGAAGGTGCCTTGTATGGGGCTTGCATCGGAAGCCGAGCTCCCGGCCGCCACCGCTACATGCCGGCCGGCTACGGCCAAGCCCTGTGTGGGGTCGTAGCCACGCCAGCCCCCGCCCGGCAGGTACACCTCGGCCCAAGCGTGCATGAATCGAGCGCCAGGTCCTTCCTCTTGGTAGCCGCTCACGAATCGGGCGGCGAAGCCTACGGCACGGCAACAGTCCGTGAATAGGACGGCGAGGTCACGACATGCAACTCGCTCGGCGGCCAGAGTCTGCGCGGGCAGCAACGGCTCACCATGCTCGCGCACGGTTACCGCGTGTGATTCGTGAATCGCCTGATTAAGTGCGCTGAGGAACGCCAGCGGCTGGCGCCCGGATTGAGCGAGGATCGGGCGCATGAACTCGTCGACAGCAGGGTCGGCCCCGGCCGGCCGCGCCAGCGATGGTGCGAGGCGATCGCGCACGGCCTCGGAATACTCGAAGGGCAGCCTTCCCGCGCCATCGCCAATGACCAAGTAGTCGAACGGGTTGATCCGCAGCGTTTCGACCTCGAACTCGCTGGTGACGTGCAGCGCCTGTGTCAGGCCGGAGAACCACGCATGCGCAACGACGTTGCCCTCGACATCCAAGGCTTCGCTGAGCAATTCCGGCTCCGGCGTCACCTTGAGCCGGTATCGCAGCAGGCGCTGGAAGCTGTCGCACCTAGGCCTAAGTCGAATAACGTGCGGCTCCAAATATACCGGCGCGCTATAGCGAAACCGCGTCGTGTGGCTCGCAACGAAGCGCATGCTCGGGGCTGCCGCGGGAATCAGGACGGACCGCTCTCGCCGTCGCCGTTCGGGGTCAGCTTGGCAAAGGCCTCCTCCAGCCACTCCCCGGGCAAGTCGCGCATCGTGATGCGCAAGTGCTCCTGCCACCAGTTTGAGATTGCGGCAAGGTCGTCCTTCTGGAAGCGGTGCTCGACGATGCGGAACGAATTCGGCGCATACAGCACCACATCGATGGGAAAGTCGACATCGGCCGCGCTAATGCGGGTGGAGTCGAACGCTAGGCAGCCCGCCTTGAAGGCGTGCCGCATCGAGTCTGAGTATGTCAGCGTGCGGTCGAGGATCGGCTTGCCATACCCGGTCGAGCCGATCACGTGATACGGTGTCGCCCGGCCCGTGTCGACCCAATTGCCCTCCGGATAGACCAGGTACAGCTTGTGCCTCTGGTCGTCCCTCATCTGACCGCCGATCAACGCCTTCATGTCGAACGACAGCCCTCCATCCGCCAGTGGCTGCTTGTCCTCGCCCGACACGCGGCGCACCTGGTCGGTAAAGAGGTTGACGACTTGGTAGAGCTTGGTAAAGGGCTCCTCGCTATCGGCCAGCGCCTCTTCAAAGTACGTGAGCGCCTTGTCCCGTATGGAGCGCAGCCCCGATGTCATGACAAAGAGCGCGCCTCCGTCTGTTTCGTAGCTGGTGACCTTTCGGGCGGTCAGGCACTCGTTGCCCGATGTCAGCCTGGTATCGGCGATTCCGACCAAGCCGTCTTGCACGTTGATTCCGAGGCAGAACGTCATGTCACGGCAGCCCCCGCTGAACCGGCCCTGCTCGCGACCCGCGGGGCGAAGAAGGAACTCTGCAGGGCGGCGCCAACCTCATTGAGACCGACCTGCAACTGGTCCAGAAACTCGTGCAGGCCCGCAATGATCACCTCATCTACAGCAGTATAGTCAAGGCTCGACGCGAGCCGGCCCAGTCGGCGCTCGGCCAAATTGCGAAAGGTTCCCGGCCGCGTACCGGTGATGGCGTGGAGCGACTCGTCAGCACGTCGCAGGCAATTCCGCACGGACCTCGGAAACTCCGGATCCAAGATCAAGAATTCGGCCGTCCTGTCCAGCCGGACCATGCCGTGCCGCTGTCGGTACATCTCCAGGGCGCTCACAGACTGCAGGACTGCCGTCCAGTGCAAGTCGTCCGTGGGGCTGCCTACGTCGGCAGGCGTGGGCAAGAGCATGAAATAGCGGATGTCGACGATACGCGTGGTCTTGTCCGCACGCTCTAGGAGGCGCCCGATGCGACTGAAGTGCCATGCTTCGGAGTGAGACAGGGTTGCGTTGGTCGCTCCCTCAACGCCGTGGCTGGCGCGCACGACGTGGCGGAGGAAGTCGTACGACAGTTCGTTGCTGGTATTGGCCTGGTTTTCGACATACAGATACGCCTCGTTGATCTCGCCCCAAACTGCTGCCGAGAGGATCTCGCGGATCGAGCGGGCGTTCTCGCGCGCGGCCCGCAACGACGAGATGATGGAGTTGGGATTGTTGGGGTCGAAGGTCAGGAACCAGCACACCTCTTCTTGGTCCGCGGCGCTGTAGGCCCGGTGGAACGCTTCGGCGTCGCCAGTGATCTCGACCAAGGGGCCCCACTGCTGCGGCAGGCCAGCCGGCAGGTCGAGCATTAGGTGCTCATTGACCTCGACCAATCGGGCCACATTCTCGGCGCGCTCGATATAGCGACTCATCCAATAGACAGACTCTGCGACGCGGCTCAGCATCTCTCGTGTCCCGGCTCTTCGAACATCCCCGCCCGTGCGCAGCCAAGCGCGACTACGCGGCTGCGGTGTCCTTGGCCGAAGCCAGCACCCACGTGTCCTTGCTCCCCCCGCCTTGCGATGAATTCACGACTAAGGACCCCTTGCGCAAGGCCACTCGGGTCAGGCCGCCCGGCAGCACGAAGATCTCGCGCCCGTACAGGATGAACGGCCGAAGATCGACGTGGCGGCCTTCAAAGCGGCCCTCCACCAAGGTAGGCACGCGCGATAACGACAGCGTGGTCTGGGCGATGTAGTTGCGGCTGTTCGCAAGGATCCTCTGCCGGAACTCTTCGTGCTCGCGCTCGCTGGCGTGCGGGCCGATGAGCAGCCCGTAGCCGCCCGACTCGTTCGCGGGCTTGACTACCAGCCGATCGATGTTTTCCAGCACGTGCTGGCGCTGCTGCGGATCCCAACACATGTACGTCGGCACGTTGGGAATGATGATGTCCTCGCCCAAGTAGTAGCGGATGATCTGCGGCACGTAGGCGTAGATCACCTTGTCGTCGGCTACGCCCGTGCCGGGCGCATTCACCAGCGTAACTCGACCCTTGCGGTACGCATCCATGACTCCGGGAACGCCGAGCAAGGAGTCGGGGCGAAACACCTGTGGGTCAAGGAAGTCATCGTCTATGCGGCGATAGATGACGTGGACACGCTCCAAGCCGGCGGTGGTCCGCATGTAGACCGTGTCGTCTTCGACGACCAAGTCCCGCCCCTCCACCAACTCGACGCCCATTTGCTGGGCGAGGAACGAGTGTTCGAAATAGGCCGAGTTGAAGGGGCCCGGCGTCACGACCGCCACCTGCAGCCGCTCGGCGTCCGGTGGCGCCACGTCCTCGAGCATGGCGAGCAACCGGCCGGGGTAGTCCGCCACCAAGCGCACCCCCAATCCGCGGAAGACCTTCGGAAACGTCTGCTTTAGCACCGCGCGGTTCTGCAGCAGGTAGGACACACCGGAGGGAACCCGCAGGTTGTCTTCTAGGACGTAGATCTGTCCGGCGGAGTCGCGAACCAGGTCGGTGCCTGTGACGTGGCACCAAACGCCCTGCGGCGGCTGCAGCCCGATGCACTGCTCACGGAAGCCTTGGGCAGAGAGGACGATCTCTTCCGGAATGACACCGTCTCTGATGACCTTCCGGTCGTGGTAAATGTCGTCGATGAACAGGTTCAACGCGTGGATGCGCTGCCGCAGGCCACGATCGATCCACTCCCACTCCTCGGCTGTGACCAGGCGCGGCACGAGGTCGAACGGGAAGATCTTCTCCTGGCCGCGGTCATCCCCGTAGACGTTGAACGTGATGCCCATGTGCATCAGATTGCGCTCGGCGGCGCGCTGCCGTCGCTGGAAGTCCCCCTCGGGGAGGGAGTTGATCCGGTCCACGAGGAGGCCGAACCTGCCGCGCGGCGTGCCATCGGCATGGAATATCTCGTCGTAGAATCCTTCCGTGTCGTAGGAGTTGAAATTCATCTATCCGATCGCCGCGTGTGTCGGCAGCACGCCCATCGAGGTGCTCCCTATTACCAGAAGAGCACAGGAACACTCCCGAGTTGAACAGAATTCTCGCTGCCGTTCGGGAATGCGCGCGCGCCGTCCGAAGCAGCATCGCCCGGGGCCGACAGGAAGCGCGGCCGGGGCGTGCCGCGACATCGAGGGCGGCGGCGCTGCCGGACTGCGCCACGCCGCATGTCCGGGGCGGTCTGATAAGATTCACTCTTCGGCATGGCCGCGCGCATTCTGGATGGCAACGCAATCCGCGACAGCGTCCTAGCGGAGTTGGCTTCACGGGTCGAGCGAGCCGCGCGTTACGGCGTTCGGCCGGGCCTTGCGGCCGTCTTGGTCGGCGAGGATCCGGCCTCCAAGATCTACGTCCGGAACAAGATCCGCGCCTGCGACCGCATCGGGGCACACTCTGAAACCTTGCGCCTGCCTACCGAAACCACGACGCCGGAACTGGTGGCCGTGGTCGAGGAGCTCAACGGGCGCGACGAGATCGATGGCATCCTAGTCCAGCTGCCGCTGCCTGGTCACGTAGACGCCCAGCGCGTGCTCGCGTGTGTCTCCCCGGAGAAGGACGTCGACGGATTCCATCCCGTCAACGCAGGCAAGCTGGCGAGCGGGCAGTCTTGCCTCGCACCATGCACGCCGCGCGGCCTCATTGAAATCCTCAAGCGCAGCCAAATTCAGATCAAGGGCCGCCATGCGGTCGTCGTCGGTCGTAGCAACATCGTGGGCAAGCCGGCCGCGCTGCTGCTGCTGGCCGAGCACGCCACGGTCACCATCTGCCACTCTCGGACTCCCGATCTGCCCGCGGTTTGCCGGCGGGCCGAGATCCTCGTGGCCGCGGCCGGAAGGCCGGCCATGCTGACGCGGGAACACATCGGCGACGGGGCGGTGGTGCTCGATGTCGGGATCAACCGCTTGGAGGATGCGGCCACGGTGCATCGCCTCTTCGCGCACGACCCCCGGCGGCTGGAGCGATTCGACAAGGCCGGCAGCGTCCTCGTAGGAGACGTCCATCCGGGCGACGTGATCCAGCGCGCCTCCGCCTTCACGCCGGTGCCCGGCGGGGTCGGGCCGTTGACGATCGCGATGTTGATGTCCAACACCCTGGCCGCAGCCAGTCGGCGCACCCCTGCCGACGTACCCATGCGGGCATGAGCCTCGACGCTTATGGCTGGGGGCCGTTCTTCCAGCGGCAGCTGCCCGGCCCGCCCGGCGCAGAGACCGGACGCGTTCGGCTGGCGACGGCGAGGAAAGTCGATGTGTTCGCAACGGGCCGAACCGTCCCTGTGAGCCTTCCGCGAAATGTTGGCGCGGCAGCGGTCGGCGACTGGGTGCTGTTCGATCCGAAGAGGCGGATCGCTTCCAAGATCTTGGCAAGGCGCAATGCGCTGGCTCGCAACCGTCCGGGCCATGCCGCCAAGCGCCAAGTCCTGGCGGCAAACATCGATGTCGCCGTGATCGTGGCGGCCCTGGACCGGGAATTGCGGCCCAGGCAGATAGAACGCTACCTGACGAGCGTGCTGTCCAGCGGCGCCACGCCATTGATCGTGCTCAACAAAGCAGACCAGTGTCCCACTCCCGACGCAGTCGCCAGAACGCTGCGCAATGCGGATCCCCGCTACCCGGTGATCGCGACCAGCGTCACGACGGGCGAGGGCGTGGGCGCCCTCGAAGACCTGCTCCCGGAGCGTGGGACGATCGCGCTCGCAGGGCCGTCCGGTGCGGGCAAGTCTTCGCTGATCAACGCGATGCTGCGGTCAGAGCAGCTCGCGATCGGCAGCGTCAGAATCCAGGACAATCGTGGGCGGCACACGACCACGCGGCGCGAGCTGGTTGTGCATCCGAAGGGCTGCCTGCTGATGGATATGCCCGGCATCCGCGAGCTGTATCCGTGGAGCAGCCCGGAGGTCGTCGACCAAGTGTTCCCCGAGATCTCCAGGCTGGGGCAGGCCTGCCACTACCGCGACTGCCGCCACCAGAGCGAGCCCGGCTGCTCCATCCGGGCCGCAGAGCAAGATGGATCGATCGACCCTGGCCGCCTCGCCAGCTTCCTAGAATTGCGCCGAGAGCAGGAAGACCTGCAGCGCAGCATTGCAGAACGGCGCTCGGGTGCGGACTGAGGCGGCCGGAGCCCCCTACAGCCTGCGCACCATCACCGCGAAGCCGTCCTGCGCTAGCCGAACCTTGGCCGACTCCGCCTCCCGATCGCTGGGAAACGGTCCGACGACAACGCGATAGAGACCGTCGTCGCCGGCCGGCTGGATGTGCCCCGGAAGCCCTTGGGCGCGCAGCCAATCGACCAGGCCCTTGGCGTTCTTGCGCGAGTTCAAGGCGGCCACCTGGTAGTGCAACCTCTTGCCGGGCTCAGCCTTGGGCGGCGACGCGGGCTCGCGCGCCGCAGTTGCCGGCTCGGCCGCCGCCGGCGAGGCGTCAGGAGACGGCTCCTCTGCGGCCGCGTCAGCGGCCGCAGCCTGCTCGGCGGTCGGCCGGGCCTTCACCGCGGCCGTGGGCTTGACGCGTTCGATGCGCTGGCGCTGCTGGCCGCTGCCAGCCGACTGCTTGGCCTCGCTTGCCGCCTTGACCTTGGCGCGCTCCTCTTCCAATTGCTCGATCAGGACGTCGGGAATCGCCACGGGCTCGGTATGAGCGTCGGCCTCCTTCTCCAGGAAGGCCAGCAAGCTGGAATCGCCGCGCAGGGCTCGCTTGTGTCCGTGCTCGACCCCGCCGACAAAAGCCAAGCCGAGCGCGGCTACGCTGAACAGGATCAGCCCGAGTACCTGCTTGAATCCGAAGACGACTTCAATCTCGTCTGCGGCTTTGGTCCTAGATCTCCGAGCCATGCTCAATTGTAGCGAACCCTAAAACATTTTCATCCGATTTGTGCCGTAGCGGACCAATTTCTGCGGTCTGTGACGCAACCGGTGGTGGGAACCCTGCCCGCCACGACAGCAAGACCAGCGCAATCCAATTCTGCGGCTTGGCCGGCCCGAAGGTGCCGCGCGACTCTCGCAGCCCTCGCGAGGGGTGGCCGGACCGGCCGGGGAGGCGGGCTCTGCCCCCCAGAGCCGTGCCGCCCACACCGTGGGTGCCAATGCGCACCTCAGGCCTTGGGCGACACGCTCAACGCAGCCGCGATGAGCGGGGGACAGCGCCGAAGCTATCCGATGAAGTCCGTCGGTATTGGTTGCCGCTCAGCCCTGCTGGTCGTCGCCGTTGCCCATGCTGGCGGTCCACTTGGACAGGCCGTGGAAGAGGTCCACTGGAAGCGGCAGCACGATGGTGCTGTTCTTCTCGGTGCCGATCTCGGTCAGGGTCTGCAAGTACCTCAGAGTGATCGAGGCCGGCTGGTCGCTGAGCTTGCCAGCGGCTTCGGTCAGCTTGGTGGCGGCCTGCAACTCGCCGTCCGCATGGATGACCTTGGCGCGGCGCTCGCGCTCGGCTTCGGCCTGCCGCGCGATCGCCCGAATCATCTGCTCCGGCAGGTCGACATGCTTGACCTCCACCGCTTGGACCTTGATGCCCCACGTGCCGGTCTGCTCGTCCAAGGTCGACTGCAAGCGCGCATTGAGCTGTTCCCGCTGGCTCAGCAACTCGTCCAACTCGGCCTCGCCCAACACTGAACGAAGCCGCGTCTGCGCCAGCTGCGAAGTGGCGTGAATGTAGTGCGCTACCTCCACCACGGCCTTGGTGGGGTCCATGACCCGGAAGAAGACCACTGCGCTGACTTTGACCGTGACGTTGTCGCGCGTAACCACGTCTTGGGACGGCACCTCCAGAGTCTCCACTCGAAGGGGAATGCGGACCATCCGATCCAAGGGGCGGAACACGAAGATGATCCCGGGCCCCTTGGGCTGAGGCAGAAGGCGTCCGAGCCGAAAGATTACACCACGCTCATATTCGGTGAGAATCTTGATGCAGTTGATCAGGTAGAGTGCAACGATTCCTATTAGGAACAGGCTGACATTCATGCGGGTCTCCTTCGCGCGGCGGATCGAAATCCGCAGGCTGCGGCATGCTCTGAGGATACTAGGCGGTCGCTTGCAAGGCAACGCGGCGCTTGCGCATGGCGATTCCGTCCGGGCCGATCGCAGCCCTGAGCGCGGCCGCCTCAGCTCTGATTCGGCTCGACCTCGAGAAACATACCGTCCACTGCGATCACGCGAACACTCTGGCCTGCAGCAATGCTCGATGCGGCACGCGCGTTCCAGAGTTCGCCGTGGACGAACACCTTGCCCTCCGGATCCAGAGCGGCGCGCACTTCGCCGACCTCGCCGACCATCGCTTCGCTGCCGGTCGCGGTCTTGAGCCGGAACGAGCGAATCGCCAGCTGCAGCAGGAACACGCTGATCGCGGCGAACGGGAGCGTGATGCCGATAGCGGAGAACCATCCGACCTGCAGTTCGGGCACGTCGGTGTCAACGAGGATGACCAATCCCAAGACCATCGCGATGATCCCGCCCGTGGCAAGGATCCCGTTGGTCGGAGTAAACGCCTCAAGCACGAACAGCCCCAATGCCAGCACGGTCAGCGCGACGCCGGCGATGCTGATGGGCAGCAGCGAAAGGGCCATCAGCCCCAAGATCAGGAGAATCCCGCCAGCAACGCCGGGAAACACCAAGCCTGGATTCGTAAACTCGATGTACACTCCAGCCGCGCCAAGCGCCAGGATCAGCAAGGCCAGGCTCGGATCCACAAACGGAAGCAGCGTGCGCTGGCGCAGATTCGGCACGAAGTTGTAGGTATCGGCCGCCGCCAGCGCCAGTGTCTGCTCACTGCCGTCAAAGCGGACGATCGTGCGTCCGTCAACCTGGGTGAGCAGGTCGTCGATGTCCTTCGCGACAACGTCGATGAGGTTGGACTCCAGCGCGTCCTCTTCTGTAAACGATGCGCTCTCCAACACCGCCTGCTGGGCCAGCTCGCTGTTCCGTCCGCGCTTGTCGGTGACAGCCCGCAAGGACGCCGCGGTGTCGTTCTCGACCTTCTCCTTCATCGTGCCCTTCAGCTCGCCGCCAAGAGCCAATACGGGATGGGCCGCACCGGTGTTCGTGCCCGGAGCCATTGCTGCCACGTCGGCCGAGACAAGGATGATAAAACCCGCCGAAGCCGCATGGCCGCCACTGGGCGAGACATAGGTGATGACGGGAACCGGTGAAGCGAGGATGGTCTGAACAATCTCGTTGGTCGTTTGCAGCATCCCGCCCGGCGTGTTGAGCCGCAATACCACGGCTGAGTCATTCGACGATTCAGCCTCGCGCAGGCCATCGGCGACGATTTCGCCCGTGAGAGGGTGCACGATCGTGTCCAAGTCGATCACCATCACGCGGTTCGCTCCCTGTGCAACGACGCTGGCTGCGACGAGCGAAACGAGCAATACGACGCCACGGGCCGGCAGCGCCGACACGAGCTGGCTTGGCAACCGCGCCATATCTAACTAGAGTGTAGTGCCTCGCTGAACTCATCGCCCGGATCCGACAACCCGTCGTCGCCAAGGACTCGGGGGTCTCCGCCTAGAATGGTGGAACCGGATGGCCTCTCCCCGCTTCAAGCCGAGCAGGATCGACACTCTTCTGATCTTGCTGGCGCTCCTGATAGCTGCACTTTGGCTGCTGCAATCGGTCGTCTCCCCACTCGAGCCCTATCTGCGATCGGCTCAAGCGCTGCTGATGCTGTCGGGCGGCCTGTTGGTGGTCTACCGCCTGATGGCCCTGGGGCGGTGGCTCGTGCGAAAGCTGCTGTGGCGCGTTCGCCACCGCATGATCGCCGTCTTTTTCTTCGTCGGCGTCCTGCCGATCTCGCTTGGCGCGCTCGTCGTGGCATGGGGCGTCATTGTCCTGCTGGGCCCGGTGACCGCGCATTTGGTCACCGTAGAGTTCTTGCGCCAGTCCTCTCGCCTAGAAGCTATAGCCGCTCCGCTCTTGTGGCAGTTGCGCGCATTGCCGCCGGGCGACAGGCCTGCGTTCCTGCGCCGTTTCCACGCCCAAGCGACCGGCCACTTTCCCGGACTCATGCTGCAAGCCGAGCTCGACGGGACCACAGAGTCGTTCCCCCAAGGCTCGCTGTCGGGCGTGCTGCCGACTCAGCTGCCCCAAGGCGGGGGCTTGGTGCGCACAGACGACGCATTCTTGCTCGCGGCTGTAGCCCAAGAGAGATCCCCGTCCGAGCGCGTCGTCGCAGTCGTCCCAGTAACTTCTTCGACCTTGAGCGGCATCCTCCCGGGCCTTGGGATCTTGGAGATCCCGCAAGGGACGACCGGAACGGCAGAAGATGTCCGACCGGCCGCAGTGATGCGTCGAGCTCTGCCGGTCGGCGGAGGCATTCCGCCGCCAGCAAATGCTTTCGACTGGCAGATTAATTGGCCTGTCCAAACGGTCGTCGTCGATTCAGATACCGACGAGGCCCGGTCAGCTACGTTCTTGCTTCGAACCCGGCCATCGGCGCTGTGGCAGAGGATCTTCTCGCAAGAAACCGAGATGACCTTCGGAGTCTTCACGGTCCTAGGCTTCGCCCTCGGGACGTTGTTTGTCGGCAATCTCCTGGTGTCGCTCTTCGTTGCCATCTCACTGACCCGCACGCTGACACGCGCGGTCAACGATCTCTACGTAGGCACGACCCACGTGAACCGCGGCGACTTCGCCTACAAGATCGACGTTCGCGGAACCGATCAGATCAGTGACCTGTCGCAGTCGTTCAACACCATGACCGCGTCGCTGGAACGTCTCATGGAAGATTCAAAGCGGCGCCAGCAGCTTGAGGCCGAGCTCGAGATCGCCCGCGAAGTTCAGGGCCGACTCTTCCCGGCGAGCCCTCCCGAGCTCGGCGACCTCGAAGTTCTGGGCGTGTGCCGCCCCGCTCGCGCCGTGTCAGGAGACTTCTTCGACTATGTCCATCTCGATGACGGCAGACTCGTGATCAGCTTTGGCGACGTCTCCGGCAAGGGCATCTCGGCAGCCTTGGTCATGGCCTCGCTGCATTCGATCGTGCGCACGCAGGTCGCGCTGCTGAGCTCCGGCGGCGCGCAGAGCTTGGAGCGGGCGGCAAGCCTGGTGGTCGAGCGCGCCAACCTACAATTGTGCGAGGGAACCGCGCCGGAAAAGTTCTCAACTCTGTTCTTCGGGGCCTACGATCCCAAGAGTGGCATATTGACATATTCCAACGCCGGGCACCTCCCGCCGCTCCTGCTGCGCGACGGGGAGATCAGCAGCCTGGAGATCAACGGCATGATCGTGGGAGCGTTTCCGCACGCCGAATACTCCGCCGCGAGCCTCGCCCTCAAGAGCGGCGACACCTTGGTGGCCTACACGGATGGGGTGACCGAGCCGGAAAACGCACAAGGCGAGGAATATGGCGAAGAACGCCTGCGGCGAGCCATCAGCAACGGCGCTGGCCGGGCGCTGCAGTCGGTCATCGAAGATGTGATGGACGACGTCGTCCGCTGGACAGGTGACTCGACGCTGCAAGACGACATGACGATGCTGGTTCTGCGGAGGTGCTGATGGAGATCAGATGGCAGCAATCCCCAGCCACCGGGATCAAGATACTGATCACTGTCACCACCAGCGCGCTGGCAGGGGGCACCCTGGGCTTTCGGCTGATCGAGGGCCAGAACTGGTTCGACAGCTTCTACATGACGCTCGTGACTCTGACCACGATCGGGTACGAGGAGACGATAGAACTCAGCCAGTATGGGCGCTACTTCAACGCGATCCTGATCATTACCGGATTCAGCGTTATCTTCGTAGCTGTCGGCATGCTTGTCGACGCTTTGATCCGGCTTGAGATTCTCGACAGGTTCCAACAGGTAGCATTGAGACGCATGCTCAAGAAGTTTTCCGACCACTACATCGTTTGCGGCTTGGGCCGGGTGGGCCAAGCCGTGGTCCGGCAACTTGTGATGGAAAACCAGAAAGTCATCGCCGTAGACAAGGCCGGGCCGGCGGACCCGCACGCACGCGATATCGGAGTGCCTGTTCTGGTCGAGGACGCGACGCTGCAAGAAACCCTGGACAGTGCCGGCACGCGAGACGCCAAGGGCTTGGTCGCAGCCTTGTCCAGCGACGCCGACAACGTCTATATCACGCTCTCGGCCCGCGTGCTCAATCCGGAGCTGCGGATCGTCGCCCGCGCCTCGTCACTGGACGCGAAGAAGCGCCTGCTGCAAGCCGGGGCCAACGATGTCGTCATGCCCTACGCCTTCTCCGGCTACCGCCTGGCACAGGGCCTGTCAAGGCCGCACGCAGCGGATTTCTTGGATGTGTCCGGCTCCATGGAGGAGTCCGGGTCGGGGCTCGAGTTGATAGAACTCCCGGTCGCTGCCGGCAGCCGCTGGTTGGGCCAGACCCTGGCCGAAGCCGGATTCGCCGACCATCTCGACGTCATCGTGCTTGCTCTGTCCAGGCACGACGTTGAGATGCGATTTAACCCCCCGCAGGACACCCGCCTGTGCGAGGGCGACGTTCTGGTCATCATGGGCCGGAAGACTACCCTGGACAGGTTGCACCGGCAAAAGGGCGCCTAATGCTGCGCGCGCTCACGGCCGCGGAGATGGGCTCGGCGGACCGGGCCACGATCGAGGAGCGCGGAATTCCCAGCCTGGTGCTGATGGAGAACGCGGCACAGGCGGTGGCGCGCAAACTGTGTGAGGAAATTCCCTCCTTGGCCTCCGAGAAGGTGGTGGTGCTGTGCGGCAAGGGCAACAACGGAGGAGATGGCCTCGCCGTGGCGAGGCAACTGCTGCAGATCTGGCCGCGGCTCGACCTGACCGTGGCAGTGTTCGCCGAACGCGCTGCGCTGTCAGAGGACACCCGCGCCAACTGGGACATGCTCGCAGCCCAAGACTTCCGTGCTGAGACAGTCATTTCCGAAGCCGATTGGGCGGCTTTGCTGCCGCGGCTCGGGGACGCGACCCTGGTGGTCGATGCCTTGCTGGGCACCGGCACGCGCGGGCCGGCCAGAGGGCTGGCAGCGCAGGTGATCGGGGATGTCAATGCTGGCTTTCGCAACGCCAGGGTGATGGCAGTAGACATGCCCTCCGGTCTCGGGGGCGATTCGTCCGAAAGCCCTGGACCGGTTATGCGGGCGGACATGACAGTCACGTTCACGGCCCCAAAGGTCAGTCAGGTCGTCGGCCCCAGCTGCGAGCTCCTCGGGAGCCTCACCGTGGCCAGAATCGGCACTGCCGATTCCGTGATCGAGGCTCTGCCCGGGCCGCGACTGTCGCTGACCGAGCCGGCGGACGTCGCCGAGTACGCGGCAACGCGCGACCGATCCACCCACAAGGGCAGCTACGGCCATGTGCTGGCGATCGGCGGGTCCCGTTCAAAGCCCGGAGCCATTCTCATGGCGTCCACAGCGGCCCTGCGCGCCGGAGCGGGCTTGGTGACGGTGATCGCCCCCGCCGGGGCCGCGGACGGAATCATCGGCACGACTCCGGAGCTGATGCTGGAACCCGCCAGCGCGCTAGCCGACGGGACGCTGGGCCCGGCCTCGCTCGACGCTCGTGTGTACGAGGGCAAGACGGTGGTCGCGATCGGCCCCGGGATCGGACGATCCGAGGCTAACGAGGCATTGGTGCGGAAGGTGGCACAGGAGTGTTCCCTGCCCTTGGTGATCGACGCCGACGGGCTCGCTGCGGTCAAGGGAATGGATTTGGGGGCCCGACCGTCCCCGACGGTCCTGACGCCCCACCCGGGCGAAATGGGACGGTTGCTGGACAAGACCTCGGCTCAGGTCCAGCAGGACAGGATCGGTGCAGCGAGGGCCCTCGCAGCAGCGACCGGCTCCTACGCGGTGCTCAAGGGGGACCGCAGCCTGATCGCGGCCCCGACCGGGGACGTGGTCGTGAACCCCACCGGGACGCCCGGCATGGCCACGGCCGGGTCAGGCGACATCTTGACCGGCATGGTGTCCTCCCTCTTGGCGCAGTTCCCGCAGCGTCCGGTGCTGCACACGGTGGCCGCCGCCGTCTACCTGCACGGACTTGCCGGCGAAGCGGCCGCCGGAAACCTAGGCCAGCAGGGCATGCTCGCCAGCGATATCGCCCGCCATCTCGCGGCCGCATTCGAAGTGGTGCGAGCGTGACCTACCGCACTCGCTCGCCCGCCGAGACAGCCGAGGTGGGAGCCCGTATTGCCGCCATGCTGAGGCCGCCGGCCGTCGTCATGCTGATCGGCGATCTCGGCTCGGGCAAGACCACGTTGGCCAAGGGAATCGTGCAGGCACTGGGGGCGGCGCCGCCTGAAGAAGTGCTTAGCCCGACGTTTTCGCTTGTCCACGAATATGAAGGCGAGCCGAAGGTCTACCATCTGGACTTGTATCGCTTGGACACTGTGCCGCAGTTGGAGACGCTCGGGCTGGACGACATCTGGGAACAGCAGGCGATCGTGCTGATCGAATGGGGAGAGCGCTTCGACAGCGAACTGCCCGGGGTCCGGCTCGAGGTCCGGTTGGACTACGACGGCGACCATGGCCGCGTGATCGAAATCTGCGCGGACGACGCCGAAGCACAACAGCGGTCGTCCCAGTCGATATAATCTCTGGCTTGCCATGATTGCGTCCTTGCGGGGGAAGATCGCTGACAAGCAGGCAGGCAGGGTCGTCGTCGATGTCGGTGGCGTGGGTTACGAGGTCGCGGTCCCTGTCGAGACCTACAGCCAAGTCGGAGAACTGGGCGAAGACGTCTCGTTGCACGTGCATACGCACATGCGGGAGGGCGCCATCTCGCTCTACGGCTTCCACAGCCCGCGGGACCGAGGCCTCTTCGAGAAGTTCATCGACGTCAGCGGGGTCGGACCGCGCCTCGCCCTAACCCTGCTGTCGGGCTTGCCGACCGCCGAGTTGCTGGCGGCGATCCAAAGCGGAGACTCCAAGAAATTGGTGCGCATCCCAGGAGTCGGCAAGAAGACCGGCGAGCGGATCGTGCTAGAGCTGAAGGATAAACTGGGGACAGTCGCGACCGGCGAGGATGGCGGCGAGGATGGTGCCGGCGCGGTCGAGGAAGACGTCATCACCGCTCTGATCAGCTTGGGCTGCAGCGCGGACGCCGCCAACAGGGCCGTGCGCAAGGCGAGGCAGAACGGAGCGCCCGCGGAGTTCGAGGCGCTCTTCCGCCAGGCGATGGAGCTGATCAAGCGCTAGCGGTCGTCAACATGGCCACTAAGCGCATCGTCAGCCCGGCAGCATCAGAAGAGGACCGCCAGTCCGATCTCACGCTCCGGCCGCAGAAACTGGACGAATTCATCGGCCAGACCACGCTGAAGGAAAACCTCTCGATTGCGGTCGAGGCGGCGCGGATGCGAGGCGATGCACTCGATCACGTGCTGCTCTACGGTCCACCCGGCTTGGGCAAGACGACCCTCGCCACGATCATTGCGAACGAGCTTGAAGTCCGGGCGGACTACACTTCCGGGCCCGTCCTGCAGAAGAAGCTGGATCTGACCGGCATGCTAACCACCGTCCAGGACCGACAGGTCTTCTTTATCGACGAGGTCCACCGCCTGCTACCCGATATCGAGGAAATGCTCTATTCCGCGCTGGAGGACTTCCGGGTCGACCTTGTCGTGGGCACGGGACCTGGCGCACGCATGCATTCCATTCCCATCCCTGCGTTCACGGCGATCGGCGCCACCACGCGCCAGGGGCTGATCAGCGGGCCGCTCCGCTCGCGGTTCGGCATCGTGCTGCGCTTGAATCCCTACGATGCCGTCGATCTGATGCGCATCGTCTTCCGCTCGGCAGGACTGCTCAAGGTCGAGATCGAGGAAGAGGCCGCTGAGGAGATCGCCCGTCGCGCGCGCGGAACGCCGCGCATCGCGAACCGGCTGCTACGCCGGGTTCGCGACTACTCAGAGGTTCGCGCCGACGGGCGCGTCGACCAAGAGATCGCCTGCACCGCTCTGGATATGCTGGAAGTGGACCCGCTCGGGCTCGATGAGATTGACCGCAAGATCATGGAGACGATCTTGGCAAAGTACTCGGGCGGCCCGGTCGGCCTCAACACCCTTTCCGCTTCGGTCGGCGAAGACGCGAGCACCATCGAAGAGGTCTATGAGCCGTATCTGATGCAACTGGGCTTCTTGGACCGCACGCATCGCGGACGCGTCGGCACGTTGCAAGCGTTCGAGTACTTCAAGCTGGATCCCCCGGGCGGGGCACAGGGCCTGCTGGGGTACTGAAGGACCTCACGTGAGAAAGCCCTTGCATTACATCGCCATCGAAGGCCCGCTGCGGGTCGGCAAGTCGAAGCTGGCGGCTGCTCTGGCCGAGCGCCTGCGCGGCCGAGCCATCTTCGACGAGGGGTCAAACCCCCACTTGGGCGGATTCTACACCGGCAGGCCTGGTGCCGCCTTCCGCACCCAGATGCACTTCCTGCTAAGGCGCTTCCGCCAGTGCTCGGAGGCGGGCATCGAGACCTCTCAGATCCCGGTCGTGGCCGACTACTTGTTTGAGCGGGACAAGATCTTCGCCTATCTCAATCTCGATGACGACGAAATCTCGATCTACGACTCCTACTACCGAGCCTTCAAGAGCCAACTGCCCGTTCCGGGGCTGACGGTGTACCTAAAGGCCACTCCGGAGCTGCTGCGAAGACGGGTCTCGACCGGGCCGGAGTCCAACGTTTCAGACGCTTACTTGGAGGCGATGGTGCGCGCGTTCGATCACTTTTTCAGCAAGTACGATCCGATGGAACTGATCGTGGTTGACGCGGCGCAGACCGACGTCCTCAGCAGGCCTGACGACCTGCAAGCCCTTGTAGAGGAAGTGAGCCGCCCGGTCATCGGCAGCCAGGCACTGTTGCCGATCTGACCCCGCGCCCCTGCGAGCCCAGCCTATCGAGTCGTATCCCATGGCCTTGGAGTGGATCCACCTGCTGGCCGCGTTCGGCGGCGGTCTGTTCGCGGCGGCGATCGGCACGCTACCCTCCTTTGTCTTCACGGGCTTGCTGGTCTTGGTCGGCGCGGCCGTCTCCGCAGCGGGCGGAGGCACGGACGTGCTAACGCAGGTGGCCTTCGGACCTGTGTTCGGGCCGCACATCGCATTCGGCGGTGGTGCGGCGGCAACGGCTTACGCCTATCGCCGCGGCTACGTCGAAAGCGGTCGCGACATTTCGTTGCCGTTGATGGGGCTGGACCGACCGGACGTGCTCTTCGTCGGAGCGGCCTTCGGTTCGATTGGCTACCTGTTGGAACTTGTCTGGCGCTTGGTTGGGCTCGCCCCGCACACCGACACCATCGCGATGACAGTGGTGATCTCGGCGATGATCGCGCGCCTGCTGTTCGGGCGGACCGGACTGGCCAGCCGACAGTTCCGGCCCGACGAGCGCCGACATTGGGTCAGGCACCAAGAACGCCCCGCCCAGTGCGCTGTGATCGGGCTCGGCGTCGGACTGCTGTCGGCATTCATGGCTATCGCGCTCGGGCCAGAGCGCGGCGGCGACGTGGTCGGCTTCGGCATTGCCGCTACGTCGCTCGTATTCGCCCAGTTCGGTCTCAAGGTCCCGGTAACGCACCACATGGCGCTGCCCGCGGCCGCTGCAGCGCTGGCCTCGGGGCATTTCCTAATCGGCCCCGTGTTCGGAATCGTGGGCGCGTTCGCGGGAGAGGGGTTCTCTCGGGTATTCCACCAGCACGGCGATACCCACGTTGATCCGCCAGCAGCGGGCATCGCGCTGACGATGGTACTGGTGCGAATACTCTGGCCGCTGCCGATCGCGTGACAGACGGCCCGTGGCTCGCGGCGCTTAGCAGGCAGCTGCGAACAGGCCCTCATACACCGCTGCTTCCGCCCTAAGTTCGGACAAGAAATCGCCTTGCCGACGGTGCCGGACGAGAAATTCGCATTCCAGCCACAACAGGGTTTCACTCAAATCATGAAATCCTTTACGCTATTGCAGCAATACTTTACGATTGGCCGGCCCAATCCCGCTCTCGTGCTATTCGCGGCACTACTAGCCACCGGAGGCCAGGCGCCAGCGCAGGCTACCGCCGCAGTGGACGCGACCGCGGGACAGGCCGTCGCCAAGATCAGCATCACCAACCTCAGCAGCCAGAGCCCGGCACCGATCACCGTGGCCACCCACCAAAAGGGGGCCATGCTGATCTTCACGCCGGGAGCGGCGGCGAGCTGCGAGCTCGCTACGCTGGCCGAAACCGGGAATCCGGTAGCCTTGGAGACTATTCCCCGTACAGACCCCGCCGTGCTCCACGCCACCCGCCTTACGGGCGCGTCCACGGTAATCATGCCCGGCGCGACCGTCTCGGGCGACATCGTGTTGGACTTCCATCACATGTCTGTTTCCACCGCAAGCATGCTAGTTTCGACCAACGATGCGTACGTCGGCTATACCGGCGCCCAGATTCCTCGTAGCGCGGGATACACGTCTTACATGGCCCATGCCTGGGAGGCTGGCAGTGAAGCCGACTCAGAGGCCTGCTCCGACCTGCCAGGCCCACCTTGCGCGGAAGTTAGCGGCAACGCTAGGGCCACCGATGGCGCCGAGGGACACGTGTTCATCCGTCCCGGCATCCGCGGGCTGGCCGATGTCCCGACCCGGTATGACTGGCGTGGTCCCATCGCGAGGATCAAGATCACCGGCTTGGGCTACTCCTACCGCTGAGACGAGCCCTGTTCGCCACAAACGTCCGACCGCTGGCGAACGGCTCCCCGGCGACGCGATCGACGCTTCGCCTCTGAGGGCAGGAGAACAGTCGGACGAACAAGAAACCAGCCGCGACTCTTCAAGGGAGAGCCGCCCGCGACATACCCGATATCGGGTATTTGAAGCGCACAGCTCTCCCCACAGCGGCTAGAAGAAAAGTCTCGGCCGCACCCCGCGCCCGCGACCAGTCACCGCAGGTGCCGGTGTATGATGAAGCATCCCATGGGTTCCCGACTCAAACTCAGTGTGATCTGCAGTTCCTGCCTGATCTCAATCCTGCTGGTCGTGGGAGCGGTGCTCGGCAAGAGCGAGCAGCAGGAAGGGGCATATCGGCCGCTAGCCGTGTACACCGAGATCCTCGCGCGTATCAAGAGCGACTATGTCGAAGAGCCCGATATCGCAAAGGTCACCCAGGGTGCGCTGCACGGATTGGTCGAATATCTCGACGCGGCGTCCAGCTATCTCTCCAAGGAGCAATTCGACGCCTATCAAGAGGCGTTGCGCAATTCCGACAGTGGCAGCGGCCTCGCGAGCGGAATGGTCGTGCGCAAGCAGGGAGCTTACACGAGCGTGCTGTCCGTCGTGCCCGGCTCGCCGGCCGACGAGGCGGGAATTCGGGCCGACGACTTGCTGGACGCGATCGATGACGTTAGCACGAGGGTCATGCCCCCGGCCTACCTCCAGGCGATGCTAAGCGGTGCGGCGGGCACCGGAGTCAAGGTCATGGTGCGCCCGGCATCCGACTACGAGTCGCCAGTCGAGCACAACTTGGTACGAACTGACCCCAGCCTGCCAGAAGTCGCCTTCCGCATGCTGGAAGACCGTATCGGCTACGTGGACGCGGACTTCCTGGCCGCCAGCCACGTCGGCCAGGTCTCTGCGGCCATCCAGCGCTTGGAAGCTGATGGCGCCGAGAAGCTCGTTCTCGACCTGCGCGGTAACGCGATGGGAAGCCCGGATGCCGGCATCGCCCTGGCAGACCTGCTCCTGACCAGCGGCACGATCACCACGCTGGACGGCCAGAATTACTCGGCGAAGGTGTTCAACGCCTCTGCCGATTCAGCCGTGACCGAGCTTCCGCTCGTTGTAATCGTGGACCGCCCGACCTCGGGCGGGGCGGAGATCGCAGCGGCCGCCATCCAGCAGAACGATCGTGGCGCGGTAGTCGGGGAAGAGACCTCCGGATTGGCCGCAGTCCAAGAGACGATCGGCCTCGACGACGGGGCAGCCCTGATCCTGTCTGTCGCGAACTACCACGGCCCGGGCGGCGAGATTATCCACAACGAGGGCGTCAAGCCGGATAGCGCCGTCTCCCAACGGGAATTGCGGCGCTACCGCGAGGTGAAGCATCGCTCGTTCGACACACCGGAGGCACGGCAGAGGGCGGAAGAAGAAGTAGGCGACCCCTTTCTCAAGCAAGCCATCGAAGCCCTGACCGGCAAGGCCTGACCGCGGAGCTACTGCACGATCGTGCGCTGGTCGCCCTGAACCGGACTGGGATTGTCGATTCGGATCTTTCCGAAGGCCGATTCGTATTGCGCGACGTTCTGGGCCAACACGAGATGCAACGCCTTGGCCTGCTGCGGGCTCATGTACACGCCCACGAACGACGAAAACGTGACTTCGCTGCCGGTACCGACGGTAAGGCGCCCGAACTGGAGGAAGAAGTCCCAGACGCTGACGTTCACTTGCACGCTATTGGCGTAGTCTTCCCGGTATTCTTCGGCCCGCACTACGCGGACCTTGTCCGGCTGGGGCTGTTCTTGGACAATTCCGGTCGTTGGCTTTTGTTCCATATCCGTATTATGCATGTGTGACTGCCGCGCGAAGCGGCCGTCGCATTCCAGAGTGCCCACGTGTTCCAGCGCCACCTAAGAAGCGAAACCCTGTTGATCGCCACCGCTGACGTGATCCTGGTTGTGCTCGCCTTGCAAGCGTCCTACTGGACGCGCGCTTCACTGCCCCTGCGCGAGTTCTACCTTGATCCAACGGACAAGCTAGTCGTGTTGGCGACGGCGCTGTTCGCCGTAGTGGCCAGCGGCAGGGCTACCCGCGTGTATAGGAGCCTTTCCTCCGCGGAGCGTCCCCCGATCCTCGCCGGCACGCTGCGGCAGGCGCTGGCCGCCGCTCTGGGGCTGCTGACGTTGCTCTACCTGCTGCATCTCGACCCGCCGGTGAGCCGCTTGTTCCTGGTCCTGTTCTTCGCCTACCTTGCCACCCTCCAGTTCATCCAGAGATCTCTGGTGGAGCGATTTCGCGGCAGCCTGCGCCGAGCGGCCGGCGCGGTGACCTCTGTGGTTGTCGTCGGCAGCGGAGCGCGCGCCATCGAACTTGCGCGAGACATCGAGGCGTCCGAGAGGCACGGTCTCAAGCTGGTCGCGCTGATCGATTGCGACCGGGAGAACGAATCCCGAGTGAGCCTCGGCCGGCCCTACCCCGTCTACCCGCTGGCCGCGCTGCCGTCCCTGTTGACCGAGCGGCCTGTCGACGAGGTGACGTTCACGGTCCCAGCCGAGCGCCTGCGAGAAATGCGCGACGTGATCGCCCTATGCGACGAGCACGGCGTAACAACCCGCGTGGTCGCCGATTTCTTTCCGCACGAGCACAGCCGCGTACACTTCGACCGTTTCGGCGACCTTCCCATGCTGACGTTCTCCATCACTCCGGCCAGCGACCTGCAGTTGCTCGTTAAGCGAGTCTCGGACGCGCTGCTGGCGACCGCCGGCCTGGTCGCGCTTGGCGTGCCAATGCTCGTGGTGGCAGCGCTGGTCAAGTTCACCTCGCGGGGGCCGGTTCTATTCCGGCAGCAACGCTGCGGCCTCAACGGCCGACTCTTTACTTGCTACAAGTTCCGCTCGATGGTCGCGGACGCCGAGTCGAAGCGGCGCGGGCTCGAGCACCTCAACGAAAAGGACGGGCCGGCCTTCAAGATCAGCGACGATCCCCGGCTGACGCCGATCGGCGGATTCCTGCGGCGCTTCTCGATCGATGAGTGGCCCCAGTTCTGGAACGTCTTGAAAGGCGACATGTCGATCATCGGGCCGCGCCCGGCTGTGCCGTCCGAGGTGAGCCGGTACAAGATCTGGCAGAGGCGGCGGCTACGGATGCGCCCGGGCCTCACTTGCCTATGGGCGGTCCGCGGCCGCGACGGGCTAGACTTCGACGAGTGGATGCAAATGGACCTTGAGTACATTGACCGCTGGTCGCTACTGCTGGACTTGCAGGTCTTGGCCCGCACGATTCCCGTCGTTCTAGCGGGCAAGGGGGCGCACTGATCCGCGCGTGCCAGGTCACGCCGACGACGCGCCGGCTACCCTCCCGCGAGCGGGTGCGGCAGGAGCGGCGGCCGGGGGATGTTGCCGGAGGGCCGCCTGATGGTGACGTCCTCGAACAACAGCGACGGCACCACCAACGACACCACCACCGGCCGTCTCACCGCTGCGAATCCAAGCGCCGAGCCGCTTCCTGCGAGAAACCGTGCCGTATGCACCGCGCTGGCTTCCGACGCAGCCACGATGTCGCGGAAGTCGGATTCCTGCATGCCGGCCAGCACGACCTTGCCGACCAGTTCCTCGCGGCCGTCGGCGAACAGCTTGTAGGCGACCGCTCCCGCAATCTCCGAGCGTTCGCCCGAGCGAGGTAGCGAACCCGGCCCGCGTCCTCTGGAGATCCGGCCGGCGGCGTTGCCAACGCGGCGGACGACCATGCCGAATTCGAGTTCCCGCTCTTCCACCAAGCTGAGCAGTTCGCTGCGCAGGTCGTCCGGTGCCAGCCCCTGCCGCGGGACCACGAACAGGTTCGACGGCGCCGGTCCGCCTCCGCGCCGGTGTCCGCTGCTTGCCGGCACCCCCTGCACCGGATTCCGCGTCGACAGCAGGGTCTTTAGAATCCCTCGCTGGATGAGCGCGGTCTGCCGGGCAGCGACGCCCTCGTCGTCGATGGCATAGCCGCCGAGCAAGGCAACCTGTTCGTGGTCCTTACGAGTGGGATCGTCCACCACGTCTAGAAATCGCGGCAGGACGCGCGAGCCGAGCTTGTCCACGAACGGATTGCCGGCCCGCTCCATGGCCCGGGCGAAGCGGGAGTCATCGGCGATCGGAACACGGACCGCCAGAAGGCGCGGGACCAGCACCTGTCGGACCACCTCGGCTGCCGCCTGTCCTTCGAACAGAACGGGCCCGGTGTAGCGGTCCAAGACCGGCGCGGCGCGAAGTTGCTGCAAACGCTGGGCCAGGTCGGCGGCCAGTGCGAGCAGCTCGGCTCGGCCGGGCAGCCGTTCCCAAACGCGCGCATGCACCGAGGTCGAATCCTCGAACGTCGTTCCATCATCGCCCTGGGTGCCCGCCGAGATCTGCACGGAAGCGGCGGGATCGAGGCGGGTGAACGATGTGCCCTCGCTGTTGACATACGAAACGCGGCGGCTGGCGGCCTCGACCTCAACCTCCGAGACGGAGACGTGCGGCAGGCCGCGGAATCCCGCGGAGACTTCCAGCGCCAACGCCTCCAAGGCCGATACGCTGATCTCCGCCAGGGGTCGCGCATCACCGTGCCGGAGCGGCTCCTGAACGCTAAAGTCGGGCACCTGCTCGACCTGCGTCGCGTTCTGCAGCACGGCGCGTTTCTTAGAAAGATGGTCCAACGCCTGCTTGTAGGCGTTGTCGGTCGCCAGCCAGATCTTGCGCCTCAGCTCGCCGTAGTCGTCCTCGAGCGGCAGCGTCGTGGGAAAGCCCGCTCGAGAGAGCGCGGAGCCGAATTCGGGCCGCGTGAAGAGATTGGTGTTGTCGAAGCTGGCGTCGCCCACGCGAACCTCGACCGACAGCAGCCGGCCGGCGCCCTCGCTGCGACCGACGATAGCGCCGAGCGAGGCTGTTGCGCGGGCACTTGTCGTTTCGTGCACTTGGTAGGACACGAAATACGGCTTGCTCATGTCACGCAGTTGCAACTCGGACATGCTGCGCTGCAGCTCGTCCCGCATCGCCCTCATCAGGACCGACTCTTGCGCCAGAACGGGAGCCGTCGCGAGCAGGGCAAGCAGCGGCAGGATGAGCCTGGTCCGCGGCGTCATCGCACGCCTCCGCGCCCAAGGCTCTGCGGCACAGGCCCTGAGCCGTCTGGCGGCGGTAGCAGAGGGAGCGGGACCTGCGACTTCGCCTTCTTCTGTACCTCGATCTGGGATACGAGGATCGCCGGGGACGCGGCCGAGACCGGCACGCCGCCCGACTCGGCACCGCAGGTGCCGTTGAATACCCCGATGTCGCCGCCCGCCGAGATGACTTTGCTGAAAGTGGTCAGCGGCGTGCCGATCAGGTCGACGCCGCGAACCAGCTCCTGCCGGCCGTCGGCATAGATCCGATAGACCACGACGGGAGTGACATTGAAAGCGTTTGGAACGGTGCGGCCCGTGAACGTGAACCCGCCTTGAACGTCCTCGAAGTACAGGCCGTATTCCTTGCCTTGCTCCTCGAGCAGAGTGATCAGTTCCCGCTTGAGTTCTTCTTCCGAACGCAGCTCGCTCACCTCGACAAAGAGATTCGACTGTCGCGAGACCGGAGCAAACCCGGCCTGCTTTCGCCCGTGGCCGTTGGAGCGGTCAAAGCCCTTGATGGGCGTCCGGGACATCAGGAAACGCTCCAAGACGCCGCTCTGGATCACCGGTACGCGCTGCCCCCTCACGCCTTGGTTGTCGTAGCGATACGAACCCGCCAAGTCCGTGGATCCTAGGCGCGTGACCGTAGGATCGAATATCACGGAGAACGCCGCCGGCAGCACGGGCTCCCCCAACATGCGTCCGAATGTCTGGGCATCTTGGTCTCGCTTCTGACGGTGGCCTTCGACCCTGTGGCCCAGAATCTCGTGGAAGAAAACCCCGCTCGCCCTACCGGAGAGAATCGCGGGGCCGGTATACGGCTCGGCCAGCGGCGCATTGCGGAGGCCGGCTAGGTCGCGAATCATCCCCTCCACGGCATCGAGGACGGTCGCATCGTCCGGCAGCCCGCTGGGATCGAATGCGAAGAACGACTCGTAGCGGGGCAGTTCCATCCCGTCTTCGGCCTTGGTGAGCGCCGAAATCGCCAGACGTACTCGAGGCTCGGACGTGCGAATCTTTGACCCCTCGCTGTTGACATACCAGCGCGTCGCCACCGATCCACTAATCACGGCATCCGCTGAATAGACATGGGACGCTTGCGCGAACGGTGCCGAGTAACGCCTCAATCTGTCTTCCCAGGCGGCGAGATCCAGATCAAACGAACGCAGGCCTTCGATCGACTGCTGTTCGTCCTCTGCCGAGAAGTCCGCCAAGAGTTCCTCGTCCTGCACCGTGACCTGTACGTTGGTCTTCACTTTGGTGAGCTGCTCCGTAGCTTCTTTGTACTTGCGGTCCGTCTGGAACCAAAGCGTGCTGCGCAGGGCATCAACGTCCGCGACAGGGGCCTCTACGCGCGCGAGGCGGAGCCGGGCTCCCCCGCCCCTGCCCCGGATCGGTCGGGTATTGTCGAGGTCGTGGCTGCCGACCCTGAGATCAATGTCGAGCAAGCGGCGCTCGCTCTCGGATCGGCCTGCCAGCGCGCCGAACGAAGCTCGCGCATAGGAAGTGCGCTCCTCGGTGATCTCGTAACTGAGGAAATACAGAGGCGCGGGCTGACCAGACAGGGTCTCGACCGAGCGGTCAAGCTCTTGCTCCATTGCATCCAGAACGGCATCTGACGCGAGAAGCGGCCAGCACGCAAACAGCGCAAGGGCCGCGGTCACGCCCAAGCGAAGCGCTTTCTGCGAAGGTGGTATCATTCCGCTCGCCATCGTTGTGTTCATTCTAGGCGTGCGGGCAATGCGGGACTTGACCGAAAAGCACGATCGACAACCTCAAGACCAACGCCGGCGGATCTTGCCCCTCGATGGAATGAGCGCTCGAGTGAGGGCACTGCTCTTGCTTGTCGGCGCCACTGCGCTGTGTTGCGGCGGTGGTCCGCAGACCGCAGTCGAGACGCGGCCGAACATCCTGTTGATCGCGGTCGACGACCTGCGGCCTGAATTGGCGTCGTTCGGCGTTTCGTACATTCACTCCCCGAACATTGATCGCCTGGTGTCAGCGGGCCGAGCATTCCGCAGGCACTATGTCCAAGCGCCGACGTGTGGCGCGTCGCGATACACGCTGTTGACCGGTCGCTACGGGGGGGCCAGCAACGCCGCTCTGTTCGAACGTGCGGCGCAGTTGCAGGACGACCCAGGCTCGGTGCCTCCGAGCATGCCCGCATGGTTTCGCCGGCACGGTTACACGGCAGTTTCGGTGGGAAAGGTCTCTCATCATCCCGGCGGCCTCGGCGGGGAGGACTGGAACGATCTCCGGCAACTGGAAATGCCCGACTCGTGGGATCGCCACCTGCTGCCTGCCGGCCCCTGGCAGCATCCTCGCGGCTGGATGCATGGCTTGGCTCACGGAGAAATCCGGGTCGATCCCGCCGAGATGGCCGTGTACCAAGCCGCGGATGGCCCGGACTCAATCTATCCGGACGGACGTTCGATCGACGAGGCTCTGAGGCAACTGGACCTGCTGGCCTCCGATCCCGAGCGGCCGTTCTTCCTCGCCGTCGGAATCCTTCGTCCCCACCTGCCATTCGGCGCGCCGCTCCGGCACCTCAGGCATTACGCCGACAAGCAACTGCCGCCGACTCCCCATCCGACCAAACCGACGGGAAGGACTACTTGGCACCCTTCGAATGAGTTCATGAAATACCAGCGTTGGAATCGCGATCCGAACACGGATGCCGAATTCGCGCAGGAGGTGCGCAGGCACTACGCCGCTTGCGTGACCTACGCCGCCGCGCAAGTCGGGCGCCTCCTGGAGCGACTTCAGCAGAGCGGAGCTGCCGCAAACACCGTCGTGCTGCTTTGGGGGGATCACGGTTGGCACTTGGGCGAACACGCGATCTGGGGCAAGCACGCCCTCTACGAGGAATCCTTGCGATCCCCCCTCGTCATCTCGTATCGCGGGGTGCCGCAGCCCGGGGTGCCATCGGATGGGCTGGTCGAGACCTTGGACGTGTTCCCCACGCTCTGCGACCTGGCCGGATTGCCGAAACCGGACTTCGTGCACGGAGTCTCGCTGCGCCCGATCCTAGACGATCCGGGCGGAAGCGGCCACCCCGCGATTTCCTACCGTCGAGGAGCCCGGACGATACGCACGGCGACACACCGCCTGATCCTTCACGATGACGGGTTCGCGGAGCTGTACGACCACGCGTCAGCGGACAAAGAGACCGTGAATGTCGCGGATTCGAATCCAACCCTGGTAGCGGAACTTTCCGAGAGACTCCGCCATCGCTTGGACCGCTAATGGACCTGCCGCGCACCGCACGGTGATAGACTGGCAGCGCGAGGGGTGTTCGCCAGAGCCGTCTGTCGGGCCGCCCGGGCAGCGCCCTCTCTCGGCAGCGGACTCATGCGTTTCTGGTCGCATGGCTTGATCGGCGCGCTGGCGGCCTCGTCGCTTTGCGCAGCCCCGCAAGCGCCCCATGCCGCCGAAGCGCTCAGCTTCTTCGAGTCCGAGATCCGACCGATCCTCCACACTCGCTGCTCCCAATGCCACAACGACCGGCTCCGCACTAGCGGCCTTTCGCTGGCCTCCCGCGAGGGCCTGCTGGAGGGTGGAAACCGCGGGCCAGCGATCTCCATCGACCGGCCTTCAGAGAGCCTAGTCCTCGCCGCCCTGCACCAGTCCGAGACTCTCAGCATGCCGCCAGACGGGAAGCTGCCGGATGCCAAGGTCGCCGCCATCGAACGCTGGATCGAACTCGGCGCTCCTTGGCCCGAGCCTTCCGCGGGGCCCGCCCCTGAAGCAAGCGCCGCGCACTGGTCGTTCCAACCGATCACCCGGCCGCAGCCTCCGAGAGTCTCGCAACCGGCATGGGCGCGCAATCCGATCGACCGGTTCATATTGGCGCGGCTCGAAGAAGCTGGCCTGAAACCGTCTGCCGAAGCATCCGCCACCGCCCTGGTGCGCCGAGTCCATCTAGATCTCACCGGGCTCCCGCCCGCTCCAGACGTGGTTCGCGACTTCCTAAAAGACACCGCGCCCGGCGCCTACGAACGCATCGTGGAGCGCTTGCTCGATTCGCCGGCCTACGGCGAGCGCTGGGCGCGGCACTGGCTCGACGTCGCCCGCTACGCCGATTCGAACGGCTACAACGCCGACGCTCAGCGTGAGATTTGGATGTACCGCGATTGGGTGATCGATGCCCTCAATCGCGACCTGCCGTTCCAACGTTTCACCATCGAACAGCTCGCCGGCGACATGTTGCCGAATCCCTCCGAGCAACAGATCGTGGCGACTGGGTTCCATCGCAACACCCTGCTCAATCTCGAGGGAGGAGTCGACTTCGAACAGTACAGGGTAGAGTCCGTCGTCGACCGCGTCGATGTCACCGGCATAGCTTTCCTCGGGCTCTCCTTGGGGTGCGCCCGCTGTCACGATCATAAGTACGACCCTCTTTCGCAGCGCGAGTTCTACGAGTTCTTCGCCTTCTTCAACAACGTCGATGAACTCAGCGGTGCCTTCAAGAACAACGAGGGCCGGGCCCGGGCCTTCGAGCCGGTGCTTGAGTTCGGCACCGACGAAGAGCACCAACGCCGGGAAGCCATCAAGGCGCAGCTCGAGGCCATGCGGGCCGAACAATCCGCCTACCAGAAGACACTCCTCGCTCGGCAGCCGGAATGGGAAACGAGCCTGACCGAGGCCCAGATCGCCAAGCTCCCGCTCGGTGTCCAGCGCATCCTGCGCAAAGCCCCGGAGGACCGCTTGGAGGGCCGCCGAGTGTTCGTGCGCAACGAATTCCTAGCCCAGGACGCGGGGATTCAGGAGCGCCGCAAGGCGATTGCCGCTGTCGGGGCGCTATTGCCGAAGATCCCGAGCACGCTGGTGATGCGCGAACTGCCGGAACCGCGCCCGACGCACATCCTGCTGCAAGGCGAGTTTCTCCACAAGGGGGAGCGGGTGTATGCCGGTACGCCCGCCGTCTTGCCTCCGCTCGAAGCCGAGAATCCGAACCGCCTCGACCTGGCCCGCTGGATCGTCCGCCGCGACAACCCCCTGATGCCGCGCGTCACAGTCAACCGCGTCTGGCAGCGCTATTTCGGGCAGGGTATCGTGGCGACCGAGAACGATTTCGGCACGCAAGGCGAGCCTCCCACGCATCCAGAACTGCTCGACTGGCTCGCGACCGAGTTCGTGAACAATGGCTGGAGCTTGAAGGCGCTGCACCGCTTGATCGTCACCTCGGCTACTTACCGACAGGCCTCCGGGCACCGTGCCGAGCTAGCGGCGGCGGACCCCGATAACCGGTTGCTGGGACGACAGAACCGCCTGCGCGTGGAATCCGAGATCGTTCGCGACCTGGCCCTTTCGGCCAGCGGGATGCTGACCCACGAGATCGGCGGCCCGAGCGTCTTCCCGGCGCAGCCGCCCGGAGTGATGATTCGCAAGCCGTGGCCGGAGAGCAAAGGCAAGGACCGCTACCGGCGCGGGCTGTACACCCACTTCTGGCGCACCAGCCCCCATCCCGGCCTGATGGTCTTTGACAGCCCCGATGCCCTGACCACGGCAACTAGGCGCAACCGGTCCAATACCCCGTTGCAGGCGCTCACGCTTCTGAACGACACTGGCTTCCACGAATTCGCACAAGGGCTCGCCCGTCGCGTCGTGGAGGACCACCCTGGAAGCGGCGTGGCGGAGCGGGCCGCGCATGCTTTCCGAATCTGCCTCGCCCGCTCTCCATCGGCCGACGAGTTGGCGACCCTGGCCAGCTTCGCCAGAACTCAGCTGGACGAGTTCCAAACCTATCCGGAACGAGCAAGCGGGATCCTGACGCTTGGCAGCCGCGAGGGCGAGGAGCCGGCGGAGCTCGCCGCTTGGACCACCTTGGCAAGCACGCTGATGAACCTCGACGAGTTCATTACGCGGGAGTGACCCGTCATGACACGCACACAACTCCACCTATTGCACGCCACCCGGCGTCACTTCTTCAGCCAGTGCTTCGTGGGCTTGGGCGGTTTGGCACTCGCCGACCTGCTCAGCCCGACCGGGCTGCACGCGGCGCCGGGCACCGTCTCGGAGCGCCCTCTGGCACCCAAGCGCCCTCATTTCGCACCCAAGGTCAAGCGTGTCGTGTACCTGTTCATGTCTGGCGCGCCGAGCCAGTTCGAGACTTGGCTCTGGCGTCCGAAGCTCAGGGAGCTCGACGGCCAAGCGACCCCAGACTCCTTCCTAGACGGCAAGCGCTTCGCATTCATGGAGCAGTTCACCAAGCAGCGCCCCAAACTGCTCGGCCCGCAGCGCAACTTTCGTCGGCACGGCCAGTCCGGCACCTGGGTGTCCGAGGTCTTCCCTCACATGGCAGGCATCGTGGACGACCTATCCCTGATCTACACCCTGAAGACCGAGAACTTCAACCACGCTCCCGCGAAGCTCTTCTTCAGCACCGGTTCCACGCGCTACGGGCGGCCCTCGATGGGATCGTGGATCACCTACGGGCTCGGCAGCGAATCCGAGAACCTGCCCGCCTTTGTCGTGCTGCGCTCCGGCGAGCAAAACCTGATGGGCGGTGCCAACATATGGGGCAGCGGGTTCCTGCCGACGGCCTACCAAGGGGTGGAATTCCTCCGCTCCGCGGATCCCATCCCGAACTTGTCCAGCCCTCCCGGATTCTCGGCCGCAAGGCAGGCAGCGCGAGTCAGCGCCATTCGCGAACTCAACCTGGCGCGACTGGCAGAAGTCGGCGATCCGGAGATTTCCACACGCATCGCCGCATACGAGCTCGCCCATCGTATGCAGACCAGCGGCCCGGAGCTGATGGATCTGTCCAGCGAGAGCCAAGCGACGCTGGACCTCTATGGAGCCGAGCCGGGCAAGTCGACCTTCGCCAACAATTGCCTGGTCGCCCGCCGCCTCTTGGAGCGCGGCACGCGCTTCGTGCAGCTGTATCACACTGGCTGGGACCACCACGGCAACCGTGTCAACAACCTCGCCGACAAGCTCGACGAGGTCGCCCTGGACGTGGACCAGGCGTCGGCAGCGCTGGTCACCGATCTCAAGCAGCGCGGACTGCTAGACGACACGCTGGTGATCTGGGGCGGCGAGTTCGGCCGGACCCCCATGGGCGAGATCAAGGAGCTGCCCGGCCGCAACCACCACATCGAGAACTTCCCAATGTGGTTTGCCGGAGGCGGCATCAAGGCCGGACAGACCATAGGAGAGGTTGACGACCTCGGGTTCTTCATCACCAAGGACCCGATCGAGGTCTATGACGTGCAGGCGACGATACTGCACCTGCTCGGCCTGGACCACACCGAGCTGACGTTCCGGCACCAGGGCCGCGACTTCCGGCTCACGGACGTAGCCGGACGGGTGATCGAGCCGTTGCTGGCCTGACGCCCGCCGGCGATCGGTACAGGAGCAGTGCGGGCCCGCGCCCCAGACCACGGGCTCGTGCGGGGAATCCTATACATGAGCACCCCACGCCTGAAAGAAATTTGCTGAGCCTAAGCCTTAGGAAGCGTTGGATGCGATTACTTTTCGTTGGGGGATTTTATACGAAAGTGCCCAAATAACGCTTGACAGTCACCGCCGCTTCCGCTCCGGCTTGTAGTACTCGATGTTGACTGTGCGGGTCACCGCCTTGGCAATCTCCTCGAACGTCGCGTCCACACGCAAGTCCTCCTCCAGCTCGGCTTTCGTCGGCTGGTAGGACGGGTGGACGAGCTTGACCGTGGGCACGCCCGGTCGCTTGATCTTGGTCCGCTTCACACCCGCAGTATACCGGAACCGCGCGAAGTTTTTCGTGCGCCCCGCCCTCGTGTACTCATTGTTCCGACTGATGCCTACTATGGGCACGGTATAGCGCATCTCGTTCTATACTGTGATCGGAATCACTGCCTGAGGCTTAAGTCGGGTCGCTTGCGGAATACAAGAGTAGCTTGCCGGGCCATGAGTAGATTCTTTTGGCCTGGCGGCTAATACGCAAGGCAGCTTTCTCTGAGCGGTGATTCCAAGACTCGGCACCGCGCCAGGAAGGAGGTGGCCATGATGATCGCTCGCTTTGCCTTTGCGGCATCCCTATTTCTGGCTTTGCCATTATCTCTGTTATCTCAGTCTTCATCTGCGTTGTACAACGATTGTCGTCCGATTTTTGTCACGACTGCCTTATTCACTCCCTACCAGGACATGGAGAAAGAAACAGATCAATGGGAAAGTGATTTCAACAAGGGCACTCGCTCTCTTCTACGAAATAGCAAGATCCTTCTTGATAGAGAGCTTAACATCGAGAACGGAGTCTTGACAGTAGAGGTGACATCCTTGCATAACTCGATACATTGCAGGGTCAGCTTTGCAAAGCTTGCCACCGATGAGTTTGGCAATCTTGTTCCTGCATCGACTTGGCACGCAAAGGGATTTCGTCCATACAAGATCGGCACCGTAGATTCAGCCCGTATGATCAAATCCCTTGTTCAAGAGTTCATTACCGAGTATCTAGAATCAAACAGGGTCTGCAGTCGATAACGTGGTGCCGTTCCCTTCAATGGTAGGGCAACGCATCGATTCGCTGCCCCTAGGCACTTAGCGGATATGGTGGAACTGGTATACACACCGGACCGGCACTCCAGCGGCGAGGTCTAGCTAGCCCGTGGCCCCTCAGTCACGCCATCTACGAAGGGATGAGAGGCTCGTTCTGTGGCTATAGCAAGCTGATCCTGCAATCTCCGAATAGTTTCTCGGATCTTGAGTGCAGCAGAGCATGAGGAGCAGCTGTAGCTCAATTGGATGGAGCAGTAAACCTACTATGTTTCAATGCATATTGACACTACTTACGATCTCACGATAGGATTGAAATATGCTCCTTGCCTCACACCTATCTCTCTTGAGGCGTTTAACCGAACTAGGGTAGGCCTGTGCAAGCAGGCAAACGGCTATACTAGTTCGAATCATGGGCATGTGTGGACCGGATGGGAATCGAACCCATAACGTCCCGCCTCTCAAGCAGGTGTTTTCCCAATTAAACTACCGGCCCATATGTGCCCTCCAGCTTGGAGCCCCGGGGGAGAATCGAACTCCCATACAGCGAGTTGCAAGCTCGCTCCCCTTTCCGCTCGGGTGCCGGGGCTCAAGTGGCGGGCTGGGCTAAGCCCAGTTCGCTAGCCGAGCAGCCATGGACTTAGCACTACTGGCTGCTCGGCACAATCTATGGTGATACTACGCTTGATCTATCCCTAGCCTAATTTCCCACGGCATTTTTTGATGTGACATTTTGGCTGCCGTTCTCG
>VXRL01000037.1 GCA_009838515.1 Terriglobia bacterium | reverse complement strand
CCGCGCCTGGTGATGCTGGTTGTCCGCCCGGAGCAGATCGAGGGAGTCCGCGCGACACCGCGCCACTTCGGACGTGGCGCGGGCGGTCACGGCCGCGGCCGGCGGATTCGGCGCAGACGGCGTGGCCAGCAGGTTTCGCGAGGCGCGCTCGACGTGATCGAGCGTGGGCGTGCTCAGCAGGGCGTTCCACTCGGCAGGATCGGCGCTGGGGTTGTTCCAGGTGGTGTTGCCGAATCGAGCGTCGGCCGGGTCCGGGTCGTCGACCTGCAGCGCGGTCGGGCGCACGTTGCGCTCGGCCGACGACGCCTCGTTCCAGGCTCCCACCGACGGGGACGCGCCTGGGGCGCCGGGTTGCAGGTTCATCTCGTAGGCGGCCCTGCCGCCCGCGGACAGCTGCTGGGCCGCGAAATTCAGCTTCGGTTGGTGGCCTTGGAAGTACTGCAGCAGCGCGTCGGCCAGGCTCGTCACCTGGGCGGCCGTCGGCGACGTTCCCGCACCCGTAGAGCCCGGAATGAACGGGCAATCGGCTGGGAGGTAGGCCCGGTCGCCGTCGTAGGCGGTCCCGCACAGCTCGGCCATGGGGACGCGGCGCGTGCATGTCAGCTGGCGGGGGGAAGCCGAGCCGGCTCCGCGGCGCACGTCCGCCAGGCAGCCGTAGGACTTGGTCGGGTCGAGCGGCGCCGAGGCGTCGTACTCGACGAAAACGATCGCCTCGAGGGAGGGGGCGGCTTGGGCCGCCGACCCGAACAGGGCCAGCAGCAGGCCCGCGTGCGCGAGCTGGCGGGGGCGCGGATTGGTCATGTGGGCAGCATAACCCCCGGGTGGGGCGCGGCGGTCGTCTCTCGCGGCTGCGCAGCAGGCGCTGCCTGTGCGGGGCGCGTCTTGCGCGCGCAACCTACTTGTTTCGACCACCGGGAAACTAAAGGTCCTAAAGGAGATATAGAAGTCGGGCGTCACAGAACCTGCGGAGATGCGTCACAGAACCTGCGGAGGGGGCGACACCGAACCTGCGGAGGGGCGTCACAGAACCTGCGGGGAAGTGTCACAAAACCTGCGGAGATTCGGGGGCGCTAGAAAGCGTCACAAAACCTGCGGAGATTCGGGGGCGCTAGTGGCCCTTCGCGTTGGATCGTTCAATGCGGCTTCCGACCGAGGGGGGACCGGGGGTCAAGATCACGCGGCGTTCTTGGATCTCGATGCCGAGTTCTCCGTGCCACGCGGCTCTTACGCGCTCGACGGCTTGGCGGAAGCGCCATCGGAATTGCCGCGCGTTGCGGTACTCGGAACCGAACTGGTTCTGGAGTTGGGGCCAAGTGATTGCCGTCGGCTCTTGCAGTGTGTTCATTCGGTATGTGAGCCAGCCGTAGGTGTCGATCGAGAGCGGCGACCGCCGGACGGCTCGCAGGATCTCCGGGTCCAGTGGGACTGCCGACTTGGTGGCTTGGTCGTAAAAGCGCTCGGAGAGTTCGACTTCGAGGCCGCCGTGTGCCTTCTCCAGCCATTTGTCCGCGACGCCCAGCTTGTGGCCGCCGTATTTGGAGTTGTGCGTCGTGACAAACGTCGTCGTGCAGAGCCGGTCGAGCTGGTTCCGGGCGAGCGTCGCCGGCCCGCCCTTGCCGCCTGAATCGGAGATTCCCATCTGGCCCAAGAGTTCGTTGATCGAGCGGGCGACCATGAGGCGGCGGATTCCCGTGCGCTTCGCGGCGGTGGCCAGGTAGATCACGATCAGTCGGGGGTAGATCCCGAATGGCAGGCCGGCCCGCTTGGTGGATACGAGCGTTGTCTGCACCTTGCCGTTGACGCGGCTGAATTCCGTGCCCGGCCGCGCGCGGTGCGGCAGCGTGGTGGCGACTAGGAAGGCCGGCATGAAGACGATCGGGCGGTCCCAGGGCGCGCGCTCCGCGGCTCGCTGTCCCCGCTTGCTCGCTTCGCCGGGCCGGGCTGGCGGCGCGGGGCGCGCGACGTTGTAGACGCCCTTGGCGAGCCCCTTGGCGCGCAGCATGTGGCCGAGCCGCACCATCGCCTCGTTGGCGTTGGCCAGGCGGGCTTCGGTCTCGTTGCCTTGGAGGACCAGAATCCACCCTTCCTGGTTGATCGCCGCGACGTCCTGGCGCCTTAGCCAGTGGGCCTGGCCGGCGCAGGCGGGGTCCTTCGTGAGCGCCTCGACCCCCTTCAGGTAGGCGATCTGCGCGGGGACGCGGCTGGGGTGGTTCTCTAGGTCGCGCGGTATTCGCTCTTGCAGGGCAGCCTCCTGGGCTGCCTGGCTGTGGGCTGCTCCCGCCCGGCTTGATACCGCAATATGTAGTTAGAAGAGGTCATTCTAGCGAGACATGAGCAGTTATTGAGCGCATCAGCCTTGGGAACCGCGCGTGATGGGTGCGCCAGACGCGGCGCGGCGCTATTCAGGCGGGTTACGGCCGGGGACGATATCGGCGTATACATACGTCGGATGAGGATCGCGCGCTTGTGCGGAATCGCAGCTGTCGGCAGGAGCTGCGACTTCTCGGTGAACAACGCGACCCGGCCTGGCCTCGATGCGCGAGGAGAGCATCGGCCCGTCTACAACGCACGTATGGAACTCGCCGTTTTCGCCCAGGGGATCGACGCCGAGAGGCAGATCGGCCAGCAGCTTACGATCAAACCACCGACCGGCAAACTCGGGCGGAAGGGCTGCGGGATTGACGGATGTGACGATCGCCTTGATGCCGGACGCGATCATCTCTTCCGCTAGCGACGGAGTATCTCGGCCCCAGACAGGGAAGATCGGATCGAATCCTGTCCCGCTGAGCCTCTCCTCCCGGTAGCGGCGGATGTCTTCGAGAAACAGGTCACCGAACGCCAAGAGTGACGCTGCGAGATGTCTTGGGAGTTCGCGCATTCTTGCTAGGAACTGTTCCATCGCGGATTCGTACTGGGCATTCGAGCAGGGGTACGGAATCGGAATTTCGTACAGCGGAACGCCCAGCCGCGCCGCCTGTGCCTGCAGAACCCAAGTCGGTGTCGAGTGAATCGACACGCGCTGGAACCTCTCGGTAACCGTGGTGAAAACTCCCCTCCCGGCAAAGCGTTCGGGCTGCGCCCTGAGAACATGGAGGGCCCAGGCCGAATCCTTCCCGGACGACCACGAAACGAGGACGGGAGTGGGAGCCATCAAGACAAAACTAACAGGTGTCGGCTACACTTGCCGAATCGCCGATGAACCGCGGTCCGCCTCGTAAAGCGGGGCCGACAGCCTATCTGTTTTGGGGCATTACAGTTCCCATTGCTGAGGTCGAAGCGCAGAGGGTGGAGCACGGGCAGGTCACCGGACGGAGGATTGGAATGCGTAAGGTTCGCTATAGCTGCGCCATGAGCTTGGACGGATACATCGCGGGACCTGACGGCGAGTACGACTGGATCGTCATGGATCCCGACTTCGATTTCCAGGCCATGTCCGAGCAGTTCGACACTTACCTGCTTGGCCGCAAGACGTTCGAGGTGACCGGTTCAGGGGCTTTTCCGGCATCGTCCGGCAGTCGAACGTACGTGTTTTCGCGGACGCTGCGTCAGAGCGACTACAAGACCATACCGATCATCGGTGAGAACTGGAAAGCTGTGGTGCAGTCGCTTCGCGAGGAAGAGGGTAAGGACATCTGGTTGTTTGGCGGAGGCTCGCTATTTCGCAGCCTTGCCGAGGAGGGCCTCGTTGACACGGTGGAAGTCGCCATCGTGCCGGTATTGCTCGGATCGGGCATTCCACTTATCGCCGAGCCGGCCACGCGTATTCCACTCGAACTGAAGGAACACAAGCTGTATCAAAAGACGGGTACGGTCAGCCTGGTTTACGAGGTCAGGGAGCCCAGTCCAGGAGGCGGAAATGCCTGAACTAGGGCGGGCGAAGCCGGTGATGAGATCCGCCGCTATCGGGGTTCTGGTTTGCGCACGCACTTGAGGCGAAGAGTCGCGGCGGCGAGCCTAACAAGCTGCACTGGGAGTGAGTTCGTGGATCACGCTCTTGCCCAATCAGCCATCGCACGGCAAGGAAGAAGCCCTGTGTCCATGGCTGAACGGCACGCCTCGTCTGATGTTGCGGATCGTCCACTCCAACGGACGCGACTTGGTGCGGTGTCGGACGCCGCACGATCCGGTTCAAACACTCCCGGCATTGGACGTGCATCGGCTTGCGGCGAGCCAGCTGGCGGCAGCCGGCCAAGACGGCGTTGAGGAATTCCAGCTGCCCGCCTCGGCGCTATCCTTGCCGACATGCCGAATCCAAGCACTCGATTGGCTTGGTCGCTCATCCTCACCTACTGCGGGATCGCGGCTGAGGAGCGCAAGACGGTCTCCAGCCTCGGCTCCGAGCGAGCGTAACGCGCCCGCCGCGCGTCGATTCCGAGTGACGAAGTCGGCCTAGGTTAGGGACGGGTCGCCGGACAGGGGAACGATCGCGGGGTTCGCCGGGAAGTACCGTTCAGCCCGCTCGAGCAGTGCCCGCATCGTCATCACGGATCAGAGTTCCTCCCTCGAGACACCCAACGCCTCCCTACACGAGCTTGCGATGCTCCAAGAAACTGAGCATCAGCGCGATGCACTCCAGCGGTCGTTCGAGCTGGAGGAAGTGCGTCGTCTCGGGAACGAAATCGTAGTCGAGAGCTACCATTTCGTTCAGGTCCACGCTCGGCAGGAATGAGAATGGCTCGGTGGGGTCCGCGCCGATGATCTTCGTGGGACAGGCGAGTTTCTTGATGTCCGCCGCAACCGCCGAGCTATAAAGCTGCTCGAATATCTGAGCCTCGTACTCTCGCGGGCAGCACAATTGGTACCCGGTTCCCCCGTCGACCACACGGCGGAGCGTCGTCCTCGCGATCAAATCTGCGGTGCCGGGTACGAGACGGTCGAAGGCGTGTGTGCGATGGAGGCGTTCCGTCAACTCCCCGCGCATCTCGAACCGGTCCTGCCGCTTCCGAGCCCGCTCCGCTAATTGCCTCGCCATCGCCTTGATGTCTTGAGACTCACGGGCGTGAGCACACGTAGGGGGATCGAACAAGACGAGACCTGAAAACCCCACGTCTTCGACAGCCTGAAGGACTGCTGTCACCGCCGACATCGAATGAAAAACCCCAATCTTCGGCTTGTGACCGAAACTCCGGTCGATGGCTCGGACTACAAGTGCGTTATCCCGGGCAAACGTGGGAATGTTGTGCGTGCGGAGATCCCCGACCGGATTCCACCCGTGATTCCGGAAATCGTAGAGGACGAGATCAAACCGGTCGGAGAGCAATGACCAGAAGGGATAGTACGAATCTGCCGAGAGTCCGTTGGCGTGGCTGAGCACCAGCCGGGGACCAGCCGGGTTGCCATGCCGCCTAAGCGTGATGGGAGCGCCGTCCAGCCCGTGCGCTTCGCAGACGGCGAGCGGCTCCGGGATCGTCCAGCGTGGGGACTGCTGGCTGGTCCCAACGCCCCTCAACGGTTCGGACAGCTCCCCAGCGTCCGGCGGCCCCGCCATGGGCCCGCCAGTATACCAGCCTTCGGGCGACGGCCCGCAGGAAGTCTTGTCCAATGAGAGATGAGCATGAACGGGCATTCGGTTTCCAACCAGAGATGAGCATGAACAGCTGGCTCGAGGGGGTGTGCGAACCATGGGAGGATGGTTTTGCAGTTCGAGCTGGAATCTCTCAAGAGCCTGGAACAAGTCGAGCGGTTCCTGGCCGGCAGCGCCGAGGTGGAAGTCGGCTTTCCCGACCGCAAGGCGCTCTACGGGCACATTGAGCAGACGCTGCGGCGGTTCTGCTACGAGGCCCTGAGCAAGCCCCAGCGGGGCCTGCTGAGGCGCTACCTGGAGCGGACCACGGGCCTGTCCCCGGCGCAGTTGACGCGCTTGCTGCGGCGTTACCGGCAGCAGCAGTGCATCGAGGACCGGCGCTACGAGCGCCTGGCGCGGGTCTCCAACGGGCACCTGTACAACTTGCGGCACTCGCCGAGCTACCAGCGCCAGCTGGGCAGCAAGGCTCGCACCGAGCCGGCGGGGGTGTCGATCGGGGAGCGCAGGCGGCCGGCCCGGCTACGTGCGCGTGGACACGGTGCATCAGGGCGAGTCCTATGGGGTCAAGGGGGTGTTGCACATCAACGCAGTCGACGAGGTGACGCAGTACCAGTACGTGGGCACGGTGGAGAACATCTCGGAGTCGTTCCAGCTACCGGTGCTGGAGGGGCTGCTGCAGGCCTTCCCCTTCGCGGTGCAGGGTTTCCACTCCGACAACGGCTCGGAGTACATCAACCACACCGTGGCAGCGCTGCTGCGCAAGCTGCACATCGGGGAGTTCACCAAGTCGCGGCCGCGGCGCAGCAACGACAACGCGCTGTGCGAGTCCAAGAACGGCACCACGGTGCGGCGGATCTGGGGCCGCGGCTACATCGCCAAGCACTACGCCGGGCGCCTGCACGCGTTCAACCGCGAGCTGCTCTCGCCCTACCTGAACTACCACCGCCCGTGCTTCTTCGCGCACGAGCGGGTCGATGCGCAGGGGCGGGTGCACAAGCGCTACCGCTACCAAGACATGCACACGCCCTACGAGAAGTTCAAGTCGCTGCCGGGGGCGGCGCAGCTGCTGCGGCCCGGCCTGAGCTTCGAGCAGCTCGACGCGGAGGCGTATGCGCACAGCGACAACGAAGCGGTGGCGCAGCTGTACGAGGCGCTGGAGGCTCTATTTCTGGAGCTGCCCTACGAGCGGACGGCGGTGGCCTGAGGCCGGCCTTTCATGCTCATCTCACATTGGAAAGCCCACACGCTTGCGAGCCAGCCGCCCGAGCATCGACTTGGGTGTCGCCAGCGGGGGGGGGGGGGGGGGGGCCGCCCCCCCCCCGCCCCGGGGGCAAA
>VXRL01000017.1 GCA_009838515.1 Terriglobia bacterium | reverse complement strand
AGAACCCTGTCCCGGCTCTGCATCGATTCGGAACAACCGCTCCTCCCACGACACGTCCGGGCGCAGGTCGAAAATCACTAAGTGCGCGGATTCCGCCCCGCACCCGTCCATGTACGCGGCCGTCTGCTCCCGCCCCTCCCGAACCAGGCGGTCAAGACCGATTTTCCCCGTCCGCACCTTGCACTCGATCACGTACTTGCGGATCCGTACCGTACCCCCGCCAGCAGCTTGCCGCCATTCAATCAACAGGTCCGTGCGTCCCCGGCCCACCGCGTACTCGCGCCCGATCCGCCCTCCGCTGTTCACCACCCGCTGCAAGTACGCATGCAGCACCAGCTGCGGCCCCGCCTCTCCACCCACGACTCGGCGTTCTCGCGGAAATAGCCTTGGAAGGCGCTCAGCAGGCCCGGCACGTCCAGGCTGCCGTCGGCGTTCACGTACCACGCCGGATCCACTTGTGCCTCAAGCTCGGATTGCAGTACTGCCGTTAGGTCACGCGGGATGACCTCGGCGTAAGTCGGATTTGCCATGCGCACTGTGCCTGCAGAGGCCACTAAGCCGAGATCCCGCACGTGCTCGAGGTCTCGTAGCGAGTAGTCCTTCGCCCCGGACCCGGCCAGCATCGGCAGGATCACGCGCCGCACCCGCTCCTCGCGCAGCGTGGTGGCGAGTTGGTCGAGATCGCGAATCCGATTTACCGGGAAGTGATTCCGCGGCAGCTTACGTACTCGCGCGAGAGGTACATCCCGGAGCGAACCGAGTGGTACGTGGATGCCGCAGGCCAACTCGACTTGGCGAAGCTACTGGAGGCGTTACAAGGGTACTTCCGGGAGAACGTGGAGCATTGGGTGGAGCACTTCGAATACAAGGAGGCAGGCCCGCAACTGCTGTTGCAAGCGTACCTGCACCGGATCGTGAATGGGGGCGGGCGCGTGGAGCGGGAATACGGCTTGGGGCGCGGGCGGACCGACTTGCTGGTGCTGTGGCCGCAGGGCGGGCGGTGGGATCCGGCGCAGGTGACCAAGCATGTGATCGAGTGCAAAGTGGTGCGGCCGGGACAGGGCCGGGAGAGCGTGATCCGGTCCGGGATGGAGCAGACGAGTTGGTACATGGACAGGTGCGGGGCAGAGTCAGGGCACTTGGCGATCTTCGACAGGCGACCGGGCCAGTCGTCGGAAGAGCGAGTGTTCCGGAAGGATCCAGGTCCGGACGAGAGTCCGGTCACGGTATGGGGGCTGTAGCAGGAACCTGACCCGGTTAAGGCACTGGCAAGGAGGCAATGATGAAGCCGTCCATGCCAGAATCTCCCGCGGTGGTTCTGGCCCATCTGTTCGAGCGACCGAACGCGGAGGAACCGCGTGGGACGGGAGCACGGACTTTGATCCCACAGCCGGCAGTCGCCAAGTCGCGATCCACTTTGGCCGGGCGCATCAAGCAGCTATCCGCTCGGGCTCGCGGGCGATATCCCATCGCGCCTACTCCCACAGCCACCCTCCGGCGCTGCCCCATCCAGCCATCTCCAGCCGCACCGCCATTGCCCGAGCCCTCGATCTCCCCCGGCCCACCGCGTACTGGCGCGCATGCGGGGCTGGCGTCCGAAGAAGCACCGGGAACTGCCGGGCAACGAGGTGCTGTGGAAGGCCTACCGCCAACTGCAAGCGATGGTGCGCTACCGGCAGGCGCTGCGGGGGCCGCCTTAGAGGCTCGTCAGCAGGTGCGCAGAATGCTCGCTTGGATGCACCGCCACAGGCTAGCAATCCTCCCGGCCGGGCCTGCTGCGGGATGTGTCGGAGCCCCCGGGCGCAGTTGGCAGCCTGCCCGCTGGTCGTCGGCGAACAGTCTTCCCGCCAATCGGTAACGGCCGCATAGCACCCACTGGCAACGCAAGGGCCGGAATCGCAGCTCTGGCTGTGCGTCCCCAACCTGCTTCCACCCGATACGCACGTCTGTGGTGCTGCGCCGGTCTGCCTCCTCCCCGTTGCCCAGTATCCGGGAGGCCCGCCCGGCACCATCTAGATCGAATGTGAGGCGCTGCCCACCATTGCCTCGAGACTTCCAGTGTTAACTATGACCGGTCGCTAGCTGTCAAGGAAGACGCACGTCTTGCTCGCTCCCTACCATCTAGCATTCCACGCTGGAATCGGGGCGGCAACGGGCACAAACGCGAGTCTGTCCAATTCCACGCGCCGATGGGAAATCGCCCGGCGCGGGTCAATGGCCCTGACTGAGGCTGGGACTAGGACCTCAGCCGGTGCAGCCTGCACCTTGTCCTCTGGCACCTCCGCCAGCACAGCAGGGCTTCATGAGTTTCCGTGCTGATCACGCTCATCGCTAAGCCCACTACACTTGTTCGGTGCACCAATCCCGGCGGGTGATGGCGACCAATCCGGCGGCCGACGGGACTGTTGAGTGGACGTGGCTGGGCTGGACGGGCAGCTAGTCCAAGGGCGGGCTCCCAGCTTCGGATTACTGCAAGGAGTCCAGATCAAGCGCGCACGATCACCGCTTGTAGGCAGTGAACACGGACCTCGCACAAGCGGATCTGCTGGCAAATCAACAGGCTGCACCAACAGTCCCTTCGGAACTTCAGCCTAGACAAGCGCCTGCCATACTGAAGCGGCCATGCGCTTCAATACAGCAGGCCCGGTATCGTCCAAACATGACTACTGTATTCCGCCACTCAGCAGGGTTAGCCTTGACAAGATCCTCGCCCAGATCGGCCGCATGAGGTACTTCGTCATGCACGGGCCGAGCCAGACAGGCAAGACTTCGACCTTGCTCGCACTACAAGACTATCTCAACAAGGGAGGAGAGCACCGCTGCTTGTACGTCAACTTCGAATGCGGACATGCTGCCGGCGAGGACACTGGCCGAGCGATGCGTGCGCTGCTTGCGAGCTTGGCGTCCAGAGCTTGCAGCATACTGCAGGATGACTTTGTGGAGGAGAGACTATCGGCGCACTTGGAAAAATACGGCCCAGACGCTGCCTTGCGCGAGACTCTCGGACGCTGGGCTCAGTCCAGCCGCCTACCACTCGTGCTGATGGTCGACGAGATTGACACTCTCGTGGGGGACACGCTCGTCTCTGTACTGCGGCAGCTAGCAGCAGGCTACGGGAGCCGCCCCGATCGTTTCCCGCAGACCGTGATCCTATGTGGTGTCCAAGATGTGCGCGAGTATCAGATTCTTTCCGATGGTGACGGGGCCAGCTTCACGGGGGGTAGCGCCCTAGACATGGAGACGGAGTCTCTGCGTCTTGCTGACTTCTCGGTCGCCGAGGTGCATCAGTTGCTGGCTCAGCACACTGCCGAATGCGGCCAAGCCTTCGAGGAAGGCGTTGCCGAGCGTATCTGGAGCCTCACCCTTGGCCAACCGTGGCTCGTAAGCGCTCTCGCCCACAAGGCCTGTGCCCGTGCCGGGAAGGAGAGCCGCGGCCGGAACAGTCCGATAGACCTCGATTCCATCGACCAAGCTCGGGAAGAGCTGATCCTCGGACGGGGCACGCACTTTCGTCAGTTCACCGACAGGCTCGACGAAATGCAGGTGCGGCGTGTGATTCTGCCGATGCTGGCCGGGTCTGAGAACCGGGCCTACTCGTCACGCGACCTAGAGTACGTGCGGTCCCTTGGCCTTGTCTCAGTCGATCGAGAAGTGCGCATGGCGAATCCGATGTACGCTGAGGCGATCCCACGCGAGCTCACTCTGGTGTTGGAGTCGATCTTGGCGGGATGGGTGGAGCCGGACCGGTATGTGAACAGCGACGGAAGCTTGGGCGTAGCAAGACTGCTCAACAGCTTCCAAGGCTGGTTCCGGGAGAATGCTGAGCTGTGCGTGGAGCGGTTCGGGCACAAGGAAGCAGGGCCGCAGCTTTCTCTGCAGGCGTATCTGCAGCTGGTCGTCACAAGCCGGGGTCACATTGAGCGGGACTACGCGGTGGGACGCGGACGGACGGACCTGTTGATCAAATGGCGCCAGGTCGATCAGCGGGGCCGAGCACAAATCCGGCAGTACCTAATCGAGTGCAGGTCACGCACAGCGGCGGGCGATTTTGACCGCTTGGTCCGCAAGGGTCGGGAGCAGGCCTCAGCCTACATGGATCGCTGCGGTGCGGAATCAGGGCATTTGGTGATCTTCGACCTGCTCGCGGACATGTCCTGGGACGACCGGCTGTACGGGACGGCCCCGGTGCCGGGCGAGAGTCCGATCACGGTTTGGGATGTGTAGCTATCACGCCCCCCTGCCATGACCGTCGGAAACCGATCTCCGCGAGCACGGCTGCACCGCCATGGGGATGGCCCGGGCTGGCCTTGGTGACGAGCTCGACCACTTGGCTCGACACACCTGCGCGTGCAAGGTACCCCAAGGGCGACCGGTCAGAGCAGTGGTTCTGCCGCGTTGCCACCGAGGGCGTGCGCCGGCGCGGTAGATCTTGGTGGTGAGCGCCGAGTAAGCCGACAGTCTGCAAGCAGCTGCGGGGGGGGGCACTGATTCCAAGCCGGGACAGTGCGGCAGAGCACACGACAGGTATACTAAGCCCAACGATGGGCGTCATCAGCACAGAGATGTATGAAGCGCTGCTCTTGGCACATGTTCCTGAGGACAAGGCGAAGGCGGCAGCGGCCGAGGTTGCGAGGTCGCAAGATGTCGCCTCGAAATCGGACGTATTGGAGTTGGGCGCACAGCTGCAAGTTGAGATGGACAAGCGCTTCACCGAAATGGACAAGCGCTTCGCCGAGTTGCGATCTGAGATGGACAAGCGTTTCGCTGAAATGGACAAGCGCTTCGCCGAAATGGACAAGTCGCTCGCAGTCGTCAGGTTTGCGGTTTTCTCGGGAGGATCGATCATCCTTGCGCTTCTGATCAAGCTTGTCTTCTTTCCATAGTAACTGTCACAGCTTCGGCGCGGTCCGGGCAGCGCCGCAGCATGGTTGCAGCCATGCTGCCTCGGCAAGAGCGCACTCAATCGCAGGATTGGCCGGTTGCGCAACTATAGGTTGAGCAACACAGGCTGGCGGTGCCGACGTGAGATCAGAGACCCCAAATCGTGAGCGGACACCGACCCTGCTCCGGATCCTTGTGGAACAACCACTGGGGGCGATCGCGGCCTCGAAGCGCGCGCCCGCAAGCGCCCCATATTGCATCCGAGAGGGGTAGTGATGACGGTCAAGAGGGATGTTGCCCTCGCCGTGAGCAGACGGCCTCGGGCTCGCCGTGGCAGTCGTTCCGTTACTCGCCGGCCATCGCGATCTGGCCCGCGCCCTTGATCTCAGCGTCATTGGAGTGAACATGGCAAACCGACTTGCATTGGCGCTGCCAAGGCACACAGCGCTGATCTGAGTGCGGAGATCGCGGGAAAAAAAATAGCACGCACCATAATCAAACTGGCGTGCGCAAGTTCAACAAGGAAGGCCCGGTTGAGGCGGAGCGCCACTACTGCATCCCGCCGCTGAGCCGGATCAAGCTAGCCGAGATTCTCGAATTGATCGCCGCCAGGCGGTACTTCGTCCTGCACGCACCGCGCCAGACGGGCAAGACTTCAATCTTGCTAGCCCTCCAAGACCGGCTCAACACAGAAGGCGAGTATCGCTGTGTGTACGTGGATGTGGAGGGATGCCAGGAGGCTGGAGAGGATACCGCTCGTGCCACGCGAACGCTACTTGCGGATTTGGCATCGAGGAGTTTCGAGGTCCTGCGCGATGATTTCGTCGAGAGCACCATGTCAGAGCACCTGGAAAAGTACGGCCCCGGCGCAGCCTTGGGGCAGACGCTGGTGCGCTGGTCGGCCACTAGCCAAGTGCCACTGGTGCTGCTGACCGACGAGATCGACACGCTCGTGGGAGACTCGCTGATCTCGGTCGTGCGACAGCTACGAGCGAATTACGACCGCCGCCCGAGCCATTTCCCGCAGAGCGTGATCCTGTGCGGCGTCCGCGACGTGCGCGACTACCAGATCTACTCCAGCCGGGTAGGAACCAACGTCAAGGGTGGCAGCGCCTTCAACATCAAGGCCGAGTCGCTGCGCCTCGGCGACTTCTCGCAAAGCGAAGTGCGGAACCTGCTGGCACAGTACACGGCCGAGCGCGGCCAAGCCTTCGAGGCCGCTGCGGTCGAGCGCATCTGGGCGCTGACTTGCGGCCAGCCATGGCCTGTTAACGCCCTGGCCTACGAGGCTTGCTTTAGTGCGGAGGCTGGCAACGAGCGGAGCCAGCCAATCCAGGTCGACGCCATCGATCAAGCCAGGGAAACCCTCATCCTCCGGCGGGTCACGCATCTCGACCAACTGGCCACCACGCTGAGCGAGGAGCGGGTGCGGCGCGTGATCCTGCCGATGCTGGCCGGGTCTAGCGAATCTGCTTGGGCGGTGCGGGACTTGGAGTACGTGCGCGATTTGGGGCCGGTGGCAAGTGACTACCCAGTCCGGATGGTGAATCCGATCTATGCCGAGGTCATCCCGCGCGAGCTGGTGCTGCCGCTGGAGGCCACGTTGGCGGGGTCAGTCGATCCGGCTTGGTATGTGCAGCCCGACGGCAGCCTGGACGTGTCGGGCCTGCTGAGCGCCTTCCAAGGCTATTTCCGCGAGAACGCCGAGTCGTGGGTGGAGCGTTACGGGCACGCCGAGGCGGGACCGCAGCTGGTGCTGCATGCGTACTTGCAGCGGGTGGTGAACAGCGGAGGGCGGATCGGGCGCGAGTACGCGGTGGGCCGGGGACGCACGGACCTGTTGATTGAATGGCGGCAAGCTGCTGGCGGGGGTACGGTACGGATCCGCAAGTACGTGATCGAGTGCAAAGTGCGGACGGGGAAAGTCGGCCTTGACCGCCTGATTCGGGAGGGGCGGGAGCAGGGCGGAATCCGCGCACTTAGTGATTTTCGACCTGCGCCCGGGCGTGTCGTGGGAGGAGCGGTTGTTCCGAATCGATGCAGAGCCGGGACAGGGTTCT
>VXRL01000064.1 GCA_009838515.1 Terriglobia bacterium | reverse complement strand
TGCGGGTTCCGGAAACTCTGGCACACAAAATTCCGGAAATTCTGGCACACTCTGACGCCTTGAGATTTGAACTCCCGCCGTGTACCCCTTCAAGCGGGAGGCCGTCCGAGTGCCTCTCGCTGGAGGGGGATTCCGGAGTGCTCGATGCGACCAAGCGTTTTGAGATCGAGGTCCTGATCAAGGCCGGTCTGCCAAAGGCCCGGGTAGCGGAAATCGCCGAGGTCTCCGTGCGGACCGTTCATCGGGTCCGGGCCGAGGCCGAGGCTCGCGGTGCCGCAGCGGATGCAGGCGGCGCAGTAACGGTTCCGGAGGAGTCACCCGGCCAAGCCGAGGCTGGCCCGCCGGGCGGCGGGCCGGGCCGGCCTTCCAAGACCGCCGACTACCGCGAGCTGGTGGCTTCCATCTTGCAGGCGCAGCCCGGACTGAAGACGCTCGAGGTGCTGCGCCGCGCGCGCTTGGCCGGCTATCAGGGCGGCAAGACCGCCTTGTACGCCTTGGTGCGGGAGCTGCGACCGCTGGCCGTGCGCCCGATCTGCCGCTTCGAAGGCGTCGCGGGCGAGTTCACCCAGCACGATTTCGGGCAGGTGCGGGTGCGCTGGAGGGGCAACGGCCGGCTCGAGCGGGTGCAGTTTTTCTGCAGCCGTTTGAAGTTCTCGCGCTATTCCCTGCTAGCACTGGTCGACAACCAGCGCACCGAGATCCTGGTGCGCTCGATGGCCGAGCACTTCGAGCGGATGGGCGGGATCCCGCTGCTGGCGGTGTTCGACCGGCCGACCACAGCGGCGCTGAAGTCGGATCCGAAGACCGGCGAGGTGCTGGAGTGGAACCCGGTGTTCGCCGACGCGACGCAGCGCATGGGCCTGGGAGTGGACCTGTGCTGGCCCGCGCGGCCGAATCAGAAAGGCTCCGTCGAAAACCTTGTGGGCTGGGCCAAGGGCTCGTTCTTCAAGGTCCGCCAGTTCCACGACCGGGCCGATCTAGAGGCGCAGCTGGCGGACTGGCTGGTGGAAATCAACGAACGCCGTGCCTGCCGGGCCACCGGCCGCGTGCCGGCCGAGTTGCTGGCCGAGGAGCGCCAGCGGCTGCGTCCGCTGCGCCTGCGCCCGGCCGAGCTGGCCCTGCGCCTGCCGGTCAGCATCGGCCCGACCGCCATGGTCGAACACGAGACCAACAAGTACTCGATGCCGCCGGAAGCGTGCGGCTTTCCCGGCACGCTGCACCTGTTCGCAGACCGCCTGCGGATCGTGGCGGGCCGCTACCGCGCCGAGCATCCGCGCCTGCCCGCCGGCAGCCGGGGGATCTCAAACCTGCCCGCCCACCGCCAGGCCATGCTGGAGGCGGTCAGCGGCAAGCGCGGCCGCCAGTACCGCATGCGCGAGCATCTGTTCCAGCTCGGCCCGGCCGCCAAGGAGGTGATCACCGAGATCATCTACGCCGAACAGCGCTCCTGGAACGACAGCATCGAGCGTCTGCACGAACTGCTCCAGCTGTACGGCGACGACGCCCTGCGCGCCTCCTTCCAGCGCCACCGCGGCCAGCCCGGCTGCCGCGTCGCCGACATCGCCCGCGAGTTCGCCCGCGACCAGTTCCCCCTGCCGTTCGGCGACCGCGCCAACGGAGGCCCGCGATGACGCCGCCCGCCGTCTCCCCGCAACAGCTCGAGGCCATGCTCAAGCGCCTGCACCTGGCCTGCGCCCGGCGCTCCTACCCCGAGCTCGTCGAGCAGGCCGAGCGCGGCGCCTGGTCCTTCCGCGACTTCCTCGCCGCCCTGGCCTCGGCCGAGATCGAGCATCGCCGCCAGACCCGCCTGCGCCGCTGCGTCCGCCAGGCGCGCTTCCCCGTCCTGCACACGCTGGAGGAATTCGACTTCTCCGTCCAGCCCGAACTCCGGCCCCTGCTGCTCGGCTCCGCCTTCGCCCCCGAGTTCGCCGCCCAGGGCGGCTGCCTCGTGCTCAAGGGCCGCAGCGGACGAGGCAAGACCCATCTCGCCACCGCCATCGCCTACCAGGCCATCCTGCACGGCCACGACGCCCTCTTCGCCATCGCCAACGATCTGGTCGAGACCCTCTCGCTGGCGGCCCGCAACGGCCGCCTCCGCGACGCACTCGCCGCTTACGTCCGCCCTCAGTTGCTAGTCGTCGACGAGGTCGGCTATCTCACCCATGGCCCCGACGCGGCCAACGTCCTCTTCCATGTCGTCGACGAGCGCCACCGTCGCCGGCGCTCCATGGTCTTCACCACCAACAAGCCGCTCGAGCGCTGGGGCCGCGTCCTGCACGACCCCGACCTCGCCGAAGCGATTCTCGACCGCATCCTCGAGCGCGGCCGCATCGTCACGCTCGAAGGACCCTCCATGCGCACCCGCCACATCGACTCTGTGCCGGGCCGGTCGAACCAGGAGATTGCCTCATGAAACGCCTCCCCAGCCCTTCTCAAGACTGTTCCCTGGGTGTGCCAGAATTTCCGGAAAAATCCTGCCAGAATAACTGGAACCCACATCCGAGACCTACGCCTGCGGGCTCTTGGACAACTAAGACTGGACTTAGTGGTTCCGGTTCGGAAACCTCAGAATCAGCCCTTGCTGAACCGTCATTCACCGCCCGTCCCGCCTGTAGGGCCTATGCGTCGAACATGCGCTCTACCTTCGCGCAGATTCACCTCAGCGTAAGCGACCGAGCCAGGCTGAATCTCAATTGCCTCGTCCACCCGTCCGAGTGTTCGAAAGTCTGCGCCCAATATCCACGTCACGTTGTTGGTTAAGTCGGGGGCCAGTCGGACGACTGCACGATCCCGCACCGATTGATCATACATTTCCGAAATATTGAAGCTCTCGGTGTACGTTCGCCACACGCGCTGCTTCTTGCTCAGGGCTTCATTCCTGAACCGCCGCCACACGGATACTGTCTCCACGCTAGGCCAATCTTCCCGTTTCGATAGGTCGGCCACGATACCATTCGCAAGCCACCGGCGCATCGAGCAGCCCTCGACGAACTCGGGTTCGAGTTCCGTCACCACGATTTGGGCTGCCTCTCGCGATGCCAAGCCTCCCCGCACCAACAATGCCATGCGGTAGTCTGGCAAGCCGGTATCAACACATGCCGCCGCCGCACCGGCTATGCTTCCCGCTTGAGGAGCCCAACCGTGCGCTACCCGCCGAACCCGTACCGCTTCGAGCGCCCAGACGAGTCGATATGTGAATGCATCCTCAATCAACTCGACGTGTTCAGGGCCTATATCGGACAGCGAGGCACCTCCGATCCACCCGTCTAGTGCATCAGCCCAATCGTCATTGAGCACATTAGGTGCGAATGGTCGAACGGTCAACAATCGCGCCGCTAACCCCACAATCGCGTCGAGCAACTCCCCCTTCTCCGCCTGAATGGCTGCAATGTCTGCCCGGTCCAAGTCATCCGCGAGCACCTCTGCCATCTGGTCCATGTGGAGGCCTGTCTCCAAACCAAGACCCATTGCAAAATGCCCACGTCGCTGTGCGGCTGTCGTTTCGTTCCAGATGAGGTGGGCCCGTGCTGACAGAACGCGAAGATGGACCTTTTTCGTATGTTGGTCCAAACGCTCGAGTTGCCGTTCCCATAATGACCCTGACAAAGACCGTTCGAGCAGTTCCGGCAAATCTTGTGAATTCGCGTCCAGCGCTTCGACCAATCCGAGGACGATGGAATCAACCCTCTCCACCAGATCTTCAAGCGGTTCATCGTCTGATTCATCAACATCTGCCATCCATGCCTCACGAGCATTGGCCAGATATTCATATCCTTCCTCGCCTGCAATGCCGTTCACGGCAAGACGTCGAATGACTTCTTCGATAACCGATATCAGGCCGCTCTTTATTGACCGGGCACGAACTTCGTTTACCAGTTTGCGCCAATCAGCGAGGCGCCGACCAAATTTATCGAAGATCACATGCAGAACAAGCCCTTCGGTGTCCACAAATGCCCGTCCAGCGCGACCGGCAACGTTGGCGATTTCCTCGCTTGGTATCGGTCTGCCTTTTCGGACTAGGTAGGGGATTAACAATACCACTGCACTAAGGTTCAGCCCCTGTGCCAGCGTCGGTGACGCCGCGGTGATCTTGATAGTGCCCGACGCCAACAGACGCTCGACTTCACGCAGAAAGGGACTTGGCAACTTACCATGATGCACGGCAACTCCGAATCGCAGACACCTTACGGCTGCATGGTCGTGTCCGAGCCATTCGGCACCGATCGTCACCGCTGTGTTAACGGCTGTTGGTTCTTCGAGCAATGATCGCAAGTAGCCTTTCTCGACGAGATCGGCGGCGCGCTTGCCGTACCCTTCGATCCAATTGGCTTGCGTTATGAAGATCAGAGCGTGCTTTCCATCCTCGGCAAAGCGCCATGCGCTCATCAACACCGTGTCCCTGAGATCTCGCGGAGGGGCCGTGCTGTCGCAGCCGCGCGGTGGTGGTCTCCGGATGAAGTTGTTTACGAATGGTCCGTTATCTTCAAGGTCATAATTCAACCGTCCAGATTGCCCGCGCCATTCCAATGTGCCGAAGCGTTGCCGCGTCGGACGCCAATCTGACCTGACGGGCTCACCTACTTCATCAGATCGAATCCAAGCGGTCATGTCCTCTAGTTGCTCGCCAGCTGGCAAGACTGCGGACAAACACACAATCCTTCGCATGTCGGCATCAGTGCGTTGAAGGAGACGTTGCACTAGAACCTCATAGTGAATCTCTCGCTCCTTAGGACCGATGAGATGGCCTTCATCCAGCACGATCAAACCAACATCGGCGATGATCGTCGGATCAATCCTCAACGCGAAATCTAGCTTCTCGGGTGTGGACACTACAATGTTGTGACTTCGAAGTGCATCTTCGTCGCCCTCCGAGAAGCCGCACTTGCCGTACAGCGAGGACACGGTCGCCCCCAGCGGCGCAAACCCCGAACGAAACGACCGCTCGGACTGTGCCGACAAGGCACGTAGAGGTGTAACGACCAATACACGTCTTCCCATTGCGAGGGCGGTAAGCGTTGCGAGTTCTGCGATTCGGGTCTTTCCGGCACTGGTCGGCAACGCAACCACGAGATCGTCATTGGGGTCTGCAGCCCGTCTCGCCGCGTCCACCTGCGATGGCCATAGTTCGACTTCCGCTACCTTCCGAGCAAACAGGGAAGCGACAAAAATGGTCCTCAAGTCCGTATACGCGGCCAGCCCACCTTCCGGCGGTTTGCATGGAAGCACGACGTGTAGAGATTGATTCCAGAGATCATCTAATAGCCCGAGGGTCAAACGAACGACCCACCACAGTGACGACATCCCCGCCATTGCTGCTAGCTCAAGGGCATCCGAGAGTACCGTTCTTGAGGCTTCGACGAACTCCGACCGTCCAGTGCACAAAGCAAACTCGTAGCTCGCAAGAGCCCTGCATATACAGCTGATCAGGATCAGCGCGAGCTCTGCATCACGGTCATCCTCAAGGCCTAGCAGACGCTCCGAGATCGCTTCGTCTAGGTGCCGGTCATTAAGGAGCCACTCCCTAGCTGTCTCCCGCACTCCGTTGAGGTCTCTCAACATGAGCCGGACAAGGCAGATTTCGGCGGTGTTCAGGTTTTGCTCCGCGGCGTCCACCGGTCGAAAGAGGGCATAGGCCATCGCAGCGAAGCTTCCCAGATGATAGGACGCCGCCGCCATGACCCGGAGAAATCCTCGTTGTGGATCGGCTGGATCACCATTTCTCACGAGGCTCTCGAAGACCCTACCGGAGGTAACGAATGCCTTTCGGGCTAGGCTGTGACCACGTTCCAGGGCGTTCAACGCCAGCCCTGCGTCTAGCAAAGCAAAGCCGTATTCCGCAAGATCGGCATCCAGCGTCCGGCCGAACCGAGGCGCATCCACCGGGAGCGCACCGTCGCGGCGCATGATTGACCAAGCTTCGCCAGAATCAACGAAACGTTTCTGGGCACTGCCGCTCAGTGCGCGTTCCAAGAGGTTAGTGATTTCCTCAACGGTCTCCAATCGATCCCGCCTCCTGGCACGTCTCCTCGTAGATGCTGTCGACAAACTTTCCGTGATCGGAGACTCTCAAATTCGCCACGTGCTGCTCGCGAGAGCCATCTGACGCATCAAAGTCATCCTGAATGATTCGAGTTGCTGGGTTGCCGCTCAAGGTGAATAGAAGATGAGCGAGTCTTCTCTTCGGCATCGTGCGATTGCTCGCTGCTCGAAGGATTTGCTTACCCAACGCTTTGCTACCAGCGTCTTTTCTCTTGACAAGTTGGCGGGCAACGAAAAGAAGCGAGTGCGCCGCCGGTCGTCCATGGTCGCCGTCCAGCCTCATTCGCGCTTTCTCGACCGTAGCCTTGGAGAGCGCCTTAGCGCTCTTGGCCTCGCCCTTCAATAGCTTCAGCCGGTTCTTTCTGTCAAGGGCGACGCCAATCACATCCTCACCGCGCATTGCCATCTCCCGGTGATCCTTACCGCGCAATCTCCTCACTGGTACTCTATGGCCAAGCCTCTCTTCGACGAATTCAACTGCTAGGATCTCCCCGAGATCGCCCGACCTACCGATGGCCTTGGAAGGAAGCAATTTGCATAAGGACCTTGCTGCTTCCGGATATTCCAGCAATTCGACGATAGCTGCGATCTCTTCATCGGATACATAGTGGTTCAAGACGCGACTAGGCAGTTCCCGCAAGGCAAAATCGCGACCCCGCTCGCGTTCCACAAGGCGCCAAAGGGTCTTTTTCCCGTCTACGGTTGGTTGACTTTGGCACCAGTTGTCGTAGAGTTTGACCATGCCTCTGGCAGCTTCCTGAGAGCGAGAGCTCCGCTCTTGGCAATTACGAGCGTCTACTCTCCACCTAAGGTTGTGTGCTTGCGCCCAGTGTGTCTAGACGGGCTACTTATGACAACAAGTGTAGCCCACCTCGGCTGACTCGAACTGTGGATGCATTCCGATATGCCGTGTACGGATTGATGTACTTGGCTAGGTGGCTCCGCAAACTAATCTCACACTAGACTTCTGCATGACGGGAACCCCGAACTTCACTAGTCGCGCGCGGTCTTTGTCTGTCTACGCTCGCTCCACGTTGATATGAGAAACATCGCCATTGAGCCGGCAAGATTGACAGCCAGTTCGGCGTGCCTAGGGCGAGGTCTGACTTGGCGTCTTCCTTGACCATGGGCATCGCCGAGTTTGTTTCTAATGGCTGCAAGGTTCCCAACAACCGACTGGCAGTTTCCTAGAATATTCTTAAACACCGGTTCTGTGTGCTGCGTAGGTGCAAGTTTAAGACACTCTGCCATCTTACTGTAGAGTCTTGGAAGATCGTCTCTATCACTGTATTTGCTGCCGGCTTCTTCAATAATCTGCGTACAAAAAGTTTCCAAAAGTGATTTTGCCGCTGTAATGG
>VXRL01000016.1 GCA_009838515.1 Terriglobia bacterium | reverse complement strand
TCCCCCAACCGGCTATAATCTCCCTCTTCCCGCTTCCTCTCCTCCTCCCCATTTCATGCTCATCTTTGGATTGGAAAGGACTGTCAGCCGGGTGGCGGCGGGCGGCGCCTTGCAACCGGAAATATCCGAAGGAGTCGAAGCATGAAATCGTTCACCGTGCCAACCACGCTCGTCTTGGTGGCCATTCTTCTTCCCGCTGTGGCCTTCGCGCAGTTCGGCAGCAGCATTCAAGGGACGATTGTGGACCAGTCTGGAGCGGTGATCCCCGGAGCAAGCGTCACCTTGACGGACATCTCGACTGGGATCGAGCGCATGGCCGAGACCAATGTGTCCGGCGTGTACCGCATTCCCAGCCTCGGCGCTGGAGAGTACGAGGTCCGGGTCGAAGCCGAAGGCTTCGCAGTGATGGTGATTCCGGTCGACCTGCTGACCAACCAGATCGGCGAGGCGAATGCCCAGCTTGATGTGCAGGCGGCCGCTGAGCGCGTCGTAGTGACAGCCGAGGCACCCGTGCTTGATACTGCTGACTCGCGCCTGCAGTCAACGGTAGAGGAAGAGCAGCTTGACGACCTGCCGTTCGGTTCCCGCAACATGCTGGGCATCGCCGCTGTCGCCCCGGGCATCACCGGGTATGGCCTGCTTGCCGGAGGCACCGCCACCGGCCCCCCGGACAACTTCAACACCGAGGTTGCGATCGAAGCGAGCGGGAACGGCCGCAACTCCAGCGGCAACCTCTACACCTTGGACGGCCTGAACATGACAAGCAACATCATCCAAGGCCGCCCCAACGTCACCCCCAACGTTGAGTCCGTGGAGGAGGTGGCGATTCAGACAAACACGTTCAGCGTCGAGCAGACCAATGCGAGTTCGGTTCAAGTCGCAATTACCACCAAGAGCGGGTCCAACGAGTTCCACGGTACGGCCAGCTACTTCTTCACCAATCAGGGGTTGACAGCCCGTACTGTGTTCTCCCCAGGAGAGAAGCAGAAGTTCAAGAAGAACATCCTCAACGGCACGATCGGCGGACCGATCGTGAAGAACTCGACCTTCTTCTTCGGCTCGTACGAAGGACTACGGTCAGAGCTATCCCTCGCGGACTCTGTGAGGACGTTCGAGTCGCGCGAATTCGTGGGCTGGGCGCAGGAGAACTTCCCGGGTACGCTGGGCACTCAGTTTCTCGCCGAGCGTCCTCCGGTCGATGCCTTCACTACCGGGAACACCCGCTCAGCAGCGGATGTATTCGGTACAGGTGCAAGCGGCTGTGGGACTGCCGCGACGCACATGATTCCCTGCAGTCTGCCATTGATCAACGAGGGCCGGTTCGTCAGCAGCCCGTTCCGCAACGGCAACCAGTACAACGCTCGCGTCGACCAATACTTCAACGAGTCCGCCGACCGTGTCTACTTCAACATGTACAAGATGAAGTACGACATCGAGACCCAAGTCAACCGCCGCGGATTTAGCACTACCGATGACGGCAACATGAATGCCATTCAAGGTAGCTGGACGCACACGTTCTCACCGACAGTTCTGAACGAGGCCAGCTTCGGATGGGGTTATGTAGATGGCTGGCGCGGCTTTAACGAGTCCACAGACGGCGGACCTATCCCGGTTGATATCCCCGGCATCTCGATCCAGGGCCAGAGCCTGGGCATCAGTCCGGCTTGGGGCCCTGCGGTATTCATCCAGAACAACTTCAATTGGCGGAACGTCGTGACAGTGATCAAAGGCAGCCACTCGCTGAAATTCGGTGTGAGCGGCTGGTGGGGTGACGATGACGCTCGCTTCAACGACACTTACGGGCGGGTCTCGTTCGGTTTCAACAACCTGATTGATCTCGTCACCGACCAACCGTTCACTCAAAGCGGCCCTTGGATCGACCCGCTGACCGGTGCTGAGGGACCGGGCGGCTACGAGCATCTGTTGAACACGTGGGGCTTCTTCGTTCAGGACGTATGGAAAGTGACCCAGCGGCTGACGCTGACGTGGGGCATCCGTTGGGATGACTTCGGCAACATTACCCGCAACCAGGAGAAGGGCGTGCCTCTCGGCAACGTCTTCCTGCCGCAGCAGTTCTCCTCGCTCGGCTCGGCCGACCAGGTCAATGACGCCTTCGCAAATGCCAGGGTCCAGTTCACTGATGAGGGAATCTACGCCGGACGCGTCACGAACAACATCGCGCCACGCGCCGGGTTCGCTTGGGATCCGACCGGCGACGGCAACTGGACGATTCGCGGCGGAGTCGGCTTGTACCACGACTGGATTCCGCTCGGCGAGGCGAATCGCGTCCGCGGGAACCCGCCGGGCCTGATCGCTCTGTCTGCAAGGCGGGACGATCCGAATTCGCCCGATCCGATCTTCTCGCGCGCGACACAGCTGACCTTCCCATACGGCTGGATCCTGCCCCAGTTCAACGTCCTCCAAGTCGACGAGCGCGGCGGCTTGTTGGGTGCCAGAGCAGCCGTCGGGGGAATTGACCGGAACATCGAAGCAAGCGACACCTACAACTACAACATCGGCATCGAGAAACGCATGCCCGGGGACTTGGTCGTCGGCGCCATGTACAGCGGGTCCACCACGACGGGCGGACTGGTTGGGCACGACTTCAACCGCTTCGCCGGAGATTTGCTGGACGGCAGTTTTGATCGCCTCAATCCCAGTTTTGGCCGGATCTTCTACGAGCGCAACGCGAACGAAGTCGGCTACAACGCCATGATCCTGTCGTTCCGCGGGCGCTTGGGCGACCGAGGCTCATTCCAGTCTTCTTACACGCTGTCGAAGACGGAAGATCTCGGGCAGGCCGGTTCGCGCGTGAATCGGGATCCGGGCAATGCGACGCCGAGCCAGCACGACCTGCAGCGATTCCGGGCCCCCGCTGACTGGGACTTCCGTAACCGCTTCTCGTTCTCGGGCCTGTATCAGTTCGCCACGCCGGAAGGCTTGGGAGCCTTCGGCAAGCACGTGCTGGGCGGCTGGGAAATGGGCTCGATCGCGATGCTGCAAAGCGGCCCGCCGTTCAACGTTGTCAGCACGGCGCCGTTCCAGCCCGAGCTCGATGCTAACGGCGCGGTGATCGGGTTCCTTCCCGGCAGCGGCGACTTCAATGCCGATGGCGTGAACTTCGACTTCCCCAACGCGCCCAGCTCGAGCTTGCCGAGTGCGCCCGGGCGCCAGCGCTATATCGCAGGCCTGTTCTCGGCGTCCGACTTCCCGCTTCCCGCTCCGGGATCGTTAGGGAACCTGCCTCGGCACGGCTTCCGCGGCCCGGGCATGATCAACATCGATTTTTCGGTGATCAAGAACAATCCGATCAGCGAGCGGGTCAATCTGCAGTTGCGCTTTGAGTTCTTCAACGTTCTCAACCGCGTCAACTTGCGGAACGTGAACGGAAATCTTGCCAGTTCTACTTTCGGCCGGGTTACGTCGACGTTCCCGGCCCGCCAGATCCAGCTCGGCGCTCGCCTCGCGTTCTAGTGGGCAGTCCGGAGCGACAGACAAGCCGGCCGGTGCGGGCAATTGCCCGCACCGGCCTAGTCGCCCCGCGAGACTGGGGCAAGTCCCGGCTTTGGTTCCCGCCTGCAGCCGTACTGTCCGCTCGCTGTTTCCGTCGTTGATGACGGCGTCATCATCGAGACGCCGCCGGCCCCTTGTCGATGAGAATCGATCGCGTGACTGTAGCGGGATTGCATTGGGAACTGCGCTCTTCAGTCCCCTTGCTCCGTCAGCGTTGTACCTCTTGTCCAAGCCACCGCACGGCGTTCTCCAAGATGCGCGACACGTTTGGATCCTTGAAGACGGGAAACGTCTCGTGTCCCGGCCGGAAATAGAACACCTGGCCCTCGCCTAGTTTCCAGAGCATCCCTCCCCGGAACCAGCCGCCGCTCCGCCAGTCTTCTCGGAACAGGACCTGATCCGGTTCCGGGACATGGAATGGCTCGTCGTACATCTCGCTCTCTGGAAGCTCGAATTGACGCGGCAAGCCTGCCATGATCGGGTGCTCCGGCATCGTTACAGTCAGCATGCTGGGCTTGCCGTGCGCATCGACGCCCGGGAAGACGCAGTTGGGCAGGTCGACCCGGACTTGCGAGACCTTGCCGCGTCGCACGAAGGCATAGTACGCCGGCGTGACCAGCGAGTCGTAGGCAGGCGGAATACGGCCCGGGGGCGGCACGAATTCGATCTTGGTGTCGGGGTTGGGGAAACGCCGCTTGGCGTCATCTCGCGTGCGCGCGTACATGGCCTCCATGAACGGCACCGACCAATGCGCCGAGTGCAATGCGATCAGAGCCAGTTTGCCGGAACGCACCCGTTGGACGATCCTCTGGCCGATTTCGTCGGGGACCTCTCCTTGGCGCACGTGCCCCCACCACACCAGCACGTCCTGCTCGTCGAGCGTGCCAAGACCGTGAGCGGGATCGTCCTGTCCGACGGAAACCACCGTCAAGCCGGGCAAGGCACCTAGATGCGCGGCGATCTCGTTGCCGAGAAAGTTGTCGTAGGCTTCGGCCTGGCGGGGTTGGCGCTCGTCCCACACAAGCACATTGATGGGGTCCGCCGCAGTCAACGGAAGGGCGAGCAGTGGTATCAGGGCAAGGATCCGCATAGTTCCAACAGGCTATTACGGGAATGCCGGGCGCGCAACAACCGCGCGCTCGCCTGCGTTAGCGGGACGGCTTCGGCATCCGAACGATTGCCAATCGAGGCAGCTGGCCGATCACCATTGCGAGGTGCCGCAAGCTTGGTCCTGAGGAAGACTCTGAGGACGTGCATCCGACAGCACGGAGGAGTGTGCCCAACGTCCGAGCGCGCCCCCGGACTCAACGTCGCAGGCTCGGCCTGGAGGCCCGCGGCCAACTCCCCGCCGCCCACTCTCCACATGGACCCTGGGCCGCCGCGCGAAGGTCGTTGATCCACAGCCGCAGCACCGTCGCGAGAGCCTGTTCTCGGTGGTAATTCCGAGCCCTCAGCCACTACAATGAGAAGCATGAAACAGGCAATAGGTGCCGCTGCGCTGTCTCTGGCGGCGCTCGCAACACCGGTGTTCGGGGAAGACGAGCCCTTGGCCACGGTCAACGGCGAACCTATCTTCGAGGCAGACCTTGATGTCAGTGCTCAGTGGCGCAAGCTAGACCAGCAGATCCACTCTTTGCGCACGCAGGCGCTCGGTTCAGAGATCGCAAGCAAGCTCCTCGAGGAGGAAGCTAAGCGGCAGGACATGACTGTTCAGGAGTTCATCGCGGCCGAAGTCGAGCCGAAGATCGGCTCGCCTACCAACAAGGAAGTCGGCGACTTTTACAACGAGCAGAAGGACAAGATCAATAAGCCGCTGAAGGAGATTCGGGACGAGATCGTCAGGCTCTTGCGTCAGCAGAAGGCAACCACGCACCTCAACGACCTCGTTGCAGTGCTCCGCGCCGATGCCGAGATCGAGATCCACCTCGATCCTCCCAGGCTGCCTGTGGAACTGCAGGACGCCCGGCAGCGGGGGCCTGCGGACGCCCCTGTGACGATCGTGGAGTTCTCAGACTTTCAGTGCCCGTTCTGCCGCCGGGTCCAGCCTGTCCTGTCCGAACTGCGCGAGGAATACCAGGATCGCATCCGCTGGGTGTTCAAGGACCTGCCTCTGACGGATATCCATCCCGAAGCCGTGCGCGCGGCGCAGGCGGCGCGCTGCGCCGGAGAGCAGGACAAGTTCTGGGAGTACCGCGCCAAGCTGTTTGAGCAGGACCTGTTCACCGATGCGACCTACACCGAGGTAGCGGAAGCTACCGAAGTAGACCCCGAGCCGTTGATGGAATGCTTGAATTCCGGCAAGTATCAACGCCCGGTCGCTGTTGAGGCATTGGAAGCGAGGAATCTGGGCATCGAGGGCACGCCGGCCATCCTGGTCAACGGGATCCTGATGACCGGCGCGAGAGCCATCGAGAACTACCGCAACGTCATCGATAGCGAGTTGGAGAAGTCCGCGAATCCATAGCGCCCGCAGAGCGTTGGCCGCAGCCCGGGTCCGGGCGCGCTGACAACCCGGCAGGTTGGCCAGCTGTAGCCGCCGGCCGGGCTCAAATGTTGCCCAGCCGCATCTGCTCGGCCATATAGTCGGTCGCCCGCCAGGCGAATGCCAAGATGCTTAGCGTGGGATTCTTCTCGGTCGGCGTCGGGAATGCGCTGCCGTCCACGACGAACACGTTCGGAACCTCGTGCATTTGCATGTAGCCGTTCAAGGCCGAGCGCTTGGGGTCCTCGCCCATTCGACAGGTGCCGTGTTCGTGGATTGCCGCTCCCAACTCGTCTAGATCTCCCCGCCGGTATGGCAGCGGCTCTGCCCGCATCGAGTGCAGGATTTCCTCGACCACGTCGTACATGCGCGGCAGCATCTTACGTTCGTTCTCGCCGAGCCTGTACTCGATGCGTATCGTGGGAACGCCGAAGCGGTCCGGCGGCGTGCCATCCACCGCGATCCGGTTGTGCCTGTACGGCAGCACCTCGCCATAGGGATGCATCTGGACCAGCGCGGGATAGCTCTTGCGCACGTCGCGCTTGAAGTCGAGGCCGAATCCGGACATGCGCTTGGCGAACTGGGCATTGGAGCCGCAACCTATGCCCCACAGCTGGATGCCGAAGCCGCGCATGTAGTCGCGCTTCTCCTCGGGACTCTCGAACCGCGGGATGTAGATGTGCCCGCCGGAGATGCCGTCGTCATTGGTTGCGGGGCGTCCGTAGAGCTGCGGGGCAAACGCGTACACGTGAAATCGGAACTGCTCGCAGAGATAGCGCCCGATCACGTCGGAGGCGTTGCCGATGCCGTTCGGATGTGCCGAGGACTTGGAATTGAGCAGGATTCTGGTCGAGTCGACCGCTGATGCCGCTACCACCACGCGCTTGGCGGCAACGGTGCGCTCCGCTCCGGTCAGCCGCTCGAAGTAGCGCACGCCGCTCGCGGCGCCGTCTTCGTCCGTCAGCACGTGCGAGACGATGGCGTTTTCCCGCAGTTCAAGCTTGCCTGTCGCGAAGGCATCCTCCAAGAGGTAGTCCCGCGAGTTGAAGAACGCGCCGATATCGCAGCCCTTGCCGCACGCGCCGCAGTAGTGGCACTTGGCCCGCCCGCGATGCTCCGTGGTCAGGACCGCGCGGCGGCCGTTCACCACCGTGTATCCGGCCTTCTCGGCACCCTTGCGCAGCAGCACTTCGCCGCAGCGCAAGTTGGGCGGCGGAAGGTGATGCCGGGAGCCGGGCAAGAACTTCGAGTCGTCGGAACCGCCGCAAACCCCGATCAGCTTCTCGACGTTGTCGTAGTAAGCCGCGATGTCGTTGTATGACACCGGCCATGGAATCTCCCAGCCGTCGACGGCTGGTTCCGTGAAGTTCAGGTCGCCGTAGCGCAGCGAGACCCGCCCCCAGATGTTGGTCTTGCCGCCGACGCCCCACACCCGGCGCAGCAGGAAGTGCTGGCCGGCTAGCGTTTCGTAGGGGCTCTCGCGCAGCGGCAGCGTCTCGAATTCTGGGCTGCGCTCGCCCCGCCGTCGGCGCTCGCGCTCTTCCCACGGCTTGACGTGCGACCAGAAGTCCGCTCGCTCGAACCGCTCTCCGGCCTCCAGCATCAGCACCTTGGCGCCCTTGCGCGTCAGGTTCCATGCGGCCATGCCACCGGAGGCCCCGCTTCCAATGATCACGACATCGTGTTCGCCGTTTGCCATCAGTCAGCGTCCTCTAGCTTGTGATCGTCGGTGCAGCCCGGGAATTCGTCCAGATAGGTGTTGCCTTGGTAGCCGAGCTCTTGGACCAAGCCGATTTCGGTCGAGTAGTAGGCGTCGATCGTCAATCCCTTGACGGTCTCGAAGAAATCCTTGTTCTCCCCGGAACCTCCTTCGAAGCGGGTCAGCACGGCCACGCGCTCCGGCATGTCCATGTCCGCAAAGCCTTCCGCGCGCAAAGCGGCCAGCCCCTTGCGGAGCGTTCCCAGCGGATCGGAGCTCTTGGCCAGGTCCTCGTCGATCATCGCGTGGACGCCCACTTCGCGCGCCCCGGGAGTGCCCGATGCGGGCAGGATCATGTCCACCACGATTCCAAGCAGATCGAACTCCTCTGCCGAGAAGGTGACGGGCTCGTAGGCCCCTTGCGCGGGCAGCGAGCGGACGGACAGCCCGGCAGCTATCGAAACCAGAGCTTGGCGTCGTGTGGTTTGTGGCATGTGCCCCGATTATAGGGCTGTCATGGCGGCCAATGTATCATTGCCTCATGCTGGAACCGGGCATCTTGCTGGAACAAGTTCGCGTCGTGCGACGCGACGATTGCATCAACTTTCTCGGGGCGGATGTGCGCCCGTCCCTGGCAACGCCATCCATGATTTATTGGATGGAGATCTGTTGCCGCGATGCCATCCTGCCACACGTCGGCGAGGGTAACGACAGCGTGGGAATCAAGGTCAGCGTGGAGCACTTGGCCGCCACCCCGATGGGGCAGTCGGTGACGTACACCGCCAAGCTCGTCGCCGTTGAGGGGCGCCGCGCAAGCTTTGAGGTGGAGGCTTCTGACGGCGCCGAAGTGGTCGGCAGAGGGACGCATGAACGCGTGGTGGTCGATGTCAGCCGCTTCGCGGCCCGGCTGCGCAAGAAGCTGGAAGCGCAAGAGGCGGCCCACTGAGCAAGCGCGCGGAGCCGCTTGGGGCCCGCTACGGGCTAGACTGCGCCTCAGTGGGCAGGCAGCATGCTCGAGCCAGTCAGATGGATGTCGACCGCACGCGCCGCCTTGCGGCCCTCGGCGATGGCCCAGACAACCAGCGACTGACCGCGGCGGACGTCGCCGGCGGCAAAGACCTTGGGCACGCTGGTCTGAAATCCGCCGAAATCAGCTTGCACGTTACCGCGTTGGTCCTTGGCTACGCCAAGCTGGCTCACAACGCCATCGTGTACCGGATGCAGAAAGCCCATCGCTAGCAGCACTAGGTCTGCGGGCACCTCGAATTCGCTCCCCGCGACGGCTTCGAACTTGAACGGCCGCCGGCCCGTGATCGGATCTGGCTCCGGCCAGCGCAGGCGCACCGCTCGCAGGGCCCGCACGTTGCCGTTGGCGTCGGCGATGAACTCTTTCGTATTGATCGCGTAGTCGCGCACATCACCCTCTTCGTGCGAACTCTCGACCTTGAACGTGAAGGGCCAGTCTGGCCAAGGCATCGCCCCGGGCTCGTCACGGCTGTCCGGCGGCTTTGGCAGCAGTTCGAACTGGTGGATATTGATTGCGCCCTGGCGGCGCGATGTGCCGAGACAGTCGGCCCCGGTATCGCCGCCGCCGATGATCACGACGTTCTTGCCCGCCGCGCTGAGGTCGAATTCGGGGTCGACCGGGCGTCCTGCCACCCGCCGGTTCTGCTGGGGCAGGAAGTTCATCGCAAAGTGGATGCCGTTCAAGTCTCGACCTGGAATCGGCAGGTCGCGCGGCTGTTCCGAGCCAATGCACAGCAGGATTGCGTCCTGCTCAGCCAACAGTTCCTGGGCTTCGATGCCCACTCCCACGTGGATTCCGCAACGGAACTCGATACCTTCGGCCTCCATCTGCCGGACGCGGCGCGCGACCAACTCTTTTTCCATCTTGAAGTCTGGGATGCCAAGCACCAGCAGCCCGCCGGGCACCTCGTTCTTCTCGTATACCGTGACCGTGTGACCCGCGCGGTTCAGCTGCTGGGCAGCGGCCAGCCCGGCCGGGCCCGATCCCACGACTGCCACCTTCTTGCCCGTCCGGCTGGGCGGCAGCTCCGGCTTGATCCAGCCCTCTTGCCAGCCGCGGTCGGCGATCGCCTTCTCGATGGACTTGATGGAGACCGGGTCGTCGTTGATGCCGAGCACGCAGGCGGCCTCGCAGGGCGCGGGGCAGATCCTCCCGGTGACTTCAGGAAAGTTGTTGGTGGAGTGCAGCACCTGCAGGGCTTCTTTCCAGCGGCCCCGGTAGACCAAGTCGTTCCAGTCGGGAATGATGTTATTGATCGGGCAGCCGCTGTGGCAAAAGGGGATACCGCAGTCCATGCAGCGGGCCCCTTGGGTCTTGAGCTGGGGCTCTTCCAGTTGGTGCATGACCTCCTTCCAGTCATGCACGCGCTCTTCGACCTGCCGGTACGGGGTCGCCTTGCGCTCGAATTCCATGAATCCGGTGACTTTGCCCATCTCAATGTTCCGTGATGCCCGGTATCGGAGGCAGTGCCTGTTCTCAGCCGAGACAGCGGCGCCTCCGAGTCGCGCTGATTGCGGAGAGAATAGCCGCCGGCCCGTCTTTCGACTTGCGGACCCGCACTCCGAACGTGGGAGTCCCCGCCTGTCCCACTAGGATAGCCAGTTCCCGCAACAGGTGCCAAGCGCCGCGCCTTGACGCGGGCGGCCGCAGTCGGCAAGGATAGGGCTGTCTGTGGGTGACTTCGACCGTGGCGTTTCGGCGCCACGATTTTGGGGAGCAGATTGCGACTGGTCCGAATCGCTGCTTGGTGTTGCGCCGTCTCGCTCGCCTTGGTTGTGGCAGCGAGCTTTCACCCGATGGTGCGCAGCGTCTATCGGGCGATCAGGCCCTCGACCAGCTATGACACCGAGCCGCCCGCCTTACCGGAGTTGGCGGCTCCCGCCTTCTTGGTCTTTTCCAAGACCAACGGCTTTCGCCATGCCGACGCCATCCAAACGGGCGTCAAGGCCCTGCGCGGGATCGCCGAGCGCAGGGGCTGGTCTCTGTTCCATACCGAGAATGGAGCGGTATTCGACACGCCGATCCTGCAACGCGTGCGCGTGCTGGTGTGGCACAACGTCAGCGGCGCGCCTCTAAGCGATTCCCAACGTGCTGCCGTGCAGGAGTGGATCGAGGGCGGGGGCGGGTTTGTCGGCATTCACGCAGCGCTCGACGACTCGCACTCTGCCTGGGAGTGGTATCAGCGGGCTGTGCTGGGGGCTAGCTTCATCGGCCACACCATGGACCATCCCCGCGTTCCGATCAGGGTAGAGCAGCGCGAGCATCCGACCATGGCGCATCTCGCCAGTCGATGGGAGTGGGCGGACGAGTGGTATTCGTTCGACCGGAGCGTTCGTGATCAGGATGGCGTAGAGGTGCTGGCTTCCTTGGATGAGTCGACGTACGAGCCTCGGATGAAGCTGTTGTGGATCGACAAAGAAATCGCGATGGGAGACCACCCCATCATCTGGACTCGAAGGGTCGGTGCCGGACGCGCCTTCCTGTCCGCCCTCGGTCATAACGGTTCGGCGTTCCACGCGGCGGAATATCAAGCGGTGCTGGAAGGCGCGATTGCTTGGTGCGGCCGCTTGGACGAGCCCGACGCCGAGCGGCACCGGTCTGAGACCAACGAGTGACCTGTGGCGGGGATCGGCTGCTCCGGCGGGCGTTGTTTGGCGGGCAACACCGCTTGCAGGCGCGGGCGTGCGAGCTGGTCGGTGGTGGCGGGACTGAGGCGGCAGGCTGGGACATTGCCGACATCGACGGCAACCTGGATTTCGGCTGTATCGGCTCGCGTACCAAGAGAGTCGATTCGTGCGAGAACGTGTCTCGAGGCGTAGCACCGCAGGGAGCGCAGGGATCAATCGCCTAGCGGCGTGAACCGCAAGGCTGCCGAGTTGATGCAATAGCGCCGCAGCGTCGGCGGGGGGCCGTCGTTGAAGACATGGCCTAGGTGTGAGTCGCAGCGCGCGCAGCTCACCGCCCGTCGGCGCAGGCCCCAGCTGAGGTCCCAGTCCACGGAGATATTGCCATCGGCGAACACAGCGCTGAAGCTGGGCCAGCCTGTTTGCGAGTCGTACTTGGTATCTGACGTGAAGACGGCGGTGTCGCACGCCGCGCAGCGGTAAATGCCGGTCTCGTAGAAGTCATCGTACTTGCCGCTGAAGGCCAGCTCGGTCGTGCCACGGCGCATCACTTGGAAGCTTCGCTGCGAGAGCACCTGTCTCCACCCTGAGTCGTTGCGGATGATGCGAGGCAGGCTCGCTGTCCAAGCTGCCCCGCCATCCCTGCTGGGCTCGGCGATTGCAATCGGGCGGCCGAACGTGGAGAACGGCGGTTCGATGTCCATCGTGAACACTGGGAAGTTGCACGCCACCACCAGCAGCGTTAGCATCGCTGCCGCGGTCACGACCGCGCGCTGGCGGGCCGATCTCTTCTGATGTCGCGGGTGCTGCACGTTGCCCCGTGACCGGACTGGCGCGAGACCTGTTCCGGCCGCATTCACAGTCTAGGCTTAGGTCGGCTGGCGCTCTCGAACTCTTCCGCAGGACAGCGGGACGACATGCGGGAGTCGGAGACCCTCGGGCGCTATAATTGAGGGTTAACCGGAACTCCATGCCGTATCTCCAGAATCAGTTCGAGCGGAACTTCATGACGACTTCCGTGGACTACGTCTTCAATTGGGCGCGCAAGTCCGCGATCTGGCCGCTGACTTTCGGTCTGGCTTGTTGCGCGATCGAGATGATCGCTTCCTCGACCTCGCGCTTCGACATCGCGCGCTTCGGCGCCGAAGTTTTCCGGCCGAGCCCGCGGCAGTCGGATCTGATGATCGTCGCCGGCACCGTCTCGCTGAAGATGTCTCCGGTCCTGAAGCGCATCTGGGACCAGATGCCCGAGCCGAAGTGGTGTATCTCGATGGGTGCGTGCTCTTCGGTGGGCGGCCCGTTCAATACCTACGGTGTCCTGCAGGGCGTTGACAAGATCGTGCCGGTGGACGTGTACGTGACCGGCTGCCCGCCGCGGCCGGAAAATCTGTTCTACGCGCTGCTCAAGCTCCAGGACAAGATTGACCGCATGACGACGCTCGAACGGCGCCCCACCCAAATTCGCTTGGATGAGGCCATGTTGGCCGATTTCCAGAAGCGTGTCATGGTCGCCCAGACCCAACAGCCGGTATAGGCGGTCCGGATTCGGACTCAGTCGGGAAATGGCCTCTGGTCTTTCCGTCCGGGTTGGATTCCGGCTAGAATGTCAGCGTGATGAGGTGGCGTCCTAGACCGCTCGTGCTGCTCTTCGCAGTCTGCTTTGCCGTTTGCGGCCTGGCGGCCGAGGCGCCGCGCCTGGAGCCGTTGTCCGGGGCGCCGCCGTTCCCTGCCGACAACCCTCCCACCGAGGCCAAGATTCGGCTGGGCGAGGAACTCTTCTTCGACTCGATCCTGTCGGGTGGGAACCGCCGAAGCTGCGGCACATGCCATAAGCGCGAACTCCATTTCATGGATGGGCTCTCGCGCGGTTGGGGTCTGGACGAGAGCGAACTGCCACGCAAGACTCCAGGCCTTCTGAACGTCGGCTGGCAACGCAGCATATTCTTCGACGGTCGAGTGAAGACCTTGGAGGAACAGGTTTCCAAGCCACTTGAGAATCACCGGGAAATGCATCTCGACCCCGCCGAGGCGGTGGAGCGAATTCGTCGCGACCCCTTCTATGTCAGGTCTTTCGCGCAGGCCTTCCCTGGCGAGGAGATCACATTTGACTTGGTGGCTAAAGCCGTAGCCAGCTTCGAGCGGACGCTCGTCTCCTACGACAGCGATCTGGACCGCTACCTGCTGGGTGACGAAGCCGCGCTGTCTGCGGGCGCGAAGCGCGGAATGGGACTGTTCACTGGCAAGGCGGAGTGCATTCGCTGCCACAACGGCCCGTTGCTGACCGACCACGACTTCCACTACACCGGCGTGGCCGAACGAGACGGGCACGACCAGGCCGGGACCAAGTACAAGACCCAGAGCTTGCGTGATGCGCTGCACCGCTACTCATACATGCACAACGGCCGCATGATGAACATCCGCCAGGTCATCGAACACTACGATCGCGGCGGCTCGGCGCCGGAATCCATGCAGCCCGAGATCCGCCCGCTCGGGCTCAGTGAGGTCGAAAAAGACGACTTGGTGGCGTTCCTGTCCGCCCTCAACGGCCGGGTTCACCGCCTGACTGAGGGATTCCCGAAGGGGCCGGAAGCTGTTACAGAAGGGACGCCAGCCGCTGTCGTCACCGACAGCGCCGACTCGGGCGAATCCGGGGCGGCGGTCGACGATCCCAGTTATCTGAACCGATAGCGCATCCATTCGCACTTCGATTCATGCCTGAGAGCTTGCTGCGGTGCCAGCCGCCCTTGATCTTGGCTTCGGTTTCGCCGCGCCGGGCGGACCTGCTCGCCCGGGCCGGTGTCGAGTTCGAGCAGCGTCCCGCCGGTGTCGACGAGTCCAGGCGTGGGAATGAGCGCGTGGAATGCTACGTGCAGCGCCTGGCAGTGGCCAAGGCGGAAGCGGCGTGGGAGCCGGGGCGGCGCAGCCTTGGCGCGGACACCGCCGTGACGGTCCGGGGCGAGGTGCTCGGCAAGCCGCGCGACGGCGCCGATGCCAAGCGCATGCTGCGAAAGCTCTCGGACCGCCCGCACAGGGTCTTGACCGGCGTGGCAGTGTTCGACGGCGAGCTGCGGCTGACCCACTTGAGCGAGACTTGGGTGGTCTTCCGCGCCCTCGCCGAGGAAGAGATCGACGAATACGTTGCGAGCGGCGAACCGCTTGACAAGGCGGGTGCCTACGGCATCCAGGGTGCGGCGGGCAGGTTCGCCGAAGCCGTGATCGGATCCTACGACAATGTGGTGGGCCTGCCGATCGATGACCTGGACCGCCCGCCGGTGTGAGGTGTCATGAGCGCTCGGCCCGCGGTCTCGGTGGTGATCCCGGCCCATAACGAAGAGCCCAATCTGCTGCCCTTGGTAGACCGGCTCGTTCACACTCTCGCCGGGCTGGGACGGAGCTTTGAAGTCGTCATCGTTGACGATGCCTCCACCGACGGCAGCGTCCGGCTGCTCCGCAACTTGTGCGCCAACGAGTCGAGGCTGAAGGCAGTCTGCCTGCGGCGCAATTCTGGCCAGACCGCTGCCCTGGCAGCCGGCTTCGAGGCCGCCTCGGGCGAGGTCGTGGTAGCGATGGACGGCGATCTACAGCATGCTCCGGAGGACATTCCCGCACTGCTGGCCAAAGTCGATGAAGGTTACGACTTGGTCAATGGCTGGCGCGAGGACCGCAACGACGGGCTGCTGACGCGGCGGTTGCCGTCGCGGGTCGCAAACTGGCTGATTCGCAAGCTGTCGGGCGTCGAGCTGCGCGATTTCGGCGGCACGTTCAAGGCATATCGAGCAGACTTGTTGGACCACCTCCGGCTCTATGGCGAGCTGCATCGCTTCGTTCCCGTATTGGCCGCGATGCACGGCGCCCGGATCGCCGAGGTGCCTATCAGCATCCGTGAGCGCGCTGCGGGCCGCTCCCACTATGGGTTGGGTCGCACGCTGCGGGTGTTTTTTGATCTGCTCACGGTGGTCTTTCTCGCCCGCTACCTGACGCGGCCGATGCACTTCTTCGGCTCGCTCGGAATCGTCTGCGGCGGCGCGGGCGGGGCCGGGCTCGCATTCCTGCTGTTCAAGAAGCTGCAAGGAACGCACATCATGGTCGAGCACGGCCCGTTGCTGATCGCCGCCTCGGTCCTGGCCCTCACCGGACTGCAGCTTTTCTGCACCGGCTTGGTCGGAGAGGTTTTGACGCGCACGTATTTCGAGAGCCAAGGGCGGCCGATCTACGGTGCCAAGGAAGTCATCCAGCAAGCAGAGCGGCAAGCCTAGCCCACATCCCGGCTCAGTCAGGTTTGACCTGCTCTTTACAGCCAGCGCGACACGCATTCCTAGAAGCTTCGTCTACTCAAGTACACGCGCTTCGGAACTCGGACTGAACCGGACCGGATCGGGGCGTGCCGAAACCAGAACAGGAAGGAGAACAGCATGTCCACAAGACACATCAAGCAAATTGCCATCGCCGCGATCGCCGCGATGGCGATGTCCGCGAGCGGCTTCGCTCAGGACGACCAGCGCAAGCGCGGGCGTGACCGTGGCGCCGCATCCGAGGCTGCTACGGAAGCGTTCGGTTTCACCGAGGAGCAAATGGACAAGATTCGCGAGATCCGTCGCGAGAGGCCGCCTCGCGGGCAGTCCGGAGAAGAGCGTCAGGCTTGGCGCGCGGAACAACAGGCCAAGGTCGAGGCCGTGCTGACCGACGAGCAGAAAGCAAAGATCGCGGATCTGAACGAGATGCGCGAAAAGATGCGGGACTTTGCCATCGCTGCCCGAATGGGCTTGGTCGATGGCGGGGGTCGCGGCCGCGATTCAGCCCGAGCGCGGGGTCCTCGCGGCGGCGATCGCGCTCGAGAGGGTCGAGGTCGCCGCGGGCCGAGCCGAGGACGAGGCGCCAACCGCGGACGCGGCCCGGATCGCCGTCCAGAGTCGAACCGTGGCGGTCGCAGGGCTCGCCGAGGCGGCCGGGCCGAGAGTGTCGGCCCGCAGTTCGCTCAAGCGCGTCGAGCGCGCGCCGCCAACGGCCCGTTCCCGCGCTAAGCGCTCGATCCCCATCAACCGATCCGTTCTACAGGGCGGCCCCTCGCAGGGGTCGCCCTTCTTCTCTCTGCCAGCCGGAGGTTCTTGGTCTGGGATGATGCGGGCATGGCCTCTGTCTTGATGAAATCTTTACAAACCTGTGAGACGAAAGCCCCACTGCCGTTCGTCTAATCGTATGTAAACAGGATTGAAGCACTTGGCTATCGCCTGCATCGCTATCGAACCATTCCGCAGAAACGCGGTGATCCGCGTTCACGGCGTGATCTTCGGCACCGTGACACTACTGATCGCTGCGACGGTTGCGAGTTCCCAAGACGGACCGCGTCCAAGCCAGGCAACTCTGGCTCGGGCGGATGCCGTCCAAGAGGTCGTGGCGCGATCGGAACAACCGGAGGCTAGGCAGGAAAACGGGCAAGCGGCCGCCGAGCCACTGGCTGCGGACCGAGAATCCGACTTGGCCGAGGCGGATGCTTCGCGTCAGCAGTTGCGTGCTCTGCTGAACTCATCGATGCTCGCGTTGTCCCGAGTGGAGCGCGAGGATCGCCAGGACAGGTTCGAACGGTCCCGGCCTCTGGGAAGCGACTGGTCCTTCGGTGCTGATCGCTCGCGGCCCCCGCGCTTTGGCCGAGGGCCGGGATGGGGCATGCCTGGCCGCGGGCGCCCGCTTGGGGCGGGCCGCCGAGGTCGCGGCGGTCGCGGTGGGAACCGCTTCTGAGTGCGAACGATGTCCGGGTTTCCCTTGCTGCGGGGAGCCCAAGCGACTCAACCTCCATCAAATGCAGCAGCGGGCGGCCCGTCCGGGTCGCCCGCCCCGTAACCTGTCTAGGTCAGTCCACGCCGAGAGCGTCCCTCAGCGCGGATTTCATGGCAGCTTCATCTGGGGACTGGCCTGTCCACATTTCGAAAGCGATTACGCCTTGGTAGACCAACATCGACAGCCCGTCCAAAGTGGGCAGGCCACGCTCGCGGGCCGCGGCCAGGAGCCTAGTCTCGGGAGGGTTGAAGACCGCGTCGGCCACCAGCATTCCTGCGCTAGCCGGCGATAGATCGACGTCCGGCGCGGCGTTGACATCGGGGTACAGGCCGATCGAGGTCGCGTTCACGAGCAAGTCGCAGTCGGCCGGCACAGCAAAGGTGCCGGACCACTGCTGAAAGCGGACCGGGCCGCCCGTGGCCGCCTTGAGGTCCCCGACCATGGTGCTGCCGCGCCCTTGGGAGCGGTTGACGACGAGCAAGTCGCTGACGCCGGCCAACACCAGTTCGGTCCCTATGGCACGCGCCGCCCCGCCAGCGCCGAGCAGCACGACCCGCTTGCCGGACGGATCCATGCCCGCGTCGTTGCGAACGCCGCGCAAGAATCCCTTCCCATCGGTGTTCTCGCCGATCTTCTTCGAGCCGTCGACGCGCACCGTATTGACTGCGCCGATCGCGCGCGCCTCCGGCGCCAGCTCGTCGAGATACTCGATGACCGCCACCTTGTGCGGAATCGTGAGGTTGATGCCGCGCATGCCCAGCGCGTCGACCGCATCCATCGCGGCGCCGAGTTTTTCGGGCGGCACCTCGAAATTCAGGTAGCGCCAGTTCAGGCCGGCGGCGGCGAAGCCCGCCTCTTGCATGACTCCGGTCGGGTTTTCTGCGACGGGCTGGCCGAACACGCCGACGACTTCGGCTTGGTAGTTCGCGGGCATTGAGCCCAGTGTATCGCCATTTCCAGAGTGCCTAGACGATCTCCTCTATGACGTTGCCGTGTACCAGTGTCAGGCGCTCGTCGCGCCCCAGATGGGGGTAGGTCAGCTTGTACTGGTCCAAGCCGAGCTGGCGCAGGACCGTCGTGTGGATGTCCCGGAAGTGATACGGCCGCTCCACTGCGCGAAGGCCGATCGCGTCCGTGGCCCCTACGACCTGACCCCCGCGGATGCCGCCGCCGGCCATCCACATGGTGAAGCCTAAGTTGTGGTGATCGCGCCCGGCACTGCCATCTTGGCGAGTCTCGGCCTCGGGAGAGCGTCCGAACTCGCCGCCCCACAGCACCAGCGTTTCGTCCAGCATCCCGCGCTGCTTGAGATCCTTCAGCAGCCCTGCGACCGGTTGATCGGTCTGCGCCGCCATGCGCAGGTGGTTCTCCTCAATGTCGTTGTGCGCGTCCCACTGCAGCCTGCCCGGGCCGCCGCCTGAAACGACCGTCACGAACCGTACGCCGCGCTCGACCAGTCGGCGCGCGAGCAGGCAGCGCCGCCCGTAGTCGTGCGTGGGCTCCTTGCCCACGCCGTACATTTCCAAGGTGCCGGCACCCTCGCTGGACAGGTCGAAGACCTCCGGGGCTTCTGTCTGCATCTTGAAGGCAAGGTCGTAGGTTCGGATGCGAGCCTCGAACTCATCGTCGAGCGGGTCCGGCGATGCACGGTTGAGGGCCTGTATCAGATCCACGGTCTTGCGCCGCTCCTCCCGGCCGATCCCGGCTGGCAAGTCTAGGTTGAGCACTGGTCGGTCGCCCGGCCGGAAGGTCGTGGGTTGGTACACGGCGGGCAGGAACCCGTTCATGTACATTGGCTGCCCCGCTTCCAGCGCGCCATCCGGATCCGGCATGACCACGTATGCCGGCAGAGATTCGGCCTCCGCCCCGAGGCCGTAGACGACCCACGATCCCATCGACGGAAAGCCTGGCACGACACGCCCTGTCATCAGTTCGTACTGCGCGGCCGAATGCACCACCATATCGCCATGGCATGAGCGCAGAACTGCGATGTCGTCAATGCAGCCGGCAGTGTGGGGCAGCAGGTCCGACACCGGGATGCCCGCCTTGCCATAGCGCTTGAACGTGCGCTTGGTTCCCAGCAGCTTGGCGTCCGGCTTGACGAACTGGTACTTGGCTTCGCCGAACTCGGCCGGCCGCGGCTGCCCGTGGAGTTCGTTGAGCAATGGCTTGGGGTCGAAGGTCTCGATGTGGCTCGGCCCGCCGGCCATGAACAGGAAGATGACCGCCTTGGCCTTGGGATTTTCTACGTGCGGCGGCTTCGGCGCAAGCGGGTTTTGCGACGCAGCGGCCCGCAGGGCTTGGCTGCCCGCCATTGCTTGCAAGGCCAGATAGCCCATGCCGCAACACGAATCGCGCAGCAACTCGCGTCGTGTCCGAGTCCATTGGGAATGCTTCGCCATTGAGCCGGCCCAGACACATTGTACGACCGAGCGAGCACGATTGGCGGAGCCGGCGTGGAAGTTACCATGAAGGGACCGGTATGTCGCTGCTTGCCTCTCTGAACCCACAGCAGCGCGAGGCCGTAGAGCACACCGAGGGGCCGTTGCTGGTGTTGGCGGGGGCGGGCAGCGGCAAGACCCGGGTCATCGTCACCCGCGCTGCCTACCTGATCGCCGAGAAGGGAGTCAGGCCGAGTTCGATTCTCGCCGTCACCTTCACCAACAAGGCTGCCGGCGAAATGCGCGAGCGTGTCGGGCGCCTGCTGGAGCAGACCGGCATGGCTCCCAGCGGGCTCCCAGCGGTGTCCACCTTCCATGCGTTCTGCGCCCGGTTGCTGCGCCAGCACGGTGAGCCCCTCGCGGAGTACAGGCCCGGTTTCACGTCGAATTTCTTGATCTGTGATGCCGACGACCAGCTTTCTGTTGTGAAGGATGTCATGAAGAAGCTTGGTGTAAAGCCAGACTTCATCAAGCCCCGCGAAGCACTGTCCGCCATAAGCCGAGCCAAGAACGGCAGGTTCTCGAGGATTGGCAAGGCCAACGGGAACGACCCGACGACGGACGAACTGAATCGGATCTTCAAGGAATACGAGGCTGCCCTGCTCGCCTCCAACGCGCTGGACTTTGATGACCTCCTGTTGGAGGCAGTCCGCCTGTTGGAGGGAAGCGAGCCTGTCCGCGACACGATTCGCGAACGCTATCGCTACTTGATGGTGGACGAGTACCAAGACACGAATCGCCCGCAGTACGATCTCATGCTGCTGCTGGCTGGACCGAACTGCAACGTGTGCGTCGTAGGGGACGAAGACCAATCGATCTATTCTTGGCGCGGCGCCGACATCGGAAACATCTTGGGCTTCGAGAGGGACTTTCCAAGCGCCAGAGTGATCCGGCTGGAGCAAAACTACCGCTCTACGCGGCCCATTTTGGACGCGGCCGGGGCCGTGGTCGCGCACAACAAGCAGCGGAAGGGCAAGCATCTCTGGACCGACCGCCTCCAGGGAGATCCGATCTTGCTCTATCGCGCCGCGAGCGCCGCTGCCGAGGCCCGGTACGTGGCGGGCTCGGTGCGGGAACTGTTGGACGCCGATCCCGGGATGCAGGTTGGGGTGCTGTATCGCACCAACGCTCAGTCGCGATTGATCGAGGACGCGTTGCGGAGACAGAGCGTGGGCTATGTGCTGGTGGGAAGCGTGGCCTTCTATCAGCGCAAGGAAGTCAAGGATGTGCTCGCCTACGTCAGGGTCGCGTTCTCGCCGGCGGACTCGGTCAGTCTGGCGCGGGTCATCAACACGCCAGCGCGTGGTATTGGCAAGAGCACATTGGGCTTGCTGGCCAACTATGCGGACCAGCGCAGCCTGACGCTGTGGCAGGCGATCGAAGAAACGGTTGATGGCGGCAGGCTGCCGAAGCGCGCCGCAGCAGCGCTGAAGCGGTTTCAGGCGCTGGTCGTCCACCTGCGCGAAGGGGCCGCGAGCATGGATATCGCAGCTCTCGTGGATGCGGTGTTGGATCGCAGCGGCTATCGCGCCATGCGGGAAGCCGATTCTTCCGCCGAGGCGGAGAGCCGCCGGGAGAACGTGGATGAGCTGGTCGTCGCCGCGCAAGAGGCAGTCAAACGCGGCGAGACGGCGCAGGACTTCCTCGACCATGCATCGCTGGTGGCGGACACGGATGACATCGAGAGTTCCGCGCGCGTCCTGCTAATGACGCTGCACAGCGCGAAGGGTCTGGAGTTTCCAGCCGTGTTCTTGGTGGGCATGGAGGAGCGGCTGCTGCCGCATGCCCGCAGTCTCGGGGCGCCCGACGATGACGCGCTCGAGGAAGAGCGGCGGCTCTGCTATGTGGGCATGACCCGCGCTCAGCAGCGGCTCGTGTTGAGCTGTGCCGAGTACCGGGGGCAGTACGGTGCCGGATCTGAAGTTCGCATGCTCCCCTCGCGGTTCTTGAGCGAGATTCCGCGGGAACTCATCCGCGATGTGTCGCGAGGGTGGACGGGGCTTGATCGATCTCCGATCTACCAAAGGAGCGATGACGCTGTTGAGTCGCAGCCGGTTCCGAATCCGCGTTCAGACCGATCCAAACTTGAGGACGCCGGGATCGAGACGCACGATTCGGTCGAGGCGATCGGGAGTTTCTTCAAGCGCCGGGCGGCCCCGAGCAACGTCGACGGCGCTCCAAGCGGCCCCGGCCCGGGCTCATCCTCCCGGGCTGTTCCGGCGCCTCGCAGCGGCTTCGCGCAGGGTCGCGGAAGGGTCGCCAAACCGGCGCCCGAGGCGGGGCAGTTCGCGCGCGGTGCAAAGGTGCGGCACCGGAGGTTCGGCGTCGGGGTCGTGCAGCAGTGTCAGGGGCAGGGCGAAAGGGCGAAGCTCTCGGTGTACTTTCGCCAGCACGGCCTGAAGACTCTCATAGCCGGGCCGGCCAAGTTGCAGGCGCTCTAGGGCGTGCTCGCCCGGTTCAGTCCCGATTGACGAGCCAGTTGCGAATCGCCGCCGCGATTTCGTCACGCACTCGCCGAAACACGGCCCGGCGCTCTGCATCGCTCCCGATTGCCTCGGCGGGATCGTCGAAGCTCCAACGGACCTTGTCGGTTCGCTCGGGGAATGTGGGGCAGTTGGCGGCTGCCCGGTCGCAGACGGTAATCACGATGTCTATGCCGGTTCCCAGGTATGCGTCAACGTGATCGGACCGATGGCCCGAGATGTCGACGCCGATCTCCCGCATTGCCGCGATAGCGCCCGGATTGACGCCATGCGGCGCAGTGCCGGCCGAAAGCACTTCATAGAAGTCGCCTGCGAGTGACCGAAGCAGACCTTCGGCCATCTGGCTGCGGCACGAATTGCCGGTACACAGGAACAAGACCTTCGGCTTGGGCACGGTGATTCCGGCCGCGCCGGTTTCCGCCGCTAGTTTGCGGGCGAGGGCTTGGCGTTGAGCAGCGTGTTCAGCTCGCCGCGGGCATGCTGTGCGACGCTCTTGTCAGGAAAGCGCTTGATGACGTCTTCAAAGGCCTTCTTCGCCGCGTTCCGGTCGCGCATTTTCAGAAAGGCCATGCCTTGCTTGTACAGAGCGTCGGGCGCGAGCGGGCTCAGGGGGTAACTGCGGAATACTCTCTCGAATTGACGGGCGGCTTCTTCGTAATCGGCGGCGGAATAGTACGTCTCGGCCAGGTAATACTGCGCCTCGCCTGCCTTGGCATGCGACGGGTACAGCGCTAGGTAGTCCATGAACTGCCCACGGGCCGTGTCGATGTTGCCGCGCATGTAGTCGTCCATGCCGCCCTCGAAAATCGCCTCGCTCGTGTTGATGTCGGACTCGCTCCCGCCCTCACCGTCCTCGCCGAGCATGGGCGGCGGTAGTTCGGACAAGTGGGTCTTGATGTCCTTCACGTCCAAGGTGATGCGCTCCACGGTCAAGTTCATCTCCTCGACTGTGCCGCGAAGGTCGGAGAACTGGTTCGAGAGGGAGTCCACCTTCGCGCCCGTGGCACGCAACGGCTCGGTCACTTCGTTGTCCAGTTCGGAGATCTTGCGCTCCAGAACGGTCTGGCCGGTGTTGAGATTGTCCTGCTTTTCCGTACTCTGGCGCAGCAAGGCCTCGAGCGCTGCCATGCGCTCTGACATGGCCTGGTCCCGCTGCCGCAGTGTCTCTTGGAGGAGCACGATGTCCCGCTGCAGCTGCTGGAGTTCCTTCCTTTGGGCAGCTGCGCCCGGAGCGAGCAATGTGCCACAAACGAGAATGGCTGGAACCATCGATTTCAACGACATGGGATACCTCGATCCGCGGGCGCGCTTGGAGGCGCCTCGCGCCGCTGGAAGAAAGAAAGATGCCCGGAGCGCTGCTGGCGTTCCGTGGCGGGACGCATCACTATTGCTCACTCTAACCCTTTAGCGCGGCAACCCGCCGGGATACTCCCAACAGGTCGCCGCGCAAGGAGGAGGCGTTCATCCGTGTGCGTCGAGCGGCCCTATCTGAGCCGCAGGTGGGCACGCCGGTTGCGCTGGTAACAGCTCTCGTCCTCGTCAGTGCAGACCGGGCGTTCCTCGCCGAGGCTCACCTTGGAGAGCTTGCTCGCGGGGACGCCGAGATTGACGAGGAACTCCATCGCAGCCGTTGCGCGCCGGTCGCCCAGCGCGAGGTTGTACTCGGTGGTGCCGCGCTCGTCGCAATGGCCTTCCAGCAAGAACGCCGCCTCGGGATAGTCCCCCAGCAGCGCCTTGATGGCCGTGCCGTTGGCACGCAGCACGTTCTGCGCATCCGGGCGTAGATCGCTCTTGTCGTAGTCGAAGAGCGCGTCCTGGATGTTGGCGTCCGAGAAGGCCTCGGACAGATCGGGCTTCGGCGGCGGCGGCGGCGGTGGCGGCGGAGGGGCTCGGACGGTCACCGTCGCGGATGCCGATGCGGACTTCCCATCGGCGTTCTTGACGGTGATGGTGTATTCCGTGGACCTCGTCGGGAAGACTTCGCGGTTGCCACTGGTAGCCACGGCGCCGATTCCCTGGTTCATCTCCGCGCTTGCAGCGTTGGTCGAACTCCATGTCAGCCTGGCAGCTTTCCCACGCTCGATCGAGCTGGGTTCGGCCGTGATGCTGACTGTGGGAGCCGGGGCCTCTGGCGGCGGCGGCGGCGGCGGCGGCGGCGGCGGCGGTGCTTCCTTCTTGCAGCCGAACGCGAAAAGCGTCAGAAAGATTGCGGCCGCAATCAGGATGATGCTGTGTTTCGATCGCATGAGTATTAGGTTTCCTCCATCTCTGTCGCCGCTTGACGCGGGACATCGAACCTTAGATTGTGGCAACTAGGATATCGCAATCCCACAGTTACTTCAATCATTACTGCTATTTGGATGTGATTTGCCGCCGCATAAATGCTTGCGTGACCCGCTGCGCCGGTCGCAAGACGAGGCGAACGGCGCCAACTCATCTAGTCGCCCATACTGGCGACTCGTTGAGGCCCCTGCTCGTTAGCTGCCGCAGCTGCGTGCCGTCAGCGCGCATCGACCAGATCTGCGTGCTCCCCATTCTGTCGGACGCGAACACGATGTGTGTTCCGCTGGGCGAGAACGAGGGATGATCGTTGCGCCCCCGGCTGTGCGTGAGCTGGGTATAGCGCTTGCTGGCCACATCCACCAGAAAGATGTTGTAGTTGCCGAGTTCGTAGCCGCGCGTCCACGCGAACGCAAGGCGTTCGCCGCTGGGATCCCAGGCAGGCTGCACCGCATCGCCGCCCCCTCCGGAGATCCGCCTTCGATTGGCACCTTCGCTGTCCATCAGGTAGACCTGCGGCATGCCTGACGCGCCCGAGACAAAGGCGATCTGCGCACCCGTCTTGGGGTTGACGGCAGGGTGCACGTCCAAGGACCGAGAGTATGAGACGCGGCGGAGGTTGCCGCCGTCCGGGTCGGCGCGGTAGATCTGGCTGCGGCCCGATGCCGAGGACGCGAAATAGATCGCCGAGTTGTCGGGCGCGAAGCTCGGGGTGGTGTTCAAGGAGGCATCTTGGTTGTAGAACTGCAGCCGCCTCCCGGTTTCCAGCGAGTGCACGTAAATCTCGGGCACGCCCTCGACGAACGTCGTGAACGCGATGCGCCTGCCGTCCGGCGAGATGGCCGGAGTCAGGCACAGGCTGCGGTAGTTCGTGATGCGTTGCTTGTTCCTCCCGTCGTAGTCCATGACCCAGATTTCCTTGCGATCGTCCCCCTCGTCGCGATGGACGTAGTAGATCCGTGTGCCGGCCAGGCCCTCGCCCAAGCCTAGGTTCTTGAGGATGTCGCGCGCGAAGTCGAAGGCCATCCCTCGCGCGCCGACCGCGTTTGCCTCGCTGTAGTAGCGCTTGCCAAAGATGTACGACGCTTCGACCGACTCTTGGCTGACATCGGCGACGTATCCCTGCAGCGCCAGGCGGCCATCCGCGTCCTCGATCTGCCCGTACACCAAGTAGCGGGCGATGACCGGAGTCTCCGCCCAGCCGCCCAGCCACAGCCCACGGGCGCCAGGGTCCTTAGGCATCTTCTTGGTGTCGACTTGGATGTCCTCCGGCCGGCGCGGCGCGCTACGCGGGTAGAAGCTGCGGGGCACGATGTCTAGACGCCCCGAGGCCTCGAGGGCCTTCCAGACCTCGTCGTTGAAGCGATCGACCGCGCTCGCGGAACTGATCGGGCCGCGAATTTCCGGCAGGGCGATGCGCGGGTCGCGCTGCTCGTCCGAGAGCACGATCACGGCATCGGGCTGCTGCGCGGCCGACGGGCACGCGACGGCCGCGACTAGCGCGACCGCTCGAATCCAGTGGTCTCTCATGCTGTGTCACTCTCCATGTGCAGTTATTGTCCCTCTCAATCAATCGAGTTGGAAGTGCATCTCGATCGTGATCGAGTTTCGGCCGAGGCCCCCCGGCAGCGCACGCACCGGGCTGGCATTGTTGGTCGCCCGCACTGCTGAGTAGTCGAGCGAGCGGTTCCCGCTCGACTGTTGAATGGCCACCTGGCTGATCTGGCCGGAGCGGGCGATCACGAACGTGATCACCGCCGGCTTCGACGACCCACCCGAGACCTGTCCCAGCGTCATGCGCCACTGCTCGCCGATCGCCCGTTGAAGGATCTGGGCGTACCAGCCGAAGCGTTGACCGAAGGGTCCGCCCTTTGCCCCGCCGAAGCCGAGTGCGCCGCCGGGAGCGGCTTGATACATGTCGCTGCTCAGGGCCGCGCCCAGAGATGATCGGAGTTCGTTTGCCTTCGTCTCTCCGGCGCTGCGCTGTCCGACCGAGCGCTCCTGCTGCTTCTCGGCCGCTTTGCGTTCGGGACTTGGCACCGGTGCCGGGGGCGCTTCCTCGGTTTCGGGTTCCGGTTGCGGCACCTCGGTAGAGCGCCGGAAGCTGTCCGGCGCGGGGACGTTGTGCTGGCTGGGGTTGGCCACGGGGTTGGGCAGCCTAGCGGGTGCCGTGTTGATCGGCACGCTGCTGACTGCCACGATGCCCCCTCCGCCCGCGGCGTCCGGGGATCCGAGGTGGATGGTGGGGTTGATGATGCCCCACGCCAGCGACGCGACGAGCAGCGCGCCGTGGCACGTGGTCGATAGCAACAGAGGCCTTCGCAGCCCCTCGGTCCCCGCCGGATCCTGCCTCCGCGCGTGCATGCGACTGTCGCGAGTCTTATCGTCGCACCCTGGGATCTCTGACGAGCGGCTTGGTGACAACGTTCACATTGACCTTGTTGACGCCGCATTCGGCGATGACTGGGGCCACGATCTCCCATGGCGTCGTGCGATGGGCGCGCAGGTAGATGCCGGGCTGCTCAGGGTTCTTCTCCTTGGCCAGTTCGGCGATGTCGTACACGCTCACCGGCTCGTCGCCGAAGAACAGCTCCCCCTTGGACGTGATGTTGACGTAGGCAAAGTCCTTGTCTGACGTCGCCACTTCGCGCGTGCGGGGCACATCGATCTCCAGGCCGAACTCGACGACGCCAGCGGTGATCATGAAGATGATCAGCAACACGAGCACGACGTCGACGAATGGCGTGACGTTGATTTCGGCGATTGCGTCGTCCGAATCAGGAGTGTTTGGTTGCAGCGCCATCCCTCGCTCCGTAGTCCCTTTCCGCTAGGTTGAAGAATTCCAGTCCAAAGTCTTGCATGCTCGAGCGGATTTCGCGCAGCCGTCCGGCGTAGACGTTGTAGAAGATCAGGGCCGGGATCGCTGCGAACAGTCCCAGCGCCGTCGCCAGCAGCGCTTCGGCGATGCCGGGCGCGACCGCCCGAAGCGTGGCGCCGCTGGAGGTCCCGAGGCCGCGGAACGCCTCAAGCACACCCCAGACCGTCCCGAACAGGCCGATGAACGGCGCCGCGGAAGCGGTCGTGGCCAGCACGCCGAGGTTCTTTCGCAGCCGTGACGTCTCCTCGCTGACAGCCAGGGCCAGCGAGCGCTCCACCGAGGCGGGATTGGTGATGCGGCCGTAGGTGTTGACCTGCCTCGCGACCTCCGTGTAACCGTGGTCGAAGACCGCCACCAGAGGTGCCGGCCGAAACTGTTCCGAGGCGGCATTGATCTCTGCCAGCTTGCCGACCCGGCGGAAGGCGTTGCGGAAGGACATGTTGGCCTTAGCACTTGACGAGAGAGCGCGGTGCTTTGAGTACGCCAGCGCCCAAGACAAGATCGACATAAAGGCGAGGATGCCGAACACCGCGAAGCCGACCGGGCCGACATCGAGCAACAGGCTCAGGAGCGTGGACTGTTCGACCGCAGCCGTGACCTCTTCGGCCGCGGTCAGGTCCGCTTCGGCCGCCTCTTCGGGAACAGCCTGGAGCAGGAGTGCGAGTGTTGGTGCGAGTGTCAAACGTGACCCTTGGGATGGCGCCAGTCGCTTGCGGTACGCTGCGGTCGCCAGGGCCGCAAGTACGGCACCTACACTATACATTGCGCCAATTACAAATTCTAGTCCATAGTACAGTGCATCAGTTGGACGTAAAGCGGAGACTCCGAGAATCTACCGCGGGTATCGGGTTAGTGCCCTTAGCAGCCCTGGACCAAATGCAGCGCGAGATGGTTTCCGGTTGAAGGCCGCAAGTGCCGCCATCGATTGCCTAGGTATCGGATGAGAGCCGGTCGGTTGCGAGAGCGGCCTGCCGAAGGAGGGCGGCGGTCGATTTCTGTCGGCCGTTCCAGGGGGCGTGCGTGCGGTCGAGATCGTGGCCGGGCGAGAGGAGAATTCAAGCCCGCCGGACGAAATCGTTGGAGCGAGCTACCGTTGAGGCCTATTCGCGACGGGCGCAGCAGAGGATCCGCCCTCCCATCAGCACCCCCAGCGCCACGATGCCGGGCGCTGCGAACGAGTACCACGTGGGACTTGTGGCTACCTCGCCGGCTTCGAAAAACGTCAGGTCGCCAACAGACTTCCCAGCGGGCAGAGGCCTCGGCTCGACATTTAGTTGCATGACAGCGCTTCCGAGGCCGATGACCAGAAGGAGACCGGCCAGTACTAGTACTGGCAATCGGGGGGCTTTCTGGGCGACGGCCGATGTCACGCGACCAGCGATTGCGCCCACTACCAGTCCGGCGCCGCAGCCGAATCCAGACCACGCGAAGCTAGCGACGGTAGTCTCGCCTTGAAACGCTCCTTCGGGTCCGAAAATTGCCCACGCGAGCGCGATGCTCGCGAATCCTAGCAGCATGTTCAGGGCTAGGCCGAGAATGACTGCCAGAAGTGCACGGCCCTTGCTCATGGTCGGATACTTCTCGCCTCAGCGCGCGCGTAGCGAGTTGCTAGAGCCAGTGTACCTAGCCTGCTGCGAGACTCCACAACGCAAGACTCCGCGACTGGCCGTGAGACACAGCGGACTCAACGCTTTGATCGCGACTGCTGCGAATCGGTCACTGCGCGCAGACAGCAGGTTCGGCTTGGTGGTCCCGATCGTTCGCCAGCCGAGGACCCCGCGAGCTGCTATACGAAACCACCAAAGGGCCTTGATGTGCATCACTCGGACAGTTTCCCGAGCGAGGGCACGCTCGCGCAGTTGGCAGCTACCTCGGGTCGGTGCCGAGTATCGGCGAGTGCACGGACGAGCGTTCTTTTCTGATGGGAGGGGAACACGGGAAGCGAGTTTGGTAGAGTACATGTCTAACGTATCGCCCGCGCACGTCGAGAACGTTGCGCGACACCTTCCGTAGCGGTTACGCCCAAGGAGACTTTCCCCATGCCAACAACGGCCGAGCGGCTGTCAACATTGGTCGCCGATAGCTTCGACCTCGATCATGAGCCGCGCTTCGACACAGCATTCAGGGACCTCGACATCAACTCAATGGATGCGGTCAGGTTCTTTAAGCTCGTAAACGACGAATTCGACCTCGGCTTGGCACCTCAAGACTGCCTGCAATTCAAGAATCTGGGCGATCTGGAGAGTTTCATCGACGCACGCGCTGGCTGAGCAGGCATCGCAGGTGCCGGACACCCGGCGCGTTCCCCGACCAACCGCGGAACGCGCTTGCGCATCTCCGAATTCACGGGGCGACCCCGTCGTTCCTCCCCCGGGGGCATCGATCTTGGTGCGGCGACTTGCCGCTCCGGCAAGCATGCTCGGCGGTCAGGATGGCACGGGCTCGGAGGGGCCGAGCGTCGCGCTCATGCTGAACAGAAGCCACGGCTCAGCCTTCTTGGGCTCAATGGAGAATCGCTTGGCGCACTGTCTCGCGATTCGAGGGTTGTGGGGGGCATCAGATCGCTTCAACACGGGGGCTTGTCGAGCGCTCGAAGGTCGACTCGGTCCGCAGCGAAGCAGCGGTCCGGTACTTGGGGAGAGTATGTTGTACACTCTGGCTTGGCGCGGCGTGCATCTTTGCGCTAGACGAGATGTTTCCCGGCGCCTTTCGTAGCACTCACATCCAAGGAGACCACACCCATGCCATCAAACGCAGACAAGCTAACAAAGCTGATTGTTGATAACTTCGACCTCGACGAAGGGCCGAACTTCGATGCATCATTCAGCGATCTCAATATCTCATCGGTCGATGCGGTCGCGTTCTTCAAACTGGTCAATAGCGAGTTCGGCCTTGGTTTGCAGGCTGACGACTGCAAGCAGTTCGAGACCCTGAGCGACCTTCTAAGCTACATCGACTCGCGCGCCGGCTGAGAAGTCCTCGCTCGCATCGGGCGCGCGACGTCCGTTCCTTGATCCACGACTGCGTACGAACACACGCCTCCGAGTTCGCGCGGGACCAGAATTGCCGCTTTCAGTGTCGACGTTGATTGCAGGTCGCCGCATCACTCTTCCGGCAGGCGTTCTCAGCGGTCGGGACAGAGGCGGTGCGGGACGGCTTCCGGCTTGACCGGAACGGACCGAGCGGACTAAGGGTGGCGACTCGTTCGCCGGGACCTACAGCGGGCTGTCGCGGCTCGATTTCCGGGCTCGTCCGCAGCCCAACTGTCCCCGCGCTCTGGCGAACGCAATTCGCCAGTTGTTCCTGCGTCCAGGCGGGGCAACGAGCCGTGCCCCAGCCGTGCGTCGCCCGCCGATAGCCAGGACTCCGGGCAGCTGAGCGTCCAGCTCGAATCCCAAACGGTGGCCCGTCTTCCTGCGCCGGTTCACCGACTCCGCGCGACTGTCCCGAGGCTCTTGCTGCCAGGCTAGCTGTTCGCCGGATCGTCCCAAGCCAATGCGGTACATCAACACGCCGGCGGACTTAGAGTCGCAGCAGCGGCCGCGCCACCGCGTCGCCCTGAGTTCCTGCCCGCCCGAGTGGGCAAGGTCGTTGTTGCGGGAATTCCCGGATCCCTCCTTCAAGCTTGCTGCCGCCACGATTCGAAGCACGCCAAGCGCTCCTCTTTCAAGTGCGCTGAGCCGGCGTCTTCCGCGACACGCTCTGCGATTGCGAATACAACTCCTGCTATAACGATGGATTCCGTGTTAGAAATTCCCGAGCCTGTTTCGGTGTGCGACGTTCCCCTTGACGACCAGACCGTGACCAAGTTGCGGCGGCACGGCAATCCATCAGGCCCGCGGCTCGTGCTGACTCACGGCAATGGGCTCGCCATCGATGTCTATTTCCCGTTCTGGTCGCTGCTTGCAGACGATTTTGACCTGATGATCTATGACCTGCGAAACCATGGCTGGAATTCGGTCGGACCCCAGCAGGAGCACAATGTCCCGACACTAATTGCCGACCACGATCGCATACTCTCGCACATCAAACGCGTGTACGGAAGCAAGCCGACCACGGGGGTTTTTCACTCGTTCTCCGCGCTCGTCTCAATGATGTCTCTCACGGACGCCTATTCGGCTCTGGTCCTGTTCGATCCCCCACTGTGCAAGCCCATGGGCGGCGAGGAGGAATTCGATGCTGCGGCGGAGCGTACCGCCGCAATGGCGCGACGACGGACCGAGCGATTTCGCGCAATAGACGAATTGGCGATGCTTCTGGGCTTTCAGCCCGGGCTTTCGGACGTGTCGTCCGAAGTGCGCGAGCTCATGGCAAGGGCAACCCTGCGCAAGTGCGCTGACGGGCAGGGTTTCGAGCTGCGTTGCCCTCGCCACTACGAAGCCCAGATTGCCGAGTACGTGCGCAGCTTCGCACCGTTGCTAGATCTAGAAATGCTCGCTTGTCCTACGAAGGTGGTCGGAGCCGATCCCACGCTCCCGTACGCATACCTGCCTACCTTCAACTTGAGTCAGGCGGCGGCCGTCGACTATGATTTCGTGCCCGATGCGACGCACTTCCTCCAGTTGGAGAAGCCGGCCGAGTGTGCTGCAATCCTGCGAGCCTTCCTAGAGGAGCAAGGTACTCATTAGACTCGGATTCTGAAGGGTGCTTGGGAAAAACCTGTTGTTGTCCAAGCAGATGCGCTTGGAAGGAGTTCGCGCTTACTGGCTACAAGCGGTCTTCGTGTGCGTCAGGCCCCGATTCCTCCCAGCAACTCCATGGCAAGTTCCCGCCAGGCGCTCGGCTGCGCGTCGAACGCGAGAGTGCACTTTCGTGCCTCGGGATGTATCGCGCCCTAGCTGGCGTTGAACCAGAAACGACGGCGCTGGAACGGATAGCTTGGCAGCGAGACCCGCGACCGTCTCTCCCCGGCGAACAGGCCGGCGAAATTGATCGAGAGACCTGACTCGTACGTCTGCGCGACCGCCTGCAAGAATCCGCGGGCTTGTTCCGGCAGGCTCGACAGCACGCGGGGCGGACCGCCACCCTCAGCTGAAGCGGATGGCCAGCAGAGGGCTAGAGCCGACCCTAGTTCGGGTTGTGCGCCAATCTCGATCACTAAGTCGGCCCCCAGTTCCTCAAGCGTCCGCGCTGTCCGTTCCAAGGGCAACTTCCGCTCCAACCGCCGGCCCCAATAGCCTGGGTCTTGGACCTCGCTCGATTCGATCATGCGCCCCGTAGCGCTACTGACGAGGGTGACTTGGGCCGGGGCGAACGCGATATTTTCCAGCGCCGCCTCTAGACTGGCCGGCCGAGACTCGTCCGTGCTCGAGACCACCGCCATCGCTGCCTCCCGTGCCGCGGCTAGGCGCAACCCCTCTTCGAGAGTCACGATGCCTGCCGCATGCGCCGCAGCCACCTCGCCGGCGCCTACACCAAAGGCTGCGCTGGGCTGAACCCCCACGCTCGCCCAGAGAGCTGTCAGAGCGCATTCCAATGCAAACGTGACCGACTGCGTACGCGCAGGACCGCCCACAGCTCCTGAGTCGCCGAACATTGCTTCCAGCAGGGAGGCGCCATGGTCTGCCCGATGTAATTCGTCGCAGCGGTCCAGAACCGCGCGCGCAACTGGCTCGGCCTCGTACAGTTCCGCGCCCATGCCAACCCACTGGGAGCCCTCGCCTGCGTAGGCGAACACGACCCTCGTGGCCGTGGGCGGCACGGGATCGCCGTTCGACTCGGCGACGGCCTGCAGGCCGTCTCGCAGCGATGCAGAGCTGTCGAATAGCACCCCCGCGCGGTAAGGGAAATGGCTACGCCCCGCAGACGCCGTCCACGCCATGTCGGAGAGCAGCGGCTCTGCGGCGCTGACCGTAGCGGGAAGATCCGCCGTGTGCTCGTTCAGCCACGCAGCGTAAGACCTCGCCAGCTCACGGAGTGCACTATCCGACTTGCCCGACAGCGGTAGCAGCCGCGTCTGGCGCGGGCGCGACTCCTGAGCTGCCGGCGATTCCGCGATCGAGTCCGGCAGCTCGACCGAGACCGGCTGCGGGGGGCCTTCAGGGACTGGTCGCCCGTCGTCCGACCCGCGGCCGTTGCCCGGCTCGCCGTACCCTTCCACGATCAGGTGCGCGTTTGTCCCCGAGATCGCGAACGCGCTGACCCCCGCGCACGGCGGTCGATCGGCACTGATCGGCCAGTCCATCGCCTCGGACGCCACCCTAACGGGAAGCTCGGACCAGTCCAGGTGCGGATTCGGATTCTCGAAATGCAGGTGCCGCGGAATGATTCCCCGCTTCATCGCCAGCATCACCTTGATCAGGCCTGCGACCCCTGCAGCCGCCTCCAAATGCCCGATGTTCGTCTTCGCCGTGCCGAGCACGAGCGGCCGGTCCGCGTCTCGACCCCTGCCGTACACTGCTGCTGCCGCTCGCACCTCGATTGGGTCGCCTAATTGGGAGCCCGTCCCGTGCGCTTCGACGTAATCCACGTCCGACGGGCCAAGCCCGGCCCGGCGCAGGGCTCCCTCGAGCAATTGCTCCTGCGCGGTACCGTTCGGCACGGTAAGCGCCGCGCTCGCCCCGTTCTGGTTGACTGCCGACCCGCGGATCACGCCCCAGATTCGGTCGCCATCTTCCTCCGCATCCCGCAGCCGCTTGAGAACCACCATCCCGCAGCCCTCGCCGCGCACGAAGCCATCCGCAGCCGCGTCGAACGTCCTGCAACGGCCGGTCTTCGACAACAGTCCGAATTCCGCCATGAACTTAGCAACGGAGGGTGACAGGGCCGTCTGCACGCCTCCCGCCAAGGCAAGCTCAACTTCACCCTGTTGCAAGGCGGCTACCGCTTGGTGAACCGCGACCAGCGAAGACGCACAAGTCGCGTCCACCGGCACGGCGGGGCCCATCAGGCCAAGCGTGTACGCGATCCGCCCCAGCGCGACGCTTGCGGCCGTGCCGAGGTAGCTGTCATCTTGGCCGCTGGACGCGACTAGGTCGCGATACTCGCTGCCTCCGGTTAGGCCGGCATACACGCCGGCGGGCGATCCCCCGAGTGGCCCGGGATCAATTCCAGCATCCTCAAGCGCCCGCCAGCTCGTCTCTAGCAACATCCTTTGGCGCGGGTCCATCGTCCTCGCCTCGATCGGCCTGATGCGAAAGAACCTCGCGTCGAACCGATCGAGCCCGTCAACGAACCCGCCCCGCCGCAATTCGGCTCTCTCGGCGCCGGGGTCTCCCGCGACACCGCTCCAAGGGCCGGAATCCCGTCTCCCGTCTGTCACAGCGTCGGCACCTGACTCGAGCAGACGCCAGTAAGCGTCGAGATCCGGCGCACCGGGGAACAGGCACGCCATGCCCACGATCGCGATTTGACCGCCCTCGCCAGGCACTGCCGGCTGCCGCGCCGCTTCCGGCTCGACTGCCGCCTGCGGGACGGGCGCGGCCCCCACACCGGCTAGCTCCTCCGCCAGATGGCCGGCGAGCGCGGCGACGCTGGGGTAGTCGAACACGACCGTATTCGAGGCCATGTACGCGTCGGCCAATGCGCGGTTCAGCCGATTCCTTAGCTCCACGGCCATTAGCGAGTCCATTCCCAGGTCGAAAAACCCTACCGTGGGCGCCGGCGCATTCGGCAATCGCAGCACCGCCTGCAACTCCTGCTGCACGAACGACGACAGCAAGCCCTCGCGTTCGCCCGCAGGCGTGGCCTGCAGCCGTGAGATCAGGTCGTCGGCCAGAGCCGGCGAATCCACCTGGGCTTCGTCGGTCCCGGCGAGCAGTTCCTCTAGCAGGGGCGGCCGGTCCTCGACAGCCTCTTGGAAGACCTCCCAGTCCATCGACATCACGACGGAATTCGTAACGTCCTGGCGCACCAGCCCTTCCATCGCCCGAAGGCCCTGTTGCGGCGTGAACCAGCGACCGCCGAGAGCCGCCCGCTGCCTTTCGATCCGCTCCTTTTGTTCGGCCGCTTCCCCGATGTCCGACCACGCCCCCCAGGCTATGGCTTGGCCCGGAAGCCCCAGCGCGCGACGATGGGCAGCCAGCTGATCTAGGAATGCATTGGCCGTGGCGTGGTTCGCCTGGCCCGGATTGCCCATGACACCGACTCGGCTCGAGAAAAGGATGAAGAGATCGAGATCGCGGCTGGCCGTCGCGCGGTGCAGGTGCCACGCGCCCAGCACTTTGGGCCACAGCACCCGCTCGAACCGCTCCCAGCTCTGGTTGCCGAGCGCACCGTCCGAGAGCACCCCTACGCTGTGAATCACGCCGCCTAGCGCGGGCAGCTCCCGATCCGTCCTCGCGAGCATTTCATTCACCGCCACGGCGTCTGACACGTCCGCAAGCTCAACCCGCACGTCGACACCGCGCGCCCGCAGCGCTGCAATCTCTGCCTCGGCCTCGGGGTCCGGCGGCCGCCGTCCGTTGAGCACGATCGTCGCCGCTCCGCGGTCGGCCAGCCACCCGGCCACGGCACATCCAATCCCGCCCAGGCCGCCGGTCACCAGATAGGTCCTTTCCGGCCGCAATCGCCCGCCCGCGAGCGGTGGCGTCGTTACGACGATCTTCCCGAGATGGCGGGCTGAGCGCATGAACCTCAGCGCCGCGCCTGCTTCGGCCAGTGGCCACCTGCTATGGATCAGCGGCTCTAGCTTTCCCGCCGAAAGGCGCTGCATGATGCCCCGCAGGACCGTTCCCACCCAGGCCGGCTCGGTCTTCTTCAGAACATCCAGTTCCAAGATGTCGTAGCCCACGTCGGGCCGCACCGAGGCCATCTCGTCCTCGCTGAGGATGTCCCTTCTCGCGAGTTCCACGAATCTCCCGCCATGTGCCAGGCACGACAGGCTGGCGTCGATGAATCCCTCTCCGGTCAAGCTGTTGAGGACTATGTCGACCCCGGCGCCGCCCGTGGCTTCGAGGATTCCTTCCGCGAACCTAGTCGTGCGGCTGTCGAACACGTGCGACACGCCTAGGGATCGGAGATATCCCTGCTTTGGCTCGCTCGCGGTCGTGAACACTTCCGCGCCCGCGGCCCGGGCCAGCTGAATGGCCGCCAGTCCCACTCCGCCCGCGCCGGCGTGAATCAGCACCCGCTCGCCAGCCTCTAGCCCAGAGTATTCGTAGGAAAGCGCGGCTGAGACAAAGGCGCTAGGTACTGTGGCGAGGTCCGTCACGGAGACCCCCGGCGGCGCCGGCGCCACCAGTTCCTCGTGCGTGACCATTTGCGCCGCGAATGCGCCAAACCCCAGTCCGACGACGTGGTCGCCGACCGAGACCTTCGACACCTCGGACCCCACATCGACGATGTGGCCACACATCTCCCTGCCAAGGTTTCCTTCTTCAATGAAGCCAAGGGATCGGAAAACGTCCCAGAAGTTGAGACCGGAAGCCTCGACGGAGACGCGGATTTCGTGCGGTTCCAGCGGACGCTCCGCCAGCGGGCTGACGCACGGCCTTTCGAATACGCCGCCCGGGTCCGGAGCCAAGGCCCACGCAGGATCGTCTGGCAATGTCAGCCTTTGGGCGCCGTCCTCCATTCGAACCAGACGGGCCACCTGGCGGCTTCCAAAACGGTGCGCGATGTGATTTTCGGAGTCGGGCCACAACAGCTCATTGGCAAGGTCGCGCGGCACCGCCGTCCCTGAGGTATCCAGGTCGATCATTCTCGGCTGCAAGTGCGGCAGTTCGCGGGCCAGTGCCTTTCCGAAGCCCCACAAGGTCGCGCCCAGAAGCTGGCCGCCCCGCTCCCGCTCCAGCACCTGTGCTCCGCGCGTGAGGAACCAAACGCCTTTCTCGGGCGTCGCGTCGGCGTCCAGCAGTCCCTGCGACAGCGCCAATGCGCTCGCCACCAACCGTCTGGTGTCCTCTGCAATCTCCGCAGTCGTTGCAGCGTCCCCGTGGCCGTCCAGCGCCCCGAGGTGCACGACGCCGGCCAGCGGGATTTCCCCAGGCAGGCTCTCGAATAGCGACTGCCACGACTCGCGCCGCTCCGTCTCGACGGCCTTGCGCGCTGCGTCGGAACCTTCCTGCCCCGAATCCCGGTTCTGTTCTCCAGCCGGCTGCGCCAGCACGACGGTCTGGTTGTGCGCAGCCAAGATCCCCGCGAGTTCCTCGGACGCGCCGCCGCTGCTTGACGCCAGAACCCAGATGCCGGGACGCTCGGCCACCTCAACGGGTCCTTGCGCCACGATCACGCCTTTGTCCGGAAATGCGGCCGGGTCGGACTCATCCAATCCGAGGACTTCCGCCTCCCTGAAACCGGCGTCAGAGAGAGCGCGCCGCCATATCGCAGGGCTGGCCAAGGCGTGGTGCGGACGGTAGTCATCCGCAAAACGCCACCAGCCGTCCAGTTGCCCAAAGGTCAGGTCCATCCAGCCCTGGCCGCTCAGGTTCTCAAGCGCAACCAGATGCCCCGATGGCGCCAGGAGCTCGCGACAGTGAGCCAAAGTCTCCTGCAAGTAGCGAGTGGCGTGGAGCACATTGGAGGCGATCAGCAAGTCATAGCCGTGGGGCCGAAAGCCTTGCTCGATGGGGTCACTCTCGATGTCCAGCGCACGGTATTCTATCGACGCTTCGGCGCCTCCGAAGCGTGCCTCCGCTTCCGCAAAGAAGCCCGCCGAGATGTCCGTGTACACGTAGTCGAACTGCTCGGGCGGGAGTTCTGGCAGGATCGCGGCGGTTGCCGATCCTGTGCCGGCCCCGACTTCGATCACCTTCAGGCGTCGTCCTTCGGGCAGCCCAGCCACTAGGGCTTGAACGGTCTCTCGAAGAATCCGGTTGGCCGCGCGCGCAACGGGCGCTTTCAGGTAGAGATCGCCCGGTGTCGGATCCCCGCTGCTGAAGAGCAATGTCAGCGCGTCCGCGCGACCGCGGAGCACCTCGGCCAGTTCGCCGCCACAGCGCCGGAACAGCCCGACTTCGGTCGCGCCGTGGGGATACAGCTCAAGCATCCGATCGGCGAACTCCTCTAGGTCGCCGGGCATTTCGTCCGGCAACGGATCAGCCGAACCTACCTTCACGCCGAAGCCGCCGTCCGCTGCCTCCAGCACGCCGGACTTGGCCAGCATTTCGAGCATGCGGCGGAAGACCCGCTTGTGGTCCGCGATGACATCCAGCCGCTCTCGCAGGTCATCGGCGTCCACGACATCGCCTGCCTTGCGCTCCCAGCCGAGCTTGTCCAGCGTTACCAACGCGCGGGAACGCGACCATCGCTCCAGGTCAGCCAGCAGGGCGCTCCTGTCTGTCGGTGCCACTCCTTCTTGGGACAGATAGTCGGAGAGCAAGCCCGAGCGGGACGCGACAGCTGACGGAGAGGGCAGGAAGTCCGCGGGGCTGATTCCCGGTGCCAGTGCGCTCTCACGCCACACCACCTCGTAGAGGAGGTCGTTTACCCCTTCCACTGCCGAAAGCAGCGCGGCCCGCGTCGCTCGCTTGACCGTATACCCGCTCAACCCACCGAGCGGAACCCCTTCGGGGTCGTAGATGCGCACTTCGCCGGTCACAACCTCCGGCAGCTCGCCGGATGCCGCTTCGGCAGCCCGGGAAGCCTCGTTCATGCGCACATGGCAGACCACGCGGTCCGGAAGTCGCCCCGTTAGCCACAGGCGCTCCCAGCCGAACGGAAGGTAGGTGATTCCGGCTTCGACGGCGCCCGGATTGCGGGCCGCGGCAACGACCTGAAAGCACCCGTCCAGCACGAGCGGGTGTACGTCAAGTCCGTTGCGGCCGAGCGCCTCGGGCAAGGACACCTCGCCCAGCGCCTCGCCCGGGCCGCACCAAAGCCGGCCTAGCGTCCGGAAGCTCGGACCGAGATCGATCCCGGTAGCGGCCCGTGCGCGATAGTAGGCCGACACGTCAACGGGCGAGAGACTCTCCTTCAGGCTCTCCAGCGCGATGCTCGCAGCGACGTCTGGCACCGGAGCTTGCGGCGACACGCGACCCTCCACGTGGACGGTCCAGCCCCCGTCACTTCCCCTGCTGAAGATCTGCACGTGCCGCGAATCTGCCCCATCGGAAGGATCGAGCATGACCTGTACCGTCCGGCCCGATTCTTCGCTGCCGTCCTGGGAGTCGCTTTTCGGGAAGACCAGCGCGTTGTGGAGCTGCAGGTCTTCCACCATGGCGGTGTCGGCCCCCTCGGCGAGCGAGGCTGCCGCCGCCATGGCACCGTAGAGCGCGCCGGGAGCGATTACCCGGCCGAACACCTGGTGGTCGCTCAGCCACTCCGGATCAGCCGGGAACACTTCTGTCTCGAACGTGACCGTCCCGCTGGCGGATTCGTGGCGGACGCCAAGCATGGGATGACCTGCCGCCGCGCGCCTTCGCTTCGCCGGTTCGAGCCAATAGCGCTCGCGCTGGAACGGATAGCTCGGCAGGGAGATCCGGCGCCGCGCTTCCCCGGCGAACAGCCCCGCGAAACAGACAGGCAGCCCCGCCTCGTACGCCTCCGCGACCGCCCGTGTCAGATCGACGCCCCCTTCCCGTTCCGCCGAGTTGCCCGAGGGCGGGTGCAGGCTTGCAAGCGCCGTCGGCGCCGGTATCTCCGCAGAGTCTGGCCAAGCCGAGGCCAGCAGTCCTGCCAGCACGGGCCGCGGGCCGATCTCCACCACCAAGTCGACCCCGAGGTCCGCCAGCGTCTTGACGCCCTGGGCGAATGCCACCGGCTCGCGGGCATGCCGCCGCCAGTAGCTTCCGTCCATCGCGTCGTCAGGTGCTACTGCCCGGCCAGTGACGTTGCTGACCACGGCGAGGGAGGGTGGCTTGACGTCTATGCCGGTGAAGCAAGCCTCCAATTCGCCCAGTGCCGGCTCTACGAGGGCGCTGTGGAACGCCCGCGTCGTATTCAGGCGCCTCACGCGAACTCCGCTCGACTCGAAGTGCTTCAAAGCGGCGTCAATTCTTGCCACCGGACCGCTCAGCACTTGGTGGGTGCCGTTGTCCGCCGAAATACTCAGTCCGAGGCCGTTTGCCGATAGGTTCAGTGCTTCGACTGCCTTCGCCACCGTTGTCGGCGGTGCGAAGACCGCTGCCATGGCGCCCGGTTCGGTATCCGCTAGCAGGGTGCCTCGCGCAATGGCAAAGCGCATGCCGTCCTCTAGGCTGAACACGCCCGCCGCCTGCGCTGCAGGCAGTTCCCCGACGCTGTGGCCCACCACCACGCTGGGCCGGACGTCGACACTCGACCAGAGCGCCGTGAGCGCGCACCCCAACGCGTAGAGGGCAGGCTGCTCCCATTCGGTATGTCCCAGATTGCATTCGCTCGGCCCGAACATCACCTCCAGCAACGAGGTGCCGGTCGCCGCGCGGAACACTTCCTCGCATCGGTCCAGCACGGCCCGCGCGACCGGTTCACGGCGATATAGCGCGCTTCCCATGCCGACCCACTGGCTTCCCTGTCCGGTATAGGCGAATGCGACCGTTGCCGGCGTACGTGGGCTAGCGCCAGCGCCTCCTGCGGCCAGCGCCGCGAGCCGCTCCCGCAACGTCCCGACATCGCGGAAGACGATTCCCGCGCGGAGGTCGAAATGGGTTCTCCCTACGCCCGCCGTCCACGCCATGTCCGACAGCAACGGGTCTGCGGCGGAGCTCGCCGAAGCCAGCTCAGCCGAATGCCCTTCGAGCCAGGAGACATAGCGCTGCGCGAGTTCCTGGAGCGCGACGTCTGATTTTCCAGAGAGCGGAAGCAGGCGGGTCTCGCGCCGCTCGAGACCCTGCTCCGGCAGCGCCAGATCCGCGACGGCCGCCGACGGCGGCACCGACACCTCATAGGCTGCGCCTGCGGCCTGACTCCGGCCGTACGGCCCCTTGTCCGGGGCACAATACTCTTCCACCACCAGGTGGACATTCGTCCCGGAAATTCCAAAGGAGTTCACGCCGGCCCTTCGCGGTCGGCCTCGCTCCGGAAGGTCCATCATGGTGGAGGTGACCTGCAAGGGCATCCGGTCCCAATCGACGGCCGGGGTGGGGGTCTGGAAATGTAGATGCTTGGGAATCACCCCGCGCTGCATGACCAGCGCTGCCTTGATCAGGCCGGCGATCCCGGCGGCCGACTCCAAATGGCCGACGTTGGTCTTGATGGAACCGACCAGTAGCGGTCGGTCGGCCCTGCGTCCCCTGCCGTAGACGGTGGATACCGCGTTGAGTTCGATCGGATCGCCCACAGCCGTTCCAGTGCCGTGAGCCTCTAGGTAGTCGACTTCCGACGGAGCGATTCCGGCCTGCGACAACGCCGCTTCAATGACCTTTTCCAGTGCTGGCGTGTGTGGAACCGTCAATCCGACGCTGGCCCCGCCGTGATTCACTGCCGAGCCTGTGATGACCCCCCAAATCCGATCGCCGTCCGCCTCGGCCTCGCTCAGCCGCTTGAGGACAACCACCCCGCAGCCCTCGCCGCGCACGTAACCGTTGGCGGACGCGTCGAACGCCTTGCACTGCCCGTCCGGAGACAGCATCATCGAATCCGCGCGGAGTTCGAATATGCGGCCGTTCAGAATGGCCTGCACTCCGCCTGCAATCGCCAAGTCCGCCCGGCGCTGCTGGAGATCCGCCACGGCGTCATGTACCGACACCAACGACGACGCGCAAGCGGCGTCCACAGCCTTGGCCGGCCCCATGAGACCCAACACGAAGGAGACTCGTCCGGCGGTGCCGTTCAGGTTGGTGCCGCTCAGGGCGTAGAGGCATGAAGCGGCCTCGGCAGGCTTGCTGGACTCCACGACCAGCATCCGGTATTCGTCATTGCTGATCCCGGTATAGACGCCGGTGCGGCTGCCCTTCAGCTGGTCGGGATCGATTCCGGCTTCCTCGAGGGCCTGCCACGTGGTTTCGAGCATCATCCGCTGCTGCGGATCCAGCATCTCGGCCTCGACCGGCGAGATTCTAAAGAACCGCGCATCGAACTGCTCGATCCCGTCGACGTAGGCACAGAAACGGCACGCGCCGCTTAGATTCGAGGAATTCGAGAAGAGCTCGTCGACTCTGCTGACGCCGGAGCCAGGCGTGGCCTCCGCGACTGCGTTCCCGCCGGCCTCTAGCAGGTGCCAGAGGGCGGAAATGTCGGGTGCGCCGGGAAACCGGCACGCCATGCCGACGATCGCGATCGGTTCGCCGGGCGGGGTCTGCCGTTTCGATGGATCCGCATTGGCGGGCACAACGTTCCCTTCTTCAGTCAGATCTGGCAAGTGCGTTACCTTTCGGCCGATTCGCGCCCAACAAACGGGAACTCATGCCCAGCCCGATTCCTGGCGAGGCTGCGCTCGTGCTGATAGGACGGGCGGTTGACCTTGCCAAGAATCTTGATCAATCGTAAAGCTTAGCGGAATTTGAGGAGTCCAGCCCTCTCAATCGTAAGACAGGTTGACGCTCTCCTTGATGCCCCGCTCCGGAATGGTTCGGTTCCTGTTGCACCGGCATCTGCTTGTCGGATGCTGGCCCTGACCAGGTCCGATCGTCTGCTGCGGACCGAGAAGCTGCCGACGTTGCCACCAGCCTTGCGGCCACTTCCGCGAGAACCCCGAAGACAACAGTCGTGACGGCGGCCAGAAGGACGATCAAGAAGTCTTCGCGAAGCGGTTTTCTCCTGCTCTTGAAGTACCGATCATAGGGCGCCGCGAAGCGTGCCCCCGAGAATCGTGGCGGCCATCGCGCGGGCGGGACTCGGGCATAGGGGAATCGCGTCGTTTGTGGCTTCTGCCCGTTGCAGCACTTGCGCGCCCGTGGTAGCGTTGAACCGTCACCGTGAGCCCCAGACTGTTCGCCGCCAGCCTTGTCGCAGCTTGCCTGCTAAGTTGCTCCTCACCTGCTCCTCCGAGCAAGTACGCCGCCCTGATCGTTGACGGCCAGAGCAACCATCGCATTTGGCCCACCACTAGCCAGTACCTCAAGACCTATCTCGAGGAAACGGGCATGTTCACCGTTGACATCGCCACGACTCCGCCTGCTGGCGAGCCGTTGGAAGCGTACCGGCCGGCCTTCGGCGACTACGACCTGGTCGTGTCGAATTACAACGGGGAACCGTGGGGCGAGGGTGCAATGGCGGATTTCGAAGCATTCGTCGGCGGGGGCGGAGCATTCGTATCCGTGCATGCCGCCAACAACGCCTTTCCGGAATGGACCGCCTACAACGAGATGATCGGCATCGGAGGCTGGGGCGATCGCACCGAGCGCCACGGACCGTACGTGCGCTTGCGCGAAGGCGAGTTCGTGCGGGATCACACCCCCGGCATCGGCGGCAGCCACGGCGTCCGCCACGAGTTCCAAATCGATATCCGCGACTCTGACCACCCCATCACCAGTGGGCTTCCCCTGAAGTGGATGCACGCCAACGACGAACTCTACGACCGATTGCGCGGACCTGCCAAGAATCTTCACGTCTTGGCGACGGCGTACTCAACTGTTGAGTCGGAGGGCACAGGGGAACACGAGCCTATCTTGATGACGATCCGCTACGGCGAAGGCCGGATTTTCCATACGACCTTGGGTCACGCACTGATCTCGCAGCGCTGCAACGGCTTCATCACAACCTTCAAGCGGGGTGCGGAGTGGGCCGTGACCGGCGAGGTCACCCAAGCGCTTCCGGACGAATTTCCGACTGTGGATACGGTTAGCGTGCGGCCCGAGCCGCAGTAGCCGGCGCTTGGCCCAGCGGTTTCGGCAAGCTGCGCTTTGCAACCGCCTCCGGCTCAGCTAGAGTGAGGGGGTGCGGTTCGTCCTCGTTTCTTTCGTCGCCCTGATGTTGCTCTCGTGCACCGGAGCAGCGGACACTCCTGCCGACCAACTCGCGCGCGAGCAAGCCTTCGAAGAGTCGATGCGGGGCACCGTTTTGGACGGCCACTTCACGCTGGTCCGTTTGGAGGGCGACCCGTCCGGGGCCGAAGGCGGCGGTGACGCGGCGCGTCTGCGCTCGGAACGCTATGAAATCGAGAAAGTGGTCAAGCGCTCCGCCAACGTCTGGACGTTTCATGCTCGGATTCAATTCGGCAACACGGACGTGACTCTGCCGGTTCCGGTCAAGCTCACTTGGGCGGACGACACCCCGGTGGTCAGCGTGACCGATCTTGGTCTGCCAGGACTGGGCTCCTACACCGCACGTGTTCTCTTCTACGGCGACTCATACGCCGGAACATGGTCGGGCGGCACCCACGGCGGAAGCATGTTTGGTCGCTTGGAACGAGCTGAGTGAAGGCTGCAGGGCGCGGTCTTGACTCAAGCGGCCAGCAGAGGCAGCTGCGGATGGGTCGGCTATTCTACTTGAGGAATGACCCGCAGGCAGATGATGTCCACCGCCCTGGGAGCGGCCGCCACGCTACCCGCCCTAGGAGCAGAGAGGCGCCCCAATATTCTTTTCGCCATTGCCGATGACTGGGGCTGGCCCCACGCCGGAGCCTACGGGTGCAGTTGGGTCAGCACGCCTGCTTTCGACCGCATCGCGAGCGAAGGCGTGTTGTTCGCCAACTGCTTCACCTCCAATCCCAAGTGCTCTCCCTGCCGCGCCAGCATCCTGACCGGGCGCAACACTTGGCAGCTCGAAGAGGCCGTCAGTCACTTCGGAGTCTTCCCGGCCAAGTGGCCTGTCTTCCCCGATCTGCTGGAACAGGCCGGCTACCACGTCGGCTACACCGGCAAGGGCTGGGGCCCGGGAGACTACAAGGCGGGCGGCTTCGAGCGCAATCCCGCCGGGCCGGAGTACGCCAAGCACACGCTCGAACCGGAGTTCCGCGCCATGTCGAACAAGGACTATGCGAGGAATTTCGAGTACTTCCTCGAGGCCCGCGGCCCCAACCAGCCGTTCTGCTTCTGGTTCGGCACGCACGAGCCCCACCGCGCGTTCCAAGACGGAGCGGGAGAACTCAGCGGCAAGCGCGTCGAGGATGTCGACGTGCCTGCCTTCTACCCTGATGACCCGACCATCCGGCGCGACCTAGCCGACTACGCCGTGGAGTCCGAGTGGTTCGACACGCACTTGGGGCGGATCTTGGCCAAGTTGGAGGAGATCGGCGAGTTGGACAACACGCTGATCATCGCCACCTCGGATCACGGCATGCCGTTCCCAAGAGTGAAGGGCCAGATTTACGAGTACGGCTTTCACCTGCCGCTCGCCGTCCGCGGGGGCGGCGGCCGCAAGGGGCGCACCGTGGAGGACTTCATCAATGTCAGGGACTTCGCGCCCACGATCCTGGAACTCGCCGGCGTAGAGGTTCCGGACTCGGTAACTGGCAGGAGCTTCTTGGAGATCTTGAATTCGGACTCCGAAGGCTGGGTCGATTCCAGCCGCAACCGCATGCTGGTGGGCAAGGAACGGCACGACTTGGGCCGGCCTAACGACTGGGGATACCCGGTGCGGGCCTTGCGCACGCCAGAATACCTCTACGTCCGCAACTACGAGCCGGACCGCTGGCCCGCGGGCAATCCGGAAACCGGCTATCGCAACTGTGATGCCAGCCCGACAAAGTCCCGGCTCGTGGGCCGCTTCGACGAGTACTACCGGATGTCGTTCGGCAAGCGTCCGGCCGAGGAGCTCTATCGCGTTGACAGCGATCCAGACTGCGCCCGCAACCTAGCGGCGGACCCGTCTCATGCCGAGGCGAAGAAGTCCCTGCGGGCCGAACTGCAGCAACGCTTGGAACGCGACGGCGACCCGCGCGCCTTGGGGGAGGCGTGGGTCTTCGACACCTATAGGTACACCGGCCAGCGCCGCCACTCCTATTCGACATGGCTGGAACACAACGGCTCGTAAGGCCGAAGCCCCTTGACCGCATATACTAGACGCGATAGCCGCGCTTGCGATCCTATCGCGGCGCAGGGTTGGAATCTGGGGCCGGCCGGGGCTTGGATCACACTCCCGGCCAATCTAATCTGAAATTCGTGGGACAGGTGCGATGAAGGAATACGAGGGCAAGGATGTTCGCAACATCTGCATTGTTGGCCATGGCGACTGCGGCAAGACCACTCTAGCCGCCGCCATGCTCTACACGTCGGGCGCCACCAACCGGCTGACGAGTGTTGACGAAGGCAACTCGATTACCGACTTCGACGAGGAGGAGGTCGCCCGCAAGGTGTCGATTTCCACGGGCGTGGCGAACGCCCAGTGGAAGGGCGCGAAGGTCAACCTGCTCGATACCCCCGGATACAACATCTTCATCAACGAGGCCAAGACCGCGATGTCCGCCGCCGAGACTGCCCTTGTGGTGGTCGATGCGGTCAACGGCATCGAGATCCAAACGGAGAAGGGCTGGGGCTTTGCCTCGGAGTTCGGCCTGCCCAAGGTGATCTTCGCCAACAAGATGCACAAGGAGCGGGCTTCGGTCGAGGCGGTCGCGCAACAGGCCAAGGAGATCTTCGGCGTTACCGCGGTCTCGGTGCAGCTTCCGATCGGGCGCGAGAGCGGTTTCCGCGGCGTCGTTGACCTGCTCAGCGGCAGTGCTTACGAGTACGAGATGGGCGGCCCGGGACAAGGCGCCTCGACCGCCGTCCCGGACGATTTGGCCGACCAAGTCGAGGAGATGCGCACCAGCCTGATCGAGGCCGTCGCTGAGACGGATGAGGAGTTGATGGAAGAGTACTTCGAGGAGGGCACGCTCGAGACCGACAAGCTGGTCGCCGGCCTGCGCAAGGCGGTGGCTGCCGGAGAGGTCGTGCCCCTGCTGTGCGGCTCGGCGCTGCACAACATGGGCATTGATCGGCTGCTCGATTTCTTGGTCGATTCGACGCCGTCGCCCGCCGATCGCGGCGAGCTCCCGACGGAGGACGGCGCAGTCCGCGTCGACGATGGCGAGGCGCTCTCGTTGCGCGTCTGGAAGACCGCCTCGGATGCATTCGCGGGGCGGGTCAGCTACTTTCGCGTCGCTTCCGGCGTGCTGCAGAACGATGCGTCTGTGTACAACCACAGCAAGCAATCCAGCGAGAAGTTCGCGCGCATCAGCGTGGCGCAGGGCAAGACGCTGGATCCGGTCTCGGCGATCCATGCGGGTGACATCGGGGTGGTTGCCAAGCTTAAGGACACCGGCACGGGCGATAGCCTCGGAGCAAAGGAGCGGCCAGTCGCGTTCCCGCAGGTCAAGCTGCCGCCGCCATCAATCTCGTACGCTATCCAGCCCAAGACGCGCCAGGACGAGGACCGTCTCGGCAGCACCATAGCCAGGGTGCTGGAAGAAGATGCTTCGCTGAACTTTTACCGCGATCCGCAGACGCAGGAGTTCCTGCTGGCGGGCAACGGCCAGCAGCACATCGACATCGTCTGCAGCAAGCTGCGCAAGCGCTACAACGTTGATGTCGAGCTGCACTCGCCCAAGATCCCCTACCGGGAGACGATCCGCGGCCAGGCGGATGTGCACGGGCGCCACAAGAAGCAGACCGGAGGTCACGGCCAGTTTGGCGATTGCAAGATCCGGGTGGCGCCACTGGAGCGTGGCGGCGAATTCGAGTTCGCGGACGAAATCTTCGGCGGCGCGATTCCCAAGACCTACATCCCGGCCGTGGAGAAGGGAATTCGCGAGGCAGCGCAAAGGGGCTACTTGGCGGGCTATCCAGTCGTCGACTTCAAGGTCACCCTGTACGACGGCTCCTATCACGACGTGGACTCCTCGGAGCTGGCGTTCAAGCTGGCGGGCAGCAAGGCGTTCAAGCTGGCCATGGCGGAGGCGCGGCCGGCCTTGCTAGAGCCGATCATGAAGGTCGAGGTCGTGGCCCCGAGCGAATTTTCCGGCGACCTGATGGGCGACCTGAACAGCCGTCGCGGCCGCATCCAGGGCATGGAGGCCAAGGGCGCCACCCAGCTGATCCATGCGCACGTGCCGATGGCCGAGATGCTCACCTACGCCAACGACCTGACCTCGATGACACAGGGGCGCGGCTCGTTCTCGATGGAGCAGCATGTCTACGACTTCGTGCCGGGACAACTCGCGGACAAGATCGTACAGGCTGCCAAGCGCTCGGACGGAGACGGAGAAGACGACGAATAAGGCCTCTCACGCTTGCGTCAGGAGCCTTGCCAGGCTCTTGGCGCAGATCGTCGTTCCGAGGTACTTGTCGCCGCCGGGACCCGTCCAGTGGGTCTCCAAGCTCACCGCGCCCGCGTAGCCGTCGGCTGCGAGAGCCGAAAGCTGCTGCTGCCACCCGACCCCGCCGGCGCCGATGTCACACCATTGCGGCTGGCCGCCGCTCGGATCGCGCGTGCAGTCCTTGACGTGGACATGGCAGATTCGCCCCGCGGGAACCTCGCAATAACCGTGCGGCACCGCCGCCTCTCCCGCGGCGAAGGCGTTGCCGGGATCCCACACCACACCGTAGGGACTGGGATCGAGTTCGTCGATAGCGCGGCCGACTTCTGCTCCGGTTGCAAAGTGGCAGGCGGGTTCGTTTTCGAGGCCTAGGCGAATGCCGGCTTGGCGGGCGACTTCGCCGCCCTCGGCGAGGATTTCGGTGATGCGTCGAAAGTTGCGCTCCGGGCCCACCGTGCGCCAGAAGCTGAAGACCCTTACGACGGGCGCCTCCAGTCGGCGTGCGATCTCCAGCGCCCTGGCCAAGATGCGCGGCTGTTCCGCGAAGCCGTAGGCGGCCTGGAAGGCGTCCTGCTGGAATCGCTGGTCGATTTCCCCGCCGGCGGGCAGGGCGCACTTGTAGACTGGCGAGGCGACAGCGACGAACCGTCTGCCGTGCCGGTCGGCGATCTGCTTCAGCTGTTCGATCTCGCCGTTTGACATCGACAATACGTTCTTGTCCCAGGCAGTGCGGATCTCGAGCCCGGAGATGTCCAGTTCCATGGCGGTTTTGCACACGCGCTCGAAGTCCTGAGAGAACTCGTCCGTGATGACCGCGATTGGGAAGGTTGCCATCGTTCTCCATCGTAGGCGGGCGCGACGGCAAGGCCCTGCCGACGCCCGTCACGCTGCTAGGTGGTATACGCCGCCCTCTGTTGTTCGTTCAAAGCCCGACACGCGCAGGCCGCTCGCGAAGGCCGCCTGAAAGGACCCGCGCACGCGCGCTTGGATCTTCGCTGCGCGTTCGCGCGGGACATCCGAGATCCGTGCCGGAATCTCAATGCGCTCAGAGCTCTCGGAGCCGGGACGCGGGCGGCCTGCGAGGCGTGCCACCGCGCCCGGGCTACGCAGGTTCCATGCGGCGACCAAGCGGTCGGTGGGCAGCGCGCCGTGCAATTCGGCTGAAGTTATCCCGTAGAAGTCGGGCAGGTAGGCTTGCACGTCGACGCCGAGCTTTTCGACGTTGAAGTAGGCGTTGCGGGACTGGAGCGGATCGAATGTCCATTCGATTAGGTCCAAGCCGACAGCGAGGGCCTCTTCGCGCTGGCGAAGCTTGATCTGGTACCCGACACCTTGCCCGTGCAGGTGCGGCCTTACCCCCACCATGTGGCTGTGCCAATAGCGACGGCCATCGAGCTTGAACCCGGCAAAGGCCAGCGAGAAGCCCGCCATCTCGCCGCCGAGGTAGGCCCCCAGGCACGAGCCCCCGGTGCGGTCGAATACGCCGAACAGCCTGGGCGCGACCAGATCGGCTTGGTCGAATCCCCAGATCTCCGACTGGAGCCTCAAGGTCGACTGGAACTCTTCCAGCGTTCGCAGCGGCCGGATCTCGACCGGCCCTAGTCCTGCTTGGCGCGCTGCCATAGCTGTTCCAACTCCGCAGGGGTGCAGGCCGCCATCTCCCGGTCCTCCGCTGCCAGCGCTCGCTCCATCGAGCGAAAGCGTTGGCGGAACTTGGAATTGGCGCGCTTGAGCGCCAGTTCCGGGTCCACTCCGGAGAATCGTGCGACGTTGACAGCCATGAAGAGCAAGTCCCCGACCTCGTCCTCGACGCGTCCCGGATCACTCGCCTGGAGCGCCTCGCACACCTCGCGGAATTCCTCGGCGAGCTTGTCGCCCATGTCCTCGAATTCCTGCCAGTCGAAGCCGGCTTTGGCCGCGACCCTGCCCGCTTGGTGCGCCTCCAGCATGGCTGGCTGGTGCCTGGGAACTTTGTCTAGCAATCCCTCGCCCTGCGGCTGAGGCTTCTCCTGCTGCTTGATTTGCTCCCAGCGTTGGGTCACGTCCTCGGCCGTCTTCAGCGACTCCGACTCGAACACGTGCGGGTGGCGTCGGACCAGTTTGGAGTTGATGGTCTCCAAGACGGCTTGGATGTCAAACCATCCTTCGCTCCGGGCGATCTCTGCCTGGAAGACGACCTGCAGCTGCAGGTCCCCTAGCTCCTCCGCCAGGCCCGTCCAGTCGCGCCGGTCGATCGCGTCGATCACCTCGTAGGTCTCTTCGATGAGGTAGCGACGCAGAGACTCCAGCGTTTGCTCGCGGTCCCACGGGCAGCCCTCCGGCGATCGCAGTCGCTGCATGATGGCCAGCAAGCCCCCGAACTGTTCTGTCGCCCGCGACATGTGCGATTTCTAATCGTACGTTAGCCTCTGCCCCATTCGGACTGGCTCCGGCAGGCTAGGGCTGCGGCCGGCAGTGCGTTGTCCCGCTCCAAACCTGCCAGCGGCGTAGGCGCCTCGCGTGCCTGCGAAGCTCCGCACAGCCGAGTCTTTCCGACGCGACTTCAGAAGGAATCGCGGCTCTCACTGAGGCATTCGAAATCCGCCCCCAACGTAGAGCAGTTGTCCGGTCAGCCATCGCGCCTCGTCGGAGGCCAGAAACGAGACGACGTCCGCCACATCCTGTGGTGTTCCCAGCCGACCGAGGGGAGTGCGTTCGACAATCACCCCTTCCAGCTCGGGGGTGATGTAACCAGTCTGTATCGGTCCCGGCGCAACGACGTTACAGGTGATCCCGTACTTGCCAAGCTCTGAGGCTGCTGACCGACTGTAGGATTCGATCGCATGCTTGCTTGCGGCGTAGCTGACATTCAGGCTGTGTGCATCCGCTGCATCAGTGCTGATGTTAATGATCCGGCCCCATTTGGCATCCCTCGCTATGTGGCTTCTCGTGAACTCGGCCATCAGGAGCACGGTGGCTCTGACATTGACGGCGAAGTGCCGGTCAATTCCTTCGGCGGTTGTCAATTCCACTCTCGCGTCGTACTCGCTTCCTCCGACACCGGCGGGATCGAACGTCTCCAGCGAACAGTAGGCGTGATTGTTCACCAGAATCTCTACGTGGCCGAGCTCAGCTTCGCAGGCGTCGAGCACTGTTGAGACCGACTCGCCCGCGGAGAGATCAAGTTCCAACATGGAGGCGCGCCCGCCGGCTGACTTGACGGACGACACGATGTGCTCGGGTGTTTGCTGCTGGTGGGCACGATAGAGCGCGTCACCGCCTATGCCCGCCGAGAGAGCTTCGCGGAGCTCGTTTTTCGAATAGGAGGTCTCCGGTCGGAAATAGGTAATGAACACATTGGCGCCTTGGGCGCCGAGAGCCCTCGCTACGGCCGCCCCTATGCCGTGGTTGCCACCGGTGACGAGAGCCGTCTTCCCTCTTAGTCCTGCAGGATTCACGTGCGAGCCTCCGGTCTCTGTCATCCCCGTGGATTCCGGCCATCGAGAATAGCCCCGCTACAGGAGGGGATTCCGATATCACTCGTTGACATGAGATCTTACAGGAGCGCGACGACATGCAGACTCAAACGGGCACTGCCCTCCCATGTTTTCTCGTACGCGTGGGAACTTGGATCAGCAAATTTCGGGGACTGCGCGGGTTCAATGCACCGGCCACGAGGCTGTTCGAGCATGCTCCCAGCCCGCTAGGAAACTGTCTGGTCGCCCAGCGACGGATGTCTTGGCAGCGCGCGACAACTGTGGTCGTAGTGCGGCCGTGCGGTACCGTCCCGCCTGAAATCCCAGCAGGACTAATCCCTTCAGCTCAAGGAAATGTAATGATCCACGCCATTCGGCGCGCGAGACTGTGCCACCGCATGAGGTAACGATAGTCCGGTCCGGAGGGTCGCCAAGACCAGAGAAGCCGTGATGGCGCCGAGGCGAATCACGCTCCGCAACGCCACGACGATACCCATCCCGTTGCCCTCGGCATCTGCACCCCGAAACTCGAACACGTGCGGGTTGCGTTTGAATTCGCGCAACCGGGCGATACTGAACGCTGAAGTGCGGGCTATTGGCTGCGGCTTGACCGATATCAAGTGCTTGGAGCGGCCAGCCTTCTGATGCGAATTCACCGCGCTGCACAGGAAACGACCATGTCCCATAGTGTCGAGTACACGGACGAATTCGAGGCATGGTGGAACGGCCTGACGCTCCGCGAGCAGACTGATTCCGCGAAGGTGGTGGATCTGCTGGTGGCGCGTGGCACAACGCCGGGGAGCCCTTATTCGTCACAGGTCAAGAGTTCAAGGCACCCGCACATGCGCGAGGGGTTGCTGGAGTCAGAGAGAGGATGAGAAAGATGAAGCATCGGCCTTGGCAAGAGCTGTTCGAGCGGCTGCCGCCGAAGACTCAGGTCGCGGTCAAGGAGAACACGGCTCAAGTGCTGACTGAGCTGAGCCGGACCGAGCGGAAGCAGCACGACGAGGGCCGGCGCGACGACGCGCCCGTGCCCGCGCCTCAGGCGGGGTTGCCGCGCTGACCGGTCGCCACCCTACGCCGACGGGAAGGCATCGGTCCGCTTCGATGACTTCGCGAGGTGTCTGGACTCCTCGGCCGCCCAGTCCGCGAACGACGGGCGGAAATCGTTCTGCGGCCGCTGTGCGATTTTGTGCAGCGTCAACGCGGGAACGGGACTACTGCTCTACATGGGCAACGCGAGCGACTGCCCGCCGTCGAGATGTCGACGCCGGTCCAGTCGGTGATGACTCGTAACGATTAGGCCGCGCTAGGCTCCTGCCTGTGATAGGGTATCGACCGGGATTCCCATGACCCGTAGCATCCGCGTAGCCTGCACTGGCGTTGTGATCGCCGCCCTGTTGGCGGCCTGCTCGGCCGAGCAGGCGCCCCCGCCCAAGCCCAACATCCTGTTCATCGCGATCGATGACCTCAACGATTGGGTGGGACCGCTGGGGGGCCACCCGCAGGTGAAGACGCCGTACATGGACCGGCTGGCCGCGCGTGGCACGACCTTCCTCAACGCCCAGACCCAGGCGCCGTTGTGTAATCCGTCTCGCACCAGTCTCCTGACCGGCCGCCGGCCTACCAGCACAGGGATTTACGGACTCGCGCCGTGGTTCCGCGAGGTTGAATCGCTGCAGGACATCGAGTCACTGCCGCAGTATTTTGAGCGCAACGGCTACGCCACCTACTCCACCGGCAAGATCTACCACGGGCGATTCGGAAGGGCCGATACAGATAGCGAGTTCCAGTTTTTGGGACCGCCTGCTGGAGTGGGAGCCCGCCCCGAGGAAAAGCTGGTGCAGACGCCGCAGAACCACCCGCTGATGGACTGGGGGACATTCCCGCACAACGACGAGGATAAAGGCGATTGGCAGGTCGCCAGTTGGGCCGTCGAACAGCTGCAAGGACCGCTGAACGGGCCTCAGGAGCAGCCCTTCTTCTTGGCCGCCGGGTTCTTCCTGCCCCACGTGCCTTGCTACGTGACACAGGAGTGGTACGACATGTACCCGCTCGATTCGGTCGTCCTGCCCGAGATCCGCCGCGACGACCGTGACGACACGCCCCGCTTCAGCTGGTACCTGCACTGGAAGCTGCCCGAGCCGCGGCTGAAGTTTCTCGAGGATGCCGGCGAGTGGCGCAATCTGGTGGCGTCCTATCTGGCGTCGGTCAGCTTCGTCGACAGCCAGGTTGGCCGCGTGCTGGACGCGCTGCAGGCGAGCGGCCATGCCGACGACACGGTCGTCGTGCTCTGGTCCGACCACGGCTGGCACCTCGGCGAGAAGCTGATTACAGGCAAGAACACGCTCTGGGACCGCTCGGCTAGGGTGCCGCTGATCTTCGCGGGCCCGGGCGTCGCGAGCGGCGCTCGCGTTACCAGCCCGGCGGAGCTGCTCGACATCTACCCCACGCTGGTCGAGCTTGCCGGCCTGCCCGCCCAGCAGGGGCTGGACGGCCGCAGCTTGGCGCCGCAACTGCAGGACGCGTCAGCGCCGCGCGAATGGCCCGCCATCACCACGCACAATCCTGGCAACCACGGCGTCCGCTCGGAGAACTGGCGCTACATCCGCCACGCTGACGGATCCGAAGAGCTGTACGACATGCGCAACGACCCGCAGGAGTTCGAGAACCTCGCCGGGGACAGCCAGTATGCCGAGGTGATGGCCGAACACCGTCGCTTCCTGCCCGAGAGCGAACGGCCGCACGCGCCCGGCAGCCGCGCTCGGGTGCTCATCTACGACGAAGGCAACGTGAACTGGGAGGGCGAGGACGTAGCTCCGACCGATCCCATTCCAGAGATCTGATGGGGGACTGTGATGCGCCGAGGCAAGCCTTGGCGCACCACCGCTTCCATCTGACAACAATGGAGTGTCGTGCCTGAGACCGTTCTCGGCGTCATCCCCGCCCGCTTCGCATCGCGCCGCTTCGAGGGCAAGCCTCTGGCGGACTTGGGCGGGAAGCCCCTGATCCAGCACGTATACGAGCGCTCTGCCGCGTGCGCGGTCTTGGAGCGGGTGGTTGTCGCCACGGACGATGAGCGGATCCGCGCCACGGTGGAACGCTTCGGCGGCGCGGTGGCGATGACCTCTTCTGATCACGTCTCCGGAACGGACCGCGTGGCCGAAGTGGCTGCCGCCGAGAGCGCTGCGATCGTCGTCAACATCCAAGGCGACGAGCCGTTCGTCAACGCACGCGTGCTAGAGCAGGTGGTGCGTCCGCTGCTGGAGCCGACTGCGCCGCCGATGGCGACGCTGTGCAAGCGGATCACGGAGCGAGCTGTGCTGGAAGATCCCAACGTGGTCAAGGTCGTGACGGCCTCAGACGGCACCGCGCTGTATTTCTCGCGCAGCCCGATCCCCTATCCGGATCGCGGCGTGGACGCGGCCGCGTGGGAGCACATCGGAATCTACGCCTACCGCAGGGACTTCCTGCTGGCTTTCAGCCGCATGCGGCCGACGCAGCTGGAACTGGCCGAAGGGCTAGAGCAACTCCGCGCCTTGGACCGCGGCCACCGTATAGCAGTCGTCCGAACCGGCGACCACGTCGGCGTCAGCGTGGACACTCCTGACGATCTGCGCCGGGCGCGGCAGATGCTGGAGCAGATTGCTGCGGCCCCTGCCTAGGACGCGCGAGAGGGCGATTGAAGCAGGGGGCGCGGCTTTTCTACAATAGGGTTAGGGAAGGCAGTTCCGATTCATTGGAACGCGCTTTCGTGGAGGGAAGACGGGATGTCGGAAGAACAGGCCGGGGGTGCGTCTGGCGCCTCGCTGATTGGCCGCATCAAGGCGAGCATCCAGGCCGAGGGCAAGGACGAAGAGGCGAAGATCCGCTCGCGGCGGAGGTTGATCGGACTGCTCACGGGCGGCTTCCTGACGACGAATTTGCTGATGTTCCTGCGGTTCTTCTTTCCGCGCACGATCTTCGAGCCGCGGACGCAGTTCCGCATCGGCCTGCCAACCGACTACGGCATCGGCGTCGACACGCGCTTCCAGAAGAGCAAGCGTATCTGGGTCGTGCGCACGACCGACCGGCTGTTCGTGATCTACGCCAGTTGCACGCATCTGGGCTGCACCCCGGACTGGAAGCTCAGCGAGGCGAAGTTCAAGTGCCCGTGCCACGGAAGCGGCTACGACCCGGAGGGCCGCAACTACGAGGGCCCGGCCCCGCGACCGATGGACCGGGCGTACGTGTCACTGGACCCTCAGGGGCGCATCGTCGTGGACACCAGCGTGCTCTACCGCGAGGAAAAGGGCCAGCCCACGCAGTTCGACTCCGAGGGCAGCTACCTTCAGGTGTGATGGCGGCAGGAGACCAAGAGCATGGCTGAGAACAACCCAAGCGAAGTCAAGGACAAGCCCGCCGCGCCGGCTGGCGGCAACGGCAACGGTGCCCGCTCGCTGCTGGGCGTGACCATCGATCCGGACGAGATCAAGAAGAAGGCGCAGATCGACCTCGAGGGCCTCAAGCAGCCGACCAAGACCGAGGTCTACAAGTCGATCTTCCGCGTCAAGCATGACCAGACCGCCCGCAGCCGCACGCTGGGCGTGTTGAGCAACGTGTTCCTGCACTTGCACCCGGCCAAGGTCAACCGCGACGCGGTGCGCTACAACTTCACGTGGGGCATGGGCGGCATCAGCTTCTACCTGTTCTGGGTGCTGACCTGGACCGGCGTGCTGCTGATGTTCTATTACCACCCGACCAAGGTCCAGGCCTTCCGCGACATTCTCTACCTCGAGCACGACGTGCCCTTCGGCAAGCTGCTGCGCAACATGCACCGCTGGGCGGCGCACGCGATGGTGCTGACCGTGCAGTTGCACATGTTCCGGGTGTTCCTGACCGGTTCGTACAAGAAGCCGCGCCAGTTCAACTGGTCGGTCGGGGTGATCTTGCTGGTTCTGACGCTGCTGCTGTCGTTCACGGGTTACCTGCTGCCCGACGACCAGCTCGGATTCTGGGCGGTCACCGTCGGCACCAACATGGCGCGCGCGACGCCCATGCTTGGGCACGAGGGTCCCTTCGGGCCGGAACTGGGCATGACGCCCTTCAACGACGTGCGCTTCGCCCTGCTGGGCGGCTCGATCGTGGATGCCAACGCGCTGCTGCGCGCCTATATCTGGCACTGCATCGCCATCCCGGGCTTCGCGGCGATCTTCATGATCGTGCACTTCTGGCGAGTCCGCAAGGACGGCGGCATTTCCGGTCCTGCCCCGATCATGCTCGAGAAGGAAATCAAGCCGGTCCGCAGGTAGGCGTTAGCGAATCGAGCAGGAATCAGCACCATGGATTGGCACCAACTCTGGACCATCGTCTCGCTCCCGGACAACATCCCGATCGTGGGGATGCTCTTCATCATCCCGTTCTTCACCTGGTACGCCCTGCGACAGGCGCGCGCCAACGACCGCCTGGCCGAGCGGCTCGAGAACGACCCGGACATGGCCAAGACGCACCACCGCAAGGTGCAGCCCTTCCAGAAGGGCTGGGTGCGGGAGGTAGCCGTTTGGCCCTACCTGCTGCGCATGGAGTTCCTGGCGGCGATCATCGTCACCATCATCCTGATGGTGTGGTCCATCACGCTCGACGCGCCGCTGGAAGAGCCGGCCAACCCGTCCCTGACGATGAACCCGTCCAAGGCGCCGTGGTACTTCCTCGGCCTGCAGGAGATGCTGGTCTACTTTGACCCGTGGATTGCCGGCGTCGTGATGCCGACGCTGATCATCATCGGCCTGATCGTGATTCCCTACATCGACGCGAACCCGCTGGGCAACGGCTACTACACCTACAAGCAGCGGCGCTTCGCGATCTGGGCCTTCATATTCGGCTTCATCATCCTGTGGTGCTCGATGATCGTGATCGGCACATTGATCCGCGGCCCGGGCTGGATGTGGTTCTGGCCGGGCATGACCTGGGACCACAACCGCCTGATCTTCGAGATCAACCGCGACTTGCACGAGATCGTGGGCATCACCTCCCAGCCGTGGATCGGAATTTTCGGCGGCTTGGTGGTGGGAGGCTTCATGGTGGTGGCGGGCTACGCTTGCCACCGCATCATCACGGCCACCGAGTTCAGCCGCAAGATCCTGGGCCGCATGTCGCTGCTGCAGTACGCGATCATGCAGGGGCTGCTCATCATCATGCTGGCGCTGCCGGTCAAGATGGCGGCGCGCTTGTTGTTCCGCATCAAGTACGTGTGGGTGACGCCTTGGTTCAACGTCTAGCGTTGCAGGCAAGAGAGGCCGCGCAAGGGAAGGCATAGCGATTTACATGGCAGAAGAAACCCAGGTTCAGCCGGATCCGATAACCACCAAGTCGTACAGCGTCCACCTGCTGGTGTCGATGCTGTTACTGCTCGCGTCGCTGGTGTGGGCGATCTACGACGAAGTCGAGATCATGCGGCCCTACAAGGAGTACCAGGGCCGCTTCAGAGCCTACTATTCGCGCTTCTTGACGGAACTGCAGCCCCAGCAGGCGGCCAAGGAGGACGCCATCCGCCAGTCGCCGGAATACCAGCAGATCAGCGGCGAGCTCGGCACCGCCGAAGAGGCGGTTCGCGCGCGGATCGCGGAAATCGACCGCGAGGTCGGCCAAGGGGTGGTGCCGCGCATGACCGCGGCCCGCAACGCATTCCAGGTCCTGCGCAGCGAGATCGACGCGCAGCGCTACCTGATCGAGGTCTCCCACGACGAGGGAGATAAGCAGTCCATGCGGGAGGAAATCGAGGAAATCCGCTCCCGCGTGGTCGAAGTCGAGCTGCCGCTGGCCGACGGCTCCGGCGGCACCGAGGAGCTGGAGCTGCAGTACGAGCAGCTCGAGGCGGAATTCCTCGGCATGCAGGAGCTGCGCACCAACCTGCAGGCTGAGCGCTTGGAGGCGCTGGCCGAAGCGAACCGGCTGCGCTCCAAGCGCGACGCATTGATGTCCGACCGCTTGGTCGGCCTGGGCGCGACGCAGATCGACGGGCTGATGGCGAACATGCGGAACTTCGACATCGGCATCAAGCAGATCCACCTGCTGGACATCGACTTGGTGGATCGCTGCGAGTCCTGCCACCTCGGCATTCGCGAGCCCGTCGAGATCGGGCCCACGGACCTGATCTACCCGGTGTTCCAGAGCCACCCCCGGCCGGAACTGCTCACGATCCACGACCCCGAGGCTTTCGGCTGCTCGTCCTGTCACAACGGCAACGGCCGAGCCACGCGCAGCGTGACCAAGGGCCACGGGCGACACAAGTTCTGGCTCTGGCCGATGTATTTCCCAGAGAATGTCGAGGCCGGCTGCCAGCAGTGCCACGCGAAGGAGATCGTCACTCCCGGCGGCGAGACGCTGAACATGGGGCGCGAGCTGTACATGAACAAGGGTTGCTGGGGCTGCCACCGCTTCGAGGGCTACGATGCCGAAGCCGAAGAGCTGACCGCCGTGAGTCAGGAGTTGCGCAATCTCAGCGCTACCCACGCGGCGAATGCCAAGGAGATGCGCGTCAACCTCGACTTGGGCGACACGGCCGCGGACGGTGCTGCCGCCCAGCGGTACTACGCCCGGGCCGAGGAACTGCGGCTGACCAACACGCGCCTGGATGCGGAGCTCCACAACCTAGAGATGGAACAGGCCAATCTCGCCCAGGAGGTCAAGAAGTTCGGCCCGAGCCTGAAGGAGATCAAGCTCAAGGACGTCAAGGAGTGGATTCCGGCATGGGTCAAGAATCCCCACGAGTTCCGTCCGGGTTCGAAGATGCCGGTGTTTCGGCTGCTGGACGAGGAGGTCCAGCAGATCTCGGCCTATCTGTGGCAGAACGCGCTGGACGGCGAGCTGGTCCGTCACCCGCGCGGAAACGCCGAGCGCGGCCAGGAACTTTTCGAGACCCGGGGCTGCCTGGGCTGCCACTCGATCGGAGAGGGCGACACCCAGATGGGCGGGGACTTTGCCGCCAACCTCAGCCGGGTCGGCGAGAAGATGAACTACGACTACATGGTGCGCTGGATTCACGATCCCTCGGAGGTGACCCCGGATCCGAACGTGCCCGACGCGATGCGGCCGCGCCCGGTAATGCCGAGCCTGCGCCTGACCGATCGCGAGTCGCGGGACATCGCCACCTACCTCAGCGAGCAGCGCACGGACCAGGAGTACCCGCCGGCGCCGTACATGGACGATCCGGAGATGGCAGCGGCGGGCTTGGACGCCATCCGGCACTACGGTTGCGCGGGCTGTCACGAGATCGCGGGCCTCGAGGAAGAGGGTCGCATCGGCACGGACCTGACGCTGGAGGGCAGCAAGCCGCTGGAGCGACTCGACTTCGCCCTCAAGACGCACGAGGCCGAGTTGGAGGGCTGGTATTCGCACAAGGGCTTCTTCGAGCGCAAGCTCGAGAACCCGGCGGTCTTCGACGAGGGCAAGGAGCGCGAGCACCTCGAGCGCCTGCGGATGCCCAACTTCAACCTCAGCGCCGAGGAGATCAACGCCCTGACGACGTTCCTGCTTGGCGCGGTCGAGACGACCTTTCCCGAGCAGTACCGCTTCGAGCCGGAAGACGAGCGGGCTGACGTGCAGGAGGGCTGGTGGATCATCACGCGGCACAACTGCACGGGATGCCACCAGATCCGCCCGGGCAATGTTTCGTCGTTCATGACGATTCCGCGCTACACCGACGACCCCGACTGGGCCGAGCAGCTGCCGCCGCAGTTGTACACGGAAGGCGCGCGCGTGCAGCCCGACTGGCTGACGGGCTTCCTTGCCAACCCGGCTCTCAGCGAACAAGACGTGAACCGCAACGGGGTGCGCGAGTACTTGCACGCGCGCATGCCGACGTTCTACTTCTCGGACCGCCAGCTGGCAAAGCTCACCAAGTTCTTCATGGCGCGCGACTCGCAGCCTGTGCCGCACATGCCCGAAGCGATGGAGCCGCTGACCAACGCGGAGCGGGCAATCGGGCGTCAGCTGTTCGTCAGCGATGCGGCGCCGTGCCTGAACTGCCATATGACCGGAGTCCCATCGCAGGATGTCGACGCTACGGCGCCCAATTTCCTGATCGCGTCCGAGCGTCTGAAGCCGAACTGGACCTACCGCTGGATGCTCGAGCCGGCCTCGATCGCGCCGGGCACGGCGATGCCGTCCGAACTGTTCGAACGCGACGGCAACCGCTGGGTGTTCGCAGGCCAGATCCCGGCCCAAGCGCGCAACTACGAGGGCGACCACGCCGATCTGCTGACGCGCTACATGTTCCAGATGGACGGCGCGGAATTGCGGCGTCTGCAAGCCCTACAATGAGGATTCGAACGCTTTTCGGAGGTATGCAAGCGTGAGCAAAGGTAAAGTTCTGGCGGCGGCATTGTTGCCCGCGGTCCTGCTGGCCCTGGCCGTAGCCTGTGGCGGCGACGACTACTTCGACGACTACGACGCGAGGACGAGGGGCCAGCAGGGTGGCCAGTCCGGCGGCGATGCCGCGCCCGTCGGCGAGATGGTGACGGTGGACCCGGCCACGGCCGCGACGGTGACGGGCATGATCACGTTCTCGGGCGATGCGCCGCGCTTCCCTCCGGTCAACATGAGCGCCGAGCCTGACTGCATCCAGTTGCACGGCGGGCGCGTGCCCTCGGACCGCGTGGTCATCAACGACGGCAAGCTGCAGCACGTATTGGTGTGGGTCTCGCAGGGGCTGGAGGGCAAGCGCTTCCCCGTGCGCACCGACGCGGTCAATCTGGATCAAGACGGCTGCATCTACAAGCCGCACGTCGTCGCCGTGCAGATGGGCCAGCCGCTGAACATCACCAACTCCGACCCCACGACCCACAACGTGCACCCGCTGCCGCGCGAGAACCGCGAGTGGAACAAGTCCCAGACCTCCAACGCCCCGGCGATTGAGTACGCCTTCCCGCGCGCCGAAATGAAGATCGCGGTCAAGTGCAACATCCATCCTTGGATGCAGGCCTATATCCACGTGATGGAGCACCCGTACTTCGCGGTCAGCGCTTCCGACGGGACGTTCGAGATCGGCAACCTGCCTCCGGGCAGCTACACGCTGCAAGCGGTGCATGAGCAGCTGGGAGAGCAGGAAGTGCAGATCACCGTCGGGCCCAGCGAGAGCACGGAAGTCACTTTCGCCTATTCCGGCTGATGACCGAGCGCCGCCGGCGCGCCTAGGCAATGAACACCAACGTCCCGACCAGCGTGCGGGCTGCTGGCGGCACCAATTCGGCCGCTGTGCTGGCCGATTACTACGAACTGATCAAGCCTTCGATCGTCTGGCTCATTCTGATGTCCACGGCGATGGGCTGCTACTTGGCAGCCGACGGCGCCCTGCCGGCCGCGCAGATGCTTCACGCCCTGTTCGCGACGGCACTGCTGGCCGCCGGGACGGGTGCCTTGAATCAGTGGTGGGAGCGGGACGTGGATGCCCGCATGCGCCGCACGGCGAACCGTCCGCTGCCGGCGGGCAGGGTTCCGTCGCGTTCGGCATTGATCTATGCGTCCGGACTGACGGTCGCGGGCTTGGCCTACTTGTTCGCTGGCGTCAATGCGCTCAGCTTTTGGCTCGGCGTGTGTACGGTAGTCAGCTATAACCTCGTCTACACGCCGCTGAAGACGCGCACGTGGTGGTCGACCACGCTGGGCGCGTTCCCGGGAGCCGTGCCGCCTCTTATGGGCTGGGCGGCCCTGCGCGGCAGCTTGGGTGTCGAGGCCTGGATCCTGTTCGGAATCCTGTTCCTGTGGCAATTCCCGCACTTCTACGCGATTGCGTGGATGTACCGCGAGGACTACGCTCGGGCCGGCATCCGGATGCTGCCCGTGGTCGAGCCGTCGGGCAGATCGACGTACCGCCAGATCATCGCCAGTTCGACCCTGCTCGTGCCGCTCTCGATGGCCCCGGCGTGGCTGGGCATGGCAGCCTCGTGGTACGTGGTGCCCGCGTTCCTGCTCGGCTGCGCTTACCTCGCGGCAGGGGTTCGACTGGCCAAGAGCGGCGCGGCTGGCGACGCGAGAGACTTGCTGCGCGCGTCGGTGCTATACCTGCCGTTGCTATACCTGTTCCTGCTGGTCGCCAAGCCCTGACGGCTTGTCCGAGCTTCTGCCCGCGCCGCCAGCGGGGCGCGGCGGCGGCGTCAGTTGCTCTCGTCGCCGGTGGCGACGTCCTCCATCTTCTCCGCCGGGCGCTCCAGGGCCGCTCTCGCGCCGTCCCTGATCAAGCTGCCTTCCGAAGGCCCTTGGAAGAACATGAAGCCGTCCCGGTCGCGCCAGGCCAACGGCCCGGCTACGATCTTGCCAGCCTTGAGCGTTTCAACCTTGATCTTCTCGATCAGGGCCATATAGCGCGGGTCGTCACGCTCCCAGCCGGTAAAGCTGCCGATGTCGCCGCTCGCGGCGAAGACCACGTCCACTCCATCGATCGCCGCTACCTTGTCGACAATGTCGATGCCCGCGGGCGATTCGATCATCACGACGACCATGATGTTGTCATTGGCCACGGCCCGGTAGTCCGATCCCCAGAGACGGCCGTACTGGCCGCCGCCCCGGCTACGCTTGCCCCGGGGCGGGAACTTCGCGTAGGTCACGCCGTCCTCGGCCTCTTGGACGCTGTCCACCATGGGCACGACAATTCCGAGTGCGCCGATGTCGGTGGCCTTTTGGATGTCGCCTTCAGTGGGTGTCGGGACCCGAATAAAGGGGATCGCAGGCGCGTCCTTGCAAGCCCAGATCATCTTCGCGACTTGGTCGTAGTTCAGCGGGCTGTGCTGCATCTCGATCCACAGGAAGTCGAACCCGGAATTCGCCATGGCGCAGTACACGTTCGGGTCGGAGGTGTTGATCGTGCCGCCGACGACCTGCTTGCCCTCCGCGAGCTTTTGCTTGACGGTGTTGAAAATCCGCGTCTCTTCGGCCAGGGCCGGCATGGCACAGGCCAGTGCCAGCGGCACCAAGATAAGGCGGGACAGATTCTTGCGTTGCACTTGGACCCCCTCGAATTCGCTGCGACTGCCAGTCGCCGAACGGCAACAGTATACATGGTCTGCGAGAACCGTTGAGCTTGGGCACAGGACATCGGCGCGCACGCAACAGCGCTTGTCTGCTGCCCGGCCGGCGAGGCCAGCGGTTGGGCGCCGGCTACTCGCTCGGCCTAGATCGCCACGCGATCGTGTTCTCGGCGGTGTCCTTCTGGCGATGGTCTTGGACGAATTGATCGACGTCGACGAGGTCCGTCGGATACGAGCCGGTGTAGCACGAATAGCAGTACCTGCCGCCGTTGTTGTCTCCGACCGCCTGCTTGAGTCCTTGCAGCGACAGGTAGGCGAGCGAGTCGGCGCCGGTGTGCTCCCGGATCTCTTCGACGGTCATCCGGTTGGCAATCAGCTCGTCCTTGTCGGGCGTGTCCACTCCGTAGTAGCACGACGCAATGGTGGGAGGGCAGGAGATGCGCAGGTGGACCTCTGTTGCGCCCGCGTCACGCATGATCCCCACGATCTTGCGGCTCGTGGTGCCGCGCACCAGCGAATCGTCCACCAGCACCACGCGCTTGCCGGCGACCAGGTGGTTCACCGGATTGAGCTTGAGCTTGACGCCGAAGTTGCGGATCGATTGCTTGGGTTCGATGAATGTGCGGCCCACGTAGTGATTGCGGATGAGTCCGATGCTGAAGGGAATTCCCGACTCCTGCGCGAAGCCCAGCGCCGCCGCGTTGCCGGAATCAGGCACGGCCACGACGCAATCGGCCTCGACTGGGCTCTCTCGCGCGAGGATGCGGCCCAAGGCCTCGCGCGACTTGTGCACCGAGCGTCCGAACACGATCGAATCCGGACGCGAGAAATAGACGTGCTCGAAGGCGCACTGGGAAGGCTTTAGCGCAGGCGCGAAGCGCTGCCTCGTCACGCCCCTGTCGGTGACGATGACCATCTCGCCCGGCTCCACCTCTCCTTGATACTTCGCTCCGATGAGATCGAAGGCGCAGGTCTCGGAGGCGAACACGTGGACGTTGCGCCCCTCGTGCTTCATGGTGCCGTAGGCGAGCGGACGGAACCCGCGCTGGTCGCGGGCGACGATGATCTGATCGGTGCTCAGTAAGACCAGCGAATAGGCCCCTTCCAGTTCCAAGAGCGACTCGCGCAGTGCGGTGTCCAGCGTCTGCTCCGTGGAACGGGCCATCAGGTGAGGAATGACTTCGGTGTCGCTAGTGGCATGGAAGATGGATCCGCTCTTCTCAATCGCTCTCCGAAGTGCGTGGCCATTGGTCAGGTTGCCGTTGTGGGCGACCGCCAATGCGCCCTTGTTGCACTCGACATAGAACGGCTGAGCATTGCGCGAGCCAATGTCGCCCGCAGTCGAGTAACGCGTGTGACCGATTGCCATGTGGCCGGTCAACTGTTGGAGCTCATCCTCGCCGAAGATCTCGCTGACGAGGCCCATGCCTTTGCGCGTGTGGATGGTCTGGCCGTCGCTGGAGCATATGCCCGCGCTCTCTTGGCCACGGTGCTGCAGGGCGTAGAGGCCTAGGTACGCCAGGTTGGCGGCCTCTGGATGGCCGAAGATCGCGCAGATGCCGCACTCCTCGCGGAAGCGGTCCCCGGCGTCCACTTCGACTGCCCGGCTCGGGACGGGCGCGGCCTGTTCGCTCATTGAGCCTCCAGGGAGGCTTCGAACGAAGACTCCCAGATTTTGCGCAGCTGCGCGACCGGCGCTTCTACGCGCGTAGTCGAATTCAGCCTGAACGCCAGCGTTGAACCACCGGTGTGGCCGAGTTCGACCAGCGGGACGTGTAGCGACGCCGTGATCGCGACCACTTCCCCAATGTTCGCACGGGGCAGCGAAAGCAGCACGCGGGAAGGGCACTCGTGAAACATCGCGCTGAGCAGGGGATGGTCGGTATCGAACTCGATGGTCACCCCGATCGGTTCCGGGCCGAAGCAGCACTCGGCCAGCGCCACAGCCAAGCCTCCGCTGCCGACATCGTGCGCCGAGTGGACCAAGTCTTGGCGGACGATGTTGCGCGTCGCCTCGTGGACGCTCGCCTCGTGCTCCAAGTCCAAGGACGGCGGCAGGCCCCATGTCTGGGCCAGCAGGGTCTTGGCGTACTGCGACGATCCAAACCTCTGGGGCAATTCGTCGCCTCGGCAGTCGGGCAGCAATCCGCCGAGCAGGACGACCAGATCGCCTGCTTGCGTGAAGCAAGACCCGATCGGGGCGGCCATGTGATCCAGCATCCCTACGATGCCCAGCACGGGAGCCGGATCGATGCCCTCGCCAAGGGTCTCGTTGTACAGGCTGACGTTGCCGCCGGTAATCGGCGTGCCGAAATGGCGGCACGCTTCGGCCATGCCTTCGATCGATTCCACGAGCTGGGCCATGATCTCCGGCTTTTCGGGATTGCCGAAGTTGAGGTTGTTGGTCGCGGCGATCGGCGTCGCGCCGACCGTGGCGAGGTTGCGACAGCATTCGGCCACGATCAATTGGGTGCCGAGGCGCGGGTCGAGCGAGCAGTAGCGCGAATTGCCGTCCAGTGACATGGCAAGGGAGACGTTTGCCTCCTTGATGCGGATCACGGCGGCGTCGGCACCCGGGCCCGATGTCGTATTCGTCCGAACCTGATGGTCGTACTGCTCCCAGATCCAGCGCTTGGAATTGAGTTCAGGCGAAGCCAGCAGGGCTTCGATTCCAGCAAGCAGATCTGCTGCTGACGGTTCGTTCAGGGCCGGCCCGTCCAGCGGCGCTGTGCGGCGCGGCTCGCTGTGCGGACGGTCGTATAGCGGCGCGTCGTCGCTGAGAAAGCCCGCGTCCAGTTCGGCCACCACGCTCCCGCCGTGCTTGACACGCAAGAGCCGATCCGCCGTCACAGTTCCAATCTCTACAGCGTCCAGCCCCCATTTTCGAAAGACCGCCAGCACTTCGCCTTCTCGACCGCGTTCTGCCACCAGCAGCATGCGCTCCTGCGATTCCGAGAGCATGATTTCGTAGGGCGTCATCCCGCTTTCGCGTTGCGGGACGCGGTCGAGTTCGATCTCGATCCCGACCCCGCCGCGCCCGCCCATCTCCGCGGTCGAGCAGGTCAGCCCGGCTGCACCCATGTCTTGAATGCCGAGAATCGCGCCCGTGCGCATTGCCTCGAGGCATGCCTCGAGCAGGAGTTTTTCCAGGAACGGGTCGCCAACCTGGACGTTGGGGCGCTTGGCCTCCGAATCCTCGTCGAACTCGGCAGAGGCCATCGATGCCCCTTGGATGCCGTCCCTGCCGGTCTTGGCGCCCACGTAGATGACAGGGTTGCCGAGCCCCTTGGCGGATCCGAGGAAGATCGAGTCTTGGCGGAACACCCCAAGGGCGAAGACGTTGACCAAGGGGTTCGCGCTGAAGCAGGGGTCGAAGGAGCATTCCCCGCCGATCGTGGGCACTCCGATGCAATTGCCGTAGTGAGCGATGCCCTCGACCACTCCGCGGATGATCCGCCGGTTGGCTGGACCGTTCTCCGGATCGTCGGGAGGGCCGAACCGAAGGGCGTCGAGCACCGCTACAGGGCGGGCGCCCATGGTGAAGATATCGCGAAGGATGCCGCCAACACCGGTCGCGGCCCCTTGGAACGGCTCGATATAGCTGGGATGGTTGTGCGACTCGATCTTGAAGGCGGCCGCCCAGCCGCCGCCGATATCGACGATGCCCGCGTTCTCGCCCGGCCCGACCAAGATCCGATCGCCTCGAGTGGGAAGCTTCTTCAGGTGCAGCCGCGAGCTCTTGTACGAGCAGTGCTCGCTCCACATGACGCTGAGAATTCCGAGTTCTGTCAGTGTCGGAACGCGCCCGATGCGGTCGGTGATCCGCTGGTATTCCTCAGACGTGAGACCGTGTTCGGCGGCTGTCCGCTCGTCGACTTCAGTCTGCATGGCGAAGGCCGTTCCCGGCCGCGGCGATCATCGATCGAAAGACTGCAATTCCATCGGTGGAGCCCACTGCGGTATCGCAGGCGCGTTCGGGGTGCGGCATCATACCGAGCACGTTGCGTCCCTCGCTCAGCACGCCGGCAATGTTCCGGCTCGACCCGTTGGGGTTGTTTCCGGAGTAGCGGAAGGCGACGCGATCCTCCGCCTCGATCCGGTCCAAGGTGGCCTCGTCGGCGAAGAAGCAGCCCTCGCCGTGGGCGACCGGGATCCTGAGCGGCCTGTCGGGCTGGCAAGCCGAGGTGAAGGCCGAGTCCAGCGTGCCCGGGACGAGCTCGACAGTCCGGCACACGAAACGCAGGTCTTGATTGCGGATCAGGGCGCCGTCCAGCAGGCCGGCCTCGCACAAGATCTGGAAGCCGTTGCACACCCCGATCACCAGCCCGCCGGAATCCGCGAAGCGCCGCAATGAGCGGATGACTGGCGAAAACCGGGCAATCGCGCCGCAACGCAGGTAATCGCCGTAGGAGAATCCGCCGGGCACGAAGACGGCATCCGCGTCACCCAGCTCTTCGGACTCGTGCCAGATCTCCGTGGCTCGCTGGCCGAGGTTGTGCGTAAGCGCGTAGAGCGCGTCGTGATCGCAGTTCGAGCCTGGGAAAATGATGACGCCGAACTTCATTGCGGGCGGGAGAGCAACGCCTCGCTTACATAGCTAGTGTAGCAATCGAGAGGGCCGCGTACCCGCCGCAGGAAACTTTGGCCCGTTGAGCTCCCAACCCCGTTGTGGAACTTGTCCACCTGTGCGTCAGGAGGTCGAGCGAATACGCGCAGATGCACTTCTTGTAGGATGGGGCTCGCAGGCCCACGCGATCCGCCGCGCCCAAAAATCATGCCCATGCTCTCCAACGGCGTCGTTGCGCCCCCAGTCCCGGGCCAGCCACTCTCCGGCCCCTCCCTGCTCGCTTTCTTCAAGGCCGACTGCCCGGCGTGCCACTTGGCGCTGCGCTACTTGGACAGTCTCTCCCGCAGTCTTGGGTCTGGCGACCACGTGGTGGCCGTCTCTCAGGACGAGATTGCCCCAACCGACAAGTTGATGCGCTCCTTGGGAGCGGATCTTCCCCTGCGCTTCGATCGCGACCTGGCGGCTAGCGCTGGCTTCGGCCTGGAGGCGGTTCCGACGCTGTTCCTGCTGGACCGGTCGGGTCGGGTCCTGGCCAGTTCGCAAGGCTTTGACAAGGCCGACCTGAATCGCCTTGGCGGGGACCTCGCGAAGCTGCTGGACGTGCCGGATCCGGAGTTGGCCCGGACCGGCGACGGCAACCCGGACTTCCAGCCGGGGTGCGTTTCGCGCCACTTGGAACCAGAGTCGGATGCGGCCGCTGCTGAAATTCCCGATCTGTATTCCCGCCGGGCAGGCCGGGCTTCGAGAATCGACCTGCCCACCGAGGCCGATGCCGAGGAATGGTGCTACGAGAGCGGCTATGCCGACCCCCTGCCTGTGGTGCCGCCGACGGTGGAGCGAGTCGAGCGGATGCTGGCGGAGAGCGGCTTGAACCCGGACGAGGTGGTCGCGCACGTGCCGCCAAACTTTGGCGCAGCCAGCGCTGAGAAAATCGCGGCGAATGCTGTCATGGCGGGCTGCCGGCCCGAGTACATGAGGGTCCTCGTGCCCGCGGTCCGCGCCCTGTGCGACGAGCGCCTCGACATCCATGGAGTGCAGGGCACCACCCACTTCGCCGCTCCCCTAGCCATCGTGAACGGTCCGGTCCGCCTCGAGCTGGGATTCGCTTGCGGCAGCAACGTGTTTTCGAATGCGGCGCGCGCCAATTCCACGATCGGTCGGGCATTGCAACTGATCCTGCGTAATCTCGGGGGCGCGGCTCCCGGCCGGATCGATATGTCGACGATGGGGAACCCGGGGCGGTTCAGTTTCGTGATCGGCGAGAACGAGGAGGTGAGCCCGTGGGGACCGCTGGCCGAAGACTTCGGAATCGACGCGGGTCGCAACGCGGTCACATTCTTCTGCGCCGAGCCGCCTCGCCCGGTGAGCGAGCACAAGGCGCGCGAACCCAAGGTGCTGCTGCGCGCCATCTGCCCAGTGCTCGCGAACCTGTGGTCCCATCGCGTCTGCAAGCGGTCGGAGGCGGTACTGGTGATCGGCCCCGAGCATGCGGCTACCTTGGACCGCGGCGGTTTCACGAAGCGCGATGTAGTGGAGTTCCTATTCGAGAACACCGGCGTGCCGGTGAGCGAATACGACGGAGACGGCGGAGAGGGCACGCACGAAGCTGGCTTTTATGACGAGTGCGTGATCCGGGGCGTTCGGTGCTACCGGAAATTCCGGCGGCCCGAGTCGATTCGCGTGATGGTGGCCGGCGGGCCCGCCGGGAAGTTCTCAGCCGTGCTGGGGTCGTGGGCCACCGGGCCTCGCGGCAGCCAGATGGTCAGCTACCAATTCGATTGAGCCCGACGCAGCCAGATTCAGCTCCTTGGCGGGGGGCTTGGTGGCTGCTACTCTGTTTGAGGCGCTCTGCGCCGGAGGCACAACAGCATGTCGCTCACAGTCGTGAATCCCCTTGACGAACGGCCCCTGCCGGAAGGCTCGGCGCCTCCGAGACTCGCATCCGTCGGCGGTGCGCGGATCGCGCTTCTGGATATCAGCAAGGGCGGGGGAGAGGTCTTCCTCGATCGCGTGGATGCCTTGCTCAGGGAGCGCTACGGAGTGTCGGAAGTGCTGCGCTTTCGCAAGCCGACGTTCGCGAAACCGGCACCCGAAGCAGTGCTGACGGATATCCGCGAGGCGCAGCCGCACGCGGTGATCGAGGCCCTAGCCGATTGAGGGTCTTGCACGACGTGCAGTTTGCACGACTCGGTTCGACTCGAAAACTCCGGCATCCCCACGGTGCCGATCGCCACCGACGTGTTCCGGTCGGCGGCGCGGGCGCAAGCCTCGGCCTTGGGCAGGGCGGACTTGGACGCGGTCTACGTGCCGCACCCGATCCAGGACCAGCTGGCCGAAGAGATCGAGGAGCGCGCATCTGCGGTGCTAGCCACAGTCGTTGACCGGTTGACGGGCGCGGTCTCTGCCGACTCGTAGCCGCGTAGACACGTTTCGGGACTCGGATCCGGCTATGCCCGCTCTCCCGCGCGCGGAGGATGCGGCGGTTTCTCGGCTGCGCGCCGGAGCTGTGATTCCCGCGCATCCGCTGGCACTGGACTCCCGGCGCCGCTTGGACGAGCGCCGCCAGCGTGCGTTGACGCGCTACTACCTCGCCGCCGGGGCGGGAGGAGTGGCTGTCGGCGTCCACACCACCCAGTTTGCGATCCACGAGCCGAAGGTAGGGTTGTATCGGCCGGTACTCGAGCTTGCTGCTGACACCACGCGAGAGTCAGCGGAGCACGACGAAGGCGGCGTGATCCGCATCGCCGGAATCCTCGGCCTGACCGCGCAAGCTGTGCGCGAAGCCGGTCTCGCCGTAGACCTCGGCTACCACGTTGGCTTACTGGGCTTTAGCGACCTTCGGGCAGCCGGCCACGCCGAACTCCTGGCCCACGCCCGTGCCGTAGCCGACGTGATCCCGATCATGGGCTTCTACCTCCAGCCCGCCGTCGGGGGCATGCCGCTCCCGTACGAGTTCTGGCGCGACATGTGCGAGATCGAGGGCTTGGTGGCCATCAAGGTGGCCCCGTTTGATCGGTATTGCACGCTGGAGGTGCTGCGAGCGGTCTGCGATTCAGGGCGCGCCGACGAGATCGCGCTGTATACGGGCAATGACGACAACATCATCGGCGATCTGCTGACCCGCTATGCGAGCGGAGGTGCGTCCGCCGCGTTTGTGGGCGGCCTGCTTGGCCACTGGGCTGTGTGGACCAAGGCGGCTTGTGACCACTGGCGGCAGTGCCGGGAGTCCATGGCCGCAGACCCTTGTAGCGTCCCTGAAGCATTGCTCCGCCTCAACGCACAAGTCACCGACGCGAATTCCGCGCTGTTCGACACTCGCAATCGGTTCTCCGGTTGCATAGCCGGCATTCATGAGGTGCTGCGGAGACAGGGCCTGCTGGCCGGAAACTGGTGCCTGAACGAGGCGGAGCGGCTCTCGCCCGGCCAGAATGCGGAAATCGACCGGGTCAGTGCCGCGTATCCGCATCTCGTCGACGACGACTTCGTGGCCGAACACCTCGATTCCTGGCTCGGCTGACATCCGCGGGCTGACCTGCGAGCTTTGGTATTCTTCGTGTGCCCGCCGCGAGGTAGCGATCACCATCGCGGCCTGTTGGGCGAATCGACCATGAGCCGGAGTCGTTGCCGCCAACTCGCGCTCTTGGCGGTGCTCTTCGCAGTCGCTTGCACCGGCTGCGGTTCGGGTGGCGCGGATCGCCGCAGCGCCGCCGAGGCGGTCGCAAGCCTCGATCTCTATCCCGGCCTTGAGGCTACGCTGTTCGCTTCCGAGCCGATCCTGTCGAACCCGACCAATATTGATGTCGATCATCGGGGCCGGGTCTGGGCTTGCGACGTCGTCAACTACCGCGAGCACGGCAGGAACGACATGCGCCCCGAGGGGGATCGCATCCTGATCCTTGAAGACACGGATGGCGACGGAGTCGCCGACGCCTCCAAGGTCTACTACCAAGGCCGGGACGTGGATGCCGCGCTGGGAATCGCAGTGCTCGGCAATCAGGTAATCGTGACCGCCGCTCCCAACGTGGTGGTCTTCACCGACGAGGATGGCGATGACGTTCCCGACAAGAAGGAGTACCTCTTCACCAATTCCGGCGCTCCCCAGAACGACCACTCGACGCACTCTCTGTCGTTCGGTCCGGACGGGAAATTCTACTGGAACATGGGCAACGGAGGCCGCCACATCCACGACAAAGATGGGCGACTGGTCATTGACAGTGCCGGCAATCCGATCTTGGACCGCAACTACGAGCGCAGCCTTCGCGACAGGACTGCGAGTTCGCGGCCTGACTTCGCGGATGCCCTGATCGGGGTTGCGAGCCCGTACCACGGAGGCATGGTGTTCCGCTCCGATCTTGACGGCGGGACGACCGAGGTGCTGGGGCACAACTTTCGCAACAACTACGAGGTAGCGGTGGACTCGCTGGGCGGGCTGTGGCAGTCCGACAACGACAACGACGGCAACTACGCCTGCCGGATCAACTACATCCTTGAGTACGGCAATTATGGCTACCGGGACGAGCTGACGGGCGCCGGGAACCAAGCCGAGCGGACCGGCCGCCACGGCGACATCGCGAAGCGGCACTGGCACCAGAACGATCCCGGCGTGGTGCCAGACCTGCTGATTACAGGTGCCGGCTCCCCCACCGGAGTGGCCGCCTACGAAGGGCGTCTGCTGCCGAGCGAATTCTGGGACCAAGTGCTGGCGACCGATGCAGGCCCCGGGGTGTTGCGCGGCATCCTAGCGTCCAAGAGCGGCGCCGGTTATGCGGCACGGATGGTAGACCTGCTCAAGGGTGCACGTGACAAGTGGGTCCGGCCGGTAGATGTCGCCGTAGCTCCCGACGGGTCGCTGTTCGTCAGCGACTGGTATGACCCGGTGATCGGCTGGAACCGCCAGCAGGACTCGACGCGCGGACGCATTTTCCGCATCGCGCCGCGAGCGCATGCGTACCGGCCACCGACCCACGACGTTGCCTCTGTAGACGGGGCTGTCGAAGCTCTTCAGAGCCCCAATTCCGACACGAGATTCCTGGCTTGGCACGCTCTCGACCGGGGCGGGCCGGAAGCTGAGGATGCCTTGGCGCGGCTGTGGCGCGATGGAGCGGATATCCGCCAGCGCGCGAGGGCGTTGTGGCTGCTGGCCCGTATCGAGGAGCGCGGACGGGACTACCTCGACCAAGCGCTCGCCGACCCCAATGAAGACATTCGGGTCGTCGGGCTGCGTGCCGCCCGTCAAGCCGGGATTGACGTAGTCCCAATCTTGGATCGGCTCGCGGCCGACCCGTCCGCTCATGTAAGGCGGGAGTGTGCGATCGCACTGCGCGGCAACACGTCCCGCGCAGCACCGGAGCTCTGGGCGCGCCTAGCCAGCCAGCACGTGGCCGGCGACCGCTGGTACTTGGAGGCGCTCGGGATTGGCGCCGCCGGGAATTGGAATTCGCACTTGGGCGCTTGGCTGGCGATGGTCGGCGCGAACTGGAACACCACGGCTGGCCGGGACATCGTGTGGAGGTCGCGGGCCTCCATCACCCCCAGCTACCTAGCGACGATTCTCGGATCGCCGGATATCGGAAGTGCCGAGGCGGCGCGGTTCTTAAGAGCCTTCGATTTCCAGCCAGATGGCGACGCCAAGGAGCGAGCCTTGCGCCAGCTGGCCTTCGGGCCCGCCCGCGATGGCAAGCCGCGACCGTTTCTTGTTGCGGCTGAAGCGCTGCTGCGGATGCCCGAACTCGACTTGCGCCGGGATCCCGATATCCGCCGGGCAATCGACGGACTGCTTGGCCGCGGTCGAGGGACTGCGCAGTTCGCGCGGCTCGTGCAGCGCTACGAGCTGTCCGGCCACTATCCGTCGCTGGTTGAGGTCGCTGCCCGCAACAGAGACAATCCCGTCGGCGTTGCTTCGGCGCAGACGCTGCTCGTGGCCGGAGCGCAGGACGTGATTCGGGAGTTTGTCGTCAGCCAGCCCGAATTGGCCGCGGCCGCAGTCGAGGCGGTAGGCAACACAAGATCTTCTGCGAGCGTGCCCTTGTTGGCGAGCATGCTGTTGGACGAGCGCTTGGCGCCGGTGGCACGCGACCGGGCGGTCAGATCCTTGGCCGGCACCAGCGAGGGCGCCCAGGCCTTGGTGGATTTGGCGCGAGACGGGGACTTCCCGGCCGAGCTGGCCGAAGTCGCCGGGGCTGCGTTCACGCGTTCCATGCACGTGCGGCTGCGCGAGCAGGCCGCCGAGCTGTTCCCGGTTCCGCCGCTCCGGGACAGCGAGCCTCTGCCGCAGATGACCGACTTGCTCGTGTTGACGGGAGATCCTGTCAAGGGTGCGGCCGTGTTCGAAGCAGCCACTTGCAGCGACTGCCACATCGTCAACGGTGCGGGCACAGACTTCGGGCCAGAGCTGTCGAAGATCGGTGACAAGCTGCCAAAGGCAGGACTTTACGAGGCGATCCTAGATCCGAGCGCCAGCGTCTCCCCCAGCTATGACTTGGTGCATCTGTCACTGGCGCGGAACGACGAGGTCTCGGGCTTCGTGGTCAGCGAGACCGACCAGACCGTGACGCTGCGCATGGAGGGAGGAATCGTGGCGGAGTTTTCGCAAGGCGAGATTGTCGAGCGCAGGGCTTCGACGGTCTCTGCCATGCCGGACGACCTGCAGGAGCAAGTGGGCGTCGACGAACTGGTGGACTTGGTCGAATTCCTAAGCCAGCTGCGCTAGTGCCCGTCCCGCGCCGCTGTCGGCAGGCGGATCTTGAGGACCCGCCCCATGTCGAATGAGGGCGGCCTGCGGTTCTTGATCAGCTCGGTCTGCTCGGCCAAGGCCGATACCAGCAGCGGCATGGCTATGGTCGAGTCGCAGTGGCAGTCGACCATCGTCGCGCCCTTGGCGATCTTGCCCCAGCTCTGCGATTCGGCCAGCGTGCAGCCGGACAAGCCACCCCAGTGCGGTGCATCAGTGACGATCTGAATGCCGTAACGGTGGCCCTCCTTGCCCCGGTCCATGAGGATGGCGACAACCTCGGACTGCTGGGTGTAGTTCTTGGGCGTTCCGCCGCCGAAGTAGATCACCCCGGTCGCCTTGGAGTCGGCGACTGCGTTGGTGATCTCCAGCACGTCCGCCATCATGTCGAACATCAGGCGGTTCTCCCCGCGGTGCCTGCTCTCGGCGACACCGATGCCGATCGAACTATCGCCGATTGCGGGGCAGAACAGGGGCACGTCATGCTTGGCCGCCGCAGTCACGATGCCGTCCTCCGAGCAATCACGCCCGACTTCCTTTCCCAGCAGGTAGAGAAACTCGCGTGTCGTGTAGGGGCGCGACTGGTCGAGCCGCGCAGCGAAGCTGCCGATCCACAGATCGTGCTCACGAAAGCGGACCTCGTCCGCCAGCACGTCGTACATGCGATCCACCATGGCCTCGCCAAGCGCCTCGTCGTCCATGTCGGCCGACCCTTGGTAGTGGTGGAAGCCCTTGGTTTCGTGGATGTCGTGAAAGAAGTTCGCACCCGTCGAGGTCAGGATGTCGATCAAGCGGTTCTCGATCATGAACCTCACGAGCCGACGCATGCCCGCCGGCACCATGGCGCCGGACAGGCCCATCAGGATGGTGCATTCCGGATCGGCCAGCATCGCCTTCCACGCCGCGAAGGCCTGTCCAAGCTGGCGCCCTTGGAATGCGGTGTCGGCCATCTTCTCAAGCAGAGAGGACGCCGAGTTGGCATCGTCGACTGCGAACGGTTTGGTCGGCGAGGAAAGCAGCTCTTCCTTGCTGGGTCGGGAATGCATCGAACGGCCTATGCTAACAGGGCAGGCCGGGACGACATCGCGGGAACGCCGGCCGTTACTGGACGGCGATCATCTCTAGGCTGACAATGGCTGGGTCGGCCAGGTGGGCCTGTACAGCGGATAGTGCTGGGGCTTGGTCTGGAAACGCTTCGGCAATCAAGGTGCGCAACTCATCTAGGTTCGCCAAGTCGCCCATGTAGGCGTTGACCCGAACCACGTTGGCTAGTCCCAACGAGCCTAGCTGCAGGGCCGCCGTACAGGTATCCAAGGCATGCAGGAACTGCTCCCTGAAATCGGCACCGGCTCCCGGCATGGCCGACGTGTATGCGGTGTTGCCGCTTTGCGAGATTGGGCTTGACAGTGCCGTGGGAGCCTGATCGTGCATGAACAGGCGAGTGACATAGTTGTCATCTACCGCGATAAATGTGATTTCCACTGCGATGCCGCCCGGCAGTGCCGATAGCACGACATTGGCTCGGCTGGGTGCGCCGCCGACACTGAAGATCGACTCGAAAGCGCTGTCTGCGACGGCTAGGTCCGATGCCTGGGGCAGGTAGGAACTCGCGAGAACGGTGTTGTCATAGGAGAGGCCGGCCGCCTCAAGAATGGTTCCGATGTTCTGCAGAGTCTGGCGGGCTTGCTCGTCCGCTGTCTCGCCCAACTCGCCCGTGGCCGGGTTCCTTCCGCCCTGGCCAGACACATAAACGGTGCGTCCGGCCCGCACTGCCGGCGAGTACGGCCCCATCGCCGCGGGGATCTTGTCCTCGGAGGGGCGAATCACCTCGATCTCGGAGGCTTCTGCGTAAGCGATGCAGGTTAGCAACACACCCGCTCCGCCCGGCAGCCCGGGAAATTCCAAGGTCGTCCTCGCAGGGTAGCCACCCTCCGGGAAGTAGCTGCCATATACCTCGTTCATCGCGGCATAGTTCTGCATGTCTGAGAGTTGGACATGGCAACTGACGACCTGTGGGTAGTCAATGCCCGCTATCCCGAGGATTTCGCCGAGCCGTTGCATTGCCGAGTGTGTCTGGTCGGCTATAGGGGCATTCGGATCGGTCGGCGAGATCGCGCTGAGGTAGAGCGTGCTGTCGGACAGCACAGCCGCCGTGTGGCCGTTATCGTCTTGGTACGCTTGGCGCGGCGACGCCGCAGGTGCTGATCCCTCGGGTCCTGCGTCTCCAGAGGGGCTGCAACCCGAAATCAGTAGCAGGGCTAGTGCTGTTGCAGAAATTGCTAGAGCGCGGGTCACCGCTCCAAGTTAGCAAAGAAGCTCGCAGATTCCCCTGCCGGAGGCGCCGCTGCAATCCCCCGGACTCCACCGCTGAGTCGTTAGACGCGAGGTGTGGTGGGATGCACGGGAGCCCGATGTAAGCTGCGGGCTCGACCGAATCCGCGCCATATGGTCCCAATTTGGGACTATACTGGTGTCATGGCATGCGGGTTATTGCCCTTTCCACGCTAAAGGCCTTCCTTGACGCCACACCGGCTCACGCCGCTGCCCGCGAGCCGGTCATGGCTTGGTATAGGCAGGTCAAAGCTGCGGATTGGGCGAGTCCGGCGGATGTCAAGCTGGATGCTCGAAGTGTCAGCATCCTGAAAGGCGGAAGAGCGGTGTTCAACATCGCGGGGAACAAGTATCGCATCGTGGTATGGATCAACTACCCCTACCGGGTCGTCTACATTCGATTCATCCGGACACACCGAATGTACGACGCCATTGATGCGCAATCGATTTGAGGGCCGAGCCATGGAAATCGTACCGATCAAGACCAAAGAAGACTACCGCCGTACAATCAAGGAAATCGAGGGCCTGATGACGGCAAAGCAAGGCACGCCCGCAGGCGACCGCTTGGACGTCTTGGTAACACTCGTCGAGGCTTGGGAAGCGCGGAACTACCCTATCGACCTGCCCGACCCGGTGGACGCCATCCGCTACCACATGGAGCAGAACGGGCTTGCGCCGAAAGATCTGGTCGAGTATTTCGGCAGTCGGAACCGGGTATATGAGGTATTGAATCGCCGGCGGCCACTGAGCCTCAAAATGATCAGGCGATTGCATCAAGGACTCGGCATTCCAGCGGAGTCGTTGATCAAGGTTGCCGATGACGCGAGGCAGCTTAAGGGCTCGGTGAGTTGAGACCTGCCGCTTCCGTGTTGGCCGCCGGATCGTCGCAACACACAACAGCTGAGGAGCGCAGTCGGTTCGCTGTTGGCTGAGCGCGCCTCTTGCGAGGCCCGTCGACAAACGTCCGAGCGGCCTGCCGTCGCTCGGATTGAAGATGAGCATCTTGCATTGGCTGAATTGGCGATGAAATTATTGTCCTAGCGAGCCGTGGCATTGCCGAGTGTGTCTGGTCGGCTATCGGGGAATTCGGATCGGTCGGCGAGATCGCACTGAGGTAGAGCGTGCTGCCAGCCAGCACAGCCACTGTGTGGCCGTTATCGTCTTGGAACGATTGGCGCGGCGACGCCGCAGGTGCTGCTCCCTCAGGCCCTGTGTCTCCAGAGGGGTTGCAAGCCGAAATCAGTAGCAGGGCTAGTGCTGTTGCGGAAATTGACAGAGCGCGGGCTACCGCTCCAAGTTAGAGAAGATGCCCGCGGATTCCCCAGCCACGATTCGTCGCCGTCACTGCCTGTGATTGCCGCGAAACCAATGCAAACTGAGGATGTGAACTCCCTACCCTTTTGACCTAACGCCCTCTGCCATCGAGTGCTAGACTACGACGCGAACCAGGCGAACTGCCATGCGAAACATAGCGAGACGAACGCTTGTCCTGCCGCTGGTGGCAATGGCCGCCAGCATGGCTGCGCTCGGGGGGCAGCCTCCCGCGCCTCCGGCGGGCTGGACGGACAGTTTCGTGATGGCCAACGGAATCCGAATCCATTACTGGCGAACCGGGGGCGAGAAGCCGGTGCTCGTCATGTTGCATGGATCATCGGACGACGGATTATGCTGGACGAGCCTCGCGAAGGAGCTGACCTCTGATTACGACGTGGTTCTGCCCGACGCGCGCGGGCACGGCTGGTCCGATCCCGCAAAGGCATCGGACCCAGCCGATGTGCTAGCCGAAGATGTCGCGGCGCTGATTCGCGAACTCAAGCTCGACAGGCCGATCGTGATGGGCCATTCGATGGGCGCCTCTTCGGCCGCTTGGTTCGCGGCGAAATACCCCGACATGGCGCGTGCGATCGTGCTCGAGGACCCCGGGTTGCTGCCTCGCCAGCCTCGCACTGGACGCGGCACGATGAACGTGGAGGGAGCGCACGCACGCATATTGGCGCGCAACCAAACAAGCTACGACGATCTCGTCAAAGGATGCGTCGAGTCGTCACCCAAGTGGGGACTTGAGGAGTGCCGCATCTGGGCGCCCTCGAAGCGGCTGCACCATCCAAGCAACGCCTATCGATACCGCACGTTTGCGGAGAGGCCGCCGATGACCGAGCTGTTCGCGAAGATCGGGGTTCCGACGTTGATCCTCAAGGCGGACGCCGACGACGAAACCCGCAAGAAGAACGACGCGGTCGCCGCGGTGTTGAAGAGCGGCAGGATCGTGCATATCGACGGTGCCGGACACAACGTCCGACGGGAGGAGAAGGCAGCGCTCCTCGCCGCTCTGAGGGACTTCCTCTCCAATCTCTGAAGCCGTTGGCGGGAGGTTACGATGACTCTGCCAGGGCCCACGCCAAAGCCCCTTGCGTGACAAGCTGCGTCCGTCCGCGCGCGTCCGCGAAGTAGTGGACGGGCAGCACCGCCGGTCCGCGTTGCGAGCAGCACCGGAGTTGGTGCGAACCGTCCAAGAACGGCACTTCGACCGTCGCTTCCGCGACCAGGCGTTGGTCCGGCTTGTACAAGAGGAGATCCTCGAGCAAGCCGCAGCGCGTCTGCGGCGGAGGACCGCCACCGGTCGCGAGCGCCAGCGTCCATTGAGAAACCAGCGGCCCCGCGACATCGAAGACCCGCTCTGACATGCCATCCTTGATGCGGACCGTGTCTCCGTCGCGCCGACCCGATATCGCGTACCGACCGTCGTCGCGTTCCTCGACCGTGCTGTCGAGCTTCCAGCTCCGAAGTGACAGGAGCGGATCGGGACTGCAGACGATTTCCGCCTCCAGGCGGTTCAGGGGCTTGGAGTAGCGAGTGGTTTGCATCACATTCACAACCACTTGGTCTGCTTGGCGCTCAACGTGCAGTTGCAGCCTGCCAATCTCCTGATTGGTGGTCTCGCCGGTGCCCGGGTCGGTCGCTCGCCACCGCAGGACCGCGTACTCTTGGGAAGAACCCCGGGACGCTTGGCCGGACGGCGCATGTCGTCGCAGAAAGCCCTGGACGGGCGATAGCCCGACCGGCAGGCCAGCGGGGGCGCCTAGCAAAGGTAGGCGACCAGCGGTTGCGAGCGCGGCGACTGCCCCGGCCAGGCCCAGCGCGTCTCGCCTTGTCGACCCGCTCATACCGTCAACCCGGACCCCGCGGCAATGCTCTCGTACCAAATCCGAGCCTTGCGCAACCGCTCCCTGCGGGTCTGTCCGCTGCGGTCGACACCCGGCGCATCCTCGCCGAGCCTGGAGTAGACCGCTCGGCCGCGGACGTAGCCCCGCAGGGTCTCCGCCAACCGGCCGAGCTCCGCTTTGTGAGCGGGTGACGCCGCGAGGTTGCGAGTCTCGAGGGGGTCATCCGCCAGATCGAACATCCGAGTTGGCGATCGCGGATAGAAGATCGCCTTCCAGCGGCCGTCTTGCACCGCCGCCGAATGCTCGGTTTCACCAAACACGTAGGTCCGCCAGCCGGATGGGTCGCCCCCGGCTAGCGACCGCAAGCTGCGACCCACGTCGGCGTCGGGGAGCGGCGGGACCCCGGCGTAGTCGCAAATCGTAGCCGGGATATCGAGGCTGGAAACGAGCCTGTCCTCTTCCGAGCGCTCGCGGACCGGACCCGGGGGGACCATGATGGTGGGAACGCGCCACGACTCCTCCTCCAAGAAGTTCTTGAGGATGCGGCCGTGATGCCCCATCCCCTCGCCATGGTCGGCCGCGAACAGCACGAGCGTGTTCTCGGCAAAGCGCGAACGGCGAAGCGCGTCGTAGACCAAGCCGACGTGCGCGTCGGCCATTTCGGTCTGCCGGTAGCAGGAGTAGATGTAATAGCGCCAGTCCAGTTCACTCCAATGGCCGACGCGGCCGCGCTGCTCGTCCGACAGCCAGGGCAGATCCGGATCGAAGTTTTCGGGAAGCGGGGGCAACTCGCCCTCGATCGATGAAGCGTAGCTGAACTTTCCTACGCCGCCGCCCGCGCCGCAGGTGTAGCAACAGTCGTGCGGGTTGAGGAAGCCGATCGAAAGGAAAAACGGCCGCTCCGATGTCCGGTTGCGCAGGAAGGCCGCACCCGCACGTCCGACATCGCCGTCACCGATCTCTCCCATGCCCGTTCCGGGGTGCAGGTAGTCGAAGCTGTCCGCTACGTCACGTCCAGGAATGTGCCATTTCCCGGCGTAGGCGGTCTCGTAGTCGCCGTGCTCGCGCAGCCATTGGCCCAGGTCGGGCAATTCGGGATTGATCGGAACGGCGTTGGTCAGCACCCCATGTTCGAGCGGGGTCCGTCCAGTGAACCAGCTTGCCCGCGCGGGGCAGCAGACCGGCTGGGCCGCGTACGCACGGCGAAACGACACGCCATCCGCAACCAAGCGGTCGATTGCCGGCGTGGCGCAGTATCGCGAGCCGAATGCAGAAACAGCGTCCGCGTGCATCTGATCGACGTGCAGGAAGAGAATGTTAGGAACTCGGTCTGGCACGGTCCAGGCACCGGGGCCGAGGCAATCGTAGCACCCCGGAATGCGGGCCGCATTCCGCGTTGCCGACAGCCGGAGCGGCGCGCCCCGCACCGCCGGTTCTTCCGTGCCCACGGCTACGGCAGCGAGCGCGGGTCGGGCAATCGGAGTTCCGAATCCGATAAGCTCTTTGTCGTGTTCAAGCCTCCGAGCACGCGACGGGAGCTAATCCGAACCCTCGCCACGGGCGCCGGCTGCATCGCGAGCAGTGCCGCGTCTGCCGCCAGTCCCGCAGCAAGGGTGACCCGAGTCCGCACAATCAGCAAGCGCCCGGATCTCTACCACGGCTGGCCCACCGTAGCGAGACGTTCGAACGGCGAGCTCATTGTCGTTTGCTCAGGGGGCAGGCAGGCGCATGTGTGCCCGTTCGGCTGGGTGGAAATGATGCGGTCCAGGGACGGAGGCGAATCTTGGAGCTGGCCGAGAATCCTGATGGACTCGGCCATTGACGACCGGGACGCCGGCGTGTGCGAGACGGCGGAAGGGTCATTGCTCGTCACGACGTTCACGTCGCTGGCCTACGTCGAGTACCTCAACCAAGCCGAGGCAGGCACGAGTGACCGCTTCACGGATTGGACCGCGGAGAGAATCTCCGCTTGGCAGTCCGCGCACGCGCGCATGCCGGCCGCCGAGCGCGAGCAGATGCTGGGCACCTGGATGCTGCGCTCGACCGATGCGGGCGTGACTTGGTCCGCTCCCTACCGCGTGCCCGTGAACAGCCCGCACGGTCCGATCGCGCTGTCCGACGGACGAATCATTTATGCCGGGAAGCGTCTCTGGCACGAGAAGCGGCGGATCGGCGTTGCGGATTCCCGCGACGACGGCATGACCTGGCGCTGGCTTGCCGAGATCCCGACGCGCGGCGGGGACGACTTCGCCGAATACCACGAGCTTCACATTGCCGAGGCGACCGACGGGCGGTTGGTCGCCCAAATCCGCAACCACAACAAGTCCAACGAGCGCGAGATCCTCCAGACGGAGTCCGATGATGGCGGGCTCACATGGTCCACCCCGCATGCGACCGGTGTTTGGGGCCTGCCTTCGCACCTGTTGCGTTTGCGCGACGGGCGACTGCTGATGAGCTATGGACACAGGCGCCAGCCGTTCGGCAATCAAGCCCGGCTGAGCGAAGACAGCGGAGTTTCCTGGTCCGGGCCAATGACGCTCTCCGACGATGGGGAAGGCGGAGACCTAGGCTACCCCTCCACGGTCGAACTGGACGATGGCTCGCTCGTCACGGTTTGGTACGAAAGAATGGCGGGCTCGCCCTACGCTGTCCTGCGCCAGGCCACGTGGAGCGTTTCCGGGTAGACGCGGTAGCCCGTGTAAGACGCGACGCCCGGTCGGCGACAACTCGATCCGGCGGGCGCCGGGGTGACCGGCACCGAGGGCTGCCCGTAGTGGCATTCGGGGGTCGGCACGAAACCGAAGGAATCGTACGGGGTTACAATCACCTCGGAGCCCACCATGGCCTGCCCTGCCCGGTTCACTCGTCGCGACAGCTTCGGGCTCCTCGCCTCCGCTGCGCTGGCATCGCCGGGACGGACCGAGGCCGCATTGGCAGAGAAGCCCCTGCGCGGGGCGTTCATGATCCTGGCAACGCCGTACACGGCGAGCAAGGCGATCGACTACAGCGACCTCGAGGCCGAAGTCGAGTTCCTGGACCGTTGCGGCGTCCAAGGCATGGTCTGGCCCCAAAACGCCAGCGACCTGGGCTATCTCTCGAAACACGAGCGGATGCGCGGCATGGAAGTCATTGCCAGGGCCGCCAAGGGGCGCAAGCCGGCCCTCGTCCTCGGCGTGCAGGCGGAAGACACGCCGTCCATGCTTGAGTTCGCCCGGCGCGCTGAGGATCTGGAGCCGGACGCTGTCATCGCCATCCCGCCAACGCGGGCGCAATCACTCGACGACTATCGTGAGTACTACAGCGAACTCTGCAAGGTTGCTCGGCGCCCGGTGTTCATACAGACAGCCGGCGGATCGCCGAAGGTCGAGCCGACCGTCGAGTTCATTGTGGAAATGGGCGGCAAATTCGACAACTTCGGCTACCTGAAGGAGGAATACCGGAGCGTAGCGACGGCTATCGAGCGCATGAAGGCGATGGCGAAGCATCGCCCTGGGGCGATCAAGATCATCCTCGGCGCTTTCCGCGCCCGTGGATGGAGCTACGAGATGCGCTTGGGAATGGACGGCACGCTGACTGGCGGTCCGATGTACGGCGACGTTTACGCGCACCTCTGGGACCTGCACTTGGCGGGCAAGCGCGACGAGGTTCGCGAGGTGTACAGCAAGCTGTTGCTAATGACCAACCTCGAGCAGGCCATTCCCGGGCTGCGGTCGTACATGATGAAGCGCCGCGGCGTCTTCAAGACCACAGCGTCACGACGCGGCGACTACGTCTACTCGCGGGACGCGGTGGCGGAAATCGAGCACAACTTCGCGGCTCTCGAGCCGTACTTGAGGGCCTGACTGGACTTACGATGCGCTCGGTTTGCACATGCCTTGTCGCTGTCGCGGCCGCTTGCTCGGCGAGTTCCCAGCAGCGGCTCAGAGAAGTCGAATGGCCGCTTCCCGCCACGACTGCGGCCGGAACGCCCGCACCGTCGCAGTAGAGCGAGGTCGCAGCGGTCGCCACTACGGCGGAGGGAAATGTCTTGCTGTTCCACCGCGGGGCGCGCCCGGTCATGGAGTTCGACCTCCTCCAACTACTTCTCCAATAAGGGGGGCTACGTCCCCCTGCTACCCTCTCCTTCCCTCACCTCAATTTGCTCGTTTCTAGATCCGTCCCACAATCACCCTATTCCGACTCGCGGTGCTACTGTAGTCGCGGATGCTGGGACAAACGCGCCGCGAATTTATCGCCGCCTGTTCGGCGAGCGTAGCGACCGCTTGTGGGACGAAAGCGACTGTCAAGCTGCCGCCAGCTAGAACTCTGACACATGGGCCGAAGCATCATTGGTTCGGCTACTACGACAAGCTTGAGTTCGATCCCGCCAGCCGCTTGGTGTTGGGCATGGAAGTCGACTTCGAGCACCGCTCTCCCCAGGCCGACGACGAGATCCGCATCGGCATGGTCGATCTCGAGGACGGCGACCGTTGGACCGACTTGGGCAGCAGCACGGCTTGGGGATGGCAGCAGGGCTGCATGCTGCAGTGGATTCCCGGCTCGTCCAGCGAGGTGATCTGGAACGACCGTGAAGACGGTGCGTACGTCAGCCGGATCCTAGACGTGAGCAGTGGAGCGATGCGCACGATCCCGTCCGCCGTCTACGCGCTCTCTCCCGACGGCGCTTGGGCAGTCTCGACCGACTTCCGCAGGCTCAACGACACGCGACCCGGCTACGGCTATGTCGGTATCCCGGATCCTAACTCCGAGGTGCTAGCTCCGGATGATGTCGGCATATGGAAGGTGGACCTCGCCAGTGGCGAGAGAGAGCTGCTGGTCTCGGTGGCCGAGGCCGCAGCGATCCCGAATCCACATGCCGAGACGGCCGGCATGAAGCACTACTTTAATCACCTTCTGGTCTCTCCCGACGGATCGCGCCTGATCTTCTTGCATCGCTGGCGCGCGGCGGACGGGCGGGGCCGGTTCGGCACGCGCATGTTCACGGTGGGCAGCGATGGCTCGGAGCCATACGTGCTGGATCCTTACGGCAAGACTTCCCACTTCATCTGGCGCGATCCCCAGACAGTGTTGGCGTGGGCATGGCACCCAACGCACGAGGACAAGTTCTACCTATATCGGGACCGCACGGAGGAGACGGAAGTCATCGGCCCCGAAGTGATGCCGCTAAACGGCCATTGCACCTATCTGCCGGGAAACGCGTGGATCCTAAACGACACCTACCCGGACGAGGATCGCCTGCAGCATCCGTACCTGTACGAGGTCAGCAGCGGCCGCCGCGTGCCACTGGGCCATTTCTATTCCCCTGCCGAGTACAGCGGCGAGTGGCGTTGTGATACCCACCCGAGGTTCAGCCCGGACGGGACCAAGGTAGTCATCGATTCACCGCACGGCGGGGAGGGCCGGCAGCTGCATCTGATCGACATTTCCGGGATCGTGCAGGTTTGAGCGCCCCACGGGACTCGCTTTCCGAAGTGCCGAAATTGCCGGTGCGACAATGGGTTCTATGACGCCGTCTGAACTGCGCGCGCGGCTGGAGGGCGTGATCGCTTTCCCGGTCACAAACTTCAAGTCCGACTATTCGCTGGACATCGACGCCTACCGGACCAACGTCGCCGAGATGGTGAAATTTCCGCTCTGCGCGGTGGTCGCCGCAGGCGGCACGGGGGAGCTCTACTCGGTGACTCCGGAGGAGCACGTGCAGCTGGTAGAAGCCACGGTGGCAGAAGTCGGGGACAAGACCGCAGTGCTGGCAGGGGTGGGGTTCGGCGGCGGGCTGTCGGTCGAACTCGCGCGCAAGGCCCAAGAGGCGGGCGCCCACGGAATCTTGATGTTTCCGCCCTACTATCCGAATGCTGATTTCGAGGGACTGGTGCGCTATTACAAGGCGATTGGCGAGGCAGTAGACCTAGGCCTGTTCTTGTATTCGCGGGACACCGTCAACTTGAGTCCGTCGCAGGTCTTCCGGCTGGCGTCCGAAATCCCGAACCTGATCGCGCTCAAGGAAGGGCAGGGCGACATTCGCAACTACCAGCGCATCATGGAGCGCTGCGGCGACAAGCTGCACTGGATCGGCGGGATCGGCGACGACATGGTCCCCGGCTACTACGCCATCGGCGTGCGCACGTACACCTCGAGCATCGCCACGATCGCCCCTCGGCTTTCGTTGCAGCTGCACGAACGGGCCTCGATGCTCGACTACCCCAGCCTAGGCCGGCTGATGCGCAACTACGTGCTGCCCCTGTACGCCATGCGTGCCCGTCGCAAGGGCTACGAAGTCAGCATCATGAAGAAGGCTATGGAAATCTTGGGCAAGCCGGCAGGCCCGGTACGACCTCCCCTGCCGGATGTGCGACCGGAAGAAGTGAAGGAGCTGGAGTCGCTCATGGCCCGCTACGAGCCCGTCCTGTAAGGCTTTAGCACTTCTGCCGGTCAGCATTCGCGACATCGCGTAGCGTCACCACGCCGAGCCGGATCCAGTTAATTCCCACCCCGAGCACACGCATGTCTTGGGCGGCCAAGGCGGCGGCATACGAATCGAGTTGGCTGCGGTACTTCTGGAAGGCCTCGGCAGGATCGTCGATGTTGTCAGACTTGTGATCGATGACCCAGACGCCACCTGGGGCACAAGCGATCAGGTCAGCGGTTCCCGAAACGACCGAACCGCTCCCGTCCAGCATCAGCAGGGGCCATTCTCTGAGCACCTCCTGAGTGCCGATCCGGTCGAGCCATGACTCGAATCGCTCCACGGAGGCAGCAATTGCCGAGACCGCCGTCGCACTCGCCTCGACGCCGGTCAGCTCTGGAATCCGGGGGGCTAGATCCGGCCGGCTGCCGAGCACTTCGAAGCAGCGGTGCAGGAACGTGCCGAGCTCAGCGCCGAACAGATCCACGTCAACGGCCGGTCCGTCGCCGTAGCGCTCGTTGTGCACTGGAGCGGGGGCCTCGTATGTGTCGCCTATCTCAGACGGCTTGCGAGAGTCGGGTGTCAATTCGCTCGGCGCGCGTGCGGGCAGGATCGCCCGCCGGCCCGTGACCGGTAGCTGTCTTGGCTCTGCGGGGTCGGCGGAGCGCACTGATCCGGGGAGTTCTACGTATCCCTTCGATGCTAGGCAGGGGATCTTCTCGCCATCGACTACAAGCGTTGGATTCCGCTCGCCAGAGTCCTTACGGTAGTCCCTATCAAGCCGGCAGTGATTGCGCAGCAGTGACCAGAAACTACTCTTGGCAGGGACCTTCTCGGCCAACTGATTCCCGAGGTCCTGCAAGATGTTCCTTGCAACTGCCTCCGGCTGCTCATACAAGGACTGATTCCCACTGTTCAGCGCTTCAGCGATCCGCCCAAGGACGCCGGCCTCGTCTTGCCATCGTTTCTCAAGGTACTCGGGCCATTCCAGGATCAAACGGTCCCGGGCTCGGGTGATCGCCACGTAGAGTAGGCGGCGAGCCTCGGTCTCGGCCGCTGCGCGGAGAGCGATTCGCGCCACAACGTTTCGTTCCGGGCATGCATGTTCCGGCCAGTAGTCGATGCGTACCTGCTGCAGGAGGCGGGATAGGTCGCCAAAGGACTCGTATCCGAGTGCCAGCTCCGGAAGACGTGCTCCGAACTCGTGATCCAGCTGGCAGACCGCTACGACCGGCCATTCGAGCCCCTTCGAGCCATGCCATGTGCGAAGCACAACGGCGTCTTCGTCCAACACCTTCTTTTCGGGCTGACGGTCGTCCTGCTCGGCTTTCGTCCTCAGCCAGGCGAGAAACGTCTGGATGCCCGAGCCGTGATAGCCCCCGTGTGCGAGTGCCTCGCGATTTGAGTTCATGAACTCGGCGGCCAAGCCCATCAGGTGGACGAGGTTTGCCCGGGCCTGTTCGCCATCCGGCCAGAGCGAGACATGGTCGAACAGTTTCATCGTCGCCAGCGTATCCGCAACCAGCGCATAGATGGTCCGGTCCGCAACGCCTTCCACCAGAGCATCCAGCTTGCGAAGCAAGGGCTCCTCGACCCGGTCTTGCTCGATGAGTTGGCGCAGGCCTTGCTCCAGGCTCAGCGAGCCGAGCTCTGTGACGGCGAGATAAAGCGCTGCGTGCCGGTCGGCGGAATTGGCTAGGTAAGACAGTGCATACCAAGCGAGTTGCACCGCCCTCGACTGCAGCCACCCGTCCTCGGTACAGTTCACTTGCAGGCCCGCAGCGCGCAGCATGGTTGCGTACGTCGTTAGCGCCGCGTGTGTCTGGCACAACACTGCGATGTCCCCGCCACGCAATCTGCGAGGGCGCTTAGTCTCCGGGTCGATCACTCTTTGGTTCGGGTCCGCGAGCAACTGCTGGATTCGCTCGCCAATCGTGTAGGCTCTGGCCCGGCGTCCGCCGGACCTGGTGTTGCTTGGGAACCACACGATTTCCAGCGGCTCCAGCGGGCTGGCCGGTGCTCGGGGCTGCAACGGCGCGTAGTTGGGCTTGGATGGAAACAGCGCCCGCCCGAACGCGTTGATGGCGTGCATCAATCGCGGCTGCGAGCGCCAGTTTTGGGTCAGCGGGCTGGCTTCGTCCGGGTTGTTGTCGATCATCGCTTCGAACAGGCGCGGGTCGGCGCCTTGGAAGCCCATGATGGCTTGCTTGAGATCACCAACGATCAGCGTTGGTACGCCCGCGTCCCGCAGCTTCCACAGCAGCTCGAACTGGAGTGGGTTCGTGTCCTGGAACTCGTCCACAACCATGCAGTCGATGCGCCCGGCCAGCGTGGCAAGCACAGCCGGCTGCGTGCGCAGCAGGCGGCCCGCCATCGAAATCATGTCGTCGTAGTCGACCAAACCAGCTTGCCGCTTTGCCTCGTCGTAGTGCTGCAGAGCTCCGTCGGCGGCGCTCAGCAACGCGGTGACATGTTCGATCGCGTGCTCGCGAGGACCTGGATGGTCGTGCAAGCGTGCAGCGGCCTCTTTCACTCGGTAGGCTAGGGTGTCGTACCACTCCGGCAACTTGAGGCGCTTGTTCGATGTGCGCAGCGTCCTGAGCGCTTGCCACAGTCTCCAGTCGTTTCCTAGTCCCTCGCTGTGCAAAGCTCGGGTGAGGTTGCGAAAGTCGCGGATGAAGTCCTCGCGTGCAGCCGCGCTCGCACCGTATGCGCGGTCCATGCACTCGGGAAACTCCCGCAGCAGCGCGGAGACTGAGTCCTGCACGGTCTCGCGAATCTTATCTTCGTTTGCGGTCCTTCCGTAACTGTCGATCAGGCGCTCCGCGGTTTTCACAATCAGTCGATCAGTTCTGCCATCTGAGTTGGCGCCAATCGAGCGGAGGATCCCGATCACAGCCAGAATGTCGTCTCGGAAGACGTCGACCGCAGCGCGATTCGTGGAAAAGTCGTAGGAATACCCGAATGCTTCCAACCGCTCTGCGATCTTGTCGGCCGTGTCGGTGCGCGCTAGCGCCCGACGTATCAGCGTGCTCTGCTCGTAGTCGTTCAAGAGGCGTGGCTTTGGTGATGCTCCGGCATCGAAGGCGAATTCCGCGAGCACTCGCAAGCCGAAGCCATGGATGGTGGTGATGTAGGCCTCCGACAGGCGCAACGCTTCATCGACGTGCCCCAGATCCAGCAGCTTCGAGTTGATCCTCTCGCGCAGCTCGGTGGCGGCTGCCTCGGTGTACGTCACAGCCATGATCTTCTCGGGAGCGACCTTGCCTGACGCGACCCACTCCCCTAGCCTCTGCTGGATCGCAAAGGTCTTGCCTGAGCCGGCCCCGGCAGGAACGATGCTCAGTCCTTGCAGCGGTGTCATCAATGCCGACCAGCTGCCTCTGCAGCGAACAACTCAACGAGCGGACTTAGGTCCAACGCGAAGGCGGTGACGCCCCAGTCCTTCTTGATTGCCTCCCGGTCGCCTTGGTAGTTCATCTCAATTTCGCCTTTTCGCGCCTGCTCCAGATGGTGGCGAATCTTGCCGATGGCCCCCTCCGCCACGTCGCCTTCAACGGCGTGCCACCCAGTGACCCGGATCGGGCCTGGAGGCTCGGAATCGGAGAGGCAGACTTCGTCGCGCATGGTGAAGTAGACAATCCCGATGTTCGCGGGGGAGAAGACCGGCGGCTTGGCGAGCGACGCGGCGACCGGCTGGCCCAGCTCGGACTTGGGGTGGGCTTGGATGCCGCCGTTCCGGGCCATCTCGCGGTACAGGCTTGCCTGGCTCTCATAGCCCCGTTCCATCCGGATGCGTCTGTCGTAAGACTTGGACCACTTGTAGTCCACGATCAGCGCGTAGTCGTTGCCTATGCCTAGTACGAGATCGGCTTTGCCGACAACCGGGATGTCCAGCGCTTCGCCTCGAAGCCACTGCTCATTGCCGAGGACGGTTGCCCCGAGCTCGTCCAGCACCCTCCGCCACGCCTTTGCTGCGCGGGCTATCCCTGCGGCCAGTTCGCGCCGCTCGACGCGCCAGTGTGGGCTGCGGAAGAACGGGGCGTGCTGCTGGATGCGCCCCTCCAGTGCGGCCGCGACGCGTCCTCCGATCTCCTCGTCTTTGAGCAGTCCTCGTCCGGGAGGGAACAAGTCCTCGAAGACTCCGTGGGCTAGGTTGCCCAATACGGCTGGATCGGCTGCCTCGGGAGCCCACTGAAGAGGCTCGGCCTGGACTCGGCGGAGCAGCCACGCCAGGGGCGACACGAGCAGGGTCTCGAGACTGCTGGGAGATTCCGGGCGGAGGTTGCCAGCTTTGTCGGTCCGCAGGGCGAGCAGGTCCCGACCAAACCGGAGCCCCAAGCTGTAGGGCTCTCTCGGTGGGGACGGCGCGCAACTGTTGGCGCGGGCTGCATGGCGAATCCGCCCCCGGTCAGCTGCCGAGTCCAACGTGGTTACCAAGCTGGTCGCCGTTCCCGGCGGGGTGAGCAAGCGCTCGATGAACGCCAAGCTGTCGGACGCAGCTGCGATCGTACCGTCCGGGCCCCGGTGCGGCACGAAGAACGTCGCGGTACCGGATACCGCCCCGAGTTGCCTGCGGAAGAGCCTGCGCAGGCGGGATTGACGCTCTGCTCTCGACTCGAGCCGGAGGCCAAGCTTGTTCCTAATCGCCTTGCGATCCGCTCCAGAGAGCGCAGCCAAAGTGCCCAGGCGGGCCGGGTAGTGCCCATGGGAGAAGCCCAGCACGAACAGGTGCTGCACCGGCCGCCAAGGCTCGTCAGCTTCCCGCCAGACCGTGACGCCTTCGAGATTGTGGCTGGGGCTGGATCCGGCCGAGATAAGGGTTGGATTGACTGTTCGCCTCAGGGAGGTCCAGTCGACCGCCCGCGCTCCGGCTAGTTCGCCGCGCACGCGTTCCACGCCTTCCCGGGCTCGCTGTGCATGGGTCGCGAAGCGATCCCCGCCGTCCAGCAGTGACGCGAAGTCGGCCAAGGCTTGCGAGAGTGTCGACGGCTCCGTGTCGCCACCCAAGAGCAGGTCGCGCATCCGCTCTGCTGGCTTGCCGCGTCGGCTCGTCAGGCGCGGCTCGTAGTCACCGTCCATGACCGCTTGGGCCATCTGTGCACCGTCTTCAGCGGGCCACGGCATCAGCCGAGAAGAGAAGCAGACCGCGAGCGCCATTGCCGGCGCGGGTTTCTGGCGGCAGAACAGAAAGTGGAACACCGCCTCATTGCCGAGATCGCGTTGCCAGCGCTCGCTGGCCAGGCCGGACAGTGGCAGGCCCCCCAGCCCGAACGCATCCTCAAGTGCAACGCTGTATTCGAAGCTGTCCGGAACTAGCAGGCCTATGGACTGTGGCGACAGTGCGGGGTCGGCCGCCAGCAACTGCTGCGCCATCCCAGCCGCAGTCTCGGCTTCTTGGTAGAAGTCGCGCACACGCACCCACTGGGCGGTCTCGTCCGCAGCAGCCGCGACGGACCCTGGTTCGAAGAGGCGGCGTTGCAGGATGCCAAGTGCCGAGTCCGAAGCGGCGCTGCTAAGCTCCTGAAGGCAAGCTTGGAGTGTCTGGGAAAGCTCTCCGTCCGGCGTCACGCCAGCCATGGCGGCGTCAGCGTTGAGCCTGTCGATCAGTGCGTCCTGCCAGCGAGAGGCATGCGGCAAGTCCTTGATGCGATGCACGCAGAGCGGCTGCCGCACTTCTTTGGAATCGGCACGCAGCAAGCGCCTGATGACCTCCAGATCGGCAGGCAGGCACGCTTCGAGTTGGTGGTAGAGCCGCTTGAAGTCGCCGATCGTGCGTCGCGGACGATCGGTCAGAGCCGATACATCCAAGCTGGCTAGCGCCGTCTCGGGGTCTGAGGCCGAGACTACGTCGACGAATTCCCGGCGCAGCGCGCGGGCGGTCTCGGTTGGGGCGGCACCGAGGCTTTCTTGCCAAAACGCCTTATCCACCCTTGTCAAGGCTTGCTCGAACTCTGCTTCAGCGCCTGCCGGGGCGGGAACGAAGTACGCCTCCCGTGCCCGGTTCAACAGATCGTGCCAAGTCCCGACGGCGATCCCGGACCGCGCTCCCGCCGTTGCCAACATGCGTCGCAGTCGCCGACCGGCAGAGGCGTCGGGCACTAGCAGGAATTGCAGCGTGCGGCTCTGTGGCTTGTCGCCCATGCGTCTTCAGTAGCCCTGATCGATCGGCAGAAGCGGCACCAGGAGTCGAGTCTGATCACGGTGCCTGAGTGTCGATCAGTAACTAGTCTTAATCATATACTGCTAATGGAAACTATCATCAAACTTATTATGATGCAGGAGATTATTTAGTGAATATCTTATAGATAAACCTGCTTGGTGACGACCGCACGACCCGTTTCTCAAGGAATGGGCTCACCCTTGGCGAAGGCCCGGCCAGCATGCGCCTGCTGCAAACGCAGCGTGAGGGGTCCTCTTGAACCGCTGCCGATCATGCGGCCATCCACCTCTAGGACTGGGGCCAGCCCTCCCATCGTGCCGGTAGTGAACACTTCGTCGGCAGTGTAGACCTCCCCGAGGGAGAGGTTCTTCTCGATCGGGCGCAGGCCTTCGTCTCGGGCCGCTTCGAGCACGGCGGCGCGCGTGATTCCAGGCAGGCAGCTGTCAGCGTGGGGCGTGAACAACGTGCCGTTCTTGGCTACGAAGACGTTGGTGGCGTTGGTTTCTGACACGAATCCGTGTAGGTCCAGCATGAGCGCGTCGTCGACTCCGGCCAGGTTTGCCTCGATCTTCGCCATGATGTTGTTGATTAGGTTGTTGTGGTGGATCTTCGAATCGATGCACTGGGGACTGTTGCGTCGTACCGAGGCGGTGATCAACCGGATGCCGGCTTGGTCGTAGACGAGTGACTTCCACTCGGCGAGCACGATCAGCGTGCAGCCGGACTGGTTCCAGTGGGGACTCATGCCGGACGTGACCTTTTCGCCGCGCGTCAGCGTCAGCCGGACATGGGCCTCGTCAGACATCCCGTTCGTCCGCAGCGTCTCGAACACGGCGCTGCGAACGGCCGCTCGCGATGGGACGCCGGCGAAGCACATCGCATGGGCAGACGCGAACAGGCGGTCGAGATGCGGGCCAAGGTCAGCGATTCGGCCTCGGTACACTCGCAGGCCCTCCCACACGGCATCGCCGCCTTGAACGGAACTGTCGAACACGGAGACCTTAGCGTCGCGGCGGGGCACGAGTTGGCCGTCGATATGGACCAGGATGTCGGCGTTGCGAGGATCGGGCAGTTGCATCGGAATCTGGGCAGGGAACGCTCGCCAACTGGCGATCCGGGGTCATTTCCGGGCCATAGGCGGCGTGTGGACCAAAAGTGATTGTGGCAGACCCAAAAGTGCCGACCTTCCTCGGATATAATCGCCGCAACATGCGAAGTTCCCTGGTCTTTCTACTCCTGTGTGCGGCGCAGTTGTCCGCTGAGTCGGCTCCGACGACGATCTACATCAGCTTGGGCGAAAAGGCCGAGTCCGTGGAGGCTTGGGACGGCTCCATTCGCGTGTCCGGAGGGGAGCTGCTCCTCTTGGAGGAGCGCCACTTCATAGGCGAGGACGAGCTTACCGGAGAGAGCGCATGGAGAGCCACGACTCGTGAAGAGCAGATCCGCGGGTTTCCGCGGGTGAACTACAACGAGATGAGCCCGGCGGAGTTGCCGCCAACACAGCATTCGCCGGTGGGCCTGTTCGCGGTAGTAGACGGCGATGACGCGACCAGCCTGCGAGTGCGCACCAAACAAGGCAACTTCGCGTTCCGCATCGGAGATCTGGCAGGAGGGTCGAAATCGTTTCTCGATGGGCGCGCTACAGCCAGCCTGACGCCTACCGTCGAGAAGCTGTCAGGGGCCGAGTACGAGGATGACGAGGCAGCGATCGCGCAGGTCTCCGACGGCGTCGCCGCGGCGGCGTGGGTGGCCTACAAGGATCGGGGCGACAAGGTGCTGGTGCGACTGCGCCGCGACGGATCGTGGGAGAGCGCCCAGGAAGTCACCCCCGCGCCGGCCGATGTCTGGCGCGCGTCGGCCGCTGCCGATGGCGCTGGGCGGCTATGGGTGTTTTGGAGCCAGCGGGCAGGCACACGATGGGACGAGGCGGACAGGCTGCTGGACGGCGCGGACTGGGGGGATCCTCAGAAGATCAGCACCGCTGGCTCGAATACGTTCCACCGGGCTGCGGCGACTCGCGATGGCAAGGTTGCCGTGGTGTGGCAGAGCGCGCAAGGTACGGCAGGCAGTGGGCAGACGGATATATGGATGCGCGTGTGGGACGGAGCTTGGGGAGAGGCGCTGCAAGTCAGCGAGTCGCCCGCCAATGACTGGGAGCCCCAGGTGGCTGGCGGACCGGATGGCCAGGCGCATGTCGTATGGGACGGATACGACGGCGGCAACTACGACGTGTTCTACCGCTCGTACGCCGGCGGGAAGCTGGGCGATGTCGAACAGGTCACCAGCAGTCCGCGCTTCCAGGCGCATGCGAACGTGGCGGTTGCTCCAGATGGCACGCCATGGCTGGCGTGGGACGAATCGGGCACGAATTGGGGCAAGGACCAGGGGTACTTGGTCACCCCGCCGCTGGCAGTGCCGTTGCACCAAGAGCGCTCGATCCAGATCGTGAAGCGCTCGGGCGGTTCGTGGGTGGAGCCCAAGGCGGAACTGGAGCCGTTCTATGTCTACCGCTTGTTCCCCAACTTCGAGAATCCGCAACTGGCGTTCGATGGCAGCGGGACGTTGACGATGCTCTTCCGGCACTGGACCCGCCAGCGGGCGCACAGCATCGGGGCGCGCATGATGTGGGAGACGCTCCTGACACGCTTCGATGGCACAGGATGGTCGCATCCGGTGCCATTGGCGCATAGCCAGGGCTCGATTGAGAAGCGTCCCGCCGTGGCGCTTGTGGGCGAGGAGTTGTTGGCGGCTTGGATGACCGACAACCGCACCTTCGCGACTGCCGTGCCGCAGAACGCGGAGATCTATGCGGCCAGCCTGGGCGAGGCCGCTGGCCAGCCTGACTATTCCGCGGGGAACTTCGCGCAGTACTCCGAGCCGTTTGCCGAGGCGGTGCCGGTCCATCCATTCGAGGAGCGCAACATCGAGGCGGTTCGGGGCTACGTCGTCGATGCGGGGAAGCGGCAGTTCAAGATCTATCGCGGCGACATGCATCGCCATACCGACGTCTCGCAGGACTTCAAGTACGACGGCTCGCTGATCGAGGTGTATCGGTACGCCCTAGACGCAGTCGGATTTGACTACATCGTGCCGACTGACCACCAGCTGGGCTACGACCAAGAGTTCACTTGGTGGCAGGACGAGAAGCTGGCGGACCTGTTCCACGTGCCCGGGACGTTCGTGCCCATGTTCGGCTACGAGCGGTCGCTCACCTTCCCGAACGGGCACCGCAACATTATCTTCGGCAAACGCGGCACGCGGACGCTGCCGATCCCGGATGCCGAGCGTCGCGGCGAGGAGCGCGCCGAGAAGCTGTACGCCTACCTGCACGAAAATGACGGCATCTCAATGCCGCACAGCTCCGGCACGGCGCAGGGCACGGATTGGTTCAACAACGATCCAGAGGTCGAGCCGTTGTTGGAGATCTTCCAGGGGTACCGGGCCAGCTACGAATACATGGGCGCGCCGCTGGCGGCGTCTGCGCAAAAGCTCCGCGAGCAGCGCTCCGGCTTCAATCCGATCGGGTACTGGTGGGACGCCTTGCGCAAGGGCTACAAGATCGGCGTGCAAGCCTCGTCCGACCACTGGTCGACGCACATTTCCTACGCCATGATCGTGGCGGAGGAGTTCACCCGCGAGTCAATGTTCGCTGCGCTGAAGGCGCGCCACGCCTACGGTGCTACGGACAACATCATTCTGGACTTCCAAGCCGTGGACGCTAGCGGGCGGCACCACATCATGGGCGACATCGTCAATTCCCAGCAGGCGCCCCGGCTGCTGATCCGGGCAGTGGGGACTGATCGGATCAAGCAGTTCGTGATCGTCAAGAATCAGGAGATCGTTTACACGAGCCACCCGAACCACGAGGAGTACTCGTTCGAATACACGGACCGGAACTTCGAGGCCGGGTCGAACTACTACTACATCCGCGTCGTGCAGAACGATGGCCAGGTGGCGTGGAGTTCGCCGATCTGGGTGGAGTAGGGACAGACGCTGCGGTGTAGCTGGAGGGTTCGGATCGAGTGGCAGGTTCCTCGCTCGGGCATCCTCACTGACGATGGATCAGACATGAATCAGTTTTAAAGTGTTCGCTGATATCATGCAACTGTTTGGGCGACCGATCAGCCCGATGCAAGAGCCGCCTCGGGCCAGTGTTCGGTCGAACAACCAATTTGAGGCTCGAACGATGGGACAAATGAAGGAGTAGAGATGACCGAGGTTCGCAAGGAGGTTCACGAAGAGATCGATCGGATGCCTGAAGAGCAAGTCGAAGGCTTGAAGAAGTTACTGGCTTCGTACCCTACCCCTCTTGACGCTGCCTGTCGCAACGCTCCGGCATCCGACGAGCCGGAAACCGAGGAGGAAGCGCGGTTGGTGGCTGAGGCCGATGAGTGGCTCAGACGAAACGATGGCAGGGGGATTCCTCATGAGGAAATTGTGCGAGAGTTCAGCCTAGAGTGAGTTGCCAGTGGGGCAGACGAGGACCATAGACTGGACGCGCCAAGCACGGTCCGACCTAAAGAAGCTCTCGAAGCAAGACTCTGATCGGGTTCAAAGAGCTGTAGAGCGATTGGCAGAGTCGGGTCTGGGCGATATTGAGTATCTGAAGGGCTTCGATCCGCCAGAGTACAGACTCAGAGTGGGGGATTGGCGGGTGAGGTATCGTCTCAAGAACGACAGTATGCCGATTGTGCGAGTACTTCACCGTCGCGAGGCCTATAGAAAGTCGGCCCTAATTCGCCAAGATGTCCCGAGTGCCGATGGCTTCGACGACCAATTGAACTGGGAGCTGCCGGATGGTGGCAGCGACAGACCATGAGGCTAGCGAAGTCGATGATCTGTTCTCGGCGGATCTTGATTAATCAGCTTCACGAACGGCAATGGGCGATCTCGGAAGTGTAGCTTTGACGAGACTTCCTCGCATTTGCTGATTTCGGGTCGTTCTGTCGATTGACCACTTCGTGATTGTGGTCCGCGAGCGCCATTTGGATACATGCTAGGCAACCGAATATGACCGATGTGGGCTCTGAATTCTGGCACACTCTGGCCCACGAATGTGGCGAAGCATGATATTGGGTAGGCAGATGGGGATCGAGGTCGTTGTAGTCGTTTGTGGAGCCGTGGTGACACTTGGTGCCGCCGGGATATGGCACGCCTTGCAGATGCGTGTGGACCCGACAGATCTCGCCCGTACGCCGCGAGATCTTGGCAAGCTGGTACTGAATGAGCGGTTTGGTCGCCGAGTTGGGGCGGGGGAATCCAATGGCCGCGACCCAGCTTGTTCCGACGACAGCTTCCCAGCACCCCGGGATCCGCAATCGAAGCTTGAAGCCGTGCCGAACCGTTCCGCTGCGCTGGAGGCGGCCGCCCAAGGGGCTTGGATTGGGTTTGCTCCCCTTGAAGCACTGCTAGCAATCGATGAGCATGTGTACTCGGAAATGAGCCGCTTAGCTGGCGAGCAGCTGGAAACCATCGGTGATCTGAGCACCTATCTCGCAGGTTGGCCGTCAGCTGAATTCGGCAGTGCTCTGCCCGACGCGAGCCTCAACAAACTGATGGGGCACTTGGCTGAGCCCGAAGTTGCCGAGCACTTGGAGAGCCTCGGAATAAATGTCGACATGCCGGATGCGTCCAATCAGGCCGGGTGGGACCTGATTCTAAATGGCGAGCATATGGTCAACGTCAAGGCCGTCGCGGATTCCAATGCGCTCACGGGGCACTTTGAGCAGTATCCGGACGTCCCTGTGATCGTCCCCGGTGACATGGCCGGTATCCCAGAGCAAGCGATCCACTTGGATACAGCCGGATCGATTGACCAGCTTGCTCGATCCGTCGCAGATGGAGAGGGAAACATTGTGATCGTGGACCACGAACTGGAGCAGGCAGCGATGTTTGAGCACGCGGAAGAGGTCAGCGATGCGCTATTGGGTAACGTTGAAGTTGCGGATGTGACTGGCATACCTCTTATCACTTTGGCCCTGTCCGGCGTCCGAGAGGTCAGACTACTATCCGAGGACAAGACCAGCGCAGGCAATGCGATGAAGAACCTGTTGCTGGACTCAGCGGGAACCGGGGTTGGTGCAGCTGGAGGCGCACTAATCGGGGTGGAGATCGGATCGCTCTTCGGGCCGGTGGGCACGGCCGTTGGGAGAGTGGTTGGGGGAATCGCCGGGGCCATCACTGGGAGAAGCGCTACCGACCGGGTCAAGCGCGAGCCCCTGAACAAAGCGGTAAAGGCCTACAAGAAGACAAGTGCTGCGGCTGACGGCACGGTGAAGCGGATTCATAGACGCGCAGTTCAGGACTATACCCACGCCCAGGAAGAGCAGCAAGCAGCCCTAAGGGCTGTTGTGGAACAGCAGAGAGACCGGCTGGCCACAAGGTGCCAGACCATAATCGAGCAACACAACCTTGGGTATCGCCTCGAGGAAGAGCAGGCGCAAAGATTGGTGCGGATAGCGCTCGACGACCTGAACCGGGATCTGCGCTGGGCTCAGGTGCTCGCAGCAAGACGCGTTCGGAGGTGCTTGCTACCGCTGCGCTTCATTGGCGCTTGGCAACCAGATGTTCGTGAATACAAGGCCATGACACGGCGCTTGCAAGGGAATTTGGAGGAGTTCATTACGCAGCACAGGAATGAAGATGGGGCTCTCGAAGGCAGAGCAGCCACAACCTTCCTGCAGGCCCTGCTATCAGTGGATGCCGCTTCCGAGGACGTGCGCAAGCTCGTTTATGAGGCGGAAGATCAGCGTCGCTCTAGGGAGAGTGCACTTCGTGACTGCATCCACGATGTGCGCGAAGCGGTCGCGCGGCGCAGGCACGAGTGTTTTGTGGCTCTTGCCCGCCGGATCGAGGAAATCCGGGCACAGAGTGAGAAGAAGGTTCATCGCGTCCGAACGCGGTTGGACGCGCTGATGCGGGATGTGCGCGAAGAGCAGGCCAAGCTGGGCATGGGCGCGAGCTAACCCTCCCACAACACGCGGCTGGCTGACGAAGTTTGGTGTCGATGGCAGCCGTGTAAGCAGCCGTGCATCTTCCGAACAATCGGTCAGGGCAGCGGCAAGAGGAGTTTCTGGTCAATCAGGCCTCGGAAATGCGCCAGTGCGGTGAGGACGATGGTCCGGTCCCTGAGCAGCACGCCCGCCTCGATGTTTCTATCAAGGGCGGCTTCGGTTAGGTTTGCTGACGTAATGAAGAGAGCGTCCTCGTCCGTAATGACGGCTTTGGCGTGGAGAACACCTTTGGGGCCGTCGAGTTCCAAAGAGCGTGGATCGTAATAGACGCTCGGACGGGCTTTTCCGGGCCAATCGGACTTCCAGAACCGGTCCGCGAACCGTCGGACCAAGTCCTCCGATTTCGTAGTTGATTGCTGTCCTCGTTCGATGTTAAGCAGTAGCGAGGCTCTCAGTTCGGGGGAACTGTCCATGCGCTTGGCGAGTAATTGAAACGCTTTCTTGCCGTCGAAGTAGGCGTACGAACTGATGAGGATTGATCGCTTAGCGGACCCGATCATCTCCTCGTAGACCTGACGGGTATCTCGTGAATGCAATCCCTTGGCCTCAGGCCCGGTCCAGACCAAGCTTGCTGGCACGACACCTGAGGCTGCCTCTTCGAGACTTCGAAGCCACGCTGCACCGGCCCGGCCTGAGACGCCGAGTCGTCGCCACTCCTGCAAAGCGTTCAAAACGGCTTCGTCTGCGACACCGGCCATTGATCGCAGGCTAGCCGGAGTGAATGGCGGGGCTAGCGACCCAGATTCAAGCGCGCCCGCGAGCTTGCGGCGAACATGCGACGGCAATGCGATGAGAGCGCTGATCATCAAGGGAGGTTGAAGTAGGCGGCTCCGCGATCGTCTACGGTCGGTACGACGAGCGCACGGTCTAGGTATTCGTTTCGCATCTCGCAAGAGGTCTCAGCGATCAGCGAGCAACTGTGACAGGCCGCCCCATGGAGCCACCGCTCGTCAGGACTTCCGACTGGTGCATGCTGGGCGCAAATGGGGTCGCTCGAGCACAACTCGGCCGACTTCTGGGCCATCGAAAGGTGCTCCTCGATGTGGCGGGCTTGCTCGACTAGGCCGCCAAGGGTCCCATCGGCGTCCGGACTTGCGGTGTAGAGGAGGAGGCCGTACTGGTGTTTCGATGAGTTGACATAGATGCGTTCGCGGATGGATGTCGCCGGGTATCCGCAGCGAAGGGACACAGCCTGCATCAGAAGATGCGCGAGTGTGTGAAGCAAGACGTACGGCCCACCGGGAAATGCTGGCTTCTCCTTCTTGCGACGTTGCAGCCAGAGGGCATGCCCCTTGCTGAGGCCATCGATTCTTCGCTGGACCTCTGTTCTGCCAAGCCAGTCTGCGACTTGGGCCGAGTCGAGCGATAGAAAGACCCCTTCCCCGCGATTCTCGACTGCCGGGAACCAACTTGGATCTTCGTCGAGGTGAGCCCGAGTTACATCCGTGTCATACTCGCCGTCAATGTCTGGAACGGCAGCCTCGAGCCGAGTGAAGCCGACGAGGGCTGAGACCTCTCTGAGCCGATGTAACTGAACCACCGCATCGATGCCGTCCGATGCATTCCCGGATCTCCAGTAGTGCTCGGCCAACCGCCGTGCGTGAAAGTCCGGGTTAACTGGGACGTCGTCGCCGAATCCTTCTGGTGCGGAGAGAAACGCATCGAGTTCGACTTGCTTGGCTGGCCGGTCGTCTGCCGTACCGGCGCTTCGAACACGAATCGCTTCTATCAACGCGTCATCGCCGAATCTGTCCCTGGCGGCTTTGACATCGGGAATGACACCGAGTTGCTCGAGCACTTCTTGGCTGGTGACAGCCTGGAAGACACTCCAGTGCTTTTCGACTTCCTCCATGACAGGAGCTTCGCTGTCTGGGATCGAAAGGACTCGCACGACCTGGGAAAAATAGGCATTGCTAGCTGTTCTAATCAACAGGCGGCTTGGTTGGTTGCAGGGTTCAGTCGCGTACTTGCCAAGCCATGGCCGCTGGCCCCTGCAATCACCGAGCGGCTTCTCGTTCCAGTCCCCAGCCTCGGAAAGCCGTCTTTGCTGGCCACATTGGCAGCGCACGACGAGATCGGCAAGGTCTCCACTCTGACCGCGCTCGTCAAGCCAAAGAGGTCGCCTGCAGGACGTGTGTCCGGAATGCACGAAATGACGCCAGTCCAAGTCGTCCACATGGCCATTCGGGCAGGCCCGGACAAATCGTGTTGCGACGACTGACTGTCCCTCGAAGCGGCCATTCTCTAGTTCCGACAGATGTACGAGGCGCCGCGAGACGCCGCTGCTCTCACTGGCTCCAGAATCCTTGCTCCCGTCCGGACGCTGAACGACGAACCATTCGGGAAAACGGCGGACTCCGATATAGCCGGTAGAGGAAGCGGAGCCGCCCAAAGCCCCACTTCGGTCGGGCGGAGGGGAGTACAGTTGCGGTGGCGGACCGCCTGTCAGGTGCCGGATCTTCTCGGTCAGGCGCGGTTCGACGATCAATTTCAGCTTCTTGGGCCTCCATGTGTCCAATCCCGCCACGATTACGGAGTGCTTCGGCAGGTCTACCAATGCACCGGGTCCATAGGTCGTAATGACTTGGCTCGACCGTATCGCTCCAACTCGAGTACTACCCATGCTTGTTCGTCCTAGTTCCCGGCTCTCGGTGACGGTTTCTCACGACTCGATGAGATTCAGTCTTACCTCGGGTTCTACATCGCGGAGGGAACGACTCGCGCGAAACTTGCGATGCGACTCGTCCGTGATATCGTCGTCCATCATCTCGCGAAGAAGAGTCTTGCTGGAAGCCGCCCGTTCATGCTTCTGATATTGGAGTGGCTGACCGACGCTCTCGCTCTCGGACGAAATCCCAGACCATGCATCCAGCAGGTCATCGACCCGATCCCGCACGCTACGCAGTCGCTCGGCTCGTTCGTCCTCACTCTCTGATGAGCCCGGCTGGTCGAGAATGCGATCAGAAAAGACCCTCTTGAGCAATTCTTCCACTTCCGGGCGACACTCCTTGATCTGACTCGCTCCCCTAGGGGGTGTAAGCGGCGCCAGCGCTTGGCGGGTTAGGCCCACGAGTGCGCCGGCGAGCCCGCGGTCGAGAGCGCGCGATGCAAAGGGAGTTATGCTTGCTACTTCCACGGCGCGGTAGAACGTCTCGTGAAAGTGTTTGAACCTCTCATAGTGCGACCGGTCTCGGGGCTTGTGCATGTTGAGGAGCGTGACCACGAGGCCTGGCCGCCTTGAGTCCCTCCCAACTCGACTGGTGGCTTGGATGTACTCAGCTGCGGTCTTAGGCTGGCCAACGACCGTCATGAGCCCCAGTCTTTGGATGTCGAGACCGACCGAGATCATGTTCGTGGCGATGGCGCAGTCAACAGCCTTGCCGGTCGGGGACGGCCTGGTTCGGTACTGGTTCCCCAACAGGCGGCGTGCTTCCGCGACCTTGTTCGTCGAGACTCTGGAGGTAAGTTCGACAACCTCCGAGAAGCGAAAGCGATCCCTGAAGAGGCCCGCAGTTTCGCCGAAACGCTTCTTCTTTCCGATGCGCCTGATCGTGTTCTGCACTTCCTCCTCAATGATTCTTCTCGCTCCGCCGAGTTCCCGGAGTGCGTTGAAGTATCCCAAGACAGTCATGTAGGGATCCGCCGGGTTGTCCTGATTGTCGTCGCCACCTGCATCCAGATAGGCACGAATGGCTGCGCCCATCAGTGCCACGATTACCCGGCGGGTTACGACCTTGGCGCTGCGCCCTTGGGCCGAGATTCCCAAGTACAGACGAGCTGCCTCCTCCGTATCCGGAACCGTTCGAGCGAAAAAGGTGTCGCGCCGATCCGGCCCGGGGGGAGGGAAGATCTGGGTTTGAGGCCTTGCGAATAGTGCTTGGATTTGATTTTGCGCACGCCTCAGCGTCGCAGTGGACGCGACAATCTTCGGGCGCAGGGATTGGTTCCCTGACTTGAGAACACAGAGAGCCTCTATCGCGGCCTCGTAGAGTCCGGCCATCGTACCGAGCGGTCCGGAGATGAGGTGCAATTCGTCCTGAATGATCAGATCAGGAGGGTGGAGGGGAGCGTGGAGCCGATTTCCGTGGCCGGAATCGAAGGCACCGTAGAATCCGTCCTTGTCGAAGCGATCTGCCCCGCCAAGCAGCGTGCCGGTCGGGCCCGTCCAAGGTAGCGAGGCGAACTTGTCGACGGTCGCAACGAGGAATGCTGGGAGCCTTCGGTAGAGCGGCTCGTCAACGGCAACTACAGGTAGCGTTCGCTCCCCGCTGAATTCGCACTCGAAGTTCATGCAATGCACCCTCAGATCGAGGGGATTGTCAGCGTTCGGCACGAGGTTGAACGAGTCGGGCGCGAACGTCTCGCCGCACCAGGGGCATTCCTCGAGCGGTATCGGCGAAGGATTGTTCGCGGGGTCGCTCTTGAACTGATTGACCTTGCTACGGGCGGTTCCCTGTCGGCCATCCCCTTTCTTGCCCATGCGGTTGGGCGTGGCGGCAGTGCCGACCCACAACCCGATCTCGAAGGGCCACGTGCCGTGCCGCTCTGGGGCGTTCTCGCGTTCGAGTTCGAGCGCACAGACGAGGCCGCTTGCTCGAGCCAGTTGATCCAAAGTGAGCAGCCGCAGCGTATAGCGCATCACCACTGAGACACCTGCCCCCGCGCGCCCTTGGGAGCTAGGATTGCGGAGCCTGCGCAGCACCATCGCGAACGCTGCGAGCCCGAGGTACGCTTCCGTCTTGCCACCGCCCGTCGGGAAGAAGAGCAGGTCCACCGTCTCTCGGTAGCTGTCACTCGGATCGGCGATGCCTGGAAGATTTAGGAGGATGAATGCAAGCTGGAAAGCTCGCCAGGATGGATTCTCGATGTCAAGGCGCTGTTCGAGGGCGCGAGCCACCGCTCGATTGGCAATGCGGAACGCGTCGAGAGCGTCGGGGTCATTCGCAAGAACTTCGATTCCACGCTCGATTCGATCAGCGGCGATTCCGGCCAGCCGCAGAAGTTCCTGTGCGGTCGCCATGTGATGTTCGTCCAGTTGCTCTGTGTCGGCATCGCGGGCTTCGATCCATGCACGGTATTGGGCGACGAGATGGTCGAGGGAACTATGGACTTCGGCCCCACTCGAGAGCAAACCGAGCGATCGCATTGACAACTCCACGCCGTCCACTGGAGAAGTGGAGGTGACCTCCACTCTTGCCCGGCCGATCCATGCGGTGCGGACTACTCGGCACACACCATCGCACTCGTCCCAGTCAGCCGAAACTCCGTGGCCTGTTGCGTACTCGGGCGTGTCTGCGTAGTGGAGTCCTGCGACTTCTTCGTCCCAGTCGTCGGACTTGCCAGATCGGGCCATTGGCTTGGATGGGAACGGCCGCTCGCATCGGACCTCGATCTCGGGCTGAAAAACAAAGAGAGTGTCTTCGTGGACGTCCTGTCCGGGCTGCTGCTTTCTGTGGTTCGTCAGAAAGACCGAGACTGCCCGAGATCCGGGATCGAACCCTCCTTGTGCATGGGTCGCGACCTGCCTAGTGACGGTACGCAAAGCCAGCCCCCTCGAGCCCGGAATCTCCCACTCCGGGGTGTTCTCGGTTGTTGGAACGTTGATGACCGTTGATTCCTCGCGGGGAATCCGGCTCCATAGGCGCGTCTCGTCGATCTCTTCGGGCGCATAGTCGCCCCATCGGACGGTGACAGCAAGCTCTTTCGTGTCGCCATCGATCATGAAGCTGAGACCGATCGACGAGGGAAAGTAGCCTCTCTTGGCAGATCTGCCTTCGTCGCTGGACTCCTCAGTCGTGCCTGCTTTGTCGGGCGTCTCGTCCAAGTCGTCACTGATTTCCGAGTTGGCGGCTTCGGAGGCAGCTGTGTCTGGAGGGACGATGAATCCGGTCAGATACCAGTTGGAGGGTCGTACGATTCCGGTGTAGTTCGGGATCTGCTCGGTCTCCAGACGATGGCCGGACCATGGCCCAACTAGGTCAAGCCTTAGCGCCTCAACCAACTGGTCTCTGACCTCGACGGAGTCTCGGGGCGGGGAAGGTTCGGGAGGAGGACTGGGTGTGGCCATCGACAGATGAACTGATTTCTACATGGTACGCACGATTTGGCGAACGGCCGTTCGGGACGGGTGTTGCCATAGCGGACTGCTAGGCTAGCCCGTGGAGTGCGATCTCGTGCGAATGATGGCGGTGAGGAACAGAGATGGCTGATCTTCGGCCAGAACTTCACGAAGAGATTGATCGGATGGCCACGGAGGCCCTAGCTGGGCTGAAGGAGTTCTTGGCGACGTATCGTCACAGACTTGGCCCGGCCGCACGAATAGCACCTTACGACGAAGAGCCTGCAACCGAGGCGGAAATAGAGGCGATGGACGAGGCCTTGGAATGGCTTGTGCAGAATCGGGGGAGAGGCATTTCTCACGATGACGTGATGCGTGAACTCGGCCACAAGTAGCCCTAGTCAAGTTCCATCTGTCGATTGGACCGGGCCGGCTAGCGCCGATCTCACAAGCCTCTCCAGACGGGAAGTTGATCGCATCAAGCTCGCGGTGCGACGCATGGCGGGGGGCCTGGGTTCGGAGACACCTGTCAACTCAGGGGCTTTACCGCTTGATGTTCGGAATTCCAAGACCCGCTCTTGGAAGTCAAGTGGATTCCAACTCATAGCCGATCTGCCAGAAGTGCATGTCCACTAGTTTCATGAGCGGATACCGTGGGCCGCCGCAATCATCAATCTTGGACTGTTGCTCTGCCAGTTCCATCCGATTCTGGACACAGAATTGCAGAATGCGATCGACGGATCCTCGATCAAGTCGTGAAAACAGAAGCTTCTGCGCCGCGAAACCATTCTTGACATACCTATCGCACGCCGGGAGGCAACCTACCGTCCCCAGCAGCACCTTCGTGGCCAGCAAGTCACTTGCGTTCCCGAATCGCTGGTACGCCACCTTAACCGACTGCACCAGTTCGATTATGGTGGGTGCGAGTTCGACGTCTCGATCTTGTGAGCCGATATCATGGTGCAATAGTTCCGAGAACTTAGGCGAGGCTAGAGTGCAGATGACCGGGATGTGTGCCGTGTAAGTGTGCCTCCAGAGAAAGCCGGAGGGGCGATACATGCCCCAGCTCGCGAGGTAGAAGCCCAAGTGGAGTGCAGCGGTTTCTTTAACCTGTGCGAGATCCCTGCAATGCTCTCGGAAAAAGCCGTAGCAGTGGTCCCAAGATCGCTCGCGACCATCCGGATCGCTGTGTGCCTGTTCGTAGTACCTGCCAATGGTCTGAGCAAGCGTTGCCGCAGTCATTTGGTCGTGCTCCGTTAAGCTTCACCCGTCATTCTAGGAAATCTGTGCGACCTCTCTTGCTGACCGCTGGTGACACGTTTTGGCCCCCAGAGCCACTTGCGAAGTTCCCGAACTAGAGGGACTTGGGTTCGAAACGGACAACGGGGCACCTCGACGCATCGTAGGGGAAATAGGTGACGAGCCCAGTCGCCGTAGGACCGAGGGCTTTGCCAACGACCTCGCAGTCGCCGCCAGACAGCTCGCAGAAACATGTCAGTAGTTCCACCTTCATGTCAGGAGATTCTCATTCCTTGTCTTCCAGAATGCTAGCGTGGCGCACCAGAGCCCAGCGCGCGCTGACGCACTCGCCTCTGCTGAGGCAGCTTAGCTCAGGTGGATCTAACGTGGCGGGCAGCGGAGAGCGTTGTCGCTGCAGTTTCGTGTGCGCTTCCAGTTGATGCGACCTTGCGGCTACGGCGTGAGAGGTGCCTCTGGCGACCTCAGACGACCCACACTCTGTTAGAGCGCTGTCGCGCAGAAACGCGGGCCTGCTGCCGAACTTCAATCGCCTTGATTTCGTAGCCGATCCGCCCGATACGCTGCAGCAGAGGGCTACACAGGCGTGCCGACTTGGCCGGACTCCCTTTGGAGGTGGCCACGTACTTCCCGAGGACATCTCGAGTCACTCGCGGACGGACGAACTTCACGCCCCCCGAACAATCCATCGTCTTGTAGATCCGCTGGCTCTTGCCAGATAGCGCCACGACTTTGATTCGCCGAGGATTCGGCTAAGAATCGGTGACCGGCGATTGATCCTGGAGATCACATCGAGTCTGATCCGTGTACTCCGAGTGCTTCACAGACGCAAGGCATATTGGAGGTCTGCGCGGATTCCGCAAGACGTGCCCGGGACCGAGTATATAGATGCGAATGAGATAGCTGAGAGTGATGGTGTCGTGGCCGCTCCAGAATCAGGGAATCAATGTAGCTTCGTCCGTGTGGAATTGGGTTTTCCGGGAGGTTCAAGCGCCGCTGCCTGACGTGGCGGCATTCATTGGTCATCGCCCTCGAAGAGTGCTGGGGACGCTGGAGATCTGCGGGAATCCGTCTGCAATTCCTCCTGTGGCGGTCGGAGCGTCTGTGGTCGGGGTTTGGGTTCACCAGTCCTTGCCTTCTCGCTCTGCTGTTCTTCCTGGGCACGTTTGGAGTTTAGTTCGATCAGGTGCCCGAGAACTTCGTCGCGAATCTCGTTGGGCCACCGATAGCGCAAGAATCTCCTGCTGGTTGATTCCTCTTCGGACTCCAGATCAGAGAGGAACTCGCACTTGACCGGAATGTCGTCCCGTCCGTATTCCGAGAGCACAGCGCGGTCCATCGCATCGTGCAGTTGCCGTAGACGAGCAATGTCCGGGTCGTTCTCGTACCGGTCGTGGAAACGGTTGTATGTCTTTGTCAATCCCTCGCCATTACGCTGCATGAGTGCGGCGCGAAATTCGTAGTACTCCCTCCCCGCTCCCTCCAGTCGATTGCTGGTTGCCCACCCTCGAGAGAATGGGAAGGTTTCAAAACAATCGGTGGGCGTGTATCGCAGGTCATCCTTCATCGATGACGCAAAGGACCTCGCCCAAATCTCATGCACACGAGACTGCAGGCCGCAGAAGGCCGCAAACGTTGCGAACGGGAATATGATGAGCGCGTGTGAGTACACCATATCCGGGGGCAAAAACGCGAACGTTGCATGTTGGCCAACACTCGAAATTGCCAGCACCCGATCGAGTCCTTTGATTGCCCGAGCGAGAGCAGGCCGTCTTCGAAGGAATTGCCACCATCGCTGCCGACAGTCTGTCGCATCCTGTTCCTCAGCGCTCGTCGCCGACTTCGGATTAACGATCTCTAGGAGATTCGGCCAGTCTTGCGCCACGGGGTGCGGATAGTCATGCGGAACGACCCCCTCTCGCAGCCATCGTTTCTGAAGCGATTGCTCTGCTTCGGACCAAGATCCCTCCAAATCCGGGTCCCGTCTGAGTGGGTAGTCGTGGAAGTTGATGACGTACCGATGATGCGCATGAGTTGGATTCGAGTTCAATTCCTCGCCGCCGATGTACGGGAAGATCAGCTCCTGGTTCTTCTGATTCGTATCGATGAGCCGCTGCATGTCCGCCAGTGACGATGCCACGCCGTTCTTGTCCGTATCGTCGAAGGTGAAGCCCATCCCAAGAACGATGCTGCCTTGAAAGCTCTGGTCTTTGTTTTCAGCCAATCGCGCCGGATCATCGTGCGTTGAGCCGGCTGAGAGATAGGCCGAGATTGAATCGATCTTGGTCCCGTCCAACGCCCGCTTGCCGCTCCAATGGCCGCGGTGGATGTGCACCACGCTTACGACAACCGCGGCCATCCCCGGCCAGGGCAGACGTCGTGTAGCTTCGTAGATCTCACCGCCATTCGTGCAGATCCATCGCAGGCCCGTTGATCGCGTGTCGCCCTGCCCGATCGTGTTCGTCGCGACGAGGCCCAGATTTCCGCCTTCGCGCAATTTGGAGAACGCCCTTCTGAAGAAGTGGGCGGCTAGATCGGCGCTACCATGGCTGGCCGGATGGGTGACCTTTAGCCAGTCTATGTATCCCTCGGCATTTGCCCCAATCACTGAGTTCTTTCCTGCGAACGGAGGGTTTCCGATGATACAGTCAAAGCCCGGATTTTCCCGCTCGAACACTTCGGGAAACTCGATCTCCCAGTGGAAGGAGGCCAGCGGTTTCGCCTCGTACCGGAGGTCGTCAAGCGGATTGGCCGGATCGTCCGAATCTGGATCTAGAATCACCTTGGAGTATTCTGACCTCGCGACTTCTCTGTTTCTGGGTTTCTTGCCCTTGAAGAAGGCCGACAGCAGCAGATCTCCCAGCAGCCTCGCTCGAACGAGTTCGTCCCCTGTTTTGCCCCACAGCTCCCGCAGTTCTTGCGTCCTTGCAGATAGCTCGGATTCTTGGATTCTTTTCCGGAGCCGCGAGACCCGTTCAAGGCTCCGCATGACCTCCTTGAATTCGATGGTGGCCTCGAATCCTCTCTCGCCGCTGCGCCAATGGAACCATTCGATCTGATCGAGTCTCAGGCCTAGCAGCGAGTCGCCGTGCCGCAACGCGTGATCCACAAATGTCAGCGGATAGCGTTTCGCAAGCGTGATGAGCCATAGCGACATCTTGGCCAGATCCACGGCGACCACGTTCCGGTCCACCCCGTACAGGCATCTCTGAGCAACAACTCGGCGAGCAACGGTGACTTCGTCTTCCCCGGCGAGATCCTCCGGTTGCGATTTAGTCGCATGCCAAGCTTCGACGAGCGCGTCACCTAGCTGTCGGCACGCCTCCACGAGGAATGCCCCCGACCCCATCGCCGGGTCACAGACCTTGATCTCAAGAATCTGCTGGGGCGTCAGATTGCCTCCGCCTTTCTCCCGAAGCTCCTCAAGCACTGGGCCGAGCGTTTTCCGCATGATCGGCTCAGTAAGCGCTCTCGGCGTATAGTGCGAGCCGGAACGCCGACGTTCTTCGCTCGGTTGGAGGATCAGTGCCCCGGCCGGAACCCGATCGGGGGTTGCCGCCTTGTCCACCACAGGCTCTAGTGCCGCATAGATCTCATCGATCGTGCTGGCCTCTCGGACCGCTCGATTTACCTTGTCCGTGATCTTCCGGTCAGTCCTGTCTTGGATCCACTTCCTTCGATTTGCAGCATCTTCGGCGAGCAGGGCCTCGATATCGATGGTCGAAGGCGCCCCGTTCTTCTTCGCTGCCTTAATGGATACCGAAATCCCTGTGGCCGTCTCCAGCCGGAAGCCCATCATCGTCTCGTAGACCGAACCGATCTGCTCGACATCCAGAGCCCTGTACGAAATCTTCTCGCCGTCGAGGACGAGCAACTTTTCCAATACCCTGTAGACGGTCCCGTCTGGAACGAGTGGCGCGATCACCCCTCCACCGAGTTCTGTCCCGCCCTCCGCCGGCACCCTCTCTAGGAACTCGAATCGTTCTGGATCAAAGAGAGCCCCTTGGCGGGAAGGCAATTCCATCTCGCCCGACCTCGCCCCGTCATGGATCATGCGGAACAGTACCGTCAGCTGGGCCCACGCCCCGTAGCGCTGGTCCATCGTGTCGGGGTACTGCGCGGCATCTTCCCGCAGCCTGTCGTGCAGTCCGGCCAGCGAGTAGAACCGGACGAACGTCTCGTCGTTTGGTAGGAGATCGCGCTGCTCGGCATAGAGCAGGAACACCAACCGCAGAATCACTGTGAGCAGTGCTCGGTACACAGTATCTGGAGACTTCTCCAGTGCAGCCCGCAGCAGAGCACCTCTGGAAGAGTCGTCGGCCGCTTGGAATCCTCGCAGCAATTCGTATAGGGCGTGCAGGACCTGCTCCGCCAAGCGCTCGCTGACGACGTTCTGGTACTCCCTGCTTTCCTTGAGGAGTGCTGTCAGTCTCGAGGTCTGCGGCCCAGTTAGCAGACGGCTCTGACTCAGCAACAGCCGCATCGCCGCCACGATCGGCCTGCCCGCCGTCAGCAGCATATCCTCGACACGGAATTCGAGCCATCCCGAGCTCTCGCCGCGAGGTGCCGATATCAATCGGACCGCCCTGCTGTTGAAGATCACGCCCGCGCCAACGCCTGTCGCTCGCAGTAGCCTCTCCATCCGTCCGTGCGGTGATGCCTCCAAGGTTCCACGCCCGCGTTCCGAGGCATCGAAGTGTTGAAATGGATCGACTACCCGCACTAGCAGCTGCCATTCCGGCTCTCCGTTTGTCGGGGGCGGCCAGTGCCGAACCGCGTAGTCGGGCCTCAAGACCTCCTCGTGTTCGGCCAGCGGTACGGCAAGTTGGTCGAGGGCATCTTGGGATCCGTTCGGTTGAGCGAATACCTTCGCAGAAAAGCTCCATCCCAAAACCTGTCTAGCGAAGGATTCGAAGTCAGGCAGCCAATGCTCGACATCTCCGTCCGTTCCGGCCAGCCGCTCGTCGACACACCGCCTTACCAGTTCCTGCCCTTCCCGATCATTCCGGTTCAGAATTGCTCCGGCCCGTACGAGTGCCGGAGCCGAGACAACAAGTCCGTGCGGTTGCACGAACCCCAGCCAGTCCAAGTGGGCTTGGGTGACGGAATCCACCTGTGCCATCAGTTCGTTTCAGGCCAGAGGTACACGAGGCCCAGGGGCTCGACGCGGCGAGTCGCCACCTTGTAGAGTTCCCGGACTCGTCCGGGCTCAGTCTCGATGTCCCGATCAAATGCATCGATCCGGCGGTTCCAAGCCCGAACGTTGGCTTCGACCTGTCTCTGTTCCTCGGCCCTGAATCCTAGGCTGAGCTGCTTGCCTGCGGCGGTCTGCTTCTCGAGTGCGGCGAGCACGCGCTTTTTCTGTGCCTTCAGCGTCTCTGCCAGCTTGCTTTCTTCGATACGGCCTCTGTCGGCCAGGAGCTTCTCCGCGTCAACCGCGGCTCCCTCGGCCGTGCGCTCGAGTTGCGGCAGCAATTCCTCGATATCGCGAGCCGCTGCTGAAAGGAGCTTCGCCCGAATCGTCTCGCTCGGCTCTCGAGCTCCCGTGCGAGCAAGTGATTGGTCCAGTAGATCGAGCGTCTTCGCTTCCGCGCTGCTCCCGTATGGAGCGAGCCGCCCGTTCCTGCGTGACGGCTCCGTCCAATGAGCTGCCACGGGCACGATTTCTTCATGCAGCCTCTCGGCCCGCCTGCCGAACAGCAGCAAGCGTCCCAGCAGAACGACGCGTGGCACAGAGTCGGCTGTCTGGGCAAGGCACGCCCTGGACAGGTCGTGATGCACGAATCCCTGAGAGCGGAACCGCGCCAGAAGCCGCTGTACGAGGCGTTGCTCGAGATGCAGATGGACGGTCTTATCACTGAGGACGCCTGTGTCCTCGAATACCACGGGGCGGATCGGTGCCTCCTTCCTCCAATCGCTGATCTTCTGGTCGCGTTTCCTCGGAGCGCGCAGCGTATCCAAGGTTGCGGTCCAACTCGGATCGGTCGTTGACCTCTGATCGAGCTGCGGCAGCGTCCAAGTACCGCGTCCGATGGAGTCAGGCGACTCCTGAAGCGGAGCTGCGCCGAGCAGCTCCAGTGAACACGACAGCGCCTTTCGAAACTGTTCCGAGTCGAATCTCACATGAGTTCTGGAACGCTGTAGCATCTTTCGGCAGCCCTCGACTTGCTGCTGAAGCTCGTCGTGCCGTTCCCGTGCCGAGTCCAACTCCTCCCGGGACGTTTGCTTCTTGGCGGACTCGACATCCTTGCGTTCGATCTCTTGGGCGAGAGATTCGGCGTCCGCATGACGGATGCCTTGCTGAACGAGCCTCTGCTCGATGGCATCATCAAGGACTTTCGAGAGACTGCCAAGTTCCTGCCGAATTGTCTCGGTCTTGTTTACGAGCACTTCCAGGACTCGGTCCTCGCGCCGCTGCGGCAACACGAAGTAGTGGCAGCGCACCACGGGGGCCGCTTGCAGTTTGCGGTCGATGCGACCATTGCGCTGCTCGATGCGGCCAGGATTCCAAGGAAGGTCATAGTGGAAAAGGTCTGCGCAATGAGCTTGGAAGTTCAGCCCCTCGCGGGCCGCATCCGTTGCGAGCAGGATTCGCAGCGGATCCTCGCTCGGCGGAGCGTTGAACCGCCGTTGGATTTCCCGGCGGCGGGCGCTGCTGGTAAGCCCGTCGATGACCTCGATACGTTCGTGGCACTGATCGGTGCCTGCGATCGCCTGCTCGATCATGTCCCGCAGGTACCGTTTCGTCCCCTGCCTGTTCTCGGTGAAGATCAGAATGCGCCGGTCGTTCCAATTCGGCGCCGGGACATTGGTTGCCCCGATAGAGCACATGTTTTCGCGAATCCAATCGAGGAGCCAGCGGATTTTGGCATCGGGCAGACCCCGCGCCTTATCCGCGATCCTCTGCATCCTGTCGAGCAATTCAAGCTCTCGCTGCCACTGATCGACCTCCGCGGCCGAACCCGACTCGCTCTCGAGCGTCGCGGACTCAATCTGGCTATCTTCCTCTGCCTGCAGATCGTCGTCTTCTTGGACCGCAAGCTCGTCGTCCGCGCCCTGCGGGCGCGTGATGAGCAGTCCGTCGGTTCGGTGAGCCTCTCGCCCCGGTTCACCCAGTTCGAGGGCCTGCTCGCGCTGCCGCAGTGCCGTCTTCTGATGGACTTCTAGGCTGCGAGCAAATGCCTCGATCGACGACAGGAGGCGCTGTTGGAGGCCGACTACCAGGAGCGCTGCGCTTGCGCGAGCGCTCCTGGACCGCCCGGCCAATCGCTGCTCCCGCGCTGTGCGGTACTCGTCAAGCAACTCCGACAGGACCAGCTCGGGTGAATCTGCGGGAAGGTCGTTGATGGTGATTGGCTTGACTTCACGCTCGGGGAAGCCTCCTTGGAGACTCCGAATATCCTCCTTCAGCCTGCGGACCATGACCTCCTTGAGCGCCTTCTCATTGACTTTCACCCCTCGCGTGAAGCGGTGGGGGTCGAGCAGCTCCAGCAGCGTCGAGAAACTGCTCGAATGGCCGTTGTGTGGAGTCGCGGACAGGAAGAGTCGGTGCTCGAACCGCCCCGAAATGTCCCTAATGGCGCGCGTGAACTTCGTCTCGATACCGTAGCGGCCGCCGCTTGATGGCGCGGCGTGGTGTGCTTCATCGAGAATCAGCAAGCTTCCGTGAAGGCGGTCTCCGAGCCGCTCCCTCAACGGGTCCGCGTAGGTCGGATCGGTCAGCAGGTTGTGCGACACGAGGAATCGGCTGTGTGTCCGCCAGGGATTGATACCGAACCCTCGCTCGCGCCTCATCCGGGCTAGGTACTGCCTGTCGAGGATTTCGAAGACCAGCCCGAAACGCTGGTCGAATTCAGCCCGCCACTGGTCGAGTACCGATGGAGGCGCCGAAACCACGATAGTCTCAACCTTCTTCCGAAGCAGCAGTTCCCGTGCGATCAGGCCAGCCTCGATGGTCTTGCCGAGCCCCGTGTCGTCAGCGATGAACAGGTTGACGAGAGGCAGCTGTAGAGCCTTCCGCAACGGCTCAATTTGATACGCATCAAGCTTGATGCCGGCGCGGAAAGGGGCTTGGACGAGCTTCGCGTCCGTAGACGTCACGCAATTCCAGCGGATGGTATGGAGGAACGCAGAAAAATACCGCGGATGATCGAAGCCTCTGGCCGCGAGGTTCGCCCAACCTTCCTCGGCGAGAATCTCACGGTCGGTCTCGTAGTCCCAGTAAACATCGAGAACCTGGCCTTGCGCGTCGTCGTCGGCGCAAGCCAGCCGCACGAGCGGCGACTCCCCGTTGTGCCTCGCTTCCACCGTCTCGACAAGCCACCGCCGAGACCGCACCTGAACGATCTGGCCCGGGACCGGCCGATCGACTTGAACTGCTCCGGTTGCAACCATCAGGGAACGGCCTAGGCGACTCTACCGTGCGCCCGAACACCGAGGAATATATCGGTCAGATCGTCAGTTCCCTCTCGGGGCCTTCGTCGGACACGAGAATATCTTCCCACAAAGCCCCACGGCTAGAACCGTTTCCTCGACCAGCCGCGACCCTACACCTGATCCGGCATCACGTACGGCTCGCGGTCCTCCCGCGTCAGCAGCGCATTCGCCGCTTCGTCGTCGTCGAACGTCTCGCTGTGCGGGTCGAAGTCCAGCTTGCGGCCGACCCGGTAGGCGATGTTCGCCGAGTGGCACATGGACGTTGACAGGCGACGCTACTCGACCTCGCGATTCAGGTCCTAGCGCTTGCGCGAGTGCATGCGCTCGATAAAGTGCCGCAAGTGACTCACTTCAGGCAGGTCGAGATCCGAGATCTCCGGTCCCGGCAGGTAGAAAATAAGCGCTACAACACCGTGAAGGCTTAGGCCGCACCTCGCACCGCTAGCTGTACAATTCTCCATGTTTGTGTAGGATTGCATAAATTGCTCTCCCTCTCGCGCCTTGGCCGCGCGCCTCTCTCCGGCGTGCTATACTTTACCCATGGCCATTCAGTTGACGAAGGCGGTCGTGGATCGATTCGAGAAAGCCGCGAAGGATCGCTATGAGCGAGACATGGAAGCCGTGAGGGGAATGAGGGCGCTACTTGAGCGTTACGACTCTGGAGAGCTGGGAGAGGAGTTGTGCAACGCAATCAGCGGACACGGTGCCGAGACGATGCCGCTTCCACCTTTAGACGCTACATCTGCGTCCCAGAGCCTCGCGAGCAAAGTCGCCGAAGTTTGCGAGGAGTATGCCCATGAGCAGTGGACGACACGCCGAATGTTGGCGTATCTCAGGCAAGTAGACTTTCCGTTGAGCCAGAAGCCGGAAGGAAGCGTTTCCGCTTGTCTCGGAAATCTCGCTCGTGAGAAAAAGCTACGGATCGTACGAAAGGGGGCGGGAAGTACGCCGAGCGTATATCAGTGGATTTCCGCGGACCCGACTACGCCCGGCCAGTCGGCCGCTGAACAGGCGGAGGGCATTGACCCGTTGGAGGAAGCTTCAGATGAATCCCCGAAATCACAGTGACGAGTTGGGAGGATCGACCACGATGCAATACGGTGCTGCTCGATCTAGATGGGCGTCAAACCTATTGCGACCCTTTTCTGGCGTCAGCACGCCCGAACTCACAGAATTCAGCGGTCGCAGCCCACCTGAAGCTAGCTAGTTGATGTTGATGCCCCCGCAAGTTCCTTACCCGATCCTGCGGGGGCTAAGAGATTCCGCCCGTAATGCTCAGGCAGGTTGTCTCCGTTTCACTCGTTAGAATAGGCGATTCTCGAGGGTACTGCAACCGCCGAAAGACACGGGCCTGCCAACTACGGAGGTCTGTGATGAGAGATCGAAAGATCCCTGGCGATGCGCCAAGAGGCTTTCGGTGGGTGTACTGCACCTACTACAAGCACGCACGAACAGGAAAGATCATGAGGGCTGCAGACTACGGTCGGAAGGCTTGGCGCTTTCTGGTTCGAGAGCGTCGTCGCTAGTTGACTTGTCAAACGTAGGTGTCGCGGGCCACGCTAGAGCACCAGCGTGGCCCGCCCCTTGGGATTGCGGCTGTGACACCCGTTGCACGGTGGCCCCCGCACAGATCTGCCAGATCTGCGCCGGCGGGTTACCGCAAACGACTCCTGTATCCCACGAGTGATGGCGAATCTCTAGGCCGGGCACAGATGATGCGCTCGCACCGTCAATACGATGCATCACACTGCAAGTCCAAGCGTTCCCGTGGGCATCGGTTTTTCTGCTATCGCAACGCGAGAATCGTTGTTCGCTGTCCCCGGACGAGTCGCTCGAATCCCGGCAGGTACAGGTGATTGTCACTAGTTCATTTCAAGCTTGGGCACACATTCGGATATTACGAGGGTGCCGTGAACTCGGTGCCGTTGCCCTCCAGCATAGAACTGATCGGGAGTCGATCGGGTCACGGCATGCCCCGTTCTCGCTGTCAAGTTTGCTCCAGCCCCCTGCCGACAGGAAGGCGACTATTCGCGATTGCCACGCTCTGAACCTGTTTATGCTGCGGGTTCGAAGAATTCCTTCAAATGTCGCCGAAGCGACTGGTTGGTGGAGTTTCTCTCGTGCTACTCGCCGATTCAATTCACCTCGCAAGATTCATACTTGATCGGGCATCACATATGGCTCGCGGTACTTCCGCGTGAGTAAGGCGTTCGCTGCCTCGTCGTCGGCAAACGTCTCGCTTTGCGGATCGAACTCCAGCTTGCGGCCGACACGGTAGGCGATATTCGCGAGATGGCACAGGGAGGTTGACAAGTGGCCCTGCTCGACCTCGCAGTTCAGGTCGTCGCGCTTGCGGGAGCGCACGCAGTCGATGAAGTTCTGGAAGTGGCCCACCTCTGGCAGGTCGAGATCCGGGATCTCCGGTCCCGGCGGGTAGGAAATATCCGGAAAGCTGAGATTGTTCGTCCGGTAGGACACCCCGGATGCGGAGTCGGGGCGGTCCCGCGGCACGAACTGTCCCCGAGTGGCCTTCCAGTTGTCGTGGGAGCCGATGTACCCCTGATCGGTGAAGAAGAAGCCTCCCACGCGCACGCCTCCGAAGGACGGGCTGTAGAGCGTGGTCGCCTCGATCTCGAGCAGCGTCCCGTCCGCGTACTCGAACGTGCCCACCTGCACGTTTGGCACCTCGGAGTCCGAGTCCTCCACGAACTGGCCCCCGGCGCAATGAACTCGCACCGGATGGACCTGCTTGTCCAAGCCCCAGCGCAGCACGTCGAGATAATGCACGCCGTTGTTGCCGACTTCCGACGTCGACGTGTCCCAGAAGAAGTGCCAGCCATAGTGAAAGCGGTTCAGGTCAAACGCGCGGTACGGTGCCGGTCCCAGGTAGAGGTCCCAATTCACGCCTTCAGGTATCGATGACTCCTGCACCTTGCCGATGCTGATCCTGCCTCGGTAGACGACCGCTTTGGCGCGGTACGCATTGCCGAACCCGCCGCTCCGCACGTAGCTGGTCACCGATTGCACGCGCCGCGAGCTGCGGCGTTGGAGCCCGACTTGGACCATGCGCCCGTATTTGCGGGCCGCCTCGACCATCTTGCGGCCCTCCCACAGCGTGTAGGAACACGGCTTTTCGCAGTAAACGTCCTTGCCCGCCTGGCACCCCCAAACAGTCATCAGGGCGTGCCAGTGGTCCGGCGTTGCCACTGAGATCGCGTCAATGTCGTCACGCTCCAGCAGGCGGCGGAAATCAGTCTCCGTCTCCGGACGGTAGCCCGCCGCCCCCTCGACCTCCGCGAGCGCTTCGGGAAACAGGCGCTCGTCGATATCGCACAGGTGCGTGACCCGCACGCCCGGCATCGCGGAAAACTCCCGGTAGTGACTGCGGCCGCGGCCGCGGATGCCTATGACAGCGATGTTGACGGTGTCGCTCGGGGCCGCTTGACCCCTGCCGGACTGGGCCGATGCAGCCGCAAGGCCCGCTCCCAAAGCCGTCTTGGTCACGAACTTCCGTCGAGTTGTTGCCATCGTTGTGCCGCCCTCCAGAGCCGGTCTGAATCGAGCCGCATTCTAGCAATCCGCGCGGGCTGCCGCCGGGAACGCGAAGGAGGCTGGCGGCTATGCTAGAAGGACTATGCAACCTCGACAGCTTCGGCTGCTGCTCGCTGCTCTCGCCTTTGTTCTCATCCTTGGCACGGCCCGGGGGTTGGCGGACTTCGCGATCGAATACCTGTGGTGGACTGAAGTCGGCCAGCTCTCGACCTGGCTGACGAAGCTGGCCTACAAGATCCTTCCGACGGTGGCTGCGGCTCTGATCGCTTGGTTGGCGTTGCTGTGGGCGCACCGCCGTGGGGCCGCCTTCGCCGGCGCGGACACTTCCCGCTACTCGCTGTATCGCAGAGCCGTGCCGCTCGTCCTGCTCGTTTTGGCGACCGTGTTCATCGGTTCCCGCGTCGATCCCGAGACGGTGATGAAGTTTGCCGGCTCGCGCGGACTGGGCGCGAACGTCGAGTCTTGGGCCGATCCGATCTTTGGCAAGCAGTTGTCCTTCTACCTGTTCGATCTCCCGCTGCTGCAACTGCTCGTGCAATACCTCTTCGCACTTGCCCTCACCGGCACGGCGGTCTTCTGGGCCACGGGCCGCGGATGGCAGGTTTTCCAGAAGTTCACCAGCTTCAGAGCGAGCGGCGGTGACCTTGAGGAATTTGACCTCGGCCCGCAGCCCTTGCTTCTGGCGGGCGCGACCAAGACCAGCTTTGCCAAGGTCATCGCCTGCATCGCGCTGGCTGGAGCGGCAGCGTGGTTTTACCTAGGCCAGTACGGGCTGCTGCTGTCGAGCCACGACTTCATGGTCGGCATGGATTACTTGGACGAGGTCTGGAGGCTGCCCCTGCGCTGGGTGGTTGTGGTCGCGCTGCTGCTGTCGATCCTGTGCGTCGCCACGTCGCGCCTCAAGGCGATGGCTTACATCGCCGGCGGTGCCATCGCGCTGCACGCCGCCGTGCCTCTGGCAGTTCAGGCGCTGTATGTCAGCCCGAACGAACTCAAGTTGGAGCAGCCGTACATCGAGCGCCACATCCAAGCCACGCGCCAGGCCTACGCATTGAATGACGGCAGCGAGGAGTTCCTCTCGCTCAGCGAGACCCCGTCACTCGACGTCGAGGCGAACGCGACCTTGGTTGACAACATCCGCCTTTGGGACGAGAAGGCCTATACCGACACCATCACCCAGATCCAGGCGCTGCGGCTGTACTACCGCTTCGCCGACATGGACATCGATCGCTACCAGATCAACAACAAGGTGAAGCAGTTGCTCCTCTCTCCCCGCGAGATCGATGTCGGATCTCTGGATGCCGCTGCCGACAACTGGATCAACCGTCACTGGGTCTACACGCACGGCTACGGCGTGGTCACTTCAGAAGTGAACCGTACGACGCCGGACGGCCTGCCGGTGCTGCTGATCAAGGATGCGCCCCCCGAGATCGAGATCCCGGACATCACGATTGCGCGGCCCGAGATCTACTACGGTGAACTGACCAACCACCAAGTGTTCGTCAGCACGGAGCAGGAAGAGTTCGACTACCCCAAGGAAGACCAGAACGTGATGTCGCACTACGAGGGCACCGGCGGGATTCCGATCCACTCCATCGCCACCCGCCTGATGACCGCGATCCGGGATGGCGACTACAACATCCTCTTCACCGGGCTGACCAATCCGTCGAGCCGGATGATGATCTATCGAAACGTGAGCGAGCGCCTCGAGCATCTCGCCGATTTCATCAAATGGGATCCCGACCCGTATCTGACGATCACGGACGACGGACGCTTGGTGTGGATCTTGGACGGCTACACCGTTTCTGAAGCCCACCCCTATTCTCAGGCGATCCGGGTGGGCGGCTTCGGCTCGCAGGTCAACTACATCCGCAACGCCGTCAAGGCAACCGTCGATGCCTATCACGGAACCACCACGATCTACATGTTCGACGCGACCGATCCGATCATCCAGTCCTACGCCCGCGTGTTCCCGAACCTGTTCCAGCCGATGGAGGCGATGCCTGCCTCGATCCGCGAGCATGCTCGCTACCCGGAGTTGATTTTCGATATCCAAGCGGAGCTCTACAGGACATTCCACATGCGTGACCCGACCGTGTTCTACAACCGGGAAGACATTTGGGACGTGGGCAGGAGCCTCGCCGGCGACACCGGCGCCGCCGAGCGCATGAAACCGACCTATATCGTGGCGACGCTGCCGGGCGAGACCGAGCCGGAATTCCTGCTGATGCTGCCGTTCACGCCGCGCAACAAGGACAATCTCAACGGCTGGATGGCAGCCCGCTGCGACGGAGACAGGCTCGGGGAACTGATTTTCTATCAGCTTTCCAAGCAGCAGCTCGTCTACGGGCCGAACCAGATCGAAGCGCAAATCAACCAAGAGCAGCAGATCGCCCGCGATCTCACGCTCTGGAACCAGCAGGGTTCCCGCGTGCTGCGCGGCGAGATGATCGCCATGCCCGTTGGGGAGAATTTCCTCTATGTGGAGTCGATTTACATCCAAGCCGAGGCGGCTCGCATGCCGCAGCTGCGCAAGGTCGTGCTCGCGATGGGCGAGAGGCTGGTGTACGAGGACACATTCGAGGAGGCGCTGGCCACGCTGGGCGACTTAGAGGCCGAAGACGCTGCGGCCCTGCTTGCCTCTGCCGATGCGGAGGCGGGACAGCCCGTCGCCGAGGCTGTGCAGCCGCCGATCCGCGCGGTGGCCCGCCGTCTGGCGGAATTGCGCAGGCAGGCGCTCCAGCTAGCCGACGACATCGAGGCGCTCGAGCGCGACTTCGAGCGCTGATCAGGGCTGGGCGCCCGGCCCGCTCCAGTCCGCCACGAAGATGTTGAACTCGTAGCGGGACTTGGCATCGCGGTCGGACGAGAACACCAGCTGCGAACCGTCCGGCGAGAACTCGGCAAACGACGTGAAGCCGCCGAACTCGGTCACCTGGCGCAGGCCCGAACCGTCGGTGCCGATCAGGAACAGGTCGAATTCCCGGCTGTCGCAGTTGTTCTTGTTCGACGAGAAGATGATGTGCTTGCCGTCCGGCGTGAACTGCGGGGCGAAGCTGGCGCAGCCGAAATCGGTGAGTCGCTGCATGCCGCTGCCATCGGCGTTGCCCGCGAAGATCTCCATCTTCATCGGTGCCGTCAGGTTTTCCGCCAGCAACTCTGCGTAGGTGTCGGACGCCGGGCCCGCTGCGGGATGGTTCGCGCGCAGCACCAGCATCTCGCCATCTGCCGAGTAGAACGCCCCGCCGTCGTATCCGAAGGCGGTCGTCAAGCGGGTCTTGTTCGAACCGTCGAGGTCCATGGACCACAAGTCCAGGTCTCCGGACGCCATCGACGTGTAGACGATCTTGCCTTGCGTCCAGTTGACCGTCGCCTCGGCGTCGTAGCCGTCTGCGTCGGTGAGCCGCACGGGCTCGGAGCCGCTCAGGTCGGTGCGGAAAATGTCATATCCGGCATGCACCGGCCATACGTAGCCCTTGCTGCGGTCCGGGCGTGGCGGGCAGTTGTCTCCGGCTAGGTGGGTTGACGCATAGACGATGCTCTCGCCATTGGGCAAGAAGTAGCCGCAAGTGGTCACTCCCTTGCCCGTGGACACCATGCGCTGGTCGGAGCCGTCCGCATTCATGACGTAGATCTGATCGCACGAAGCATCGCCACGCGTGGCCTGGAAGACTAGCTTGCTTCCGTCCGGCGACCAGTAGGCCTCTGCGTTTTGGCCGCCGAAGGTGAGTTGGCGGATGTTCGACAGAAGCGGACCCGATTCGGCCGAAGCATCCTCGACCGGGGTTTGCAGGGGACCGCCACAGGCCGCGCAGAGCGCGAGTACCAGGCACGCTGACCAGTGTATGCGCATGTGACTCCCTTCTTGACCATTCTAGTGGTGGTGTCCGCGCCGGTCGTACTGCCCGTACGCTCGAGCGTCTCCCGTAACAGGAAACCACTAGCCGGGCAAAGCCTGCCTACCTGCGGTAGCCCGCCTCGCGCTGGTGCCGGAGGGCTAGCACGGTCACCTGATCGCCCGCGTGTCGGTACAGGGCCACGTAGCCGCTGTCGCCGAAATCGACCAGTAGCTCCCGGCATTCGGGCATTTCCTCGACAGGCCGGCCGATTCCCGGGTGCTGTCCGAGCTTCCGCACGGCGTCGGCGATGGCCGCGGCGGCGCGGCGCGCGGCCGCCGGGCTCTTGGGCTCCAGGGATGCACGCAGGCGCTCTAAGTCGCGTACTGCGGACGGGGCGAAAGCTACTCGTGGCATGCCGGAGCGGCCGTCTCGGACTCCCCGCCCCAAGTGTCGAGCCACGCCAGCACCTCTTCAGCGCTGGCATGCAGGCCCGTCTCCCGGTATTCCTGCCACGCGTCGCGCGCCTCCTCCCGCTCGACATACTCGCGGATCGCGTCGCGCATCAGCCAGTGCGGGGTGCGTCGGCGCCGGGCTGCGAGGCGCTTCATGCGTTCGCGCATCTCCGGATCGATCTTCACAGCTACGGAAACGGCGGTGGAGCTCACTGATTTCCCTCCAAGTATCGCTAAGTAATACTTTATACAATCACGTGCGGTAATCCAAATCATCTTGGCGGGAATACGCATTCATTCGGACCTGGCCGCGACAGTCTCGGCTGCGTTAGCTATCAGCGACCGCGCTTCGACCAGCAGGGGCGGCAAGCAGGCCCGGGAAGAGTTGGAGGAATGCTGCCTCCGAGGGGCGCGCCCGCAGCGAAGCAGCCATCGGCTGGGCTGCTAATCTAGGCTGGCTTGGGATGGGTTTGCGGCGCCGGGCAAATTCGATCATTGGCTTGTAGATGTCGCTTCTGCCCCAGTTTGCCTTCGTGAGTAGCCGCGGGGGGACTTGCCCGGATCGTCGATTCTGATCGCAGGGGCGCAGCCCCTGTGAGGGTCAAGTCGACCGCTGCTGCCTCAAGGCATGGATGGTCCCGGGGACCCTGCGATGAGGGACAAAGAATTCACGCTAGAATATCAATGAACTGACGAAGAACTCTCCCTATTGATTTGATGCGAATTCACTCGCCCTATCTCCGCGCCGCGACTCTGATTTCGGCCTCAGCGGCGGCAGTGCTGTGCCCGGCAATTGCACAGCAGCTGCAGTCGCCTGTTCCCGGCCCAGATGTCGAGGACGTGCGCCAGGCTCTTGCCCCGCTAGGCGCGCAACGCCGGGGGAATGCTCACAAAGTCGTTAAAGGAATATACCTGTCCTTCTGGTCGGCGAGCATGCCGAGCAGGGTCGACAACGTGATCCAACTCGCGCAGGACGGACTCATCAACACCGTTGTGATCGATGTCAAGGACGTCATGGGGCGGGTCGCGTTCGATTCCAAGGTGCCTCAGTCCGTTGAATACCGGTCGCGGGAACGGATCATTTCAGACCTGGGTGGCTTGGTCCGCAAACTCCATGCGGGCGGACTGCACGTGGTTGCCCGCATCGTGACGTTCAACGACGCGATGCTGGCGCGAGCGCGACCTGATTTGGCGGTGCATAGCAAGGCTCGGCTGGACGAGAACGGGCCGCAGTTGTCAGCGGACACGTTCTGGCAGGACGAGCGTGGCCTGCTGTGGGTTGATCCGGGGGCGCGACAAGCCTGGGATTACAACATTGCGATCGCCAAGGACGCGCTCTCGCGTGGCGTGGACGAGGTGAACTTTGACTACGTCCGATTTCCTTCGGGCGGCAGCCTCGACGACATGCACCTGCCTGTCACTGGCGAAGAGGTGCCTAAACGCGATGTCATCGTCCGATTCTTCAAGCATCTCCGCGAACAGCTTCCCGACGCGCGCCTGTCGGCGGACTTGTTCGGGCTCGTCACCGTCGCTCGCGACGACCTTGGCATCGGCCAAGTGATCGAAGACGCGCTGCCATACTTCGATGCCTTGTGCCCCATGGTCTATCCCTCGCACTACGCCGAAGGCTTCTACGGCTTCGAGAATCCCGCCGAGCATCCCTACGAAGTCGTCAACTATTCGATGAGGCTGGCAGCCGAGCGGCTCCGCGGGCATGCGGCGACTGCGCCCCAAAGAGCCGAGCTGATTCCGTGGCTGCAGGACTTCAGCATCGGTGCGGAATACGACGCCGACATGGTCAGGGCGCAGATTCGAGCCGTCTCCGACGCCCTGGGCGAGGATTATCGCGGATTCCTGCTGTGGAGTCCCAAGAACCAGTACTCCACGGCCGCGCTGCGCTAGCAGGTAAAGGCCGCAAGGGCGAGGGCAGGAGTCCAGCCCCGATACGCTGCGATACAAGTCTTGCGAAGGCGGGCGGAGCTGGTGTCTGGCAGCACGTCGGCTGCTGTGCCGCAAGCGGGCGGCCATTCCAGCCGCGAGTCCGATCTTGTTCCACAGGAGCGGGATACCTTGTGTTCCGGATCACAGAATATACTGTCTGTAGTTGCGAAGTTGCCCATCGTTCCGCTAGGCTAAGCGTGCAGTGACTGCTGTCACGCTCGCTCCGCCATTCGCAGGCCGCCTTTTTCGCTGCCGGCTTGCCGAGTTCATTGGGCGCGGATTTTTGGAGGCAAACGGCACATGCTGAGGCTCAAGCAGATCGATCTGGTCGGCTTCAAGTCGTTCTGCACCCGGGAACACTTGAAGTTCGCCGGAAACGGACTGGCCGCCGTGGTCGGCCCCAACGGCTGCGGTAAGTCCAATATCTGCGACGCCGTGAACTGGGTGCTCGGCGAGCAGTCGGCCAAGTCCCTGCGCGGCGGGCGCATGCACGATGTCATCTTTGCCGGAACCCGCCACCGCAAGCCCGCAGGCATGGCCAAGGTCACCTTGACATTGCACGACCCCGACGACACCTTGGAGCGGCTGTTCTCCAAGAATGGCCGCTCTGGCGCGCCCAAGGCTCCGGCAAGCCCCACTCCGGGCGAGATCTCTGTCACCCGCAAGCTGTTCAGCAACGGCACGAGCCAGTACATTCTCAACGGCAAGACCGTCCGCCTCCGCGATGTGCAAGATCTGTTCCTCGGCACCGGTCTCGGCCCGAACCACTACGCCATCATCGAGCAGGGCCGCATCGGGCAGCTCTTGACGGCCCGCTCGCTGGACCGCAGGGCTTTCGTCGAGGAGGCTGCCGGCGTCACGCGCTTCAAGTCCCGCCGCAAGCTCGCCGAGTTGAAGCTCGCTAACACGGAGCTGAATCTCGAGCGGGTCCACGACATCCTTCAGGAGGTCGCGCGCCAAGCGAATTCTCTCAAGCGCCAGGCGGAGCGGGCCGAGCGCTACGAGACGTACCGCGAACAGCTTCGGGAAGCCCTCAGCCTGGTGTTTGCTGGCCAGTACCGCCGCTTGGAGTCCAGCCGCGCGACGCTGGAGTCGGAGACCGCCCTCGCCAAGCAGCGCTTGGCCTCGGTCTCGGACGAGACGCGGGACCTGGAGTCCGAGTTTTCCGGCAAGCGCGAGCGCGAGCAGGAATGGGAGGCGCAGTTGGAGGTCGAGAGGGCCGAGCTGTCCGACCTGCGCATCGACGAGGAGCGGATGCGCGAGCGCATCCAACAGCAGACCCGCACCATTGGCGACAACACCGCCCGCCAGCAGCGGGCAACGGAGGACTTGGAGACGGCCTCAAGCCGCGTCGACGCGCTGGAGGCCGGCGTGCGCAGGGAGCGGCACGAAGTCTCCGAGCTCGAGAGCGCCGCGAGCGCTCTTCGGAACAAGCTTGAAAGCAAGGAGGTCGAGTGCGGCGCCCAGCAGAGCAGCTTGGCCGACACCCATGCTGAGCACGAAGCCCGCAGGGTGGGGATGTTGGATTCGCTCAACGCCCTCTCGGACACGAAGGGACGCTTGGGCAAGCTCGACGAGACTCTGGCTGGCTGCGACACGCGCCTCGAGCGCGCGCGGTCCAGCAACTCGGCTGCCGAGAGCGGCATCGCTTCGGCCACCACGCGTCGGGAGGCGCTGTTGACACAAGCCGCCAAGATGACGGACGCGATCGGTGGTCTGATCGCTCGACGCGACGCGTTACGCGAGGCAGTGGAGCAGGGCCTATCGAGCCTGGGTTCGCTGCGCAAGGCTGCCGAGGGCCAGCGCGCAGAGCGGTCTGCTCTGGCGGCGAGGCGCGATTCTGTCCACGAGATGCTGCAGCATCGCGCGTACGGCGCAGAAGCCGTCAAGGACATCTTCGACGCGCTCGAGCGCGAGCCCGCGTACGGCTTCTCCCCGCTGGGAGTGCTCGCTGACTTCCTTGAGGTAGACGCCGGTTATGAGCGGGTGGCGGAACAATTCCTTGCCGAAGAACTTGAGCACGTAGTCGTGGGTAGCTGGGCCGAGGCAGCGCGGGGCGCGCAATTGGTCCGCGATGAGTTCGGCGGTCGGGCAGCCTTCCTGCTGGTCCAGCGCGAGGCGGATGTAGAGCCCCGGGCACGGCCCGGGCTGGAATCGGCGGCCCGGTTGGCGGATCACGTACGCTTGGTCGCGCGGGGCGGCGGGGCGGCGCCCGCCCTCTTGCCCAAGCTGCGAGATGCGTTCTTGGTAGAGGATCAGGCCACGGCAGAACGCCTGGCCGGCCTGCACCCCGATCTTTACTTCGTGCTTGCAGACGGAACGTGGTACCGAGGCCCGGTTGTTCAGGCCGGCCGCAAGTCTTCCAGCGGTCCGCTTGTCCTCAAGCAGCAACTGCGGGAACTGGTGCCCGCACTGCAACGCGCCGAACAGGCATTGGCGCAGGCAGAGCAGGACATCGAAAGTGCCGAGGACGCGGTGAGGCGCGACCGCGGCGAACTCGAGACCGTGATGGCCAGCCTGCAGGACACAGAGAAGGAAGCGCTCGCGGTCCAGCACGAAGTCAGTCGGTCCGAGAGTGTCGTTGCGGACCTTCAGCAACAGGCGCAGGAAGCAGCCGTAGACATCGGCCGCCTCGAGGCCGAGCGCTCGAGCGCCGAGAGCGCCCGCGAGCGGGCGTTGGATGACCGCACCAGGCTTGAGGGCGATTACGCCGACGCAAGGGCACGCTCGGCCGATCTCGCCGAACAGGCTCAGGCCCGCCAGGCGGTTCTGGCGAGCCTGCAAGAGGAGCGGACGACCCTGCGGACCGAGGCAGCCACGATGGACGAGCGGCTCCGGTCCGGCATCAACTCGGTGCGGCGAGCGGAGGCTGCGTTGGCCGACCAGCGCCATCGAGCCAAGGACTTGCAGGACCAGATCCAGCGCTGGACCGATGAAAGCCGGGAATTGGCCGAGAGCAACCGGACGCTGGACGAGCAGGTCGTCGGCGCGGGCAACCGCCGCGAGGCGTTGCAGGTACAGATCAGCGAAACATCCGACAACCTCAAGGAGTCGCGCGCCCGCACGGGCGCTCTGATGGAAGCCATCCGCGATCAGCGCGCCGATGTCGAGGCGGCGCGCGAGCGGTGTTCGGCCAAAGAGGTCTCCTTGGCGCGGCTGCAGTCGGACATCGAGCACTTGGAGAACAGCTGCGCTGCCGAGCTAGACCAGCCGATTGCCGAGGTTGCCGAAGACGCGCCAGAGGCCCTTTCGGAAGAGGACCTCCGGCAGGCCGAGGAGCGTCACCGATCGATCCGCGACAAGATTGATCGTCTTGGTCCGGTCAACGTCCTCGCCCGGCGGGAGTACGAGGAGGTATCCGAGCGCAAGCTATTCCTCGAGACGCAGCAGCAGGACCTGCTGGATTCAATTCGCAACACGCGCGAGGCCATCCGGGAAATCGACACTGCCAGCCGCGAGCGCTTCGAGGCTGCGTTCGAAGCGATCAATCACAATTTCCGGCGCGTGTTCGCAACACTGTTCGGCGGCGGCATTGGCGAGCTGAGACTTTCCGACCCGGCCGACGCCGACGGCTCCGGGATCGAGATCGTCGCCCAGCCTCCCGGCAAGCGCCTGCAGAACATAGCCCTGCTCTCTGGCGGCGAGAAGTCGCTCACCGTCATGGCGCTGTTGTTGGCGACGTTCCGCTATCAGCCCAGCCCGTTCTGTGTCTTGGACGAGGTGGACTCGCAGTTGGACGAGGCCAACACCATTCGGCTGCGGGGCCTGATCCAGGAAATGGCTCCCGAAACCCAGTTCATCGTGATCACCCACTCCAAGACCATGATGGAGGCGGCCGAGGCGCTCTATGGCGTCACGATGGGCGAGGCCGGGGTCTCGAAGCTGGTCTCGGTGCGCATGGCCGGAAGCAAGATCGCCGAAATGCCGCAAGGGATTAGAGCGCAGGACAAGGAAGCAGTCGTGGCGTGAGGCCTCTCCTCACCCGCAAGGGCGTTTTCCGCGCTCGTCTGAGCTGCCTCCTATAATCGTGTGCGACGCGGCACCGCGCGACGCTTCCTGCCCGCGATCCCAAGAAGCGCATGAGTCGAACACGAGTGGCATTCCAAGGGGCGCGCGGAGCGTTCAGCGAGCAGGCTAGCAAGCAGATTCTGGCGGGCAGGCAACTGTCGTTCGAGCCGTGCGAGAAGTTCTTCGAGGCCTTTGAACTCTTGCGCGACGATGCTGTCGACTACGCCGTCATCCCGGTCGAGAACACCCTGCACGGTTCAGTGCATGAGAACTATGACCATCTGCTGAACTACCGCCCCGAGATCTTAGCCGAGACCCACGTGCGCATCGTCCACAACCTGATCGGGCGGCCCGAGGCCTCTCGCTCCCAAATCAAACGGGCCATCTCCCATCCGGTGGCGCTGGCACAGTGCTTGGACTTCTTCCGCCGCAACCCCGGCATCAGCGCCGAGACACACTACGACACCGGCGGGAGCGTGAAGACGGTCATGGACGGAGACGACCCAAGCTTGGGGGCGGTCGCTTCGGCCGCGGCCGCGGAGTATTACGGCGCGAAGATTATCGAGACCTCGATCGAGGATGATCCGGAGAATTACACGCGGTTCTTCCTGCTCGGTCGCGAGTCCTCGCCGGTCGAGCCCGGCGGCGCGCGCAAGACTTCGCTCGTGTTCGTCACCAAGAACGTCTCTGGGGCTCTCTTCAAGTGCATGAGCGCCTTCGCGCTGCGGGACATCAGCCTGACCAAGATCGAATCGCGCCCTCTGAAGGGCCGCCCGTTCGAATACAGCTTCTACGTCGATATCCTGGCCTCGCCGCAGGAAGAGCACTGTGCCAACGCCATGGCGCACCTTTCCGAGATGACGGAATTCCTAGCGGTGCTTGGCTCCTACGAGCCTGCTAGTGTGCCCGGCGGGAATTGATTCCTATTACTGCGAGTACCTGCCATCGATCATCCGCCAAGCAACAGTGGATTCAGGCTGAGGGCAATTCAGTTCTCTCCAGCAGGCCCTGAGTGGCAAGGGGATCGCGACAGAACTGGCTGCCCGGGCTGGCTGGTGTAGGGTAGTACCGAATCGACCGGCGTCCCGCAGGCAAGCTCCGCGTCGAATGAGAATCCAGCCCATGCGCCAGGTCAACGCCATCGCCGCGGCCTTGGCTTGCGGGGTCTTGGCTTGCGGTTCCGGCGACACCGCTGCCGATCCCACTTCCGGAAGGAAGCCCAATATCGTCCTGATCATGGCGGACGACCTGGGAGCGGAAACGCTAGCCTGCTATGGAAACACGGTCAATTCAACCCCTCGCTTGGACCAGATGGCAAGGGAGGGCGCGCGTTTCGAGAATGCATTTGCCACTCCCGTCTGTAGCCCCACCCGGGCGATGATCCTGACCGGCCTGTATCCGAACAGGACTGGCATCTTGGAACGTCTCGACAGTCCTCTCGACACCGAAAGGAACAACCGGCTCCCCGTGCACCTGCCGACGTTCGCGCGCGTGTTTCAGGCTGCGGGATACGCCACTGCCATCGCTGGGAAATGGCATCTGGGCGACTTCCAGGCCCATCCCGATCAGCCGGCGTCGCACGGCTTTGACGAGCACTGCCTATGGGTGCAGTACTGGGACGGCGAGCGACGCAGTCGATACTACGGCCCCCACAACTGGGAAGACGGAACGTATCGGGTTCATGGCGAAGAGACGTTCGGGCCGGACTATTACAGCGACTTCCTCATCGACTTCATCGAACACAATCAGGACCGCCCGTTCCTGGCCTACTATCCGATGAATCTGATTCACGGCCCTCTCGTCGAGCCACCGGGGCTGAAGACTCTCGCCGAGAGCAGATACCCCGACGACCTCGGAAAGAACGAGCGGCGAGCAGGACATATGGTTACGTACATGGACGCAATCGTCGGCAAGTTTCTGGACAAGATCGAGGAACTCGATCTAGACGAAGACACTCTGGTCGTGTTCACAGGCGACAACGGCACTGCCAACAACTTGGAGAGCCGACTCGGCCCGTTCAGGCTCACGGGCGGCAAGCGGACCATGAACGAGGCCGGAACCCGGGTTCCGTTGATCGCGCGCTGGCCGGGGACGATACCCGCCGGAAGCCGCGATGCGTTCTTCTCGCTGCTGGACGTGATGCCCACGTTGAGCGCGCTGGCACGGATCCCAGTGGGGCATCCCGTCGACGGCATGGACCTGTCCCATTCCCTCTTGGGCAAGCCTGGCGAGGATCGCGAGTATTTCTCGATGGCGTTCGAGGGAGGCGTGTATTTCGTTCGAGACAAGCGCTTTCGGCTTCACGAAGACGGGCGCCTGTATGACATCCCGGTGTCCGGCAACGAAACGCGCTACAGCATGGAATCCCTAGCTGGCAAGCCGAGCCATGCGGATGCGCGGGAACGACTCCAAGCGCGCCTGGAAGCGTACATGGGGATCGGCAAGACCGACGAATCCTACGGGATCGTTCCATTCGGAACCGGCGGTGACCGGTTCAAGAACGCCCAAGATGCCGCCAGCCAAGCCGAGACTGATGCGCCGCGGTAGCCGCCCATTCCCGCCTTCGCCCAGGGCCCGGCGGACGCAAGACGCCCTGCCTGGGAGATGTCCAAGGGATCGCTGGCTCGGCCCGCGACTGGCCCTCGCTGCCTTGGGGGCGGCGCTCGCCGCTGCAGCTTGCGGCGGGAACCGCCCTGTGGCCGCGGTGCTACCCAACATCGTGCTGGTTCTGGCCGACGACATGGGTTTCGGAGACGTGGGTGCCTACAACTCTGAGTCGCGCATACCAACGCCCAACATGGATCGGCTTGCCGCCGAGGGGGTCCGCTTCACCGACATGCACTCGCCGGATTCGGTCTGCACGCCGTCCCGGTACGGATTGCTGACGGGCCGCTACTGCTGGCGCACCCGGCTGCAACGCACGGTACTGTTCAACTACGAACCGCCGCTGATCGAACGCGATCGCCTGACGCTTGCGTCACTGCTGAAGCGCAAGGGTTACCGCACGGGCATGTTCGGCAAGTGGCACTTGGGGCTCGACTTCGCCGTCAAGGAGGGCGAGCACGTCGACTTTGACCGGCCCCTGCCTTGGTACGCCGGGCCGGACCCAGATCCGGAAGTGGGCGCGAGCATCGATTTCTCAACGCCCGCTTCGGGCGGGCCGACCGAGCTGGGCTTCGACGAGGCGTTCTACACGGCTGGCTGCTCGACCGACCAAGAGCCGTTCTGCTTCATCCGGGACGGAGTGTTTCTCGGGATGGAGAACGCCAGCTACCGGAATCCGGCAGGGAGCTGGCGATCAGGAATGGCGGCCGAGAACTGGGTGAACGAGACCGTCGACGTGCGGTTCACGCAAGAGGCAACCGACTTCATTGCACGGACGCACGAGAGCGGTTCCGAGACACCATTCTTCGTCTATCTGGCGTTGTCGGCACCGCACTCGCCGCATCTGGTTCCGGAGTTCGCCGCAGGCAGGAGCGAGGCGGGTGTCCGCGGCGACATGGTCTGGCTGGTCGACTGGGCGGTCGGCCAGATCATGGACACTCTGGAGCGGTTCGGAGTCGCGGAGAGCACCCTTCTGATCGTGACCAGCGACAACGGGCCCTTGCGAGGATCGCTCGAGCCGGGAGCCCGCGAGAGCACGGCGACAGTCTCCAATGGGCATCAGTCCGCAGGCCCGCTGCGCGGGTTCAAGGGACGGATCTACGAGGGCGGCCACCGCGTACCGTTCATCGCCCGCTGGCCCCAAAGGATCGATGCAGGTACCGTCACAGACGAGCCGAGATCGTTGGTCGACCTGATTGCGACGTTCGCTTCAGTTGTGGGGGAGAAGTTGCCGGACGATGCTGGCGAAGATAGCTTCGACATGCTGGCAGTGCTCGAAGGCTCCAAGGGGGTCACGGCGCCCCGGCCGGCAATCGTGCATCATTCCGGGGGCGGCGCATTCGGGCTGCGCGACGGGCGATGGAAGGTCGTGTTCGGCCGCGGCGAGCAGGTCGTCCAGTCGATGGAGGGTGCCGGATACCTGTTTGACTTGGAAGCAGACCTGCGCGAAACGACCGACCTGTGGGACAAGCATCCGCTCGTGGTGGAGCGGCTCACCGCGACGATGGAAGACTTTCGCAGCCGGGGCCGCAGCGTGCCGAGACGCTGACGCTTCGAGTCGCCAGCGGGAACGGAGAGTTCGACGACCCGCTCCGTGGAAAGGTGCCCTGATCGTCGCGGCTGGCCCGCATGTCCTTGTTGTCGGAATCGAGTTGGACAAGCGGGCGGGACTTGCTAGTACTGGCAGGTCGCTGGTTCGGACTTGACGAAGTAGTCCTTGTAGTTCTCGGCCTTCGGATCCATGCAGCCCGCCAAGTCGAGCAGCTCGACCTTCCTGAATTCGACCGGATGGCTCTCGCTCTGCAGCGAGATGTAGCCGCCGGACATCAGTTCGCCGTCAGGTTTGTCCTTAGGGTCGTGCCCGTCCACGTTGCCCCCGCCGTACTGGGGCATTTCGTACTCCAGGACGAGGTCTCCTTCGACGAAGTGTCGAAACGAGGAACTGCCCAAGACCACGATCTCTGTCCGAACCCACTGTTCGCCGCGGTAGGTCTTGGATGTCGAGTTTGTGCAGTGGCGCGTTAGCAGCCTGCCGTTGCGGACGACATTGGTGCCAGGAGTGCAGAGGTTCGCGGTGGTGCGTTCGCCCTCCGCGAGACCCCCTAACAGCTGGACTTCGATCGAGATGGGGAAAGTCTGGTCCTTGCCCATGGTCTCGGGGGCGGGCGAGTGCAGCATCAGGCCGCTATTGCGGATGGCCCAGCCCGGTCCTCCCTCAGACTGCTCTCCTACGAAACGGTATTCCACCGCTAGGCGGTAATAGGAATATGGGTCCTTGTAGAAGATGTGCCCGAAACGCTCGTTGAACGGTCCGTAGGCCTCGTAGCCGGTCTGCATCGCTCCGTTGACGACGCGGAAAGTGTTGCCGAAGTTCTCTCCGAGCTCGTGTCCGCGGATCTTGGGCGTCCAGCCATCTAGGTTCTTGCCGTTGAAGAGCTGTATCCAGTCGTCGCTGGTCTGTGCGGTGGCCACCGACGCAAAGACTGCTGCCATGAGGAAACACGCGATTCGCAATTGCATCTTGAGGCAAGTATAGCCAGACCAGACGACACTCAACGGCGGCATAGCGGTGCTTGCCGCGGAGCGCCGCCTGCGGGGCCTGCGGGAACCTGGGAGCGGAGCGCCGGCGGGTGCGGTTGCGCTGCAGGGAGGCTGGGCCGGCCAAGCTGGTATCCTGCTTGAGATCGGGCGAGACCCCCGCTTCCCTCATGACCGACGCACAACGCCACGAACTCTTTCAACTTGTCAACTCCGACTCGGACCCAACTTCCATCGCCACGGCCCTGACCTCCCACTTCCAGGCCGAGAACCTAGCCAGCGGAGCGGCGGTGTCCGCCTATGGCGGAGAGTTCGTCTGGGCGATCAAGTCCGACAGCCGTCCGCATCTCTACGTGGATGACGAGCCGGCCCCGCCCATGGACCCGCTGCCGGACGATTTGTGGGTGCATAGCCGTCGTGTCCGCACCGGCACCTCGCACGCCCACTACTACCGCGTCGACAGGGCGGTGCTGGGCGGCAGGCGGTTCGACACTGCAGCCTTCGGCGAGGACTCGTACGCGCAGGACGGGGTGCCGCAGGGCGAGTATTCCGACGAGCTGTTCCACGAGAGCCCGACCTATCGCGGCTGGAAGGTCTCCTACTGGCTCTACGCCTCGCCGGGCGTGGATCCGGCCAAGCCATCGGCCGTGATGGTGTGGCAGGACGGGCACCGCTTCCTGGAGCGCGAACAGCGCTCGCGGATCGCCGTCGTGGTAGAGAACCTCGTTCACAAGAAGAAGATCCCTCCCATGGTCTTGGTCTTGATCGCGCCAGGCTACATCGGCAGCCACGACAATTCCTCGTCCTACGCGCCGCGCGCAGTCGGGCACATGCGCAGCCTGCTGTATGACACGTTCAATGACGACTACAACAAGATGGTGGTAGACGAGATCTTTCCAGAGGTGAACAAGACCTACCGCCTGCGGGACGACGGCTACAGCCGGGCCATCGGCGGACAGTCTTCCGGGGGCATCTGCTCGCTGAACTCGGCTTGGTTCAGGCCCCATGCCTTCAGCCGGGTGTTGTCCCGGATCGGCAGCTATGCCAGCATCCAGTGGCGCTGGGGGCAGGAGAATCCGTTCGGCGAGTACCCGCTCGGACGCTTCGGGGACCGCGATCCGTGCGAGCCCCTGGACGGAGGCGAGATCTGGCCGTTCCTGATTCGCAAGCGCGATCGCAAGAACATCCGCATCTGGCTCGAGGACGGCACCTACGACCTAGAGAATGCCCACGGCAGCTGGCCGCTGCAGAACATCCAACTGGCGAACTCGCTGAAGATGAAGGAGTACGACTTCAAGTTCAGCTTCGGCAACGCCCAGCACAGCACCACCTACGGCGATGCGGAACTGCCTGCCGCGATGACATGGCTATGGCGCGACTACGATCCGCTGCTGACGCATCAGACCTTTGTCATGGATCCCGACGAGAAGGACAAGCCGTACTTCCGCGTGAAGATTTGCAACCGGTGATTCGTCCGCTCGACGGTGTCTTCGCTCAGAACCGGGAGATTTCAATCTCCTTCGAAGTGATGAACTCCAGCAGGGTGGGCACGCCCTGCTCCGTCTTGGCGATTCCGCGCCTGATGGCGGGCACGATCTCGTTGGGATCTGTGATGCGCTCGCCGTAGCCGCCCAGCGCATTGGCGAACTCCGCGTAGTTTCCTGAAATGTCGGTGCCGCGAAACTTCTCGGTCGCGACTTGCATGACGGGTATTTCAATGGCCATGCTGAAGTTGTTGGACAGCACGGACAGGATCGGGATGCGCTCCCGTACCGCCGTTTCGAAGTCCATTCCGGTGAATCCTATGGCCGCGTCTCCCCACCAGTTGATGCAGAGCTTGTCGGGGTGCTCCAGCTTCGCGCCCATCGCCAGCCCGAGCCCGTAGCCCAGCTGCGTCGTCTTGCCCCAGCCGATATAGCTCAGCGGTTCGACGCTCTGCCAGAACGGAGTCAGCTGGTCGCGCGGGCTGCCCGCGTCATGAGTGATGATCGTGTTCTTGACATCGACAGTTGCGGCGAGGTCCCGGATCACCCTGTAGGGGTTGATCGGGGCATCGGGGCAGTCGAGCTTGGCACTCCAGCGGGACCGCCACGCGGTGTGGTGGGCGGCGATCTCGGCGGTCACCGCAGGCGTCCGCCCGCGGGGCTTGGCAATCCGCTGGCTCACCTCTTGCAGCAGGGCGGCCAGCGTCAGCCGCGCGTCCCCGACCAAGCCGAGGTCGATCGGGACGTCCTTGTGCAGGTCGGCTGTATCGATGGTGGCTTGGACCACGGTGGCACGGCCCAGGTACTTTGGCCAAGGAATGCCGAATGCGGTTTGCGTGAAGCTCGCCCCGATCCCGAAGACGACATCTGCCTTGGACAAGAAGCTGTCGAGTTCGGCAGAGTAGGCCCTGCCTCCCGATTGCAGCGAGAGCGGATGCGTTTCAGGGAAGGAGCTCTTGCCCTCGATGCTGGTGGTGACAGGGGCTTCGAGCAGTTCGGCGAGTGCGCGCAGTTCGGGCCACGCCTTGCCGTAGTGCACTCCCTGACCCGCATAGATGACGGGCAGCTCGGCTTCGACGAGGATCTTCGCCGCCTCCCGCACCGCTGCCGGGTCTGGAGCGCTGAGCGTTCGGATCGACGGACGGTAGTTGAGTTCTCCGGGGAATTCCTCGTTGAACATGTCCCACGGCACTTCGACCATGCACGGACCGGGCCGTCCGTTCTTGGCTTGGGTGAACGCGCGCCGGATGGCGTTCGGAACCTCTTGTGCGAGCGTGACCTGCTCGACCGACTTGGTGACGTTCTGGAAGTTCACCAGCGAGCTGAAGTTGGGCTGGACATTCGTGCGTGCCCGGGCGTAGCCTGCCGGGATCACGACCATCGGGACGGATTCGCTGTAGGCTTGGGCAACCCCGCCGAAGGAGTTCTCCACGCCCGGGCCGTGCTGCATCGCGAAGACGCCCACCTTGCCGCCCGAGCTCAGCCGGCCCACGGCATCCACCATGTGCAGGCCGGTGCGCTCTTGGCGCACGATCACGGTGCGGATGTCCTCTTCCGCGCAGGCTTCCACGACCGGATTGACCGGATAGGCGATGAGGCGATCAACGCCCTCTTGCCCGAGCATCTTGGCGATGGCGCGCGATACCTTCACCTGGTGTCCCCCCTCTGACGGCTAGATCCAGTGCGACGACTGTAGCGAGTCATGAACTTGATTAGAGCATTTAGCGCCGAGGGCTTGCTCAGTCTCGCGGGCCTGAGGCGGTTCCACGCTAGGCCTAACTCTTCCAGCTGGCGGTCAGCGGTCTCGATCTGGCTTTGATCGGATCCGTGCGCTCTAACCGGCGTGACGCAACCGTCAAGCGGCGCAGCTGCGCGCAACGCCTCAGCCCCTTGGTCCCGAAATTGTGGGAGAGGTGCTATATGGTGTTAACCCCGGCTCGTTGGAAGCACCATCCTCAAGCGCATGTTGCGCCAGGCTGTCGAGCCTGAACTCCCGCACGAGCCACCGAAAATTCAAACCTAGCTAAGTCAAAGCGCAATATCTTCAGGAAATGCCACTGTTTTCTGTCGCCAAAATGGCCCTACCTAGCCCTACCCTCTGCTAGAGTCAGGTCCGGACTCTCGCCGAGAGTCGTTCGCGGTGGCAACGTGCGTCGGTTGTGTGCTGGCGGCTTGGGAACGGAAGCGACGCTTAACTCCAGCGCATTTCCGCTGGTTCTTTGGAGTTGAGATGACTACGAGAGCCCTCACCATAGCAGTCCTTCTTGTGTTGGCTGTGACCGTTCCCGCTTTCGGCCAGCAGGCCGATACGGCGGTCGTCGTAGGAGTTGTCGCCGACGTCACGGGCGCAGTGATCCCCGGGGTGGACCTCCGCTTCAGTCACACAGGCACGGGCGCGATCTACACCGTCCAGACGGATCCGGGCGGCTTCTACCGCACGCCCCCCCTTCGCATCGGCGAATACTTGATGGAGGCCGAATCTGCCGGGTTCAAACGCATCCAGCGTACCGGCATCATCCTCAACGCCGGCGACACTCGCCAGGTCGACCTGGTGCTTGAGATCGGAGAGGTCACCGAGACTATTGAAGTCGTCGCGCAGGCACCGCTGCTGCAAACCCAGGAAGGTGCCACCGGCACGGTCATGGAGAACCAACAGATTCTCGAACTGCCGCTGAACGGACGGGACTACCTGCAGCTTGCCCGCATCTCGGCTGGTGTCACTCCGCCCGCACGTTCGGAGGTCGCGAACCGGCAAGGCGTCAGCGTCGGCGGCTCGCAGGCCACGCAAGTGAACTTCATCATCGACGGGATCGACAACAACAACCAGTCGATCGCCTCCCAGGGCAATCAGAAGGAGGCCATCAAGCCACAGATCGACGCGGTTCAGGAGTTCAAGATCCTCACGAATGCCTACTCAGCCGAATTCGGACGCTCCATGGGCGGTGTAGTCACCATGACGACCAAGTCTGGAACCAACCAACTGCACGGTTCGGTCTTTGAGTTCCTCCGCAACGAAGCCATGGACGCAAAGAACTTCTTCGTTCCGCACGACGTCGAGAAGCCTCCGTTCGCGCGAAATCAATACGGCTTCGCGGTAGGCGGGCCGTTGAAGCGGAACAAGGCGTTCCTGTTCGGCGACATGGAGCTTACGAATATCCGTGAATCGTCGACTAGGGTGAACACTATTCCGAGCTTGATGGAGCGGGCCGGCGATTTTTCGGCCGGGGACATCATCCGCGATGCATTAACGACAGACCCTCAGACCCGCGCCCGAGACCCGTTTCCGAACAACAGGGTTCCGGATAGCCGGATAGACCCGGTCATGAGGATTGCCCGCGACTGGTGGCCGACTCCCACGAACGACTCGCGCACGCGCAACCACGTCTTCGTCCCGCCACGGAACCAAGACCTGAACAGGTGGGACTTGCGGTATGACCACAGCTTGAACGACCGGAACAACTTCTACTTCCGCGTCAGCGGCCAACAGACGGACAACGGTCGCGTGCCAATCCTCCCAGACAGTGCCGACGGTCTGTACCTGCACGGCAAGGACGTCGACATCACGAACCGCCAAATGGCTTTCGTGTACAACGGCGTCTGGTCGCCGAATCTCGTTGGATCGTTCCGAACGGGCTGGAGCTATATCGACACGGGGGTGGAGCACGCCAATGACGTACCAGTAAATCCAATTGTCGGATTGGACATGGGGAATGGCCTCGACATCTCGACGCCCGGCTCGGGCAGCTTCACGCCCGCTGGCTACCGGGGAGTGGGGAGTTGCTGCTTCAACTACATCGGATCACAGACACGGCAGTTCTCTGCCGACATCACTTGGACGAAGGGGAGGCACACCCTGAAGTTTGGACACACCACGTTCTGGCTGCAGAGCCAGATCTTCAATGCCGGGTTCATCACCGGGAGGTTCGTCTTTGACGGGAGATTCTCCGAGGACCCCGCAACGCGCGCAGGCGGCGAGTCGATGGCAGATTTCTTGCTCGGTTATTCCAGAGAGCTGCGCAACTCGAACCATAGGCACATGGCGCTGCGCGCGCCGTGGCTGCATCAGTATGTGCAGGACGACTGGCGCGTCACCGACAAGCTGACCCTCAACATCGGCCTGCGTTACGAAGTGAGCCTGCCTTGGGTAGACAAGTTCGACAAGATCTCGAACCTTGATGTGGACACGGAATCCAACCAGCCCGAGTTCGTCGTCGTTGGACAACGAGGGGATGGGCGATTCAACCGCGCCTTAGTCACCTCCGACCTAAACAACCTTGCCCCCCGCTTCGGATTCGCATATCGCTTGCGCGAAGGCACTGTCATCCGGGGAGGTTTCGGTCTCTTCTATGCCAACACGATGAACACCGGAGGCGGCGAATTCATGGAGACGAACCCTCCGTCGCATGTCAAGACCCAGCTTGGCACAGATCGAATCAGCCCCACGATCAGGGTGACTGACGGACCAGGTCCCGGAGCTCTAGACCCGATGAACTCTCCTGCTCTGGTGCCGGGCTCATTCGAGATCGATCCGCCGTGGCCGGTAGCCTCGCAGTGGAACTTCAACATCCAGAAGCAACTGCCAGGGAACGTGCTCTGGGAAATCGGATACTTCGGCACCAAGGGCACACACATCATCCGTCGATACAATCTGAACTATGCGGTTCCTGGTCCGGGCACTCCGCTGAGCCGTCGGATCTGGCCACAAGTGAGGTTTCCCGGCACTGACCTCGATGTGGGCCTGGACTTCCTCCACAACTTCCGGAACAACTCCAACTCCAACTATCACGCTATGCAGACCAAGCTGGAAAAGCGCTACGGAAGCGGTTTCAGCTTCCTGCTGTCCTACACTTGGTCCAAGGCCATCGGGGACTATAGCTTCATCCCCGGGGAGGATCGAGGTATCGGGGCGAACTGGGGCGTGCAAAACGCTCTGGATCTCGCGGCGGAACGATCGCTGCTAAACCAGCACGTGGCTCACCGCGCTGTGGTCAGCTACCTGTACGATCTGCCGTTCGGACGGGGCCAGCGATTCGGAACCGGCTGGGGCAAGGCAATGGACGCACTCCTTGGCGGCTGGACGATCGGCGGCATCAACAGCTTCATCACGGGCTTCCCGATGAACCTGTCCGTCAGAGGCAATCCTTCGGGAACGGGGGGCTTCAATCTAGACCGGCCAAACGTCGTCGGGGAGTGGAGAATTCCTCGCTCAGAGCGAGGGCCTGACCGCTGGTTCAACACGGACGCGTTTGCCCGAAACGATCCATTTACGTTCGGCAATGCCGGAAGGAACATCTTGGAGGCCCCCGGCACGATCAAGTTCGACTTGGCGCTGCACAAGAACTTCCAGATAAGGGAGGGCATGCGGATGCAGTTCCGGGCCGAGGCGTTCAATGCATTTAACACACCGATCTTCGACGGACCGAACCTTCAGGTCGGGAACCGCAATCTCGGGGTGATCTCACGTGCTGCGCCTGGGCGAGTCATGCAGTTGGGATTCAAGTTCATCTTCTGATCCTGGGTGATTGGTCTGATTCGCCCTCGGGCCCAAGGCCCGACCTGCTGCAAGAGCCATTGTCTAAGGCCTGGCGAAGGTCGTCGAATGTCTCCGCCAGCGACTTCAGCAGGTTGGCAAACGTAACAGGCCCGCCAGTGCTCCGGCCGGGAAGACCCGTGTAAGAGTGGCTGCGATCGACGAAGAGCTTCCACTCGCCGCGCCAGCCGAGGCCTCTTGGGCCCAACCGCTCGAAGCGATCTGCCAGCATAAGGCTATTTGCGCGCAAGCTGCCTGATTTCGAGCTCGATGAGATTTGCCAGTTCCCTAAGATCGTTTTCCTCCGCGAGTCGCAGGGCATGCACCATTTCCTCGCTAGCCTCGGCATCGCGCCCGAGCCGCCTGTACGCGCGCCCGAGCGTGAAGCGAACGAACGCTCCGCTCCCGTCCTCGTCACCCTCGAGAGCCGCCTCGAGGTGCCGCGCAGCCTCTTCCGGGCGGTCGTATTCGAGAGCTTGGACCCCGAGGTTCAGCCTCGCCGGACGGTTGTTCGGGTCGTTGGCGACCGCCAGCCTGAAGTGCTCAATCGCTTTCTCCACCTGGTCGAGCGAGGTCAGGGCCACTCCGAGGTTAGCGTGAGCCTTCGAGGAATTCGGATTGACTTCTAGTGCCCGCCGAAACGCGGCCATCGCGCCCGAGGGATTCTCTTGAGCGGCCATCACGATCCCCCAGTTGTTATGCAGCTCCTCGATGTCCGGGTCGATGGAGGTTGCCGCGTCGTAGTGGGCTCGGGCCCTTTCGGAGTCCCCCAGGCGCCCGAATGCGCCGACCAAGTTCACGTGAGCCGACGCCAGCCTCGGGGCCAGCTCAAGGGCCTGTTCGTACGAACGAATCGCCTCTTCCAGTCTCCCCGCAGCCTCAAGACTCTTGCCCGTGTTGAGGAAGTAGTGCTCGTTCGCCGCAAGGGCCTCGACGCGTGCAAAGACCGGATCGTCGAGCGGTGGCTTGAGATTTCCGCCCGGGGCGAGCATCTCAAGCTGCCGCTTGGCCTCCTGCTCGTTCCCTGCCGCCCGCTGGGCCATCGCCAGCGCATAGCGCACAGCGCCTGAGCTGGGAGCGAGCGACAACGCCCGTTCGAGCACCGGAATGGCCTCGTTCCTCTTGCCAAGCTCCATTAGGGCCCTACCCAGGGCATAGATCGCGGCCGCACCGCCATCAAGCTGCACTGCGGTGCGCAGAGCGACTTCAGCGTCCTTCGGATTGCCGTCCGCGACCAGCGATTCGCCGAGCCGGACCGCTGCCGGAGCATACGTCCGCTTTGCGAGGGCACGCCTGAATGAGGCGGCTGCCTCTCCATGCCGCCCGGCCTCTTGGAGCGCAACGCCCCGCAGGTACGACCAGCGAAATTCGCCACTCGATAGGGTCTCCGCACGCTCGTACAATACTGCCGCCCTGGCCAATTGCTCGTGAGCGTGCAGGATGGTTCCGAGATCCCCGTTTGCCCAAGGATCGCCCGCATCCTCCTCAACGGCTCGAATCCGCTGGGCAGCCAGATCGCGTGCGTTTCCGGGAAAGTCCTCGGAAGTAACGTCAGGGATCGCTGGCAGGCTACGTTCGACACCGCCGACACACGCCGCCAACGAGATGGCCAGCCCCACAGCCAGAACGCCTCGGAACCCGGACACTGCGGATATGGTAGCCGCATGCAGTTGGGCACGTCGAGACTCGCTCTGTTGGCCTGACGACCGCTGCTTGCACTCCCGGCCCAGGGAGGTCACCGCCTCCGGCTAGCCGCAAACCGTCCATGGCTGAGATCTGCCCCGCAAAGTGCTTCAATGCAATTCAAGCTCGGCGAGTGTCGCCTTGGCGGGCAGCGCCTAGACTCCAAGCCGCCGAGCGATCGGCTATCATAGGGCATCGCCAAACCGGCTAGGAGTTTGCAATGTCGCTTGACGCTACGCGCCGCTCGTTCTTCCAAGGTATGTTCGGCAGTGCCGCCGCTGTTGCCATGGCGCAGCAAGCGTTGGCGCAGCAGGACAGCGCGAACGGCCTTCCCACCCGCCGTCTAGGCCGGACCGACGAGCAGGTTTCGATCATGTGTCTCGGCGGCTGGCATATCGGCGCTGTAGAGGACAAGAACGAGGCCATTCGAATCATGGATGCCGCGATCGACGAGGGCATGACCTTCTTCGACAACGCGTGGGAGTACCACGATGGCGGCTCTGAGGAGATCATGGGCCGCGCGCTGTCGGGCCCGGGCAAGCGCGAAAAGGTCTTTCTGATGACCAAGAGTTCCGGTCGCGACGAGAAGTTCGCCCAGCAGTGCTTGGACGACAGCCTCAGGCGCTTGCAGACCGACTACATCGACCTGTGGCAGTTCCATGAAATGAACTACGACAATGATCCGGACTGGGTGCTTGATCGCGGAGGCCTCAAGACTGCGCTCGCTGCGCAGAAGGCCGGCAAGGTGCGCTACATCGGCTTCACCGGGCACAAGGACCCGAGCATCCACATCAAGATGCTCAACAAGCCCTATGACTGGGCTACGGCGCAGATGCCCATCAACGTGATGGACGCGCACTACCGCAGCTTCCAGAAGGAGGCCGTGCCGGCCTGCTTGGCCCGAGATGTCGGCGTGATCGGAATGAAGAGCTTTGGCGGCGGCGATATCCCCGCCAAGTCAGCGGCTACCCACGAGGAGTGTCGGCGGTACGCCCTGAGCCTGCCGGTGTCCACCCTAGTGGTCGGGATTCGCTCCATGGACGAGCTGATGGCCGACATCAAGATCGGCCGCGGCTTCAAGCCCATGGCCGATGACCAGAAAGCCGTCTTGCTGTCCAAGGTTGCCGATGTGGCCGGGGACGGCAGATACGAACGGTTCAAGTCCACCCAGGACTTCGACGGACCCAGCCCTCGCAAGCAGCACGGGTTCGCAGTCGGCTAGGTGCGGCCCCGACGTCACGACGCCCGGGATTGATCCGCAAGGAGCGGACGGCCGGCTCCGGATTCGGTTGCCGCTCCCCGCTGCCGTCTCATCGGCTGTTGCCTGTTTTGGCTAGGGTCGGATCAGACCTTCCAAAGCGCCGATCTCGGGCACCCGATTGGATTCGCAGTCAGAACTGATCGGACACAAGAGCGTCGATGTGTTCGCGCACGCTGCCGCGTGGCACTATCCGCCGATCGAGTGTTAGCAAGACGGCACCGTTCGTGGCGGCCAGAGCGAGCAGATAGGCGTCGGTCACTTGGTTGTGGCCCATCAGCCTATGGAAGCGGTTCCGCACGCTCGGCAGGGATGGAAGCAGTTCGAGATAGCGGTGCTGGCCGTCTTGCGTGAGCGCCGTTAGCGTCGCCACAGAGTCGGCAGGTGTCTCGCGTCGTCCCACGACGGAGGGATTTGACGATAGCCTCACGAAACCCAGTTGGGTCAGCGCGCACGTTGCCCATGGCGCGACAGGCTCGTGTTCTAGGCGGGTCACGACCAGACCGTGGAACTGGTGGTTCGGCCATGCGAGCGCTACCAGCGCATTGGTGGGAAGTAGAGACGGACGCTCGGGATCCTCAGGCGATGCCGTTCTCGTCGAGAGCCTTCTGGACCCGTGAGGCAGACATCAGCGGTGTTTCCGGCGCCACGTCGAACGAGGGGAAACGAGATTCCTTCTCGGCCTCGCACATCCGTCGTGTATCGGATCGAAGCGCATGGCGGGCCATCTCGGACAGCACGGCGCCAAGGCTGTTGCCTGTCGCGTTAGATTGGCGCAGCGCCTCCTCGTGGATGTCGTCATCCAAGGTCACAGTTGTTCTCACGGGAACCACAGTACAGTGACGCAGGTGCGTTGTCGATGGTTCCTGCATTCCCGCATTGCGGGATCGGTAGCGAGGGGGTAGCGGGATCCCTTCCGTCCCCAGTACGTCCCACTTTCGTGGAACAGCTCTTCAGACAGCTGGCCTCCGGGCACTCCCTCCTCCGGGTACGAGTCCTCGCCCTAGGCAGCCGTGTCGTAGCCCTTCCGCTCACGACTTGCCGGTTGGCGCGGTAGTAAGGGGCAAGGGACGGGCCGGTTGGCAACCGGCCGCTCGACAACCGAGCTCGGCCTGAGTACCATCAACGTCTTGATGCGACGCGTTCAAAGACTCGCGACCCTCTCCTGCGCCATCGCGTGCATGTCCGGCATGCCGGAGGCTCGCGGCAAGCCCAACATCGTGATCATCATGGCCGACGACATGGGGTATTCGGACATCGGCTGCTACGGCGGGGAGATTCGCACGCCCAACGTGGACCGCCTCGCAGAGAACGGACTCCGCTTCACGCAGTTCTACAACGCCGCACGCTGCTGCCCGACGCGCGCATCGCTGCTCACCGGGCTGTACGCGCACCAGGCCGGGATCGGTCACATGACGAGCGAGAACGAGCAACTGCGCTTTGATCTCGGCTATCCGGGATATCGGGGGTTCCTCAACAGAAGTTGCGTGACAATCGCCGAGGCACTGAAGCCGGCAGGCTACAAGACGCTGATGTCCGGCAAGTGGCACGTGGGCACGTTCGAGGGGATGTGGCCCGTGGACCGCGGCTTCGACGAGTTCTACGGAATCATCCGGGGGGCGTCCAACTTCTTCCGGCCGGCCCCCCGGAAGCTCTTGGTCCGAAACCGGGAGCGCGTGATCCCGGGCGAGGACTACTACACGACCGACGCATTCACCGAGCACTCCATACGATTCGTTCGGGAGGCGGAGCGGAACGACGACCAGCCCTTCTTCCTGTACCTCGCCTACACGGCGCCGCACTGGCCGCTGCACGCATGGCCGGAAGACGTCCAGAAGTACCGCGGCAAGTACATGATCGGCTGGGACAGGGTCCGGGAGGCTAGGCTCCGGCGCATGCGCTCGATCGGGATCATCGACGACGGCTGGAAGATGACTGTCCGGGATGCCGTGGCGTGGGAGACCCTGACTCGCGGCAAGAAGGACGAAATGGACCTGCGAATGGCGATCTACGCCGCCCAGGTCGATCGGATGGACCAGAACATCGGCAAGCTTCTCGAGGCCCTAGAGGATTTCGGCGAGCTGGATGACACGCTGGTGTTCTTCCTGTCGGACAACGGCGGCTGCGCGGAGGGGGGTATGCTCGGCCGCGGCCCGCTCGAGATCCTGACCACCAAGGATGGCTACAGCCACTCTTACGGCCAGGCCTGGGCTAACGCCTCCAACACGCCTTTCCGCACGTACAAGCACTGGGTGCACGAAGGGGGCATCGCCTCGCCCCTAGTGGTGCATTGGCCGGCGGGGGTGTCTGCGAAGGGCGAATTGCGCAACGAGCCAACGCACCTGATCGACCTGATGGCAACGGCCTTGGATGTCGGGAAGGCGGAGTACCCGACCGAATTCGCTGGCAACCGGATCACGCCGCTCGAGGGCGTCTCCATGGTCCCCGCGTTCGCGGGCATGCCGCTCGACCGGGAGGCGCTGTACTGGGAGCACGAGGGCAATCGCGCGGTCCGGCTCGGCAAGTGGAAGCTTGTCGCGGAGAACCGGGGACCCTGGGAGCTCTACGACATGGACGCCGATCGGACCGAGACCGAGGATGTCATGGCGGCCCACCCGGAAACCGGTCGGCGGATGATTGAGATGTATACGGAGTGGGCCAAGGAGAGGAACGTCCTGCCTGGCCGTCCGAGCCGCAAGCCCGGGTACGAGCCGGTCCCGCTCCCTTACCCCGAAACCGCGGAATACGATGCGCCCGTGACGTCGCCGTAACGGCGTGGCCGCCCCATCAGGCTCCCAGGGTTCTCAGCCGCTAGCGTTGGTGCTTTCTTCCGACGCTCTCGTATCTGATCCCCTCACTGTGCCGTGACCCAGATTGGCGAACTCCACGCCACTTGGCGGTCCCGGTCCGACTGCCTGACCCTCAGGTAGTAGAAGTCCGCTTCCTCGCCGGGCTTGGCCTTGTCTTGGTACTCAAAGTCAGCCGTCTTGGTGCCTGGAGTCTGCCGATAGACGCGCTGGTTGTTCTTGACGATCTCGACCTCGCCGACGTTGTCAGTCCCCTCAACATGTACTCGGAACGTCGGCGTTCCAGCGATCTCGACCTCCTCGCCCATGAGGTACTCGCGCCCCTCCTCAACTAGCCGGAAGTCGACAATGATGTTGTCGGTCGCGCCGTACGTGTGTCTGGCCCGGATGGCGTCGACCAAGCCGGTGCGCGAATTCTCCTCGGCCAACAACATCGAATAGGAAGTATGCACGGCAAGGTGGTCGGAACTGGCCTGCACGCCGAGCCGGTAGCCCTTGGCCCAAGCCACCGATACCATGCCGTCGGGGCGGTAGCCGCCGAACTGCTTCTTCTTCTCGTCCGGCGGGGCGGAGCGCCAGCAGCCCTCGCATTCGTAGCTGTTGCGGTCGCTTTGGTAGATCTCGACAATCGGCTCGACCTCGGGGTCGTAGTCGGCCCAGTCGGTGCCCATGTCCGTGCCCGACGTGTGCGCCATAGCGATTCCCTTGTACTTGCGCAAGTATGCGAAGAAGCGCTCGGGCCCTTGGCGCGCATAGTTGGCTGGCAACGCCCACTCGTAGTGCTGGTAGTCGAGGATCGGAGCGCCGCGGTACGGAAAGACCACGTTGCGGTGTCCGTTGGGGTACTTGATCGAGCGCTCGTACGCATACAGCGGAACGAACGCTGAACCGACGCGGAAGATGTCGACGTACTTCTGGCTGCGGAACCAGTCGTATTCGTCGGCCACGCCGAAGTTGTGCTCGGTGATGGCGAGGAAATCCAGCGCGCCCGGATCGATCGCGTAGCGGTAAGTGTCCTCGGTCGAGCCGTCGTTGTAGCCGTCCCAGGAGATCTCCGTGTGGCGGTGCATGTCGCCGCGGTAGATCTTGTAGCGCTTACCGCCGACATCGTAGACATAGCTGCGGATGCGCGCCACGTCCTGCTCGTCGTTGGGGTGTACGGGTTCGCTGGCGGGCATTTCGCGGCTCGGCCGGTTGGGCGGCTGCCTCGCGGCCTGCGCAGGTGGCAGGCTCAGACTCGTTAGGCGGTGCGACTTCGCCTCAGGCGCCGGGGCCGGCAGTCGTGCGGCGAACACGTCGAGCATGACGTTGACGAAGTCCCGGAAACTCCGCCTGTCCGTGGAGTAGGCGGCGATCAAGCGGCCGGCCGAGTCCGCCTCGGCTTCGATGCGCATGTCCGTGCGCCCCGTGGAATAGGGCAGCAACATCATCGGGGACCACTCGTCGCCGTCGTAGTAGCTGGCGTAGATCTCCCACAGCGCGTGGTGCGACGGCGTGCGCCAGTAGACGTTGTGCTGCATGGGGCGCCGGTGCCGGAAGAAGACCCAGATACGGTTGGATCCGTCCACGGCCAGTTGTGGATACTCGTAGAAGTTGTTTCCCGGCCCCGGATCTGGCAGGGAGGACTCGAGGCTGGTCGCTGGCGCGCGCAGCTGCCCGCGGTCATAGACCGCCATGCGAATGTTGCGGGAGTTGTACAGCCCGGTCGCGTTGGCTTGGATATCGAACGGATATCCCCAGTCCTTGCCCCAGTTGATGCCGGACTCGTGCCAAGCCATCCAGACCCGATTCTGGCGGTCGGCCGCCAGGGTGACGTAAGCCTCGAACCTGCCAGTCCGAGCTACTGGTCTCGGCGCGTCCCAGTCGCGCCCGGCCTTGCGTGCCAGGTACACGTCGTATCCGGTCGATTCGCTGTACTGGTCCCATCCCACGTACACGGTGCCGTTGCTGTCGATGGTGATCGACGGTTCCCAGCAATTCCCAGCGGAGGCGGAGCTGACTCTTGTGGCAGTGCCCCAACCGCTGGACGCGTCGTAGCTGCGGTGGAAGATGCCGAAGCGGTCGTCGCGCGCACCCTGCCAGACCAGGTGGATCGTACCGTCCGGATCCCGCACTGCCTTGTGGTGGATATCCGGCTGGGCGGCGGTGGTCAGGCGTTCGATCGAGCCCCAGCCCTCGCCGTCAAAGGCCCGGGCGTAGAGATCCCAGTTGCCGCGGACCTGCTCGGACCACAAGACCCAGACCTTGCCTTCAGCGTCTTCTGCCACCGCCGTGCGATAGACATCCCCGTTCGCCGGGCTGATGGCGTGCGGCCCTTCCGCAGATCCGGACGCCTGGCCAGGCAGGATGCGGTCGGCGTACACGCGGTCTGAGCCGTTCGCGAATCCGCTGAACGCGACCCACACCGAATCGTCGGAAGCGACCTCGAGCGATGCGAAATCGTTATCGGTCAAGCGCCGGTCGGGAGGTCCCGGGTCGCCGCGACCGAGCAGCATCGCGATGGGCACGCGTGACACGGATGCCCTCCCGTCCAGAAAATCGGCCGTCCCGGCCGCCGGAATGTCACCGACCCTGAGGCTGAAGTCGCCCTGTTCGGTGGAGACATCCACCTCGGTGGAAGCCGAGCCGTTCAGGTATACGTAGAACCTAGGCGTGAGATAGGTGTCCGCCGGCAGGTCCACGAGGATGTCCTCGTCGTGGTTCCTGCGGTCGAATGGAAACGCCGGACGCGTCGACATCTCCCACCTCCTCGGCGGGTGGATCACGTCGCCGAGCCCCATTTCGTAGCCGATCAGCTCGACCAGCTCGCCGTTCCTCACCTGCACGTCGCCGTCCCAGCCAGTCTCCGCCTTGTCCCCTATTCCGAAGGTCACCAGGAGTGCGTGGTCAGCATCAGCGGGCGGATTTCGCAGGGTTGTCTGCGTAGACGATTGGGGCCACAACGCTGTCGCGAGGGCCACAGAAATGGCGAGGATGCGGGCGATACGGGCGGTCATGGCGGTGCTACGAGAATACCAAGGGCGTGTGAGCCCGGAGCACGCGCCAGCCGCTGCCCGCGAAGCTAGGCGCTGCGTCGGCTCGTTGGCACAGAGTGCCAGAGTTCGGAATGCGGGGCCGCGCCGGAATCAGTTGCCCGCTTTCTCCATCGCCCGTGCCCCGCCGAGGATCAGCTCTACGGCCATGTTGCCCTCGTGGCAGGCGTATTCGTACATCACGTACTCGGGGTCGTTGGTCAGCGGCATGGCGATCTTCCACGGGGCCGTGTAGATCTCCGGATCCTCGATGGTGACCTCGTATTGGATCGTCTCCTCGCTCACGCGCGTGAATCGTTCGACGACCTTGAGCTTCTCCGACTGCGGGATGCCCTTGATCCGCCGGGACGCGGAATTGGACGCGATCCAGCCCTTGTCCGTGTAGTTGCTGACCTCCACGACCAGGGTGTTGCCCTCCCAGCGGCCGCGCGAATCTCCCATCCACAGGCGGATCTCATCGCTGACGTGGGACCCGCCGTCCAGCGGAATGATCCGGGCATCATGGATCATCTCGTACAGGATCGCGACGTACTGTGGCGTCTGCAGGATCCGATAGGCGTTGTTGTAGCCAGCGGGGAAGATCGAGCCGGGCACGCCCCGCGAGATGCAGCGGTCCCACACGCTCATATGCACGTACGAGTCGCCTTCGTGGGCGCGGTTGTAGTCTCGCCTCGCCACCGCAGACGGGCGCGTGGGCACGCGGCCGCTCGGAGGATCGACCACCAGAGAAGTCTGGCGGCTCGAGAGGAACTTGTCCCCCGAATCCAGCCAGACTTGGTTGTAACCACCCACGCTGCCGGGCGGGGATGTTCCGTCGGAGGCGGCTCGCCGCTGGGCGACGCCGGCTTCTATCGACGCAGCTTCCTCGTCACTGAGGACTGTCTTTCCGGCGTGGTCGGTGGGGCGCTCGAACGGGGTGATCGTTTCGTTCGTCCACATCCCCTGCAGGTCAGGATGGCCCCAAGCCGTTCGCGGAAGCGTCCACCCGTCGTCTTCCGCCAGGCCGGCGGGTGCGAGCAACGCGATCCCCGTGATGAGAGCTGACAGAGCGAATGTCCGATTTGTCATTTGAATCTCCTTCCGGCGCAGTAGATCGCACTCGAGAGCGAAGCGATGAATCGAGATTTCAATGCGGTCGGTTCCTTGCTTGCCTCGCCATGGACGATCGCGGCACTCCGGCCAAGACAGCCGCGCCCCCACGCGTCGCGCAGCGGCTGGGCACGGCGGCCTTGGACGTTCCGCACTCTGCGATTATAGGCTCGAACGGTGTGCTGCCGAGCCCGAAATCCGCGGCTCGGCCAGACTGTGTATAGCTTTGGTCCCTTCTCTTGAAGCTACGGCCGGTCGTCGTATGGCGCGCCCGTGCCCGAAGAGCCCGCGAACAGCCTCGTCCCGTCCGGCAGTGTTACGTCGCGGCCGTTGGCCTTGTTGGTACCGTCGATCGCACGGTAGCCCTCGACCAGCACCTCGACTCCGGGCTTCACCGAATCCTTGCGCCAGCCCCGGCGCACCAAGGCTCCGGGCGGACCGGCCTCGATCATCCAATTCTCCGTCGCGCCTTGGTCGGTTGTAACCTCGATGTGCATCCAAGCGTGCGGGTTGATCCACTCCATCTTGGTGATCTTGCCGCGCAAGCGGACGGGCTGTTCGGCATCGAACTCCGAGGAGAAGGCATGGTGCGCCGCGAGCGGGCCGATAGCCAGCAACGCGGCCAGCCCGACTCCGGACAGGGCGGCGGCTGTCGTGCGTGTCATTCTTGGTTCCCCCGTCATTCGCCGGATTGCGCCGCCTGCTTGTCGCGGGCGCGCGCGCCGCTGAGGGCGTTGAACATGCCGTAGTTGCCCTCGTGGCAGGCGTACTCCACCAGTTCGTACTGCTCGTCGTCTAGGTCGAACGCGAACGTTGCCGTCCACGGCTGCACCCAGACGGTCGGGTCGTCGATGGTGAATTCGTAGCGCAACTTGGTCGGGCCGATGCGCGTGAACCTTTCTGTCAGGCGGGCGGCCGCGGTCGCGCCGCGATAACCGGCCCGACCATTGAGGCGGCTCGTCTCCACCACGAGCGTGTCGCCTTCCCAGCGGCCCTGCGAATCGCCGAGCCAAGAAGTGAGTCTGTCGCCCACGGGCTTGCGCGGCTTCGTCGGGATCGCGCGCGTTTCGTGAATCATCTCCTTTTGGACGGCCACAAATCCCGGCCCTTGCACGATCTGCAGGCCGTTGTTGTAGATCGACGGCATCATCAATCCGGGCAGGCCGCGCGTGATGCAGCGGTGATACATGCCCAGATCCTCGGGGCCATCCGGCGTCTGGCCCGCCTTCCTCGCCCGCTCCTCTTGCGCTTCAGCGGCCATGCGCTTTCCCTCGGCGGTCAGCTCGGGCAACCTGCCGTTCGGCGGATCGACGATCATTGACACTTGCGTGGACGGCGGCATCTTGTCGTAGCCCAAGGTTGTGTCGCGCCATTCGCGCTCATACCCCCAAATGCTGCCTAGCGTGCCCCGCTCTCGGCGCGCGGCCGCCTGCTCGGGCGTCAGCGCTTCGACATCCGCCAGGTCCTGCGGCCGCTCTAGCGGAATGCCGTGAGCGGCGTTCCCTGTCCACACGCCCTGCATGTCCGGCTCGCCCCATGGCGTGCGGGGCACGGAGTAGGGTTCGGCCGCCTCCTGCGATGCCACCGCCTCGAACTTGCTTTCGATTCCGGCGTAGCCGGACTCCACGATGGCGATTCTCACATTGTCCGGGCCGCGCACGAATGCCCGTTTAGCCCGGCTGCGGGCGTTGGGAGGCGTCTCCGGCTCGGATTCGAAATCCGCTCCGCTGCGCCGCATGTTCGGCTCGGCCTGCCCTAGGTCAGGCACGTCGAACGCGATGTGGGAGACTGCGCGGGACCGCGTCGGGGCAGGCGTGCCATCGGGGTGAGGGGACGCGAACAGCCACACGTCGCCGAAGCGTAGCGCATTCTCGCGGCCCTTGAACTTGGCCGGCGTGCCGCCGAGCGCCTTGCGGTACCAGTCCAGAGTCTCGGCCGGATCCACTGCGCTGAGATGCACCTGGTGAAAGCCTTCGTTCTGCGGGTCTTGCAGCACTTCGATGCGCGTGCCCCACGGGTCGAACACAAACCCGTGCAGGTACATGCCCGGAAGCTCGCGCAGCGTCGACCCGTCGTCGAAGCGTTGCAGTCGCACGCCGGAACCCCTCACGCCCACCGCTTCCAGCTCGGCCATCTTGGAGACGACGTCTGCGTAGGAAAATCCAATGTGGTTGACGCCTGTCCCTTGCGAGCTGCCCATCATGGGCTGGACCGCGAATATAAGCTCCACGCCGTCGCAGTCGGCGGTGTCCGGCCGGCCGGAGACGGACTGGCAGTCGAAGTGCCTGCTATACCAGCGCACCGCTTCCGAAGGACTGGCGGCAGTGATCTGGATGTGATGGAGTTCTGCGGCGAACATCGCCGGTGCCGAGACGGCTCCGGTCACGGCGGCGAAAGCGATTGTGCGGAGAAAGGTCATAGCGAATGAACCTCGTCAGTCGTCAACGGGTGGGCTCCCTGCGTAGGTGGCCGTACATCAGATCCTCGGCGTACTCGACACACTTGAACTCCAGCACGCGGGCATCCTCCTCCAAGCGCCGGTACAGCGGCAGCCGGATGGTCCATGGACGAGAGAAAACCTCGGGATCTGTCAGAGTGGCCTCGTACATGATGGCGTGCGCGCCGAGCGGCGTGTAGCGTTCCTCCACCCGCAACGAGGAACTGGCGAAATTGCCGGCCCGGTCAAGCCATGCCTGGCCGTTGAAACCTTCCGATTCCACGATGAGCGTGTCGCCTTCCCAGCGCCCATGCGAACGCCCCATCCAGCTGTCCAGCGGCGGCGGCTCAGGAGTCTCCTTGTCCATGTGGATGGTGCGATTGGCCTCGGCGAAGCCATACAGGATCATGATCTTGCGGTCGCCTTGGATGATCTGCAGCGGGTAGGGTAGGTACGTGGCTCGTGGCACGCCCGGCAGGAAGCACTTCGCTTCCGGATCTTCGGTCATGCGATTCTCGAAGTTCTTCTGCCGTTGCTGCCGAGCGCTTTCCAAGTACGGGATCTCGCCGCCGAGTACCACGCCCTGACCCGGAGGGATCGCCCCGATCGCCCCGAGGTCTGGATGCCCGGGGCCTGAGGGATGGTCCTCTAGGTTCCAGTGGGCCGTGCCGATGGCTTGCCATACGCCGTTTAGGTCGGGATGCCCGTCGTAGGCCCTTGGCGCCGCGTTGTCTTGGGCGGCTAGGGGCAGCCAAACGAAGACCATCGCCACCGCTGCGATGGCAAGGCAGGTCCCGGCACCTCCGGTTCGGCAATCCATGACGGTTCAATTCTACAGATTCCTGCAAGCTCCGGTCGCGTGCCTCTACAGGCAGCAAACGGATCGTGCCGCGCTTCCTGCGGGACGGGAGGCGGATCAGGAGGCGAAGCGTCGCTTGCGGGCCACATCCAGCGCCACGGCCAAGATGATGATCGCTCCGATGATTACCTGCTGCCAGTACGGATTGATTCCCAGCAGGTCACTGCCGTTCGACAGCAGGCCCATGATGAACGCGCCGATTAGCGTCCCGATCACAGTGCCCTCGCCGCCGGCGAGGCTGCCGCCGCCAATCACCACCGCCGCGATCACCTGCAGTTCATACGTGACGCCCGCCGTGGGCTGGCCCGTCATCAGGCGGGACGTCTCGATCATTCCGGCCAGGCCGGTCAGCAATCCGCAGATGGCATAGATTGCAACCTTGAAGCGGCCCACCGGTATGCCGGCGTAGACCGCCGCGGCTTCGTTGCTGCCGATCGCGTACGTATAACGCCCCAGTTTGGTCGAGTGCAGCACGAAATGCGCCAAGATGACGCAGGCGATCAGGACTACCAGCACGAACGGTGCCGGGCCGACTGTGCCCTCTCCTAGGAAGCCGTGCTCCTTCGGCAACCCGACCACGGGCAAGCCGCCGGAGATTACCAGCGTCAGGCCACGGACGATTCCTAGCGTGCCCAGAGTCACGATGAACGGCGGGATGCGCATGCGCGCGATCATCAGCCCGTTAGCGCAGCCCCACAGCGCGCCGCTAACGATGCCTGCCAGGATCCCCAACATGACCGAGTCCGTGGAGACCATCGTCATCGTCCCGACCACGCCCGAGAATGCGAGGATCGACCCTACCGATAGGTCGATGCCTCCCGAAACGATGACAAGCGTCATGCCCAGCGCCATGATGTTGATCACGACCGTCTGGCGGATCACGCTGGAGATGTTCGTGGCCGTCAAGAAGTACGGAGACGCGATCGACAGGATCACGAACAGCGCGGCCAGGCTGATGAACGGCAGGAACCGCTGGACAACGGAGGATTCTCTCGGCATCGCTGTTCGTTCTCGCTACTGTGTCACGGCGTGGTGCATGATTTCCTGCTGCGTCGTCTCGTGCGGCAGTTCCGCGACCAGCTCGCCTTCGCGCATGACCAAGATCCGATCTGCGACCTGCAGCAATTCCGGCAACTCCGAACTGACCATCAGGATCGCCTTGCCCTGCCTAGCTAGTTCGTCCATTAGCACGAACACCTCGGCCTTAGCGCCCACGTCAATGCCGCGGGTCGGTTCGTCGAACAACACAACGTCGGTATCGCGGAACATCCACTTTGCAATCACGACCTTTTGCTGGTTTCCGCCGCTGAGCTCGGAAGCCTTTTGCTCCACAGAGTCGGCTTGCATCTGTAGCTTCTCGCGTAGCTGCTCGGTGACGGCCTTCTCTTTGGAGACCTGCACCACCTCCGCCGTGCATAGCGCATCCAAGTTTGCCAGCGTGGTATTCGTGCGAATCGAGAGGTCGACGGCTAGGCCGGTGCGCTGGCGATCCTCCGTTACGAGCGCGATACCAGCGGCTACGGCATCGTTCGGAGACCTGATGTCAGCTGGCTTGTCGTTGACGGTGATCGTGCCGGACTCTGCCGGTGTGATGCCGAAGATCGTTTCGCACACCTCCGTGCGGCCCGCCCCGATCAGGCCGGCCATGCCGACGATCTCGCCCGCCCTCAATTCGAACTGAACGCCAGGGAGGCTCACGTTCAGGCGGGTCTCCCCAGGGGGCAGCTTGTGGCGCTGCTTGGATGAGGAGATGTCGCGGCCTACCATGTGGTGCACGATCTCGCCCGTGGTGGTATCGGCTGCCGGACAGCTTTGAATTGTGCGGCCGTCACGCAGGATCGTGACGTGATCGGCGATTTGTTCGAGTTCGACCAAGCGGTGCGTGATGTAAATGATTCCGATGCCTTTGTCACGCAGGGCGCGTACCGTGCGGAAGACCTCGGAAGCCTCGGCGTCCGAGAGAGAGGACGTTGGTTCGTCGAATATCAGCAGCGACGGGTTGCCGTGCAGCGCGCGGCAGATCTCGACGATTTGCTTTTGTGCCGGGCTCAGAGTCTCGACTCTCCAGTCCGCCTTGACCGGGAAGTGATGGGATTCCAAGATCTCTGCCGCGCCGTCGATCATGCCTTTCCGATCCAAGCGAAACCCGCGCATGCGCTCGCGGCCGAGAAAGACGTTCTGGGCGACAGTCAGATGCGGAGCCAGCAGCGACTCTTGGTGGACCATGTGGATGCCGACATCGTGCGCGTCGGCGGGCTGGGCGAAATCGACGCTTGCGCCCTTCCAGCGCATCTCGCCGCCGTCCCGGCGCAACATGCCGGCCACGATCTTCATCAGGGTCGACTTGCCCGCGCCGTTCTCTCCGACTAGGGCATGCACTTGGCCGGAATCAACATGTAGGGTGCCGTCAAGTAGCGCGTGAACGCCGCCGAAGCTCTTGCGGATCGACGAAAGCTCCAGAAGCATGACACTGCCGGAGCCCGCTGCCGGCAAAAATCCAAGCGTAGCACAGCAAGTCTTGACACTTACCTCGGTCCGGCGTCGCCACCCACGGGAGCCCATGCGGGTGTGTGCGGCGCAGGGGAGCTGACTGCACAGCCTGCGGGCTCGTCGGACCCTAAGTGCGGTCGTCAACTCCGGAAGCGGAGGGCTGAATTCAACTTGGGACGCTGGACGGCTCGCCTCCGCATCAGTTCACCCGCAGGCGCTAGTGCGTGCCGGCGTGGGCGAGTTCGCTGCGATGCAGCAAAAGGGCGGCCTTGACTTCGTTGTCGATACTCACAATCCGATACGTGACCGTATGATCCGGAACGGTGGTGTCAAACGCCAGAAGGCCAAACGACTGCTTCTCGTTGTAGCCGAACAGGGCTCCCGGCATCAATTCGTGAACGGCTTCATTGGTGAGGCGTGAGCTCTCGAATTCGTACAGCGGGTAGCCGTTGGGGCGCTCGATCCTCCAAGCATCCGAACGGTGGCGATCTGCAGAAATCAGGATCACCCCCCCGATCCTGTTCTCGGCGAGGAAGTCGAAGATCTCAGTACGCTCCTCACGGAATCCGTTCCAGGTATCGACAGCATCGCCTTTGGACTCGAATGCCCACGGTACTGACGAGGCGATCACCTTGAAACTGCTCGCGGATTGTTGGAGCCGCTCGAACAGCCACTTCTTCTGGACCGGACCCAGCATGGTCTTCGGTGCTACATAAGGGTTGGTCCGGTAGAACCGGCAGTCCAGCAGGAAGAATTCCACGTCACCGATTACGAAGCTGAACCACGCGCCAGGGTGCCCATCGAGACCATAGGACGGATTGTTCCAGTTCTCGCGGAACTGCTGGAAGAGCGGAAGCTTCCAAGGTGGCTGGTCCACGTACGGCCCAAGCCAGACGTCATCCGTGCCGCTGTCATGGTCATCCCAAATGGCGTACACGGACGTCGCGGCAACCAAGCGACGGAACTCGGGCCGCGACTGCCGCCGGTAGTACGTGTAGTAGTGCAGCCCGTTCGGCATCTCTGGCAGGTCAACGTACACGTTGTCACCAAGAAACAGAAATGCGAGAGGGCCGTGCGATCGGATCACGTCCCACATTTGCTCGTGCTCTGGAACGTACCCGGCTCCACCCCCGAAACCCACCGCGAACTTGGCCGGAGCACCTGCGGCAGGAAACGTGCGGAACAAGGGATGATCGGGTCCGGTCGTCGCGTCCCCGTCGATCGTGACCTCGTACGTATAAGCCGTGTCGGGCTGAAGTCCCCGCACCTCGGTGACTGCCGTGTAGTCGGCACTGACGTGCGTCCGGACGGGATCCGATTGAATGTCCGGGTGGACAATGACCCGAATTTCGGCCTCCTTGGCCGTGCGTACCCAGAATCGGGCACTGGTGGCTGTCACCGCGCCGACCATCGGGCCGTGGATCAGGCTGACATTGCGCCGGACAAGCTCACCCCGGAACGCATCGGATTCCACCAACGGCTTCAGGAGGTTCCTAGGACCCGCGACGAACCGCTCGATCGGAAGGCCTCCGTCCAGCGCCTGTCGCATGGTCTCAACGGCTTGGTCGAGTTGTCCTAGCTGAGCCTGCGCAACCGACAGGTTGAACATCGACTCCAGATCTCCTGGATCGGCCAGAAGCGTTTCCTCGGCGTATTTGGCTGCATCGTCGGCCCGGCCCTTCACGATGTCGAGCATCTGCCGCTGGCCGCGTCGTTTTGCGAGGGTCTCGATGTGCTCTGTAAAGAACCGGAGGTCCCACGGAGTCTCGCTGCCGTAGTAAGGATGATCGTCCCCTTCCATGTACGCATCGGAGGGTGCGTACCCCTTGAACGGGCGTTCCTCTCCGGATGAACAGCCCAACAGCGAGGCCAGCACAGACAGAAACAACGTCTTCCGCGCAATTACCATCACGCCCGTTTCCATGGCCATTCACAGTTAGCACACGCGGGTCCGGAGCACAACGACACCAGCCTGGGCAGGATCCTTGTCAGACAGCGGGGCACAGTAGGACTGAAATGCTTGGAATCTGGGTCCACGAATTCGCCCGATCTCCTAGACCAACGGGGGAGCTCGGAAATGGCCTCTTTGGTTTGGAGAGGTCGGTGGTGGTGCGGCAGGACAACGGGCCGGTGTTCGGAGGTGACCGTGCTCTCCGCTAGAGGAAGATTTGGCCCAAGCGGCCCCAGCCGGTCGGCCGTTTGCGCCGGAAATTGCGGCTAGAAGAAGAACCGCGCCCCGATCTGAAGCTGGAGTGGGCTTACGCTCGGTATCTGGCGGTTTCCGCGGTCGTACGAGCCATTCTCGTCCCTCAGCCGCATGAAGTTTGCCTGCGGCCCGATCGCCTCGCCCGATCCTAGGTCCAGACCCGGTCCGAATACCGTGTTGAATCCCCCGAATTCGACGTTGTCTATGTCGAACGCATTGAAGAGCTCCGCCGAGAGCTGCACACGTGCCCGCTCGGTTAGGGAAATACTCTTCATTACCCGTATGTCGAAGTTCCGTAAGCCGCGATTGCGGAACGCGTTGCGGCCCAGGAACACGCCCGGGGCGCTCATGCCGCGATCGCCCCAGCTGGAACGGTCGCCGTTCAAGTCCCTTCCTGCCACTGGGTTGATCGGGGGCCCTGATGTAATGCGGGCGATTCCAGACCAAGTAATCCCCAGCGGCAGTGTCAAGACGGCATTGGACGTGAATTGATGCTGGATGTCCTGATCGGCCGGCCCGTAATCGCCGCCAAGCGCGAACGGATCGTTATATCCGAAACCAGTCGCGCTACGTTCGTTGTCGTCGTCCGAAAAAGTCTGCGACCACGTATAGAAGCCCTCCCACTGCAAAGAGCTCCTGGGGCGATACTTCGCTGAGATGGTCACACCCCTGTAGAGCGACCGCGCCGACGATTCTCGGACTGTGACCGATCCGAGCGAAGAAATCGGCCGATTTCGCCCGTTAATATACGGGATTCTCGCCAGATCTCCAGCCCGCACCACAGGGAGCGGAAGGTTGAAGTCCTTGTTCCGTTGCAGGTTGGCTGTGTTGACGTGCTGGAAGACTGCACCGGCGACGAAGTCAGAGGTAACTTCGTGGTCAATTCCGGCCGTGAACGAAACAGAGCGGGGATTCCGGTAGTCGTCCGCGAATGTGATCGGCTGGGCACCGGCGAACGGATCCATTCCACCGCCAGCGACTCGCTGCACTTCCTCGACTGAGAAAACCGGCATCTCGCCCAGAGGAATCTGGTTCAGGTCGATGCCAGCTGCACGGAACTGATGATAGACGGTCTCCTCGGTTGTCGGAAGCGCGAGAGACAGGTTCCCAGGTGTTGCGCGGAAATTGTTGACGGGATCCGACATCAACAGCAGGGGCGTCGCGGCGTAGTAGATCCCGAAGCTACCCCGCAATACAGTCCGGTCCGACTTCGAGAAAGGGCGATAGGCGAATCCAAAGCGCGGCATGACTTGGTCGATGGCGTCCGGGATCACGGCCGGATCCGTGCGCCCGAGCGGTAGATCCGCGTCGCGCACGCGCGCGACCAAATCGCTATTGGTGGCTTGGGGGGCGGGGTTGTTTTGCGCTTCCCATCGGAGGCCGTAATTGAGCGTGATCCGGCGGGAGACGCGCCAGCTGTCGGTGATGAACAGCGCGAGCTGGCTCTGCTGCATGGCAGTGTAGAGGTTGCCGACCTGGCGCAGGTAGATTCCGGCGCAGTCAAACCGATTCGCTAGCTGCCCCCCGGCAGAGAGACAGTCCAAATGCTCGTCGACATCGGAGCCGAACAGGATGAACCGGCCGAACTGGTGGAAGCCGAAGTTCTGGCTGGCAGTCAGCCTACTGAAATCCACTCCAAGCTTGACACTGTGGGATCCGCTCGTCACCGAGACGGCGTCGTTCAGCTGGAGCCTGGTGTCTTGCTGGGTCGTGGGGAGGAAACTGCGGGCGCCGAAACGGCCGATTGTGGACTGGATCAGCGGTACCGAGGCGTTGTTGAGACGCGGGCGCTCCTCTCTGGTCGCCGTGACCCGCAGCTCATTGGTCCACGCCGGTGTCAAGAGGCTTGTGAGCTGCCCGGTGAAGTACTGGACTCCGCTCTTCTCGGTTCCGTTGTTGCTCACGGCTCGGTTGGTACGCGACCGCCGGGGATTCCCCGTGGTCGATGTGTTGAGCGCTGTGGCGCTGGACGCGTTGTACCGGAACGTCAAGGTCTGCGTGCCGCGGAGATGCAAGTCAACTCTTGGCGTGAACGCCCACGCGTCGTTCGTGGACTCAAAAGGTTCCTCCAGGCTCCTATAGAGATCGAACGCTTCTGGACCCGCCTCACGAGATGCCTGCAAGAGGCGGGGGAATTCCACCAGCCTAGGCGTGTCGGCCCCCTGACCTTCCAGGGCGGCGAAGAAGAAGGCCTGATTTCTGACCAGCGGGCCGCCCACGGAACCACCGGACTGTCGGAGGGTCTCGAGCACTCTTTCTCCGAACGGGTCCTCGGCCCCCATGTCTCGGCCGCGGACCTGATGGAATGCGTCAGCGCGCACCTTGTTCGTCCCGCCCTTGGTGATCGCGTTCAGGATTCCGCCGGACGAGCGCCCGTACTCGGCGGTGTAGCCTGCGGAAACGGCTTGGAACTCCCGGATCGCGCTTTGAGGCACGGTGATGACGAAGTTAGACCGCTCGCCGCCGCGGATGCCTCCGAAGAACGGCTGGTTGTAGTCGGTTCCGTCAACCATTACGTTCGCATTGATGCCTCGCTGGCCGACGAAGGACAGCTGTCCGCGCTGCCGGTCTACTTGTACGGTGGGCGTAAGCAACGCGAAGTCTTGGAATCGGCGGCCGTTAATCGGCAGGTCGCGGATCGCGGTGGCGTTCACGATGTTGTCGGAGGTCGATTGGGACGGGTCGATCAATGACGCCGCCACATCGATCTCCGTCCTGGTCTCCTCGATCTGCAGCGTGATCTCCACCCGCACCGTGGTTCCCACGCTGACCACGACACCGTCGATCGAGGCGCGCGCAAAGCCCTCGGTTTCGGCGCGAAGCGTGTAGGAGCCTGGATCGACGCTGGAAGACTGGAATTCCCCGGCCCGGTTGGAGCGCAATGCGCGCACAACTCCCGTGGTGTCGTTGACGAGCGCCACTTGCGCCTCGGCGACCGAGGCGCCAACCGGATCAAGGACAACGCCGATGATCCGGCCCTTGTGGGCGTTTGTCTGGGCAGAAAGCGAGCCGATGCAGAGCGACAACAGCAGCACTTGGCGAACGAGAATCATGAACGCACCTATGCGGGTCGTAACATCGGCATGGGCTGGAGAACAGGCGAGCCAGCCCGGAGCAGTTCTAACCTAACGAAATCCTAGTGTCCCATCAGAAACGCCTCTTGGGCAACGCGCGGCCTGCTCGCATCATGCCGGGAGCAGCGAGAGACCATCCTCCGCCGATCACCCTGTAATCGCCCGTTCCGTGCCGCATTGGGAATCCGGAGACGGAACGGGTAGGCGGCAAGGGTCCGGCACTCTCGCGAGCCGGTAGCTCGGCTATACTCAGCCATGGCCGAATACGACTCGATCGCCTCCGGGTACAGCGACTCCAAGCAGCTGCCCTTCCGAGTCCATATAGAACGGTACACGCTCTTCCAGACGCTCGGCGACGTTCGGGGCGCCGACGTGCTGGACCTTGCCTGCGGAGATGGCTTCTACACCCGACTGCTCAAGGAAGCGGGCGCTTCGTCCGTAACCGGAGTGGACCTCTCGGCTGAGATGATCCGTCTGGCGGAGGAGAGCGAGCGCCGACGTCCGCTCGGATGCTCGTATGTCCGAGCCGACGCCGCCAGTTTCAGGCCATCCGAGCCCGTCGACCTTGTGGTAGCCGCGTTCCTGCTCAACTACGCAAGGACCCGGGAGGAACTCCTCCGTCTCTGCCGTGTGTGCCGGGACTCGCTGCGGCCCGGTGGGCGGTTCGTGGGCTTGAACGACAATCCGCGCGTTCCTCCCGACGGATCGGCAAGCTGCCTCAAGTACGGGTTTGATCGACGCTGCGACGGCCTCCCACTTCGCGACGGAGACCCGATCCACTACGCGTTCCCGACGGCGGATGGGAGTTCGTTCGGCTTCACGAACTACTACCATTCCCCGGCGACCTACCAGGCCGTGTTCCGCGACGCTGGATTTCGGGACTTTCGCTGGGTGCCGGTCGCGCTCGACCCCGCGCAGGCTGGAGACCCCTTCTGGGGCGACTTCATGCGGAGCCCGCCGATCACCGCGTTCTCGGCCGAGCCGTAGAGGGCCGAGTCACTACGGCCTGCCCAGCAGTGCCTTGGCCCGCCAGTGGGCGAGTTCGGCCGACTCGCTGCGGAGCCAGCGGTAGCGTTGTCGCGATCAGCCATCGGCAACCACCGCGATGGGAGCGAGGCCCCGCCCGCGACCTCCGCCGAATCGCCCCTCATGGGCTGGGACTGGCCTACGTATCTCGACGCTCGCTGGCCAAGTAGCCTGCCTCCGCCCTGTTGCGGAGCGGGCGCGCCTGTCCCGCCCCTGACTGCCCAGGCGTTAGAACGTGAACCTGAGGACGAGATGGATCTCTCTCGCGTGACTGTCGTAGACCTGATCCGGTCGATCGAACAGACGGTGGCCGGGGATCAGATTGTTGCGCGTGTCTCGAGACCCCACCGCTCGCGTGCTGTTCAAGGAGCCGGGTGTGTACTGCGGATGGTTGAGCGCGTTGTAGAAGGCGGCCCGAAACTCGATGGCCTTGGATTCACCCACCGAGAATCGCTTGCTGACGCTAACGTCGAAGTTGTTGATCCCTCTCAGCGGCAGCGTGTTGCGACCACCATCGGGATGGACGCCGGCCCCGGCCTTGACGTAGCGAGCATGCGGGTTGTCCGCGAGGTATCCGACTATGTCGCCGTCGTTGTTCATTAGCGGGGTCACGTCGCTTCCCGTGCGGTCTGCACCCCGCGGGTTCACCACGACCCTGTCGGTGGCGCCGTCTAGATTCCGGTTGGAGTCGAGCCCGCTTTGGACCGTGGCGTACTGGGGCGACTCAGCCGTGTACATGCCGGATAGCACCCAGTTGCCCAGCAGGTTCTTCCGGAACCATCGCGTGGAATTTCCGTACCACGGCACCTCGTAGACCCAGGCCACGCTGAAACGATGGGTGCGGTCAAGAAACGAGCGCGCTCGCTCAGCCCGCATGTCCTGGAAGTCCTGCGGCCGTCGCGGGGAAAGCAGTGTAGAGAACAGATCGGCGGTGCTGTCGTCGATGTTCTTGCTCCAGGTGTAGGCACCGACAAACTGCAGGCCGTTGGAGAACCTTCGCTTTGCCTCCAGTGCGAGCCCGTGATAGATCGAATTGCCGCGATTAGGGAACGAGAAGATGAATGGGCTAAATCCCGCCTCGGCGAATACCGGCAGGGAGAACGATTCCGCGTCGATGTCTGCGAGGGTCAAACTGAGCGTGTCCAGCTCCGACTGGGTCGGCCGCTCGTAGAACGTGGGTAGCGAACGCTGGGGAGTCGCCCTTGCTGCGAGCGGAAGAATGCTCTGCGTGAACAGGCGGACTCCGCGAGTGCCGAGATAGCGGGCCGAGACGGTGTAGTCACGCGCCAATACCTGTTCGATCCCGAAGTTCCACTGGATCGAATAGGGGAGATGCTGGTGCTGTATGTAGGTAGACGTCAGTGAACGGGCCGCTGCTTCGTCAAGTTCGTCCGGCCTCTGATCGGGTCGGATGCCGCCGTTGGCAAGGTAGTTCGGCGTATCGACGGTAGGGTCGCCCCGAAACGTGTTCTCCACTTGGGGCGGCTTGCTTAGCTGCCCTAGGTTCGTGAAATACGAGTCGTAGGCGATCCCGAATCCGGCCCGGATAACGGTGCTGCCCTGAGAGCCGGGGGAGTAAGCCAGTCCGGCTCTCGGTGCGAAGTTGAGCTTCTGCGCTCTCGGCTCGCCGAACGTCAGCACTCCGGGCACGCTCGATAGGGCGTTGAGGCGTTGTTGCTTGTCCCCGTACGGCACGCCCTTGTACTCGTGTCGCAAGCCGAGCGTGAGCGTGAGGTTCCGCAGGATCCTTGTCTCACTGCTCACGTACCAGTACAGCTCCGTGTTGTTGCCGTGGTAGATGCCGCCTCCCGTGTTGCGCTCTGCTTGGATGTCCGGGCTTAGGTCGATCAAGAAGCGCTCGAGGGTGGAGTAGTTGTAGTCGCCGCGCTGGCGTTGCACGAATAGCTCCGAGGAGATGTTCCGCCTAGCATCGACACCCAACCGCAGGGTGTGGCGCCCTCGGATGAACGTGGTGTTGTTCACGAGCTGGTAGGTGTTCTGCGCATCGCTCTGGGGTGCGACCTCGTACGGGCCGATCTGAATGTCGAGATCCTGCTCGATCGTGATGTTCGGGAAAGAATCGAGCCCTGGAAACTCGAAGTCCCCTGCGGGAATGTCAGAGGCAGAGCGGCTGAATCCGAGTCGGGTCTCGTTGAACCAACGCGGTGAAAAGGCCCGGAAGTACGACAGCGTCGCGAGCTGCCGGCTGGCCGTGCTCTTGCTTATGAATGTCGGCAGGTCCGGGGCGGTTCCGGGGTCGAGGGCGTCGCTCGCGTTGCGAATCGTGCGAAACCGCAGCTGGTCGCCCCCCTTGCGGTTGTAGTCGACGCTGACCAGCCACATGTGGTTGTTTTGGTACGTCGGCACGTTGATCGGCAGCACGCCGATCGGGACTTCCTCGCCCAGTACCGTCGTGGTGCCGGTGGCGGCGGGAGAGGGCGGCACGTATTGCTTCAACACATCGCGGTTCGTGCTCGACAGCCCTTGGATGCGGTCCAGGATCGCGTAACCCTCGGTTGTCGGCGCGGAGAACGGCCGTCCCGGCGTGGAGGCTTGGCCGACCGGATTGCGCTGGTACGTCCCGAAGTAAAAGAGCCGGTTCCTGATGAGGGGCCCTCCCACGGTGGCGCCGAAGCGGTTGTCGTCGAGGCGCGGCTTCTCGGTGATGCCGCGCCGCTTGTTGGACTGGTCCAGCGCGTTCAGCGTGCGGTTCGCGAAATACTCGTAAAGGGAGCCGTGGACATCGTTGCTCCCGCTGCGGACCACCGTGTTGAACTGGCCGCCGGTGGAGCGCCCGAATTCCGCGCCGTACTGGTTCTGCAGCAACGAGAACTCCGCCACCGCCTCGTTCGGCACGTCCACGACGCGCCCCGTGACGCCCTTGTGGTTGTTGTCGACGCCCTCGATCATGAAGTTGTTGTTGCGCGGCCGCTGGCCGCCGATTGAGGGGCCGTCACCCAGGCCCGTGCCGCCACTGGAAGCGACGCCCGCGCCCTGTAGCGAGAGGTTCAGCACGCCTAGGGCAAGGTCCGAACTCGGGCTGTAGAGCGCTTGGCGGGAGTCGAACGAACCACCAACCGTAGAGGTGGTGGTGTCGATCTGTGCAGAGGCAGCGGTGACCTCGACCTCCGTTTGCACCTCGCCGACATCAAGGGTCAGGTTCACGGTGCTCGTGCGGTTGAGCGCGATGGCGATGCCGGACAGCATCGCAGGGGCGAACCCTTCCGCCTCCGCCGAAAGCGTGTAGTCGCCGACGGGCAGGTTGTTGAAGCGGTATGCGCCGAGTTCGTCGGTCAGCTGGTCCCAGCTCACCCCGGTATTGACGTTTGTGACCGCGACGGTCGAGCTGGGAATCGACGCGCCGGTTTGATCCAGCACGGTACCGAGCAGGTGGCCGTCCGTCGCTTGGCTCCATGAGGTTCTCGGTGCCGCCAGTAGCAATACGATCGATAGCAGCATCGGACGTGCGATTTTCGTCGTTGCGAATGCGGATGTGTGCACAGGAATTACTCGGGACCCCAGACCAGCCGCTGACCCTTGGTGGGCGGCACTGGACTCGAACCAGTGGCCTCCTGCTTGTAAGGCAGGCGCTCTAACCAACTGAGCTAGCCGCCCGGGGGATGGCGAGGGGCAGTCTTGCCGTCACAACCTGGGAAGATCATGATCGCGGTACGGTTTACCCCTTTCCAGTCTGACAGATAGGGGACGATCCTGTTGCCGTTCGAGCTGCAATGTGCGATTGTCCGACGCTCTACTCGAGTAGACCGACTCGGCCGCCTGACCGCTTGCGGGGGCCGCGAGGTTCCCGAGGAAGAGCGCGGCAGCGGCTACCCCCCGACGTGCAGCGAAGCGAGCCGTCAGTCGCACTCTCCGTGCTAAGCTCTTGCTGATGTCTACCTTGATTCAACGGCGCACGTTCTTCAGCGCAGCGGCAGCGTTCACTGCTGCTTCCTACAGTCGCATCCTCGGAGCCAATGAGAAGGTCAACATGGGCCTGATCGGGTGCGGCGGCCGCGGCCGGGGAGTGCTGCGGAGCTTCATGGCGAATCCCAATGTGAACGCCACTGCGCTGTGCGACGTGTTCAGTGCTCGCATCGACGAGGCGGCCCAGATCGCACCTAACGCCAAGGGATACAAGGCGCACGAGGATCTGCTCGCAGCCAACGACGTTGACGCGGTTCTGATCGCCACTCCCGACCACTGGCATGCCGGCACCTGCGTTGACGCCGCCAATGCCGGCAAGGACATCTACTGTGAGAAGCCGCTCACGCTGCGCATCGAGGAAGGCCCGCAGATCGTAAAGGCCGTGCGCCTGAACGAGCGCGTGTGCCAAGTGGGCATGCAGCAGCGCTCGGCGAAGCACTACCTGATGGCCAAGGAGAAGTTCTTCGATTCGGGCAAGATCGGCAAGGTTACGTTGGCGCGGACTTGGTGGCATGGCAACGGTGCCCACCTGCGTCCGTTTCCCGAGCAGTACACCAAGCAGCCGTCGAACTTGGACTGGGGACGCTTCCTCGGCCCGGTATCGTGGCGCGAATACGATCCGAAGCAGTACTTCAACTTCCGCGCCTACCTGGAGTACGGCGGCGGGCAGATCACCGACCTCTTTACTCACTGGATCGACGCTGTCCACCTGTTCATGGGCCAGGACGACCCCGTCGCGGCCGTGGCCTCCGGCGGCATCTATCACTACAAGGACGGGCGCACTGCTCCCGACACGATCAACTGCCTGCTCGACTACCGCCAAGAGTGGACAGCCACGTTCGAGGGCACCCTCGCTCCGGGCCTGCGCGGCGCGGGGGTGGAGGTGATTGGAACCGAGGGGCGGTTGTGGATCACGCGCGGCCGCTACGAGTGGTACTTGCCTCGCCAGGACGAGCCGGCCGAAGTCCAAGAGGCGATCGGCAACATGACGCAGGATCACGTCGACAACTTCATCGACTGCGTCAAGAGCCGCGAGCGGCCTAACGGAGACGTGTGGGTCGGCCACCGGTCCGCACAGGCTTCCCACTTGGGCAACATCGCGTACTTGCAGAAGCGGCGTCTGAAGTTCGACCCGGACCGCGAAGAGATCCTGCCGCTCTGAGCGGCAGGCTTGCGACCGGGATCCTGATCGCCGCCCTGATGTCCCACAGGAGGGGGCGGTATCGGAGATGAACTCCGCCCGCAGGCGTGCGTCTGCGGGTCTTAGCGCAGCAGGCCCTCAACGAACGGCACTTCGAACACCTTGTCGTGCTGGATCGGGCCGTGCCCGAAGAACCCATCCTCGCCGAACAGCTCGCCGTGATCGGCGGTAATCGTGATGTAGGTGTTCTCCGGCACCAGGTCGAAGAGCTCCTCCACAACGCCATCGAGGTACTCGACAGCCTTGATCTGCCTGTCGCGCAGCGTGTCGAGCTTGCCTTGGTCGAAGAATTCCTCGGTGCCTTCGGTCAGCTTGCCGCCCACGATATGGTCGTCCAGGTGGCGGAACACGCCGTGAACGCCACTGACCCTCGGCCACTTCTCGGGCGGCTCGTCGGGCAACGCGTAGGGATAGTGGGTCTCGCCGACGTTGAGGATGTAGAACGACGGCCGGTCCTCCGGGAAGCGCATCTCTCGGAGCATGGCTCGCATGTCGTTGTGCTTGGGCATCAGCCGAAACGTGTCGAAGCCCGTATTGAGGATGGTTCTCGGGTTCAGCACTGGCAGGGAGACCATCGCGTGCGTGCGGTAGTTGAGCTGCTTTTGCAGGAACGTCGGGAAATAGAGCTGCGGCACCAAGGACTTGAAGCCCACGTTTTCCACGCCTAGCCGTTCGTTGAACTTGAAGAAGTCCTTCTTGTAGTACTCCGATGCGTAGACGTGCGCCGGGCTGCTGTGGGGCAACAGCCCCATGAGCAGGTTGTAGTGCGAAGGGGCCGTCCAAGAGGCGTAAGACCAGCGCTGCTCGACGGTGCCGAGTTTGGAGATGGTCTTCGGCCTGGCGGCCGCGAACGAGTCGAACCGGCAGCTGTCGAAGATCACCAGGACATAGTTGTGCGGGCGCATCGGACCTGAGCTTCGATTGTACGAACATGGGGCGCAGGCGCTGCGCGCCCGATCTTGTCCGAGTGCAGTCGCGCTCGTCCGCTCTGTTGCGCTATCGTTGCAGCGGCAGCCGCAGGGATTCCGTTGTGTCGTTCCGAAGTCTCAACCGCCGTCAGTTCTTCGGGGCCGCTTCAGCGCTGCTTCCTGCCGCTGCCTCGATAAGGGGCCAGTCTGCGTCGCGGCCCAACATCGTGTTCTTGATGACCGACAACCACCGCTGGGACCTGCTCGGCTGTGCGGGGAACGAAATCATCCAGACACCGAACATCGACCGGCTCGCCGAGCGCGGGATTCGCTTCGCCAACTCGTTCTGCACTACATCGATCTGCGCGGCGACGCGGGCCAGCATCCTGACCGGCGAGTTCCGCCGGGAGCACGGCTACACATTCACGATGCCCGCCATGAGCGTGCAGCGCATGGATCGCAGCTATCCGGCGCTGCTCAAGCAGTCCGGCTATCGCACGGGATTCGTGGGCAAGCTAGGAGTCGAGGTGGACCCGCGCGCCCCGGAGCGGATGTTCGACTTCTACCGCCGTCGCATCGCCAGCTCGACTAGGAATCCGTACTACCGCGAAGCCGACGATGGAAAAGTTAAGCACATCACTACCATCAACGGGGACGATGCCGTGGAGTTCATCCGGACCAGCTCGCAGGACCAGCCGTTCTGCCTGTCAGTCAGCTTCAGCGCGCCGCATCCGGAAGACGACCACATAGACCAGTACATCTTTGACAGGGAGCTGCAGGCGCTCTACGAGCAAGATGTCATTCCGCCCCCGCCGATCCCCGATCACGAGTACTTTCGCCAGCTACCGGGATTCATCCAAGTCTCGATGAGCCGGCAGCGCTGGTTCCGCCGATTCGACACGCCCGACAAGTACCAGCGAATGATGAAGGGCATGTACCGTCTCATCACCGGTGTCGACCGCCAGGTCGGCCGCATCGTGGCCGAACTGGAGCGACGGGGTTTCGACGACAACACCGTGGTGATATTTACCGGCGACAACGGGATCATGATCGGCGAGCATGGCCTGACCGGGATCTGGCTGATGTACGAGGGCTCCATCCGCAAGCCTTTGATCATCGCCGACCCTCGGTTGGGCGGATCCCGCCGTGCAGTGACCGCTGAGCAGATGACGCTCAGCTTCGATTGCCCGGTGACGATGCTCGATCTGGCCGGAGTTCCGATCCCTGAGCAGATGCGCGGACGCAGCCTGGTGCCGGTGATGCGGGGCGAAACGGTCGACTGGCGCGAGGATTTCTTCTACGAACACCTGTACGAGCGCGAGACCATCCCCAAGAGCGAGGGGGTGCGCACGGAGCGGTTCAAGTATGTGCGCTACTTCGAGCGCAATCCCGTGTACGAGCAACTCTTCGACCTCGTGGCCGATCCCAACGAGATCGCCAATCTCGCGGGTGATCCGAAGCATGGCGCTACCCTGCGAGCGTTGCGCGCTCGGTGTGACGAGCTCCGGGACAGCGTCGGCGGGCCCTACGTGCGCGGGATGTAACGCTCCGTCCCAGCGCTAGGCTGCCGCGGCCGATCTGTGCCCGCTACGCCTGCCAACCGGCCGCTAGATTGGCGCGAAGCGACGCAGCGTGTCTAGGGCCTGCGCCTTTGAACGCCCTCGGCGGGTTGCGCCACACTAAGAGTTGGCACTGCAGGGCAATCGGTTCCACAAGGCCGTCGGTATCGAATTCGTTGAGCTCCATGAAGACGGGGCGACGATGCGCCTTGAAGTCGCCGAGGGTCATCTCAACGGCGCGGGCGTGGTCCACGGCGGCGTGACATTCACCCTCGCCGATTCTGCGTTGGGCTACGGCATCTACAAATTCGTCGGCAAGCCCTGCACAACCGCCGAGATGAAGATCAACTACCTCAAGCCGGTTTCTTCCGGCGTGCTCACGGCGCGTTCCTATATCTTGCGTGCGGGCCGCAGGCTGGTTGTGGCGCGGGCCGAGGTCTGCTGCGGCGACGAGCCCGTGGCCGAAGTGCTTTCCACGTTCGCGATACTCGGCTGAGGCGTGGCAGGCCGCAGGGACTCGGGCGGAGGCGTCGCGGTCACTAAGATGGACATGGACACTGTGCAGTCTTCTACGGTGCTATCTGGCGAGGCGCTCGACCAATTGCATCGGACCTATATGGAGGCCCCGTTCAACCGACTGCTGGGAATCGAGTTCGGCGAATACCACGACGATGGCGGGGTGACCTTGCAGCTCCCGCTCGACGAGCGCCACCAGAACGGCGCAGGAGTGGTCCACGGCGGCGTGATGCTGACCCTGGCCGATGCTGCCGTCAGCTTTGGGATAGCCCGGGCTGTGGGCGGTCGCTGCACGACCGTGGAAATCAAGATCAACTACCTCAGGCCAGTCACCGGAGGTGTGTTGACGGCCCGTTCGCACTTGGTAAGGGCAGGTCGCAGGTTGGTTGTGGCTCGAGGGGAGGTCCACTGCGCGGGCAAGCAGGTAGCCGAAGTCCTCACTACGTTCGCGGTCTTGGACTAGCGGTGCAGGCGGAGCAGGCGTTGCTGACCGGGCCATATAATGTTGTCCGTGACTCGCGCTCTCGGCGTCGCGTTCCGACTTGCGATCGGGCTGTTTCCCGTTCTGTCGACCTCGGCCGCGGTTGACTACGTCCGTGACATCGAGCCGATCCTGCACCAGCGCTGCTACCTTTGCCACGGGGCCCAGCAGCAGATGTCCGGCCTCCGCCTCGATGGCCGGGAAGCCGCGCTCAAGGGCGGAGCGTCTGGTGCTGTCATCGTCCCGGGAGATCCGGCTGCAAGCAAGCTCGTCGCGCGCATCAGCAGCAGCAACGACGGCTTTCGCATGCCGCCCGGAAGCGAGCCGCTGAGCGCATCCGAAGCGTCTCTGATCAGCGAGTGGATCGCTGGCGGCGCTGTGTGGCCCGACAGCCATTCCGGCCCCGAGGCGCGTGCTCGCCAGCGGGAGTCCGCCGCTGACTCGCACTGGGCGTTCCAGCCAGTCCGACGTCCAGACCCGCCCGACGTTAGCGCGGATCACTGGATACGCAACCCCATCGACAGCTTCGTGCTGGCCAAGCTCGAGGCCGAGGGCTTGGCCCCGTCGCCCGAAGCGGCACCGGAAACCCTGCTGCGTCGAATCCACTTGGATCTGGTCGGTTTGCCGCCCGGCAGCTTCGCCGAACCTTCCGGCGGCACGCCGTCCCCCGCCTACGAAGCGGTCGTGGACACGCTGCTGCAGTCGCGGCATTTCGGCGAGCGGTGGGCTCTGCCATGGCTAGACCTGGCGCGGTACGCCGATAGCGAAGGCTACGAGCGCGACCCGCTGCGCCCGCACGCGTGGCGCTGGCGGCACTGGGTGATCAATGCGATCGATCAAGACATGCCGTTCGACCAGTTCACGGTCGAGCAGATCGCGGGCGACCTGCTCCCGCAGGCCACGACCGAGCAACGCGTAGCGACCGGGTTCTTGCGCAACGGCATCAAGAACCGCGAAGCCGGCACCAAGAACGCACAGAAGCGCTTCGAGGAGACGGTTGACCGCGTCAATACGGTGGCCAACACCTGGCTGGGCCTAACTGTCGGTTGCGCCCAGTGCCACGACCACAAGTATGACCCGGTCTCCCAGCGCGAGTTCTACGGGATGTTCGCGTTCTTCCACAACGCCGTCGAGCGCGATGTCGAGGCTCCGCTTCCGGGGGAGCTAGGACCACACTTGCGCACCGCGCCGACTTACAAGCGAGCGGTGGAGGAGATTCGCGAGCGGCACGGCATCCCCGCGCTGCAGGCCGAGTGGCACGAGCGCATGCTGTCTGCCATGGACCACCCGGGCGTGCGCACCGACTGGGATCATTCCGTGACCGAGTGGCGGGCGGCGAATGATCGCGCCGACTGGATGCTGAGAGCGCCGCGAGAGCGGCTCTCCGAACTCGAGCACGAGAAGGTCGAGGCCTGGTTCCTGCGAGGTGGCGGCCCGGACTTCGCCAAGCACGAAGACGTCAAAGGCCGAATCGCACAGGCGCGCGAAGAAATCGCCGAGTTGGCCAAGGACCGCTTCCAGGTCTCTCGCGCCTACACCATAGTGGAGCGGCTCGAGCCGCTGCCGGCGCGGCTCGCCCTGCGCGGCGACTACCGCGCGCTCGGCAGCGAGGTGTCTCCCGGCGTGCCGGCGGTGTTGCCTGACCTGCCGCCCTCGGCGAGGCCCCCGCGCCTGCTGCTGGCGGAGTGGGTCGCATCGGACGACAACCCCCTGACGGCCCGGGTCGAGGTCAACCGCATCTGGCAGGAGCTCTTCGGACGGGGCTTGGTCGAGACCTCGGAGAACTTCGGCACGCAAGGCGAACCGCCGTCACATCCAAGACTGCTCGACTGGCTGGCCAGCGAGTTCATGGCATCGGGCTGGAGCCGCAAGGCGATCGTGCGGATGATCGTGACTTCGGCGACTTACCGCCAAGCCTCCGACGAACGCCCCGATGCTCGCGAGCGCGACCCGGGCAATGCGTGGATCGCCCGCCAGAACCGCCTGCGGCTGCCTGCCGAGCTGATCCGCGACAACGCATTGGCCGTGAGCGGCCTGCTGAACCCAGCGATCGGAGGCAAGAGCGTCTTCCCGCCGCAGCCCGGCGGGATTTCGGAATTGAGCTATTCCAAGAAAGACTGGGACGAGGACACCGGTCCCGACCGCTACCGCCGGGGACTGTACGTCTTCCTGCGCCGGACTTCGCCCTATCCGATGCTGGTCAATTTCGACGCTCCGGACACGCTGACCAGCGTGTCTCGCAGAGAGCGCTCCAATACTCCGCTGCAGGCTCTCAACTTGTTGAACGACCCCGTTTTCCTCGAGGCGGCAGATGCCTTGGCCTACCGTCTGTTGCAGTCTGGCGGGTCCGAATTCGAGGCTAGGTTCGAACGGCTGACCAAGTGGTGCCTGAACCGCGCCCCGCTCGCTGCCGAGACGACTCATGCCAAGCGCTTCCACTCGGCGCAGCTGGAACGCTACGAGGCCCGCGGCGCGGGTGCCGAGAGGGCCGCCTGGCGCGAGCTGGGCCGGGCCATGCTTGGCCTTGACGAGTTCATCACGCGCGAATGAGCACGAGCCACGCCTGCGATACGCTGGAGCCGTGCGTATCGCAAGCTTGGTAATCCCATTCATGCTGATTTCCTGCACATCGGTGTCGGTAGACGACCCGCTAGATCCCGCGGCGGACCTGCATTCCTACGCGAATGTGCCCGCCGTGCGGATGACGCACGTGGACCTAGACCTCGATGTGGACTTCGACGCCAGGCAATTGCAGGGCACGTGCACGTTGGACGTGGAAGGCGGGAAGGGTGATCTAGTCCTCGACACGCGCGAGCTGACCATTGACCGCGTGGAAGTCTCAGACGATGGCGAGTCCTACCGCGAGGCGCCGTTCGAACTCGGGGCGGAACATGCCTTCTTGGGCGCGCCGCTGCGCGTCGAGCGCGGCGCAGCCTCCAAGGTGCGCATACAGTACTCGACAGCCGCCGACGCAAGCGGGCTGCAGTGGCTGGAACCGCGCCAGACCGCCGGCCGCGAGGAGCCCTTCCTCTACAGCCAGTCGCAAGCGATCCACGCCCGCAGCTGGATCCCGCTGCAGGACACTCCGGGCGCGCGGGTAACGTATTCTGCCCGGGTTCGCGTTCCGCCGCGCCTCTTGGCGGTCATGAGCGCGGAGGCGGTGTCGGCGGACCCAGCCAATCGCGAGTACGCCTTCAGCATGCCGTTGGCGATCCCCTCGTACTTGATCGCCCTGGCGGTCGGAGACTTGGCATTCGTTCCGACCGGCGAGCGCACCGGCGTCTATGCCGAGCCCAGCGTGGTCGAGGCTGCCGCGAAGGAGTTCGAAGACACCGAGGCGATGATTCAGACATCGGAATCCCTTTACGGGCCATACCGCTGGGGACGCTACGACATCTTGGTGCTGCCGCCGGCGTTTCCGTACGGCGGCATGGAAAACCCGCGGCTGACCTTCGTGTCTCCGACCACGATCGCGGGAGACAAGAGCTTGGTGAGCATCATCGCGCACGAACTGGCGCATTCTTGGTCCGGCAACTTGGCCACGAACGGAACATGGCGCGATTTCTGGCTCAATGAGGGCTTCACCGTCTACATCGAGGAGCGGATCCAAGAAGCGGTGTACGGCGCCGAGCGGGCCGCGATGGACTCGTCCCTCGAGATCCAGGCCTTCAAGGACGAATTGCAACGCTTGGACCCGCGTGATCAGGTCTTGCATGTAGATCTGGCCGGGCGCGACCCCGACGAGGGCTTCACGGGCGTGCCGTACGTTAAGGGAGCGATGTTCCTGCGCACCATCGAGCGCGAGGTCGGGCGGGACGCATTCGACGATTTCCTGCGGGCCTACTTCGACGAGTTCGCCTTCCGCAGCGTCACAACCGGGCAGTTTGCGGACTACTTGGACGCTCACTTGCTGTCCAAGCATCCAAAGGCGCAGCTGGCCGTTCCGGTCCGGCAGTGGCTGGAGGAGCCTGGCCTGCCGGACCATCGTCACGAGCACGTCTCAAGCGCCTTGGAGGTTGCTGACATTGCTGCGGCGGAGTGGTTCGCTGGCAGCACTCAGGCCCGCAGTCTGGATACCGCCGATTGGACCACCCAGCACTGGATCCGGTTCGTGCGGGCGATCCCCGAGGACGCGGGCGGAGAGCGCTTGGCGGAGCTGGACCGAGCTTTCAACCTGACCGCAGCGACGAATGCGGAGATTCTCTGCGAATGGCTGCTGGTAGCAGTCCGCAGCGGCTATGCCGCCGCCGACGCGGCCCTAGAGCGGTTCCTGACGAACGTCGGACGGCGCAAGTTCCTCAGGCCGCTATACGCGGAACTGGCGAAGACCAAAGAGGGCAAGGCCAAAGCCCTTGCCATCTACGCGGAGGCCCGCCCGGGATACCATCCCACGACGGTGCAGATCTTCGACGAGAGCCTGGGATGGGCTCAGGACGGCTCGGTAGAGTAGGCGCGCGCTTAGCCGCTCACGCCTTTGCCGAGTTGGTGTCGGCGTGCCGACCCGCCTCGTCCACCGCGCGCACCTTGTAGTACAGGCCGCCGCTGTGCCCTGAAGGTGCGGAGCTGTCGACGAATTCGAACGGAACCAAGCTCGTCTGCGGCCGGAACGGCACCGTGCCGATGCGCTCGTGACGCCGATACACCTCGTAGCGCACGATCGGGTCGCCGGCGGCGAACGCGGTGTGCCACTGCAGCTTGACCTTGCTGCCGGACATGCGCTCGGCAGAGAAGCCGCGGGCGGGCTGGAAGCCGACCGAGGGCTGCTGGAAGAAGTTGGTTCGCGTACCGTGCAGGTCCGCCACCGTCTGCTCGATGTCCCTCTTCTCTTGGTGGGACAGCGGCGCGGCGACCTGCGCGGCCGCAAGGTTGGCTACCAGCTGGTCGCGCGCTGGATCGTTGTCCTTGTCGATCAGGCCGATGCCCGTGATCAGCGTCGCCATGCCCGCGGGGTTGAGCGAATAGCGGATGAAGTCCTGGTAGGGCAGCTTGTCCGGCTGGCCCACGGTCGGCACGCTCTGGCCCGGCCGATGGGCGTACTCTTGCTTCAACCCGTACATCACGCCGTCGGCGAAGACCTTCATGCCGATCACTCCCATGCCCTTGGCGTGCGCAACCGGGATGGAGTTCGTCTGGTGGCAGAAGTAGCGCGGATCGTTGGGATTGACGGCCACCAGCAGCGTGTCGAGGATATTGCGCGTGTCGCGCTGTATGGCGTACATGTGCACCGCCGGGTTCTCGTGACCGGTGATGCCGATGTGGCGGATCCACTTGCGGTGCTTGGGGTTGAGCCCCGTGTTGTTGGTGCCGTCGCGGTAGTCGAGCAGGCAGGCGATCGCGCCCACCCGCGGCAGCGACTTGTCGCCTGGATTCTCGAGACCCTCGTAGGCAGCATCGACCTCTTCCTTGCTGCCAATGTGGTGCACTTGCATCAGGTCGAGGTAAGCCCCCTCCGGGATGTGGCCCTTGCCGTCCCCGAAGAACTGCGTCAATGAGCGCTCGATGTCTGCCAACACCAGCTTGCCGCCTCCGGACGAACTGCCCATCGGCTCGGAGCCGTCGCGCACGATGGCGTGTCGCAGCGCCGTCTTGGTGGCGATGAACAGGCGCCCGCGCAGGCTGTGGTCGTAGCCGGGCAGGCCGGGCTTGAGGTCCAGGATGCCGAATGCCTTGCCCATCTTCTCTTGGCTGAGGAAGTAGTTGTTGGCGGTCTCGATGTAGGTCATGCCCGCCCGCACGGCCTTGACCACGATCTGCACGGCTTCGTCGCCGGGCAGGTCCCATTGGATCTTGTTGCCGCCGGCCAGCCCGAAGGTAGTCACCTCCCGCCCGGTGCGCCCGAGCAAACGAGTGGCGAGCGGTTTTTCGGCCGGATGTGACCAAGCCGCGAACTTGCCGGCAAACGGCAGGAACGTGGTCGCCATTGCCGCGCCGCCCGCCCAGCGGATCGCGTCGCGCCTTGAGAAGTCTCTCGCCATGATTGGAATCCTCCGAGTGCCTGAGTGGGCCAGAACCTATCAGAATGTACCACGGCTGATTTGGTTGAGCAGGATTCGATGGACCGTGATCCTACTGCTGACAGAGCTGCTTTTCCGCCATGCAGTATGCCGACTAGGGGTTCCCGCTGCCGTGTGCGTTAGGCCTTCCCGTCCGCCCTGAGCGCACCGGTCAAGCCGGGCCTTTCCCCGGCTCGCAACAACGCCGCGAACAGCGTCTGGGACGCTCTATGCCAACTGCGCGGGAAGCCGCACCAGTTGCGGTATGGTGGTTGGATCGTCGCCGGGATAATAATAGGGCGAGCGGTGCGAGCTACCTGCAACTGCGAACTGCCGCGGGACCCCCGGGAGACGCTCGTCCGCACCAGCATGCCCTGAGCGCAATCGGAGGAAACATGGACAACGCGAGCAAGTGCCCCGTGATGGGCGCCGCCGCCCACGAGGCAATTGGCGAAACCGCCAACCAGAATTGGTGGCCCGACAGGCTGAACCTTAGGGCTCTCCGCCAAAACCATCCACAGGCTGATCCGAACGGCCAGGAATTTAACTACGCCGAGGCCTTCAATAGCCTTGACTTCGAAGCCTTGGAGAAGGATGTCGATGCGTTGATGACCGACTCGCAGGACTGGTGGCCGGCCGATTACGGCCACTACGGGCCGCTCTTCATCCGCATGACCTGGCACGCCGCAGGCACCTACCGCATCCACGACGGACGCGGCGGCGGCGGAAGCGGCGACCAGCGCTTCGCACCCCTTAACAGCTGGCCCGACAATGTGAACCTAGACAAGGCGCGCCGGCTGCTGTGGCCAATCAAGCAGAAGTACGGCCGCAGCATCTCGTGGGCCGACCTGCTGATCTTCGCCGGGAACCGCGCCCTGGAGACCATGGGCCTTAAGACATTCGGCTTCGGCGGCGGCCGCGAGGACATCTGGGCGGCCGATGAGGACATCTACTGGGGTCCGGAGCAGACCTGGCTCGGCGATGAGCGCTACTCCGGCGACCGGGACCTGGCCGTTCCGCTCGGTGCCGTCCAGATGGGCCTGATCTATGTCAACCCGGAAGGGCCGAACGGCAAGCCGGATCCGGTCGCGGCGGCCCGCGACATCCGCGAGACGTTCCGCCGGATGGCGATGAACGACGAGGAAACCGTCGCCCTCATCGCCGGCGGGCACACGTTCGGCAAGGCCCACGGTGCCGCCGAGGAGCGTTACAAGGGTCCCGAACCCGAGGGCGCGGACATCGAGCAGCAGGGGCTCGGATGGCGGAGCAGCCATGGCAGCGGCAAGGCCGGCGACCAAATCGGTAGCGGCCTAGAGGGTGCTTGGACCAAGAACCCCATCGGCTGGGATAACGGCTACTTCGAGAACCTGTTCGAATACGAGTGGGAGCTGACGAAGAGCCCCGCCGGTGCGAACCAGTGGACTCCGAAGAATCCGGAGGCGCACGGAACCGTGCCGGACGCACACGACGCATCGCAGCGGCGTTCGCCGATGATGCTGACCACCGATCTCGCGCTGCTCGCCGATCCAGACTACAGGGAAATCTCGAAGCGCTTCTACGAGAACCCCGACGAGTTGGCGGACGCCTTCGCCAAGGCATGGTTCAAGCTGCTGCATCGCGACATGGGTCCGGTGGCACGCTATCTGGGCCCGTGGGTTCCTAAGGAGCAGCTGCCGTTCCAGGACCCGTTGCCGGCGGTCACGCACGCGCTCATTGACCAAGCGGACATCGCCGCGCTCAAGGCCAAGATCCTCGATTCCGGCCTGTCCGTCTCTCAGTTGGTTTCGGCCGCTTGGGCGTCAGCCTCGACCTATCGCAACAGCGACAAGCGCGGCGGCGCGAACGGGGCGCGAATCCGCCTCGCACCGCAGGCAGGCTGGGACGTCAACGTGAAGTCCGGCGTTTCGATCGTGTTGCAGACCCTGGAGGGAATCCGACAGGCGTTCAACGATGCACAGGCGAATGGCAAGGTGGTCTCGCTCGCCGATCTGATCGTGTTGGGCGGCTGCGCCGCCATCGAGGCGGCTGCAGCCAAGGCCGGGCACGACGTCGAGGTCCCGTTCGCGCCGGGGCGCGCGGACGCGACGGACGAGCTGACCGACGCTGAGTCGTTCGCCGTGCTGGAACCGACCGCCGACGGGTTCCGCAACTACCTGCAGAACGGCCACGCGGCTGCCGCGGACCACCTGCTTGTGGAAAAGGCGTTCATGCTCAAGCTGTCCGCTCCGGAGATGACGGCGCTGGTCGGTGGCATGCGCGCGCTCGCCGCGAACGCCGGGCAGTCCGCCTGCGGGGTTTTCACCCACCGTCCTGGAACGCTGACGAACGATTTCTTCGTCAACCTGCTCGACATGGGAACGGATTGGACGCCGGTCGGGGACGCCGGCGGTGAATTCGAGGGTCGCGACCGCGGGAGCGGCGAGCTCAAGTGGACAGCGAGCCGCGTCGACCTCGCCTTCGGTTCGAACTCGGAGCTCCGGGCCATCGCCGAAGTGTACGGTTGCAGCGACGCCGAGGCGAAGTTCGTCCGGGACTTCGTCGCTGCATGGGACAAGGTCATGAGTCTCGACCGCTTCGACCTCGCCTGATCCCGCCGGCTCGGGCTAGGGCCTCTTCTACTTGGCGCCGGCGTGCGTTGCATCATGTGCCGGACAGGGGGCGCCATTGGAAGCACGCTCGGTTGAATCGGACGGAACGGGTTGCGCTTGGACGCGATACCGTAATTCCCGCTCGCGAGCCGCCGGCCGGGGTCGTAGAGGCAGGGACTCGGCCCTTGAGGTCAGCCCAATTGATCGAAACGGAGCAACCGCGCTACCGATCGGCCACGGCTATCCCGTCGCGGTTCAATACACGCTCGATCCGCCACTCTTGCCACTTCAGCGCCGCAGCAGGCGGCCGCAGCAGGCGCGATGTGGCCGGCGGAAGGGCCATGCCCTAGAGCGGGATCGATGCGGCGTTGCGTGTTCGATCCGCTGTAGCGTCGCGGTCGTTACGCTAGTTGAATATGGCGAAGTCCGATCAGGGTTGCGACCTGCTCGTCTTCTCGGCTCATCCCGACGATGCCGAACTGTGCTGCGGAGGACTTCTGCTCGTGGCCCGCGCCAACGGGTGGAAGACGGGTGTGGTAGACCTCACGCGCGGCGAATCTGGCACCCTTGGGACGCCTGAGACTCGACTGAGCGAGGCGCGCCGTGCGAGTGACGTCCTCGGCTTGTCGGTCCGGCGCAATCTGGGGCTGCCGGACGGACGGGTGCGCGACACCGATGCCAACCGCGAGCTCATCGTGGAGACCGTCCGCGAACTGCAGCCGCAGGTCTTGGTAGGCCCCCCGCACGAGGACCACCACCCCGACCACTTGGCCACTGCCGAGCTCTTGCAACGGAGCCTGTTCCTGTGCGGGGTGAGGAAGTACGCTCCGGGCCGTCCGCCTTGGAGGCCCAAGGCCCTCCTGCAGCACTTCGGCAGTCGCTGCGTCGCCCCGCAGCTCGTCGTCGATGTTTCGGATGTCTTCGAGCAGCGCATGAAGGCTGTCCGGGCGTATGAATCGCAATTCGGAGTCGACCAGCCGGAGGACTTCCCGGTGCGCTTGGCCTCAGCGAAGTTCCTCAAGTCCATCGAGGCGACGTTGGCATACTACGGTTCGCTGATCGGCGTGGCCTACGGCGAGCCGTTCACAAGCGACGTGCCCCTGCCGGTCAGGGATCTGGTCGGCCTGTTCAGTAACGAGCCGTGGAAGGACCGTTGACGATTGCCATCATCTGCCACCCGACTCTGGGCGGCAGCGGCGTGGTGGCTACAGACCTTGGCACGGCGCTGGCCGAGCGCGGCCACACGGTCCATATCGTCAGCCACCGGCGCCCGGTCCGTATTGCCTCGCCCCATCCCCGGGTCCGCTTCCACGAAGTGCCGGTAACGCGCTACCCGCTGTTCACGTACCCTCCCTACACCTTGGCCTTGGCTACGAAGCTCGCCGCCTTGTGCCGCGAAGAGCGGATCGACGTGCTCCACGCCCACTATGCGATCCCGCACGCCGTCAGCGCGTACCTCTGCCGCCAGATGCTTGGCTGCGTCGCGCCGAAGATCGTGACAACGCTTCACGGGACGGACATCACGTTGGTCGGGCTCGACGACTCGTTCTACGAGATCACGCGTTTCAGCCTGCTCGAAAGCGATGGCGTGACGGCCGTGTCCGACTATCTGGCCCGCCAGGTCAGGCAGCGCTTCAAGTTGGAGAGCGAGGTCACGACGATCTACAACTTCATTGATCTCGAGCGATTCTCGCCCTCCAGCCGCGACAGCGCCCTGCGGTCGCGTTTCGCCTGCGGGGACGAGGCCTTGGTCGGGCACCTGTCGAACTTCCGCTGGGTGAAGCGCGTGCCGGACGTCGTAAGGGCGTTTCAGCGCATCGTGCTGCACGTTCCGGCTTGCTTGCTGATGATCGGCGATGGTCCCGACCTGCCCGCCGTGAAGCTGGTCGCGGACGAGCTGGGAGTGCTCGACCGGATCAAGTTCTTGGGATCGGAGCAGGATGCGGCGGCGCTATTGCCGGAGCTGGACCTGTTCTTGCTGCCGAGCGAGCAGGAGAGCTTTGGACTCGCCGCCTTGGAGGCCATGGCCTGCGGCGTGCCCGTGATCGCGTCGAACGTCGGCGGTCTGCCGGAGCTTGTGACCGAAGGCGAGGCCGGCCACCTGTTTCCCGTGGGGGCCGTGACGGCCATGGGCGAGAAGGCGGCGGGCATTCTTGCCGACCGAGCCGAGCATGCCCGCCTCCGAGCCGGCGCGCGCAGGCGGGCCGAGGACTTTCGCCAAGACGAGCTCGTCGGGCAGTATGAAGCGTTCTATCGTGCCGTGCTGGCGGGGTAGCGTTTCCGCGCCGGACAGGACTGGCGACCGTTGACGTTCTCTCTTGGCTCAGATCGGACGAAGACTGCTCCTAGGCCGGAGATCGGTTGTGATCAGGTCTTGAGAGAGGAGGAGGACCGGTTTGGGGAGGCGAACGTTGAGGATGCCGGACATCGACTCATGAAGCTTCTTCTCGTGATTTCACGATAGCCCCTACGAGTGCCCCGGCCAGCACGAAATTGATCAAGATGCTGAGGAACCAGCCCCAGGCCAGAGACAGCGGGATCGGCATGTAGCCGTAGAAGCCCCAGCCCATCGAGACGCCGGAGGCGAGGCCGAACAAGGCGCCGAGCTTGAGGCCGGCCGCGAGGGACTTGCGCGTGACCAAGCATGTGTAGATCATCACGAAACAGGCCGCAGTCGCTATGGCGACGGCGTACATGAGCGCCATCTTCATCTCTTCCACGGGTCGCCACAGGTCGGCCGTGGCCTGATAGATGGGGTCTAGCAGCATGCCGTGAATGACGAGGTCGAGCATCGACCAGGTCAAGAACACGGCAACGACAGCTAGGATGGGTCGCAGTGACATCTCATTCGCCTCCCTTGATCGGGCAGCTGCGCCCGGTGCGAGCAGGAGTTTCCAGGAAGCTCTCGCTCGTCAGGTAGGATACACGAGCGTTGGTCAGAGGCCGGCCCGGCCTCGAGTTGCAATTTGCGTCACCGCCCTGCCACACCGACCGCGCAACCTCGAGAATTCCGGGAGGCGTTTTCAGGTTGACGCATTGATCGCAGGGGCATCAACGAGATTTGAATGCTGGAAGTTTCCCGCGTGTTTGACATGTGGGCTTAGCATGCGGCGACCCGTTGCAAGCCAGGGTCTTGCAGCGATTGCGGGGGGCATCGTTTCGGATTCGCCGAATGTGTGCTCCATTGGCGCACTTCCGCATCATGGCTGGTCAGGTGCGGCAGCGTGGCTCGGGTCGGGCGGGGACCGCTGAAAAAAGTGTGCTTCGCTGTGATTCGGTCATGCCGGGGAAGGGGATCGGTAGGCCGAGGCGAACATTGGCGATTCCGGTCACAGCCGCGTCGGCCGATGCATCCCGCGCCGAATTCTTAAAATAGATAACTTGCATCCTGCGGGGATCGGTTGCCGCCTGGCCCCCGCGGTTGCACGTGATTCCCATGCCTGCGGTCAGCGCGACAAGCCGGAGCACTCCGAACGGGGTCGGGTTGTTGGACCTGATCGGTAATACGCCCTTGATCTGTTTGGACAGCCTGGCTGGCGGCCTGCCTGACGTGAGCCTCTATGGCAAGGCCGAATATCTGAACCCCGGCGGCTCGGTCAAGGACCGTCCGGCGGCGAACATGATCCGCACGGCGGAGCGCGAGGGAAAGCTGCGCCCCGGCCAAACGATCATGGACGCCACCAGCGGGAACACTGGCATCGCCTACGCGATGATCGGCGCCGTGCGCGGCTACCCGGTCAAGCTGTACCTGCCCAGCAACGCCTCGCCGGAGCGCAAGCGCATCCTCGCCGCCTACGGCGCGGAGCTGGTGCTGACCGATCCGGCGCTGCAGACCGATGGCGCCATCCAGGCTTGCCGAGCGGCCTACGAGCGGGATCGCGAGACGTGCTTCTATCCGGACCAATACGGCAATCCCGCCAACTGGAGGGCGCATTACGAGACGACCGGGCCCGAGGTCTGGGAACAGACCGGCGGCGCGATCACGCACTTCGTCACGGGTCTGGGCACGAGCGGGACGCTGATGGGCACGGGGCGCTACTTGCGGGAGCGTAATCCGGACGTGCAGGTCGTTTCCATGCAGCCCTCCAGCGGGTTCCACGGCTTGGAAGGCCTCAAGCACATGGCGACCGCCATGCAGCCCGCCATCTACGATCCGTCCCTGGCGGATCGGGAACTGTTCGTGGACACCGAGGATGCCTACGAAATGGTGCGGAAGCTGGCCTGCGAGGCTGGCCTGATGGTTGGCATCTCGTCCGGCGCGAACGTCGTGGCGGCCTTGCGGATCGCCCGGCAGGTCCGGCGGGGCGTCATCGTGACAGTGCTCTGCGACGGTGCGGACAAGTACCTCAGCGAGCGCTTCTGGGAGGATTGAGCCCGCGATGCTGCGCATTCTCAGAATTCCGTTCGCCGTGATGCGGGCGCATGCCGAGGCGGCCTACCCCAATGAGTGCGTCGGCGCCATGCTGGGCAAGACCGGCGCCGACGGCAAGACCGTCGGGCTGGCCATGCCGCTGGAGAATTCCGCCCAGGGCTCGCAGCAGGCCTTCTACCAGCTCTCTAACGATAGCTTGCTGGCCGCCGACATGGCCGCGCGCCAGATGGGTATGGACATGCTTGGCATCTATCACTCGCACCCGGATGCCGACGCCTATTTTTCCGAGACCGACTTGAAGCACTCCTGCCCGTGGTACTCGTTCGTCGTCCTGTCGGTGAAGGGTGGCGAATACGATCATTCCAACAGCTGGCTGCCGGATTTCGAGCAGACGCGCGCCGAGCGCGAAGAACTCCAGATCGCGGAGTGACGCGATCGCCGGCCTGCCCAGCAAACCCTGCCGCCCATGACAATCAATCGCCTGTTCGTCCGCGACATCCGCTTCCCGACCTCTCAGGAATTGGACGGATCGGACGCGATGAATCCCGATCCGGACTACTCCGCTGCCTATGTCGTGCTGGAGACTGACGCTGGCCTGTCCGGGCACGGTTTGACCTTCACCCTCGGGCGGGGCACCGAGATCGTGGTGGCCGCTGCCGAAGCCATGCGCCCGCTGGTTTGCGGCCACAGCTTGGAAGAGTTCACGGCGGATATGGGCAGGTTCTGGCGCCGGGTGACCGGGGACTCGCAGCTGCGCTGGATCGGGCCGGACAAGGGTGCGGTCCATTTGGCGGCCGCGGCCGTCGTGAACGCTGTCTGGGACCTATGGGCCAAGAGCGTTCGCAAGCCTGTATGGCGCCTAGTGGCGGACATGACTCCCGCGGAGTTCGTGCGCTTGATCGACTTTCGCTATCTCACCGACGCGCTGACGCCCGAGCAAGCCTTGGAGCTGCTCGAGGCGCAGTCCGGCGGCAAGGCCGAGCGGATCGCCAGAATGGAGGCCGAGGGCTACCCCGCCTACACCACATCGGCCGGCTGGCTGGGCTATTCCGACGACAAGATCCGAGCGCTCTGCCGCCAGGGCCTGGCGCAGGGCTGGAGGCGGTTCAAGATCAAGGTCGGGCGCGATGCCGCCGACGACCGGCGCCGCTGCGCGATCATCCGCGAGCAGATCGGCGAGGACGGCATCTTGATGACGGATGCCAACCAAGTCTGGGACGTGCCCCAAGCGGTGGACCGCATGAGGGAGCTGGCGCCGTACCGCCCGCTGTGGATCGAGGAGCCGACGAGCCCGGACGACGTGCTCGGGCACCGGGCCATCAAGCAGGCGCTGCTGCCGCATGGGATCGCCGTGGCGACCGGGGAGATGTGCCAGAACAGGGTGCTGTTCAAGCAGTTCCTGCAAGCGGACGCCATTGATTTCGTGCAGGTCGATGCGACGCGCCTCGGCGGGGTGAACGAGGTCTTGGCCGTGCTGCTGCTGGCGGCCAAGTTCGGCAAGCCGGTCTGCCCCCATGCCGGCGGCGTCGGGCTGTGCGAGTACGTGCAGCACCTGTCCTTGATCGATTACATCTGCGTGTCGGCGAACCTCGATCAGCGCGTGATCGAGTACGTGGATCATCTGCACGAGCACTTTGTCGATCCTGTCCGCATGCGGGACGGGAAATACATGCCGCCACAGGCACCGGGCTACAGCATTGAGATGCGGCCGCAATCGCTGGATAGGTACGAGTTCCGGCCCCGGCGGTGATGGGGTAAGCTAGGAGCCAGACAAGGATCGCTGCCACGATGACACCTACCGTTGCCCTGAACCGACGCGAGCTCATGAAGGTGTTGGGGGGTGGTCTCGCCAATGTCGGGCTGGCCTCGGTGTTGGCCCGCGACGGCGCGCTGGGGGCCTCGAGCGGCAACGGCATGCCCGCGCCCCACTTCGCGCCCAAGGCCAAGAGCGTCATCTCGATTTTCTGCTACGGCGGGCCCAGCCAAGTCGATACCTTCGACCCCAAGCCGGAATTGAACAAATACGCCGGCGAGGTCATGACCGGCGTAGGCGAAGTGGTCGTCTCGCAGGGCAATCCCGGAGGGCTGATGCCCTCCCCGTGGAAGTTCAAGAAGTACGGCCAGAGCGGCCTCGAGGTTTCCGAGCTGTTCCCGCAGGTCGCCCAGCATGTGGACGACATCGCGGTGATCCGCTCGATGCACACCCTGTCCAACGACCACGGCCCGGCCCTGTACCAGATGAACACGGGCACCGTGCTGGCCGGCCATCCGAGCGTCGGCAGTTGGCTGACCTACGGTCTCGGCTCGGAGAATCAGAACCTTCCCGGCTACGTGGTCTTCACCGATCATCGCGGCGGTCCCATCAACGGCCAGCCCAACTGGGGCGCGGGCTTCATGCCGGCCGCCTTCCAGGGGACGCAGTTCCGCTCGACCGGCGACCCGATCGTTGACCTGCGCCCGCCGAAGGAGATCAGCCGCGAGCGCCAGCGCAAGTGGCTCGACCTGCTGCGGGACCTCAACCGCGAGCACCTTGCCCAGAACCCGGAGGACAACGAGCTCGCCGCGCGCATCCAGTCCTACGAGCTGGCCTACAACATGCAGGTGCACGCCACCGAGGCGATCGACATCTCCAAGGAGAGCGAGGCCACCCGCAAGCTGTACGGCTTGGACGAGGATCGCACCCGCTTCTTCGGGCGCCAGGCGCTGATGGCGCGGCGGCTAGTGGAGCGCGGCGTGCGCGTGGTGCAGCTGTATTCCGGCGGCGGCAATCACGAGCCGACGTGGGACCAGCACTGGTCGTTGAAGCACTTCCACACCATGCACGCTGGCGAGACGGACGGACCGATCGCAGGCCTGCTGACCGATCTCAAGCAGCGCGGGCTGCTCGATGACACGCTGGTCATCTGGCACGGCGAGTTCGGCCGGATGCCGATCAGCCAGCGGCTGGACGGCCGCGACCACAACCCCTACGGATTCACGGTCTGGCTGGCCGGCGGCGGCGTCAAGGGCGGCACGGTGGTCGGAGCGACGGATCAGTTCGGCTACAGGGCCGTGGAGCGCCCCAAGTCGATCTACGACCTGCACGCCACGCTGATGCACCTGATGGGGCTCGATCACGAGCGGCTGACCTACCACCACAACGGCCGGGACATGCGCCTGACCGATGTGCACGGCAACCTGATCAGCGAGATCTTCGCCTAGCTCGTTTCGCTCCGGCTGGAATCCTACGGGGCGTTGCGCTCCCGGCGCGCCTGACGGCGGCGTTTCTTCATCTCCTTCTCGTCGATGATCGTGAGGTTGAAATTCACCTCGACGATGGTCACGACCTCGACCACAGTCCCGTTCAAGCGGGTCGGGCGGTAGCGCCACTGAGAGACGGCATCCATGGCTGCCGGGGCGAGCAGCGGGTGTCCGGCGATCAGTTTCAGATCGCGCACGCGGCCGTCGATGCCGATGATCGCCTCGAGCTGGACCTTCCCCGAGACGTACTGCTCGACAGCCTCCGGCGGGTAGACCGGTGGCGGCTTGTGCAGGACCCGCGCGTTCTGGATGTTGCCCCCTATGCGGATTGGCGGAGGCAGGGCCAGATGCTGGCCCGTCGTCGGGAACATCCCGAAGACGCCCGCGGCGCTGGAATCGCCCGCACCGCCTATCGGTCCGCTTGGAGCGGGCATGGCTGCGAGCGGGGAGACCGGGCTGCCGATGTCGTTCAAGATCGCGACACGGTCTGGAATGGCCGATGGCGCGCGGAACGCCGCCTCGTAGAGCTGGGGAGCCGCTTGCGGGGCTGGCGCTGGCTGTGCTGGCGGCGGTGCCGGGGGCGGAGGGGGTGCAAGATGGATCGCCCGCAGCCCCCATGCTCCCAGATCGATCTCATAGGTGTTGAGCAGCGGAACGAGGATGATGCCGCCGAGACCAGCGAACTGCAAGACGATCGAGCCGGCGAAGCTCCAGCCCTGGCGGGCTGGTTGGCCTGCTGTGAAGCTTTGCTCGAACACAACCGCCCTCGCTTACTCTTGGGGCCGCGCCGCGCCGTTTGGTTACCGGTGCGGCTATGTTTGCGGCGCGGTCATGCCCCTAGCTTGCTGGCTAGATCGACAAAGTCCGTAGCGCTGACGTCGAACTCGCCGTCGACGGACAGGTCGATCTGGCGATTCGGACGTTCGCGAGGGCGCGGCACGAAGGCCGTGCGCAGGCCCGCCCGGGCAGCGGCTCGCAGGTCGCCCTTGTGGGCGGCAACCATCATCACGGCAGCCGGCTCGAGGCCGAGCAGGTCGGCGGCCTTGAGGTACACCTCGCGGTCCGGCTTGTAGCGGCCGGCCAGTTCGGCGGATAGGACGGCATCCCACGGCAAGCCGCCGTGCTTGGCCATGTTGACCAGCAGGGCAACGTTGCCGTTGGACAGGGAAGCGATGATGAAGCGGGACTTGAGCTTGGTGAGGCCCTCGACCGCGTCCGGCCAAGGGTCGAGTCGGTGCCAGACGCGGTTGAGACGGTCCTTCTCGGCTTCGTCCAAGCCCGTGATCGCGAACCGTTCCAGCAGTCCGTCCAGGATCAGGCGATGTAGCTCGTCGATCGTCTTCCATTGCAACTCGCCGTTCCGCACGCGGTTCATCGCCGGTCCGTAGCCGTCGCGCCAGGCGTCGGCGAACGCGGCCCAGTCCACGTTTAGTCCCTTGGCCTTGCCGAGTGCCCGGCCTTCGCGAATCACGGTCGAGCGCCAGTCCACCACCGTTCCGAAGACATCGAACGCCAGGGCCTTGATCGAGTCCGGCTGGAAGGCTTGCAAGAGGGGGGCTCCAGCGGCGCAGAACATCAGCGCCCGGCGTGTCAGCGCCGGAGGGCCGCAACAGCGCATCGCATTGATTATACGAGCAGTTGGCGGGCAGCTTCAAGGGCAAGGCGAAAGCAAATCGAAGCTTGGTCAAAGCGCGCTATGCTGAGGTGAACGGGTCATGGGCCGCATCCGCGTACTGACAGACAAGGTCGCCAACCAGATTGCCGCGGGCGAGGTAGTCGAGCGGCCGGCGTCGGTGTGCAAGGAATTGATCGAGAACGCACTCGACGCCGGGGCGACCCAGATCCGTGTCGAGCTGCGCGGGGGCGGCCGCGGCCTGATCAAGGTCAGCGACAACGGCTGCGGCATGCACCGCGACGATGCCCTGCTTGCTTTCGAGCGGCACGCCACCAGCAAGCTGCGCACCGCCGAGGATCTGCTCTCGATCGCCACTCTCGGCTTTCGTGGCGAGGCCCTGCCCTCGATTGCGAGCGTCGCCCGCGTCACGCTTTCGACGCGCGCCGAGGACGGCGATGCGGGAACTGTGGTCGAGATCAGTGGCGGCACGTTGCGCAACGTGCGCGACGAAGCCCCCCCGCCCCGCACCACCCTCCCGGTGCAGCACCAGTACTTAAACGATCCACCTAGGCGCAAGTTCCTCCGCACCGCGCTCTCCGCGCTCTCCCCCGCGCTGCGTGCGGTGACGCACTACAGCCTCGCCAATCTCGACAAGGCCTTCGACCTGCTCACCGAGCACGGCTCGCAACTGCACGTCACTCCGGTCTCCACCCATCGCGAGCGCGTCTACCAGATTTTCGGCGGCGAGCTGCTGGAGCAGCTCGTCCGCATCGATCCCGTCGCAGAGGGGGAGCTCGGCTTGCGGCCGGATGCCGGGGAGCAAGCGTCGGGGGAGTCTCTCGGCCCGCCGCTCCGCCTCAACGGGTTCGTCTCCGAGCCCCAGCTGCATCGCTCCAACCGCAACTCCTTCTACATCTTTGTCAACGGGCGCCTCGTCCGCGACAGCCTGATCCAGAGGGCGATCGCCAAGGCCTACGAGAACTTGATGCCGAGCGGCGTATACCCGTTCGTGCTGCTGTTCCTGGAGATCGCCCCGGAAGAGGTGGACGTCAACGTCCACCCCGCCAAGACCGAGGTTCGGTTCCGTTCCCCCTCTAGGGTGTTCGACTTCGTGCGCGACGCGGTCCGCTCCCGGCTGATCGCCGCCAAGCCGTCCGCCGAACTGCCGCCCTCCGCCGCGATCGACCATTCCCTCTCCGGCCTGCCGGCCGCTCCTCCCCCCATGCCCGGCATCCCAGCGTTTCCGCGCGCCTCTGCCGGGACGCGCGGCACGGCCGCCGATACGTTGGAATTTCCGTCTCGGCCGCAGAGGCGCAGCTTCGGACCGAGCCCGGCGTTTGAGCCGTCCGCCTCGCCCCAGCCGTCCGCCGCCGGTCCGGTGCCCGAACCCGCCTCGCTGCACGGCGGCGAAGCGCTGGCCGACCTGTCGCCGAGCAACTTGGGCAAGCTTGCGGACCTGCGGGTGCTGGGCCAGCTTTTTGACAGTTTCATCGTGGCCGCCGGCGAGGATGGCGTGTGGATCATCGACCAGCACGTCGCCCACGAGCGCATCCTGTTCGAGCAGGTCCTCGCGGCCCGCTTGCACGGGCGCCCCGACGCGCAGCGGCTGCTCACGCCCATCGTCATCACCCTGACTCCCAGCCAGTCGGCCGTGTACCAAGATCTGGCCGACGAGCTGGAAGGCAGCGGCTTCGAGATCGAACGCTTTGACGGGCGCTCCGTGGCTGTCAAGTCCGCGCCCGCCGAGCTATCGGCGAAGGAGGTGGAGACGCTGCTGCGGGAGTTGCTGGACGACTCCGGCGACGGCGCGGCATCCATGAGCTTGGGAGATCTGCGCCGGCGCATGGCCGCCTCGATCGCCTGCCATGCGTCGGTCAAGATGAACATGCCGCTCACCGAGGAGAAAATGCGCTGGCTGTTGGTCGAGCTGGCCAAGTCCGACTGCCCCATGTCCTGTCCTCACGGACGGCCTATCGCCCTGCGCTATAGCACGCGCGACATCCTCAAGGCGTTCCACCGCATCTAGCCCGGCGCAACGCGACCAGCCTTACCCGTGCGTGCCGAACACTTCGCGGAGGGCGTCGGAAATCTCTCCGAGCGTCGCGCCTGCCGCGACCGCGTCCCGGATCGCAGGCACTAGGTTGCCGCCGCCCGCGGCCACGTCGCGCAGGCGGCCCAGCGCAGCTGCGGCCGCGACCGCGTCCCGGGCGGATCGATACTTCGCCAGATGCTCGCGACGCTCCGTTTCCTGGCCGTGGTCGATCTGCAGCAGCGGCACCCCGGCGGGCTCGTCCAAGCGGAAGGAGTTCACGCCGACCACCGTTTGCTCGCCGCTCTCGATTCGCTGCTGGAGCGCGTAGGCGCTGTCGTGGATTTCGCGCTGCACGTAGCCGTTCTCGATTGCCGCCACCATGCCGCCTTGGTCGTCGATCCGCCCGATGTAGGCCAGGGCCTCCTCTTCTAGGCGATCAGTGAGGCTCTCGATGCAGTAGGACCCTCCCAGAGGGTCGACCGCTTGGGTGACGCCGGACTCCAAGGCGATCACCTGCTGGGTGCGTAGCGCGAGAGTGGCGGCCTGCTCGCTCGGCAGCGCCAGGGCTTCGTCTAGCGCGTTGGTGTGCAGGGACTGGGTGCCGCCGAGCACGGCCGCCAGAGCTTGGAAGGCGGTGCGCACGACGTTGACATGGGGCTGTTGCGCCGTCAAGCTCGAGCCCGCCGTCTGGGTGTGGAAGCGCAATTGCAGCGAGCGCGGGTTCTGGGCGCCGAAGCGCTCCCGCATGAGCTTGGCATAGAGCCGCCGGGCGGCGCGGAACTTGGCGATTTCCTCGAGGAAGTCGCGATCGGAACTGAAGAAGAAGGACAGCCGCGGCGCGAACCGGTCCACTTCGAGCCCGGCCCTGCGCGCCGCTTCGATGTACGCGATTGCATTGCCTAGGGTGAAGGCGAGCTCCTGGGCTGCCGTGGCGCCGGCCTCGCGCATGTGGTAGCCGCTGATCGAGATCGAGTTCCAGCGCGGAGCGTGCTCGGCCGTCCATGCCAGCACGTCCGTCACGACGCGCATGGATGCGGCTGGCGGGTAGATGTAGGTCCCGCGCGCGATGTACTCCTTGAGGATGTCGTTCTGGACCGTGCCGCGCAGGGCGCTGTTCGGCACTCCGGCACGCTCGGCGACGACCGAGTAGAGCGCTAGCAGGATCGCTGCTGTCGAGTTGATCGTCATCGAGGTCGACACCCGGTCCAGCGGGATGCCGTCGAGCAGGGTCTGCATGTCCGCCAAGCTTGAGATCGCGACTCCGGCCCGGCCGACTTCCCCCAAGGCGAGCGAGTGGTCCGAGTCGTAGCCCATCTGCGTCGGCAGGTCGAAGGCGACGGAGAGGCCGGTGGTGCCGCGGTCGATTAGGTAGCGGAAGCGCTCGTTGGACTGGCGGGCGTTGCCATAGCCGGCGTACTGGCGCATCGTCCAGAGCCGGTCCCGGTACATCCCGCGATGGATACCGCGCGTGAAGGGATATTCGCCCGCGTCCGGCGGCGGCTCCGGGGGTTCTTCGTAGAGCGGCTTCACAACAGTCGGCTACCGGCCCTGCTCAGCGCTTGCGCGCCAGCCGCTTGGCCCGGCGGAAGGAATCGAGGCCGAACCAGACGAATACCAGCGCCACGACGGCCGCCACCACCAGCCGGTCCATGGTCTCAGGCAGTTGGCGATACGCCGTGATCAAACCGAACGGCCCGAACACGAAGAAGGCGGCGAAGGCTAGGAACATGAATCCCACCACTTCCAGCGCAAGTTCGCGCGCAAGCGAGATGAAACGGGGCACCGTGCCGCGCAGGGCGTTCAATCCAGCGCTGAGCGCCTTGCCGGCATTCATACCGAAAATGCTAGCAGTGTGCGATCGGGCATGCCGGTCCGGGCAGATCCTGGACCTCCTCTCAGACCACTGGCAGGCCAAACCTTCCAGCGCGTGCGTCGAGGGCAGACGGTTTGTCCGGGGTCAATCAGGGAACGTCCGCATCGCCACCGGAAAGCTCGCCCGCGATCCGGGAGGTCCCACACACGCCGCAGGCGAAGGCCTGTCGCGATCATTGCAGTGTGCTATATCGGATTCATGAAGCGCATCAAGCCCTTCCTTATGTTCTCGGGCGACCAGCACGGCAAGGCCGCCGAAGCTGTCGGCTTCTACGCCTCGCTGTTCGAGAACTCGGAAATTCACTGCATCGACCGCTACGGTCCCGGAGAGACTGAGCCGGTAGGGACTGTCAAGACAGCCCGATTCTCCCTTAACGGCACTGAATTTGCGGCAATGGACAGCGCCTACCCGCACAAGTTCAACTTCACGCCTTCGATATCGCTGTACTTCGAATGTGAGTCCGAAGTGGAAATCGACACGCTCTTTGGGAAACTGGCCGAAGGCGGCATGGCCCTGATGCCGCTTGATGACTATGGCTTCAGCAAGCGATTCGGGTGGGTTCAGGATCGATACGGAGTCAGCTGGCAGCTCAATCTGCCTTAGATTCGTCCCTCGCCGCCACCAGCTCCTCCGGGATAGCCGCGAACGGTGCGGGCGATTCGATCGCTGCTTCGTTGGTGCAGGGCACGCCCCATCGGCTAAGGACTGGCCGGTCGCCCGGCGCTGGCCGCGGCCACGCTAGTTCTGGCGCAGCGCTTGGGACGGACTGACGCGGCCCGCCCGCAATGCGGGGATAGCGGTTGCTGTGAGCGCGCATACCGACACGGCAAGGGCCGCCAGCGCGATGATGTGCCATTCGAAGGGGCTCACCTCGTAGAAGAACCCTGCCGCGAGCCTGCCCGTCGCCATTGATGCCCCCAGCCCGACCACGATGCCGCACGCTGTCAGGACTGCGGCACGGCGGAAGACCATCCATCGAAGCCTGCGTTGGGATGCGCCGAGTGCCGCTTGGACTCCGATCTCCGCCTCCCTGATTCGAACCATGTGGCTGCAGACGCCGAACAGGCCCAGGCCAGACAGCAATAGGGTGACGCACGCGAAAGCGCTCACCAGCTTGCCGATCATCCGCTCCAGCGCGATCGCGTCCTCGAGGTGCAGGGCGACCGTGTCGTATCCCGGCGCGATCGGCAACCCCGGAACTTCCTCCTCGATGGCCTGACGCACGGCGGCGGCCAGCCCGGCCGATGGCACGGATGAGCGCACAGCCAGGGTTCGCAAGAATCCTTCGTAGCCCACGCTGGATTGGTAGACGATGGCAGGGGGATCGTCGCGCGGGTTGACGTGGCGCACGTCAGCCACGACCCCCTTGATCCGCTTGCTTCCGTCGATCACAGCGCCTAGTGCGGAGGAACCCGCGAAGAACTTGTCCGCAAACGCCTGATTCACCACAACTAAATCCCGCTCACCGGATCCGGGCGTGCCGCCCTCCAAGACCCTTATGCCGAGAGTCTCGAAATAGTCCGGGGAAGCCCATACCTGAATCACGCCCATGTCCTCGCCTTCGGCGGGCGTGTAGCCCGAGACCGAGATCGTTCTCATTCCGTAGTTGCCGCGCAAGGGCAAGGAGCCGGTGAACGAGGCGGTCTCGACGCCGGGAAGGGACTGGACGCGATCTAGGATCCGCCGTCGCATGGAAGGCTGGCCCGACGCTGGAAGGCCGCCACCCCTCGGGTCGACTAGGATCCCGACCACGTTTTCCGCGTCCAAGCCGAAGTCGGTGGCCCGGACTTCGGCCAATGTCTTCAAGACCAAGCCCGCCGCAGTCAGGAGGACGAATGCCATAGCGCACTGCGCTGCGACGAGGAACGCCTGTGCCCGAGCCTCTGCCATACCGGGGGATCCGACCAATTGGCCTGCCCGAATGTGGTGCGCCAGGGTCCGCCGCGCCAGCCGGGCGGCCGGCACGAGCCCGAATAGCAGCAGCGTCAGGACTCCGGTCCCCGCGGCGAAGAAGAGTACCGGCCACGTCAGGCTCACATCAAGGGTGTCCACCCCTCGGATCGCTCCCAGCCAGCGCACCAATACGGGGATGACCTGGAGCGCCAACGCGCCCCCGAGCAACGTCCCGGCTGCGGCTAGCACGATACTCTCGGCCAGCAGCGTTCGCAGGACGTCGCCGCGGCCTGCCCCAAGCGCCCTACGAACGCCCACTTCGTCAGCCCGTTCGGAGGCGCGGACCAGCAGCAGGTTGCCGAGATTAGCGCACGCCACGAGAAGCACGAGCCCGGTGGCGGCCCACAGCAGTCCGAGCGGCCGCTGGGCCGAGTCACGCAGCCTCGACACGCCACGGTCCAAGGGAGTCACGGCAATCTGGACCTGGTCAAGCCTCTCGCGGTCCTCGTCCGAGATCCCTTCGCCTGCTCGCTCAAGGAACAGTTGCCGCAGTCGCAGATTGATTGCCGCGCCGGCCTCGTCGAGCGGCACGCCGGGGCGAACGCGCATCAAGATGTTGAGCCAATATGTCTCTACCGGGAAGCCGGGTTCTAGCCTGGAAGGTCCACCCGTAACGCTTTCTTGCATTGACAACGGCACCCAGATGTCGGGGCTGGCTCCCACCACGTGACCCCGAAACGAGGGGGGTGCCACGCCGAGGACGACGTACTGCAGGTCCTGCAGCCGAATGGTCGACCCGACAGCGTCGGGGTCGGCATCAAGCTGCCCTGCCCAGAACGGGTGGCTCACGACTGCCACCGGATTCCCGCCCGGCGCGGTGTCATCCCCCGGGTCGAGCATCCTGCCGAGGAATGGACGGACGCCAAGCAGCGGGAAGTACGAGCCAGAAACCAATTGGCAAGAAGCCCTCTCAAGCTCGCTCCCCGCGACGATCCGGTCGCCCAAGTAGACAGTTTCGGAGAAGGTCGCCGCTGCCGCCACGGCATCTAACGCACTCGGGCTGTCCTGGCGTAGCGCTTGGAATTGGTGGAAGGCAAACACCTCGGACTGAGGCATGTCGCTGCGGCTGAAGACGCCGACGGCCCCCGGCCCGAGAATTGCCAGCTCCTGTGGACGCTCCACGGGGAGCAAGCGCAGAAACAAGGCCTCGAACAGGCTGAATACCGCAGTGTTGGCGCCAACCCCCAAGGCGAGTGTCAGCGACGCTACTAAGAAGTAAGCGGGCTTCCTTAGTAGTGACCTGAACGCTACGCGAAGGTCGGACGCCATGGCCGTGAGGGCGATTCGAGGCGTATCCAGGTGGGGCTGAACTCGCCGGCCACGAGGATCGCCTTGCGTTTCACTATAGATTGGACGCGGTTCGCGGCCGGATGGCGCTTCGCGCTACGTGCCGGGGCTCGACCTCCGCCGATTGCAGCAACTCACGAGAGGTTGTGGGTGGCCCCGCGACCGGCACGGATCGGCCGCGGGACCTCCCGCCCTCGGGCGGAGACCTAGAAGTAGAACTTCAGGCCCAACTGCATCTCGCGGTGCGAGTTGCCGGCGTTGACGACGCCGAAGCCGGACTGGCCGACTTGATCCCTCGGGTTGTTGAATTCCGGCGTATTGAAGCTGTTGAACGTCTCCAAGCGGAACTGCATGCGGAGCCGCTCGGTGATATCCGTGTTCTTCGACAGGGCGATGTTGAAGATGTGCGGGGTTCCCGGGCCGAGCGTGCCGCGCACCTTGCGCCCGGCGTTGCCCAGCGTGAACGGCGCGGGCGCTTCGAACCCTGCTTCGTTAGTCCAGAGCACGCCGCGTCGGCCGCCGAGAGCCGGATCGCCGCGGTTTGGATGGTTGGGGTCCCCGATGAGATTGGCGTAGAGCGTCGCATCGGCCGCGTTGTCGCCCTTGAGGTCTCGAGCTCCGTTCAGGACCGTGACTCCGAACGGAGAGCCGCTCTGGAAGGTGTAGATACCGGAGATCTGCCAGCCGCCGAGAATCACGTTCGCGGGACCGCTCAGGTTGACAAACTTGCCTCGCCCGAACGGCAGTTCGTAGACCGGGCTGAACACGATCCGGTGAGGCGCGTGGTTGCCCGAGAGCGACCACTCGGAAGCACGGTCATAGATGTTCTGAAACCAGTCGTGATCGCCGAGAGAGGCGGCGTTCTCTCCCACGAAGGGTGCGTTGTCGTACCACCTTGAGAACGTGTAGAGGAAGATGTAGCCGACTCCCTGGTTGAATCGTCGCTCGGTCTTGAACGAGATTCCTTGATAATCCGAACTGAAGAAGTTCGGATTGTTCATTCGGATCTGCCCCGTGCCGCCGTACTGGGTGAACGGCTTGAGCACGCGCTGGGTTTGGTTGCCAAACTCGTTGAGACCGACCCTAGGCAGGTTGAGCGGGTGGATCTGGTTGATGTTCATCCGGCGCAGGTTCACCTTCTTGGCGAACTTTGCGTAGTACCGCACCTCGAAGAGCTGTTCTCCGGCCTGGTGCTGGAATGTCAGGTTCCAGTCGAACGCATACGGAGTCCGGTGGTAGCGGTCCACGAAGTCGACGCGGCCTTGCACGAAGTTCGTGCCGCGCGTTCCGAAGTTGTGGTTCAGCTCCGAGGCATCGGGAATCCGGAGAAAAGTGGAGGGCATCCCGTCCTTGAGTAGCGGGACCTGCCCGCCGCCGATGTTGCCGGCGCCACCAAACCCCTGGCTGCCGGTTTGCAGGACGTTGCCGTCGTAGTTGCCACCGAACATGACGGCGAAGCCGCCGCGCACCACGGTGTTGCTCGCCCCGCCGGGCTTGATAGCGAATCCGAACCGGGGGCCGAAGTTATTCCTGTCGGCATTCACCGGGTTTCTCGGGAAGCCATCGCGGCCTGCGAAGAAGAACGCGCCTTTCTGGTCGGGGCGGATGCCGTTCGTGCCGGCGGCGGGCAGCGGCAGCTCTGGGTCCCAGCCTGCGACCCGGTCCGCCACTTCGGTGAACGGCCCTTCGTATTCATAACGCAATCCCAGATTCAGCGTCAGCTGGCCGTTGACGCGCCAATCGTCTTGGAAGAAACCCGCGACATAGGCCGACCGGCGCCCGAACGACGGGTTGGCTTGGACACGCGCCCGGTCGGCCTGGCCGATCAGGAACGAGGCCAAGTCCGCGCCGGTCCCCGAGATCACGCTGCCGTCCGGATTGAGGCCGCGCGTGTCGGTGTTGGCGAAGTCAAAGACGCCCGAGGCCGTCTGCCGGCCCAGTTCGCTGCCCTGGTATTTCCGGTAGTCGATGCCAAACTTGAACGTTTGATTGCCAGCCACCTTCGTGAAGTGGGCCGTGTACTCGAAATTCGTGAACGCGAACAGCCGCCGGGACACCCCCGCCCCAATGCTTGTAATGCTTGGATTGCCCCCGATGTTGAATCGCGGGAAGACGTCCGGCCCCACGCCAGTCAGGCCGAGCTGGGACGCCAGGTCCTCGTTCAGGTTGGCGCCTTGGACGTCGTTGCGGTACCGGAAGAAGCCGCCGGTTGCGGTCATGAAGAAGGTCGGCGAAAACAGCTTCGTATACGAGAGCAGTATGTTCTGTTGCCGTTGAGGAAGGCTTATGGCGTTCGGGTCGGCTGGACCCCAGTCTGGCGACGGAACCCTGCCGTCCGTCACCGGCATGAACAGGTTGTATCGGAACGTCAGCTTGTCGTTGGGATCAACTTCGTAATCTACCCGCATGGTGTGGCTGGTGCGGCGGAGCTCGCGTGGCAGGTTGGCGACCCAGTTCCCCTCATTCGAAACATCAACCTCCGTGCGGTTCGCTGTGGGCATGTACGAGATCGCCTTCTGGGCGACCGGATCCAGCCGGCTGCTGGGAATCACGTTGTTCGCGAACTGCATCTCCCCTCCGCGCCCGGTCGACGTGAGCGGGTCGTATACCCTGCGGAGCACGCCGTTCGACTGCAGCATCGTCGACAGGTCGCCGGTCTTCCATTCGGGCAGGCCTACGCTGCGAACTCGCAGGTCCTCGAGGTTCTGGATCGTGATGTCGTAGTTGTAGAAGAAGAACGCCTTGTTCTTGACGATCGGGCCTCCGATCGTTCCGCCGGGCACATTGCGGCGCAGCTTCGTCCTGCTCTTCGCATCCCATCCGCGAGCGCTAAACGCGTCGTTGCGCATGAACCAATAGCCCGAGCCGTGAAACTCGTTGGTGCCGGACTTGGTGGTGGCATTCATGAATCCCGCGGCCGAGCGTCCATACTCGGCGGTCGGCGCGTTCGCTTCCACTCGGACTTCGGAGATCGCGTCCACCGGCGGGCTCAGCTCGGTGATCGTCGCGCCGATGCCCGTCCGGCTATTCACCACTCCGTCGATGAAGACGCCGGCAGATCTGGTGCGCCCTCCGGCGATCGTGACGTCGCCACCTCCGGCGCGATTGCTGTTGCGCATCCGCTGCGCGCCGGGGGTCAGGTCGATCAGGTCGAAGACCTCTCGATTGACCAAGGGCAGCTCGAGAACGCGCTTGTTCTCAACCACGGCGGCGAGGGAGCCTCGAGATGTCTCGACAAGCGGGCTCGCCGCTTCAACCGTGACCGTTTCGGTGATGGCTCCGATCTCGAGCACGGCGTCGTATGTCAGGGCACTGCCGACCTCAACTCGCAGGTTGCTGACCTGGTGAGGCCGGAAGCCCTCTGATTCCATGCGGATCGAATACGAGCCCGGCAGCACGCCGGGCAAGTAGTACGTACCGTCCCCTTGCGTTTCCACCAGGTTCGAGGTCCCTTGGTCCTCGTTGGTGATTTCCACTTGGACTCCGGGAATGACCGCTCCGGTGTTGTCGGTCGCGGTGCCCAGAATCGTGCCCAAAGTCTGGGAGGGTGCCTGGCTCGCTAAGGGAGCCAACATGGCCGCTGCAACGAGCAGCCGAGAAAAGGTGTTCAGTGACATGAGGACGGCCTCCTTCGGTTTGTCAGAACTCAAGACATGGCTATCGCGCCAACAGACTAGTGCGGGTTCTGGCAGAGTTCAACCGTGTTCGGGCAAAATACCGGGAGTTTTAGGCCGAAATGCAAGAATCTGGCCCGTTTATCGGTCGGAGAACCGGATTGTTAGGCTGCGGATCAGCCGGATGGCTTGTGTCCTGCCGTGGCCTCCTGGATCGGAGCAGACGAAGCTAGGCCTGCCTCCAGCCGCCCGAGGGAGGCTTGCTAGACTGCTGCCATGCGCCGCTGGTACGCGACCTTGTTGCTGTTATCCCTGTCTGCGGCAGGCGCCCGTGCGCAACTGCCGAACATCGTTGTCGTATTGGCGGACGACATGGGCTGGGGCGACCCGCAGTCGTATCAGCCCGCGTCCAAGATTCCCACGCCCAACATCGACAGGCTGGCGCGCGAGGGCATGCGCTTTACCGATGCCCACAGCCCGTCAGCGGTCTGCACTCCGACGCGTTACGGGTTGCTGACCGGGCGCTATTCGTGGCGCACGTCGCTTACCAGCGGCGTCTTGGATGGGTTCGGCCCTCCGCTGATCGACCCGCAGCAGGACACTGTGGCACTGCTGTTGACGCGCTCCGGCTACCGTACCGCGGCCGTGGGCAAGTGGCACCTCGGCATGCACTGGCTGGACAAGCGCGGCGATCCGATGCCGCGTCGGACAGGGGGATTTCGCCCCGGCGACGATGTCGACTACACCGCTGAGCTCCGCGGCGGACCCTTGGACGTTGGATTCGACACGTTCTTCGGGATTTCCGCTTCCCTCGACATGAGCCCGTACTGCTTCCTGCGGAATCGGTCCGTGGAGATGATTCCGGACATTCCCGTGCCTGCCAGCAGGGCGGACATCTTCTCTGGCTTGGCAGCCGGCGTGCGCTCGCGAGGCTTTCGAGTGGAGGACGTGCTGCCGAGGCTGGCCGAGGAAGCCGAGCTTCTAATCGACCAGCAGGCGGGCCGGGACGAGCCCTTCTTCCTGTACATGCCGCTGGCCTCACCGCACCTGCCGGTCGCGCCTGTTCTCCCGGGCAGCAGTCGTGCCGGCCTTTACGGTGACTTTGTCTTTGAGACGGACCGAGCGCTCGGGAGAGTCTTGGAAGCCTTGGATCGAAACGGCTTGAGCGCCAACACGCTGGTCCTCTTCACCAGCGATAACGGAGGTTTGTGGCACTGGTGGGATTTTCGTGCCGCCGATGACGGCGGAGCCGCCCCGCGGACGGCGCGAGGCGATTACGTGCGCGGCTACGGACACCAGAGCAACGCAACCTTGCGCGGCACGAAGGCGGATATCTTCGAGGGCGGCCACAGGGTGCCGTTTGTCGTTCGCTGGCCGGGTGAGGCAGCGGCGGGCACCACCAGCGACGCGCTGGTCGTGCTGACCGACCTATATGCCACCGTAGCTGAGATCGTCGGTACGGAGGCGCAGGGCACTTCGGGCCAAGATAGCCACTCGCTGGTACCCGTGCTGCAAGGACGCGGAAGCTCGGGGCGGACCTCGGCCGTCCACCACTCGGCGCGAGGCATGTTTGCTATCCGCCAGGGCGACTGGAAGCTGGTCGCCGGCCGCGGCTCCGGTGGATTCACGGTTCCTCGCGAGATCGACGGGCCCGGCGGTCAGCTCTACGACTTGGGGGCTGACCCGCAGGAGACCAAGAACTTGTACGACACCCGGCCCAAGGTCGTGGCGGAACTCGAAGAACTGCTGCGGGCGGTCCGGCAGTGATGCTTGCAAGTGCGAGGCGGCTGCGGGAGCAGGTCTTTCAACCGGTCAGGGTGTGCCGGAATCCCCGGCATCTGCGCGCCAAGATTTCCGAAAGCCGCATCGTAGAGCATTGTGTCCACAGGTATGACCGAGGGTGCCCTCGTTGAGAGCGCTCAGGCACCTGTCAGGTCGCGCAGAGCTCGCCGGTCCCGCACGATTGCATCCATGCACTCTCGCTGTTTCGCAGGGTCGCGATGGTCGATGTATTCCATATGCAGCGACACGGGCGTTCCCTTGCTGACCTCGGTGCTCACCATCGTGTACAGCTCCGGGTCGACTTGCCCGGTTCCCAGAGGCACGTTGACCGCCTTGCGGCCTTGCCAGCTGAAGTCCTTCATATAGACCACGCGGACCCGATCGCGGATCACCCGCCACAGTACCGACCACGACATGCCAGCCTCGGCCGTGGCGTGGCGAAGATCGAAGATGGCCGATACCTGCTCCTCGGGAACTCCATCCAAGAGCCGGTGGATGTCCCAAACAGATCCGCCGACGAGGCTTCGGCCGGCGTGGTTTTGGTAGAGGCCCGCGAGCTGAAACCCGCTCAGGTAGTCGGCGAGACGCAGCACGGTCTGGCGATGCTCTTCGAGCTGGGCGAGGATGGGGCGCTCGAAATCGTAGCGGTAGTAGGCCATGCGGAACCACTTGATTCCGAGGCTGTCCGCGGTCTTGATCACTCGTCGCGAGAGCGCATTGTCGGCATCCTTGATGCCGGTTGTGATCATTCCCACGCTTCGTCCGCGCTTCTCCAGAGCCCGGACCAGCAGTGGCAGATCGCGCTCGACCTGCTCCGGCTCGACCTGTCCGCCTTTGCGGACGGTGGCTTCGATGCCGTCGAGGTCGTTTTCTTCGAGAAAGACGGCGACCTCGTCGAAGGAGAGCCACTGCAGGTGCTTGGCAAACGCGAGTACCGGCCCAAAACGCTGATCGGAAGCAGGCAGGGCGCTGGCTAGGGCTGCGCCCGCGCTCAGTTTCACGAGTTCTCTTCTGTTCATCCCAACATTTCCTCTGTCGACTGGCCGTCTGGTTCAACAGCCGCTCGCCTGAAAGGGTAGCTCATGGTGCTGGTTGCCGAAAAGGATCAAGCGGACTTCTGCAGTCCTAGGCGGCGCGATTCAGCAGGCTCTCGGTCAGAACGCATCGGCTCCTGGACGGGTACGTGCGGGCCCGGACTCCCTTCGCCGCGTTCCTGACGTTGCTACATTGTGGGTATGCGCCGCTCCGTCCTGCTGTTCGCAGGAATTCTTGCCTGCGCGCAAGCGGGAGCGCAACCGTGCGAAGGACCTCAGGACCTTGCGCTAGCGGCAGCACAGGGCGATGCCGACGCGCAGGCCGCGCTGGGGTACTGGTTCGCCGAAGAAGGTCACACCGACTGCGCTATCGACGCGTTCAAGCGCTCGCTTCGCCAGAACCCCGAATCCTTCGACACGCGCTACAACCTTGGAGCGGCCCTGGCCGAGAGCGGGGACTACGACGGCGCGGCCGAGGAGCTGCGAGCCGCCAGCCAGCTCGATCCGGAGAATGCCCAGGCGTGGTTCGCGCTGGGAACCGTTCTTCTCGAAGCTGGGCAACCGGCGGAGGCGGAGATGGCGCTGAGGAATGCGCTCGAAAAGGATGCACTGTCTGCGCCCGCGCTGGCCGAACTCGCCCAGGCCCAGCGCCAGCTCGGCAAGAGGGCTGCCGCCATCGCCACTCTGGAAGAGCTCTTGCGAGTGGAACCCGACTCGCAGGTCGGCAAGGCCATGCTGGAGTCGCTCCGGCGACCCAGCGTGTCTCCGGCATCAAGGGCGGCCCGGGCGTTTCAGAGCGGTGATCTCGTCACGGCAGAGTCCGCCTTTCGCGAGGCCCTGAACGCCTCTCCCGACAACGCGCTGATTCATTTCAACCTGGGACTCACGCTGCTTGGCCTGGATCGGCCCGGTGTCGCCGCGGAGCATCTGAGTCGGGCAGTCGACATCCGGCCTAACCTGGCGCACGCATGGCTCGCGCTGGGTACCGCCCGTCACCGGCTCGGGCGGCTGGATGCGTCGGAGCAGGCTTTCCGACAGGCGGTCTCTTTGGATCCCGAACAGGTGGAAGCGCGCCACAATCTCGGAATCGTCCTCGCATCTCAAAGCCGTCACTCCGAGGCGGAATCCGCGTTGAGGGAAGCCGTCGCCCTGCGCCCCGGGGACACTGCGATCCTGACCGCCCTTGGCATGACGCTCGCTCGGCAGCAACGCCTGCAAGAAGCTGCCGAGACGCTGCAAGAGGTGGTCCGTCTCTCGCCTCGCTCCGCCGGAGCGCATCTCAATCTGGGCGTCGTCCTCGGTGACCGGTCGCAATGGGAGGAGGCTCTGGAGCAATTCGAGACGGCCCTCAACATCGAGCCCGCATCAGGGCAGGCCGCTTTTCAGCGCGGACGCGCACTCTACGAGTTGCGTCGCTATGGCGACGCCCTCGAAGCCTTGGCGCTGGCCCGCGGCGCGCTAGGCGAGAGGCCTGAGATCCTGCGCTACACCGGGCAGGCGCTGAACCGCTCGGCTCGCTACGAAGAAGCTGTCGCACCCCTGCAGCAGGCGATCGTGAAAGGGCCTGACAACCACACGAGCCACAGCGAACTCGGTCTCGCGTTGCTGCAGACGGGACGGACGGTCGAGGCTGTCGAGGCCCTCAAGCGCGCCTTGGAGCTCAATCCGAGAGACTCCGTAGCGACCGTTAACCTGATCAAGGCGCTCTATCGCGAGGGATCCGACGAGACTGCGCAGTACAGCGACCGCCTTCGCGACCTGAAGCGGCAGGAGAGCGCGGCGGCGCGTGCCAAGGTGCTCTCGAACTTCGCCTTGGCGGCTGCGGGCCGGGAGGAATGGGAGTCGGCGGTTGGACAGCTGCGAGAAGCGGTCGAGGTTTGCGGGGACTGTCCCATACAAGCCGTCCTGCGCAAGAACCTGGGGCTTGTTCTGGCCGATGCTGGAGAGTACCCAGCTGCGCTTGCGGAACTCCGCGCGGCCCGCTCGCTGGACGATCACCCCGATATCGAGTACGCGCTGGGTGTGGTCGAACGCGCTGCAGCCTTGGGGCAGCGGTGACGCCTAGGCTCCCCGCGACGGGCAAGTTCCTCCTCTCGGCGCAGTAGTAGTCCCCGGCCCGGCCTGAACCGTGCTAGAATCGCCGCCGAGAACCGCACCTCGGTCCCGCCGCGTTAAGGCTGCGGTTCAGAAGGAGGACTGGTGCGATGACAACCTTCAGTCGCTTGCGTGCCCTGCAGACCAACAGCGTGGGGGCACTTGCGATCCTGCTACTTGTGCCTGCCCTGAGCTTGGGCCAGGTGTCCACGGCCACTGTGAACGGCACAGTGACGGACGAGCAGGGGGCGGTGATTCCGGGTGCAAGCCTGACGCTGACCAACACCGAGACCGGAGTTGCTCTCAGCACAGAGACCAACGAGGCCGGCGTCTACCGATTCCAGAACGTGCAGATCGGGCAGTACACGCTGGAGGCGTCGTCTGCCGGCTTCACCACCCAGAAGCTCGAGCCCTTCACTCTGACCGTCAACCAGACGACGACCCTAGACTTCCCGATGCAGATCGGGGCCGTCACCGAAACCGTTGAAGTCACCGCGGCCGCGGTGCAGTTGCAGAGTTCGTCGGCCGAACTCGGCCAAGCAGTCGAGGAAAGGACTGTCAAGGCCCTCCCATTGAACGGTCGCAATTTCACGCAGATGCTGATGTTGCAGCCCGGCGTCGTAATGGTGCGACCGCCGGGAAGCCAGTCGTTGAGCTACACGCGCCAGGTTGGCGAAGCCGCGAACCCGTCGGTCAATGGCCAGAACAACCGGGCCAACGTGTACATGCTCGACGGCGTGGCCAATTTCGAGACATTCGGCAACGCCTACGCGGTGCCTCCGATCCTAGACGCGATCGCCGAGTTCAAAGTGCAGTCGCACAACGACTCGGCCGAGTTCGGGATGGGCTCTGGCGGCATCGTCAACGTCGTTACCAAGTCCGGCACGAACGAATACCACGGCGTTGCCTTTTGGTTCCTGAAGAACGATGCGCTGAACGCCCGCCAGTTCAACCGCGAGACGATCGATCCGTTCCGTCAAAACCAATTCGGGGGCACGATCGGGGGGCCCGTGGTGCGCAACAAGACGTTCTTCTTCGCGGCCACGCAGATCTTCCGGTTCAGCACGCCCGGCGCTAGGTTCTACAACGTGCCGACGGGCGCGCAGCTTGGCGGGGACTTCAGCCAGTCCGGCCGCGATATCTTCGATCCCGGCCAGACCATGGAGGATCCGGCGAATCTGGGCGCCTTCATCCGGCCGCAGTTTCCGAACAACCAAATCCCGCAAAGCCGGCTTGACCAGAGCATTCTCGGCTATCTCCAGGCGACCGGGCTTCCGAGGCCCACGCAAACCGAGCGCCCTCAGTTCAACGCGATCGACAATCGCAGCCGAACCGTCGACCAAGAAGAATGGCAGGTCAAGGTTGACCATCACTTCAGCGCTCGCGACACCGCTTGGTTCCGCTTCAGCAAGCTCGACCAAGCGGGCCAGAGCAGCGGTGGCCGCGCCGGGCTCGTGAACAGCAACGAAATGGACGCGTTGAACTTCTCGGGAAGCTACGTGCATATCTTTAGCCCGTCCATGACCGGCCAGTTCCAGTTCGGCCGCTCGATCAGTGACATTCCCACGTTCCGTGAGTTCGAGGGCGTGGACGCGGCGGCGATCGCGCAGCAGGCCGGATTCCCCTCCGGAATTTACGAGTACCGGGATGGCCCCGTTCTATCGGGCATCTCGGCTGCCAACTACTTCGGCGGAACGCCGGTCATCACGACCAACCGGCCGGCGAACAACTACCAGATCAAGGGCGACATCAGCGTGGTCAAAGGCAAGCATACGATCCGTTTCGGGGGCGACTTCATGTTCGCCACCATGTCCCGGACGCAGGCTTCGCATGGTGTCTCGTTCACCGAGTTGGCAACCGGCGACCTCGCGAACTCGGCCACGACTGGTGACTCTGTCGCGTCCATGATCCTGAATTACGCGGAGTCGTCCTCCCGGCGCAACATCGTCGAGTCCCTGCGTTTCGGCGGGAATCAAGGGGTCTACTTCCAAGATTCGTGGAAGGCGACGCCCAAGCTCACGGTCAACCTCGGGTTGCGCTTCGACTACGCCTGGGTGCCGCAGTACGGAACCGTCGCGGATGGCAACATCTACACGGGCAACGCAAACACGGACACCGGCAAGTACATGGTGATCAAGGTGCCCGGCCCGTGCTCCGAACTCGGCGGCGCCCCGTGCATCCCGACGCCTGACGGCCGGCTGCCGGAGAACGTGGTCTCGGTCGGCGAGGACTCGGTGCTCTTCCCAGGACGGGGAGCGATGTTCGGGCCTCGGGCCGGATTGGCCTACCGGCTCTCCGACACGACCACGCTGCGCTTCTCAGCGGGGGTGGTGTATGACAACTTCGCCGGCATCTACCAGAGCGCCCGCGGTGTCGGTGGCAACTGGCCGGACGTTTCGACTCAGCGCTTCGGCATCCTCTCCAAGCCGACGCCTGACAATCCGCGCCCGCAGGTCACAGCCCAGGATCCGATCCTCGGCCAATCCGACGTACCGCCGCCGACGCCGTTCAACACGCAATGGTGGTTTGTCGATCCAGAGTTCGAGCAGGCCTACTCGCTGCAATGGAACTTCGGGATTCAGCATCAGCTGATGCGCAACACCGTTGTCGAGGCGAACTACGTCGGGTCGGGGAACCGGGACCTGTCGCTGGGCGGCCGTCGCAACACCGCGGTGACGCCAGGGCCCGGGGACCCGAGGGATCGGATGCGCTTCCCCTACATGCGTCCGACATACTTCGAGAAATCCATCGGGCGCAGCAACTACAACAGCTTGCAATTGTCGATGAAGCGTAGCTTCACCAATGGTCTGGCGGCCACGGCTGCCTATACCTGGGCGAAGTCGATCGACATCGGTTGCTCGGGCTTCTTCGGGACCGAAGGCTGTTCGATCCAGAACGAGTACGACCTGAACGGCCAGCGCAGCGTAGGGGCAAACGACATTCCGCACTACTTTGTCGGGAGCTTGGTTTACGACATTCCCTTCGGTCGGGGGCGCAAGTTCGGATCCGGCATTTCGACCGCTGCCGATCACATCATCGGGGGCTGGCAGTTCAACTCCCTAGTGAACTTCCGGGGAGGGCTGCCATACCACGTCATCGTGCCGGGCGATATCGCCAACGTCGGCAATCCCTGGCCGTATATCCGAGCCAACCTCGTGGGCGATCACCGGCTGAGCAACCCGACGCCGGAACGCTGGATCAACACCGACGCGTTCGAGGCTCCCCCACAGTTCACATTCGGGAATCTCGGTCGCAACACCTTGCGCCCGGACAATGTGTACCGGTTTGACCTGTCGCTGTTCAAGGAGATAGCGGTGACGGAGGGATTGCGTATTCAGATCCGTGCCGAAGCGTTCAATGCGTTCAACTCCACGATGTTCAGCAACCCGGATTCCAATCTCGCGAGCATCCGGTTCGGGCTGGTCACGAGTGCCCAAGTGCCGCCCCGGGAGTATCAGATGGGACTGAAGATCCTGTTCTAGACTCGTCTCGACTGCAGCCTAGCCGCCGAGGCCCCCGATACGGGATTCTCGGCGGCGGGTCCCCACCCGCCAAGGGGGTGGCGTGGTCCCAACACCGAGGCGGACGCCCGGTCACGATGGCTCGAGGGAATCCCCCGGCCGGTAGATCGGCATCACATGCGCTGGCCGGGCTGGTATCCGGAAATGGCCGATTCGACGCCCGGCTTGCCGTTGCTTGGGGACAGGCCGCCGTAGCGTCGCTCGCGGCGACGAAATGCGTCGACCGCCCGGCGCAGATCCTCGCCGTCAAAGTCCGGCCACAGCGTTTCGATGAACATCAGCTCCGCATAGGCCGATTCAAACAGCAGGAAATCGCTGAGGCGCTGTTCGCCGCTCGTGCGGATGATCAGGTCGACCTGCGGCGTTTCCAGATCAGAGTGGCATGCCTGGTTGACTAGCCTTAGGAAGCCGCTCTCGTCACAGTGCTCCTCGGACCTAAGCGCTGCGGCTGCGGCGAGGATGGCCGAGCGTGCCGAATAGTCAACAGCCAATCGCAGGTAGAGCCGCGTTCCCTCACGTGTCGCATGCTCCGCCGCCTCGATTGCGCGGACCAGCGCGGGCGACAAGCGGTCTCGTCGGCCGATCAACCCGAGCCGCACCCCCCGCCGGCGGCAGTTCTCTCGCTCGCGGACGAGGAATGACTCGAGCAACCCCATCAGCACCGACACCTCGCTGGCTGGCCGTCGCCAGTTGTCGGCGGAGAATGCGTAGAGAGTCAGCGTTGTGATTCCGAGTCCGGGCGCCGCTTCCACGGCGCGTCGCACCGCGTCGGCCCCGCGCCCGTGCCCCTCCGTGCGCGGGAGCCCGCGCGCTTCGGCCCAGCGGCCGTTGCCGTCCATGATCAGGCCGACGTGTAGCCCTTCGTTAGGCGAGTTGGCCATCTTGTGCGTACTCGTGCGAACCGGTGGTCCGCTCACGTGGGCCGCCGGTCTTGTCGCCAGGCGCGGCTTGTTCCGGTTCGCGGCCGAAGCCGCGCAGGATCTGCTCCAAGACGGGGCGCATGCGCAGCACCCGCTTGGTTCGAATGACCCAGTCCCAGAGCGGCTCGAACTTCTTCCACCCGGCGGCGTAGGCGAAGTGGCGCACTGCGGCGACGGGGTGGTCCTCGCTCAGCGAGCCGCGCAGGATCGAGCCCCAGCGGTAGAAGTCGCGGTAGGCCCGCCAGTAGCCGGACTCCAGCTGCTCGGCGCTCATGCCAAGAGTCCGGAAGACAACGTGGCGCGTGTCGTAGAGATCCCAGTCGCAGTGGAGTAGCCGTCCCCCGGCCTCCATGCGCTGGTAGAGCGCAGTGCCCGGGTAGGGCGTGAGGATGTGGAACGTTGCGGTCTCAATGCCCTGACTGATCGCCCATTCGACGGTCCGCTCGAAGACGGACGGGTCGTCCTCGTCCATGCCAAAGACGAAGCTTCCGTTGACCATCACTCCCAAGTCGTGCAGGCGCCTGACCGCCGCTCCGTAGTCGCGGCTCAGGTTCTGGAACTTGCGCTGGGCTTGCAGGCTCTTTGGGTTGAGCGTCTCGAAGCCGACGAACAGGCTGCGCAGCCCGGCAGCCACCGCTTGCTCGAGCAATCCAGGACGCAACACCGACTGGACAGTGCCGGCCGCTTGCCACAAGCGGCCCATGCCGCGCATGCCTTCGAACAGCTCAGAGGCGAATCGGCGGTTTCCGAACAGGTGGTCGTCGAGGAAGTAGAGGTGGCGTCCCGGCAACCGCTCGATCTCGGCCAGAGCATCATCGACCGTTTGGGTGTAGAAGCCGCGGCCGCCCTCGAAGAAGGCCTCCTTGTAGCAGAAGTCGCAGACATGCGGGCAGCCGCGGGAAACTACGATTGAGTTCGGCACGAGGTAGAGAGAGCGCTTGATCAGGTTGCGCCGGATGGGCGGAAGGCCGACCAACGTGCGCCGCGTCGAACGGTAGAGCGGCTTGGGACGACCACCGCGGAAGTCGCCGAGAAAGACCGGCCAGGTGTCCTCGCCCGGGCCGAGGAAGATGCTGTCGGCATGGCGCGCGGCCTCTTGGGGCAGGGAAGTGACGTGAAGGCCTCCGAGAGCGACCCAGGAACCCTTGCGACGGTAGTGGTCGGCCAGTTCATAGGCCCTGCGGGCGGAAGTTATGTAGACCTGGATTACGACCAGATCCGGCTCGTCTTCCAGGTCGAGCTGCTCCACGTGCTCGTCCTGTAGGACAACTTCGTCGTCATCGCGCAGGTAGCCTGCCAGCGTGGCCAATCCGAGCGGGGGGAAGAGCGAATACTTGATCGGACGGAAGTACGGGCTCTTCGCCTCGGTTAGCGCGGGCAGGATCATCTTTACCCGCACGTCGAATCCTCCACGAGCTGGGGAACCGCGGAGTCAACGGCAAGCCCCGCGCAGGGTCCGGTTCCCAACAGTCCTGCCGTGGTGACGGCGACCTCGCGCGAGCGCGGTCCGTCGAGTTCGACCAGAAAGATCCGCTGCCACCGCCCGGTCCGGAGCTCCGCGTCGATCACTGCCAGAGTGGCCGAGACCTGCAGGGCCATCGCTCGTGCGTGGGCATGGCCGTTGGGCCGCTCGCCGGGTGCCATGTTGACGGTCCGCCGCTCGAAGTCGTCGTGCGAGTACTGGGCTTCGGCCGGGGCCCAGCCAGCGAGCACCCGACGTAGGTCGTCGAGCAGGAGAGGTTCGTGCTCGTTGACCAGAATCGCGGCCGTGGTGTGCATCGATTGCACGGTCACCGTGCCATCGCTGATGCCGGAAGCGCGGACGCAGCCCAGCACTCGCTCGGTGATGTCGATGAACTGCTGAGGCTCTCGGGTCTTGAGTGTCAGGCCCTCGTGGTCAACCGCCCATGCCGGTTGGGGTGGAAGCCGAAGAGGAAGTCGCGATTCCATCTTTCTCGCTCGTTGTCGACGGCGGGTCCGCGAGGAAAACCGCTCGAGGTCAGTATCGGAAGCACGCCGCGCCGATACATGAGCGAAAAGTGAGGGTTTGGTGATATTTCGTCGAAACCGGTTCAAGCGGGCTCAGCGCGGCCGCTTGGTGAGCCCGGCAGACAGGCCAGAGCCGAACATGAGGCCCTCGAAAGCGCCGATCGCGACCCGGGTCACTGCCCCTGGCTCCTGCTCGCCGAGCAGGCGGGCAAGTGGCCCAAGGCCGACTTGGGATCCAGGGAAGCTCTGAGCCATGAGATCGAGGCTCATCGCTCCCAGGGCGCGGCCGCTCCAGCCCAGCAGCCCCGCACCTATCGCGCACGCGACACCGGTCAGAAGCGCGACGCGGGCTCGGGCGAGCCCGTGCGGGGTGGCCATGCCGCCCTCTGTGGTTGGCGTGGCCAGCCCGTACCCTAGACCGACCGCTCCGCCGACCACCAAGCCCTCCACGGCACCGATCAGGAGAGAAAGATCGCGACCGAACAGACCTTCGAGCGCGAGCCGTCCTAGGAGATGGGCGACCAGGCCGATTGCCAGACCGCTGGATGCGCCTGCCACTGCGAGTGCCAGCCGACGCTGCGCACGGAACGCCGCTTCCGCTGCGGCAAGCCCGGCCCCGACTCCTGCAGCTGCTACCCCGCCGACGAGTGTTCCGAGTAGCGGGAGGACAACCAGCACTCCGCTGTCCGCTATCGACCCAGGGCCGAAACGAAGGATGAGGCTGCCGATCAAGCCGGCGATCGCACCCGCAGCTGCCCCGCCCGCTGCCGCTGACATCCAGCGACGACGGGCTAGGCCCGCCGCGCGTTGGATACGGAGCAGGAACAGCGTTGTCGCCGCGGCAAGCCACCCACGCTTTCCCAGCAACGGGACCGGCCCCGCCCCGGGAACGTCCCAACGGGTCTCGCGCAAATATGCGAGGGCCACAGCGCGCTCCTCTCTGCCGGTCAGCCGGTCGAGGGCCTTCGCCGTGCCGAGCTCGTGCAGGGTCTCGGCGGCCTGTCGCCTGCGGTCGTCCGCTGCTTCTCCGTCGTCGGGCGCGGCATCGAGCAATGCTTCCAATGCCTTGTCGAAGGAGGCATTCGCGTCAGGTTCCTCTGTCGTGGCCCGTGTAGGCTCTAGGGCCCCCACATCCGGCTCTTCGACGACGTCGTCGCAAACAAAGCGGTAGCCGTGCCGCGAGACCGTCCGAATAAAGGTCGGATCGCGCGGGTCGTCACCCAGCGCGCGTCGGAGGGTCCGGACCGCTTGGCTTAGAGCGCCGTCGCTGACCACCACGTCGCTCCAGACCGCGTCGAGAAGGTCGTTCCTTGAAACAGCCTCGTCGCGCCGCTCGATAAGCAGGACAAGCAGGTCGAAGCAGCGCGGGATCAGCGACAGTTCTCGGCCATCGCGGACGAGCATCCTGCGGGCGGGGGACAAGATGTGGCCTGAGAACCGGTAACGGGTTGTGCCCGGAGACGACCGCATCGATGGAAGGCAGTATAAGCGGCCGCGTAGCCTGCCCCCCCCAGCCGCGACACGAAGCGTCCGGAAGCCCCTAGCGTGGGCAGTGTTGAGGCGCTCGACGCAACCCTGGGAGCCGCTGGGCGCCTGATAGCCACTGCAACTCTCTGCCGGCTCCTCAGAGCGCGGAAGGCCGGTCAGGGTGCGCGTTCGGTCAGTCTCCTGCGCGGCGCAGGACCGCAACCCAGTCCTTGGCAGCATCGCCTGGCGCAGGCCCGAGCTTCACCGTTCCCGGACCGGCCACGGCGACGCCATCGGACAAAGGCCCCCCTTCGGCCGGGTCGAACCAAGCTACTTCGAACTCCCCCTCGTTGCCTTCCAAGTCTAGGCTTGCGCTTCCGCCGGAGGGAATGTAGACGGCATAGATCTCGCCGGTCTTGGCAAGCACGTACACCCCACTGCTAGGCGCGAGCTGATCGGCCGGGAGCATCTCTTGAAACGGCAGGTGTCCGTGGAAGAACTCGAGCGCATGGCGGGTCATGGACCAAATCTGAGAGCGGGAGCGAAAGTCCTCAAGGTTGAGGTCGTTGTGGGGATACATGTACCCGAAGTACCACTCGATCCCCCAGCTTCCGGCCATGAGAGTCGCCCAGAGATGGTCGCGACGCTCGTCGTGCCGGGACTCGTCTTCCGAGTCGGGCGCCACGCCGTCCCGGCCCGTGCGCTGCTCGTCGAAGGACACCAGCCACGGCCGGCCGGCCTCGCGGGACCTGCGCATCCATTCGATGAGCGCCGTGTGGACAACCGGATCCTCTCGGATCTGCATTGACGCGCCTTCGAAATCCTCGAACCCGAGCAAGGGCGCGTAGTGCCTTTCGTGGTGTTGGACGGTCGCGTGCGTGTGCATGACGACGGGGTGATCGTACGGGTCCAGCCGGCGCAGAGCGGACGCGTGGGCCTTGCGCTGCTCGGTGGAATTCGTGTTTTCCTCCCCGAGGTTCCAGATCAGAACGGGATGGTGAGCGAAACGGGCGACGAGTTCTCGGTAGTAGAGCTTGCGGTCAGGCCCTAGCTCGCCATCGTCGAGCAGGTGGTCGTTCTCTGTCTCCGCCGTGACAACATGCAGCAGGATTCCCAGTCGGCCGGCGTGCGAGAAGACGATTTCCCACTGCGCGAGCTTGCTCACGTCGAATCGATCAAAGGTCGCGGGGTCGATCCACGGCCAAGTGTCGTCGCCATCTCCGGTTACGTTCTGTGGCAGGAAATAGATCGAATTCACGCCCTCCGAGGCTAGGTAGTTGAGCGCCCCGATCAACCCCTTGCCCTTGCCGCCCTGCCAAGAGGGGTCACCCTCGCGCCAGTCGCCGAGGTGCGGCTCGTAGCGGTGCAAGAACGCCTCTCGGCGCCCTGTCTCGGCATCGCGGTCGCGAGTTCCGTCGAAGTCTGCGTAGGCCAGCAGGTTTTCCGGGCTGTCCGCGCCACCCTTGAGGAAATAGCTGCCGTCTCCGGCGAACCTCGGGTAGCGCTCTCCGACGTATTCGAGTCGTCCGCGCGAGCGGAAGTCGGGAGGCTGCTTGTCGGAGGCTGCCACCATGAACTCGCCCGTCGCTCCGTCGAACGCCGCCGGCAGGCCGGCCGCGGGGTCGTCGGAGAGCGCGATCCCTGGGCCTGTTCGAAACGATGCGCGGTAGCGCCAATTTCCTTCGGCGTTAGGAGCGAATCGTACGAGCCACTTCGAACCCGACTCAGCGGATGTCTCCGCAGACTGACCATCAGCGGCAAAAAAGCCGGGCACGACAAGCTCGCCGGACGGCCCGGCAAACGTCACATCTAGGCGATAGTCCGTGAAGGGATTCGGCTCGCTTGTTTCGGAGGTTTCGGGCCCGTCGAACGCAAGCGTGACTGTGTGCCAGATCTGGACCTCGCCCGACACGTTTGCCCTTGGTCCGCCGCAACCCGCGAGGACGAGCACAAGACTGAATAGAATCCACGTTCGCACGGGTCGATTCTAACTGCCGCAAGGCCGAGAAATCGCAGCCGGGCGTGACATGCCACTGGGATTGGCGTCACGCCTCCACTAGTTCTTTAGGCGGTACCTCTGTAACCGGCTTTGGGGCTTCTCGGGCATCGTGCGTTCGATCCTTCCATTGGCCAAGAGGAGCCTGATTACCTTGTTGAGCTGGCCGGATACCTTCTTTTGCCCTAAGCTTTTGGAAAGATCCGCTTTTGACATTGGTCCATCCTTCAGTTGCCTAAGCACCCTCTCCGCCAGCGACTCCGCCCGCGACTCTGGCTGCGACTCTGGCCGCCGCTCTTCGTCTCCCCACGTGCCGTGGGCCGGATCGCCAGATTTCCGGAGAGCATCCCGGTGTTCTCGGGCCGTGGCTTGGGCCGCGCGGCGGGGCTCGGGTTCATCACCGGCCCCAATGAACAAGAACTCGAGCCGCAAGCCGCCCGGCTCCACGGCCCATTGCGGATCGGCCGTGCCCGCAGTTCGGCACGCTCTGACGATATCGGCGATCCCGCGTCCCCAAGCCTCGATCATGCCTGCGCGAAAGAATGCGTTCGCTATGCCCGGGTTCTGCGGTGCCGAAGCGTGTGTTCCCATGAGCTCTTCGAGCGTCCAGCCGAGAGGCAATGCCCCCGGATTCCACAGTGCGATCCGGTCGTCGTACACCCGGATCTGAATTGGAGTCGGATTGCTGTAATCGCGGTGAACGATTGCGTTCATAACGGCTTCGCGCAGCGCAGAGCTAGGTGCCGGCGGAGTCTCCCGTCGGTAGATGCCCTCGTAGGAGATTCTGGCCTTCGAGTACTTTGTTCGAAGCAGGTCCACGACGCGGTCCACCTGGACGAACAGGTTGCCTTCGATGACGTCTTGGTATGCAAGGTCGGCCTCCGCTCGGAAGTAGCCGATCTTCACGAATGCGCCGGCGAAGAAACGCGCAGGGTTTGGATGAAACAGCAGGATCGCTGCTCGCCGTAGATACTCGCCCTCGCGCAGGCGGAGCATTTCGATCAGATTGCTATCGGATTCGTTAGGCGCGTCGGGAGGAAGGCGGCCACTGGCGATTCCACGCCGACGATACTCGTCCAGAGTTCTGCCATCCAGATCCGTCATCCCAACTCCCGGCATCGGGGCATCGTCCCACGTGCGTCCGTGCTTACGGAGCAGAAACTGGTTCAGCGCCGCGCCCCGTAGGATCTGCTTGGTACTGCCACTGCGATAGTGGTATTCGCCCTTGTAGCTGATTGGATTGGGATAGGGATCGACCCGAATCTCGAGGTACTCGCCGCCCTCCTCAGACTTGAGGTTCACGTCAATGGCAACGCCTAGCAGGGCTTGCGCCTTGTTGGGTATGTCCTCTAACAGTCGCAGCGGATCTTTCACGCCGACGACCTTGCCACGGTCGTTCTTGCCGATCTCCAACACACCGCCCTGAGCGTTGGCAAACCCGCAGATCCACTTCAGATACTCGTCCCTCCAAGACGATTTCCACTCGAGGTTCTGTGCCTCACTCATATGCCCTTCATCCGCTGTTCAGCTCGCCCAGAGCGGGCCTGACGACCTCACGAAAGCTGGCACCGATCCACATGTTGATTTGTGCCGTGCCGAGTGCCCGCTGGAACTGAAGCCTGATCCCATCGTACTCGTACCCCCTTTGAGGATGAATCGGTGGGCGCGTCCGAGGCTTGCTTGATCGGCCGCTATGCGCCAGATGGCATCTGTCGCTGCCACAGTGGAGCGGACACACTCAACTATGCCTGTGCCCTGCGCTCTGAGGATACCGGCGTCTCCGTAGATGCGATCGGGAACCGTGCCGGGCACTCGCGCTTAATTGAGCCCCGGAAAGGAGCTCGAACAGGAGTGGTAGCATGATTCTCCGCGCCTTGGGCCAAGTAGGCTCGGATATTTGCGTTTTCCCGAGGCGGACTCGCCCCGAGCCCCCAATCCAAGCCGCCCAATCTATGTTGCAGGTCCGGACCAGCCAGAACGATCCGATTCGGATCGGCGAAGTCAGTCCCGGCGATGGCTCCGGCCGAATCGGAATCACCCTATGCCCCGGCAAGAAGGACGCTCACGCGTGGAAAGGGCCTGCGGACCGGGACTTAGGACTGGATCTCGATGAGGTTCAGCGTTGGGGAGCGACGGCAGTGATTAGCTTGATCACGGAGAAGGAGATTGACTCCTTGCAGGTGCGTGGGCTGTGCGAGGCCGTTGAGGAACGGCACATGGAATGGTGGCACCTACCGATCCCTGACATGAATCCGCCCGGATCTGACTTTGAGCGTGGTTGGAGGATCGCGGGTGAGGCAATCCGCGACCGGTTGCGCATGGGATTCGACGTACTTGTCCACTGCAAGGGCGGTTTGGGTCGAGCTGGTACGGTTGCGGCCCGTCTGCTCGTTGAGCTGGGAGGGAACTGGGAAGACGCGGTCCGCAAAGTGCGGAAAGCACGGTCGGACGACGCCATCGAGACCGAGGAGCAGGAACTCCACATACAGCGTTGCGAACCCCCGATATCCCTCGCTCCATCGATAACCAAAGAGGGCGTTCGGGATCGCGCGATGGGGGCCTTGCTCGGACTTGCGGTGGGTGATGCTCTGGGGACAACGTTGGAATTCCAAAGGCGAGATAAGAAGCCGAGGATCGTCGATATCACTGGGGGAGGACCATTCCAACTTCGGCCCGGTTGCTGGACTGACGACACGGCCATGGCGCTGGCTCTCGCTGAAAGCTTGCTGGCATCGGAGAGCCTTGACTGCCGGGACCTGATGGACCGATTCGTGGCATGGTGGCGGAACGGGGAATATTCGTGCACTGGGCACTGCTTCGACATCGGGATCACGACTAGGATTGCGCTTGAGCGTTACCGCCAGACAGGCGACCCCCTCGCCGGGTCGACGGATCCAGACACTGCGGGAAATGGCTCGCTGATGCGGCTCGCCCCAGTTGCCCTGCGCTTCTGGAACGACCGCGACGGGCTTGACCATGCTGCTGCCCAACAGTCTCGGACGACGCATGCGGCCGAGGAAGCGGTGGATGGCTGCCGCGCGTTCGCGGATCTGCTTGCAGATGCGATTTCCGGCAAACCGCGCCGGGACGTCCTCGCCCCTAGATCATTCGATGGCGCTCCAGCCATAGCTAGGATCGTTCGAGGCAGCTGGCGCGGACGCGCAAGGCAGGATATCCGGTCCAGCGGCTACGTCGTGCACACGTTCGAGGCCGCCATATGGTCAGTCGCGCGCACTGCCAACTTTCGCAATGCTGTGCTGCTAGCGGCCAATCTGGCCGACGACGCCGATACGGTGGCGGCAGTGACGGGCCAATTGGCCGGCGCCATCTATGGGCTGTCGGGCATTCCGAAGCAGTGGGTCGACCGGATCGCATGGCGGGACAGACTCCTTGAAACGGCGCAAAATCTGTCGGAACTTGGCCACAGGGAAGTGCAAGCATGACTTTGAACGCGGGCGCATTCCAGCCAGCCGATGGTCCGATACCGCTGCCACCCTGGTTTCATTGGCTGCCGGAGTTTGCGCCGGCTGATCGGAAGCGCCATGGGGAGAAGGGGAGCGGTGTCGGTCCCACAATGAGTGGAATGGGCGGCCAACTGCCTCAATGGGTCAGCAAGAGCCAGACAGCGCAGGACACTAATACGAGGCCCATCGCACAGTTAAACGACCGCAAGCGCCAGCCTTGCTTGAGCGCCTTGCCGATCCCTGCGCCGAGCACAGTCCACGTGTAAGACGAGGCCAGTCCAGAGACGAGAAAAGCGCTTGCAGCTAGCAAGGCGTTGGGAACTGCGACCTCGCCAATCGCGTAGACCGCTGTCAAGGAGATTGCGAGGGCCCAAGCCGCAGGGTTCACCCATTGGAACAGGACCGCCTCGAAGAACGTGAGCGGTCTACCCCGGGAGTTTCCCTCCGTCAAATGGGCTGTTGCGATACGCCACGCGAACCAAGCGAGCATGGTGCATCCGAGCCACTTCAGGATCTTGACAATGAATGGGAATGGCTCGATCACTCGCCCGAGGCCGAGAGCCACCAGCGTCAACATGATCGGAAAGCCGATAGCGACCCCCATCGCATGTGGCACTGACCGGCGCCACCCAAAATTGGCCCCGGAGGCGCTGAGCATGGCGTTGTTCGGGCCGGGTGTCCAGGTCATGGAGACGGCCAACCCGACGAGTGCGGTCGCAGTTTCGAGATTCATGCCAGGCTCCGAGGAGACTCTTTCGATTGGCTAGAGCAGGTCCGGCTCCTTCGACTGGAGTTCGAGCCAGCGAGACTTGATCGGGAGCTACACATCCCTCAACATACCGCCTTGAGAACCGAGTGGGGCGCACTGCGCCGGGGTCGCCAGGCTATGGTGCGAACGAGCTTCGGGCAGCATTCCGAATTGGCTCGGTGCAGCGGGTCCGAGGAGCCGTTCCCGTCACCCAGTCAACCTCGGAAGCGTGAAATGTCATGATGGAGGTCAAGACATGCTGGCGAGTCTCTCAAAGAGACTGGACTGGTTGCTTGATCGGGAAAAGAGTGAATGAAACTTGAATTTGGAACGACCGAACTACAAGCGCAGCCCTACCTAGGGATTCGCGCCAAGACGACGATAGACAAGCTTGGCGCGATCATGGGGCCGCTGTTCGGGGAGGTCTACGCCTTCATCCAGCAGTGCGGCCAGCAGCCGGTCGGAATGCCGTTCTCAATCTACCATTCGATGGAGGGTGACGCCGTCGAACTTGAGTGCGGGATGCCGGTCGGGTCGCAGATGGACGGCGCGGCTCGAGTCGAATCGGGCGAGCTTCCCTGCGGGACGATGGCCACCGTCACGCACATCGGTCCCTACGAAGGCTTGCCGAACACTTGGGCGGCACTGACGGAGTGGATCAGGTCTCAGGGCCTCGAAGCTGCCGGGGCACCTTGGGAAGTCTACGTCACCGATCCTGGCGCCGAGCCGGACCAGTCCAAGTGGCGCACTGACATCTTCTTCCCTGTTCGCTGATCCGGCCTCCTCCCGGTCCCGGCGATCACGCCATGCCCAGAGCCTTGCGAGCGCGTACGACGGCCTCCGAATCCCGGTCAGCAGGGCCCTGCAGATAGTACATTGACGTGGCCAGCATGTGCGGCCGCCAGGCCGGGCTCACCAGCTCGAGATCCTCGAAGACGGCAGCGGCGTACTTGAATCGATGCGATTCCTCGGCTTTGCGGAACAGGATGTTGCGGGCCATGCGGGAGAACTCCGTCAGGTCCTGGTGGTCCATCGCGTAGCCGATGGCCTTCCGCGCAGCCTCATCGGTATCCGTCCCGAGTTGCTCGAGAATCGCGGCCACTTCATCGCTGCCGTTCCCAGACGCCTCGGACCGCTCGAGCTTGCTGAGATCCAGATTCCTCATCTCGTCGTTCCGTGACATGTAGCTCGCGAACTGGCCCATCCACCCGACTCCCTGCAGCAGAAGGTACAGGCGCGTTTCGGCATCGCCAGACATCCGGAAAGCGTAGTGCAGGGCGTTTGCGGAAGTCACGCAATGAACGCCGAGAATTCCCGGCAACCTCAGCATCAGATCGCCCGCGGCAAGGTGGATGCCATCCCAGACGTCGCGAGAGTTCGCCTTTCCTTTCGCCAGCATGTCCGCGACCTCGGCGCTTGCCGCGAGCGGCTCGGCGCTGCGCACGGCCTCCAGCACGCCGCGTGCCGGCGAAGTGTCGGCCGATTCGGTCGAGATCCAGTCTGGGGGCAGCTTCGCCAGCGATTTGCTTGCTATCTCCGCATTCGTGGCGTGGGACTGGTCCTCGAAACTGTAGCCGTTCATGCGCCTTTCCGGCCCGAAATCCAGCAGTCCTAGGATCAGCGACCGTAGTGCCGGTTCGGCGTGCCGCCAGCCGATCGCCTGCAGCGTCCGCCACGTGCTGGCGGTGAAGATCGCTTTGTGCCCGATGTTGCGGTAGTCCCGTGCGCCGTACCGCCACAAGCCCTCGATGACTTCGTGCCCGCCCCTCGTGCGGGCTAGGGCCGTGATGGCTCGGTCCGCCCGTTCCTCGTCCCAAGATTCCATGGCTGCGTGGAATTCTGCCCAGGCCTTGCTCGCCGAGGGCAACGGGCCCTTGGGCTTGCGCAACTGGAAGTCACCCTCGTCGACGTCCCGCTGTTGCGACTGCTTGAAGTAGTCCAGGGCCCACAGCAACGGCAGCAGCCGCTCGCGATCGG
>VXRL01000093.1 GCA_009838515.1 Terriglobia bacterium | reverse complement strand
AACCCCTTGTTTGTAAAGGAAAACAGCGCCCAGGCAAACAGGGAATGCGGCATTCGTCGTTTGCATCAAAGATGCGTGGGGTATGAGTTCGCAGCGCTCTACCGTAGAGAAATCGCACTCCTCCCACGCATCCGCGAAGCGCTGAAAGCCCTGTAGACACAATGGCTTGCAGCCCGTGCGGCGTTTGAGCGCGGCACGTCCGACCCTTCGACTACGCGAACCCGCCGCCGTTACCCGGCGTGTCCTGGGTGTTCCCTAACATTGGGGCACCTGCGCCGCGCCGGTCGCGACCGAAACGAACGGGATCGAGCCCTGAGCCAAGCCGCCGAGCGCGTGGCGGTGGCGATTCATCGTAAACTATGCCATAAGCGGTCTGGGAGACCTTGAGATAGTGAAAAGCGAAGCAACACCCGAGCAAGCACCGTCCGTAGAGGCATTCGACCCTGCCAAAGGGGCCTATGTCCGCTACTGGCTGAATCGACTAAGCCCAGACAGCGTCGGATGATGGGAATACCAAAAAAATATCTATCGCTCGGCTGCCTCGCGTCTTTGTTTGGCTTTGGGTGGGACCTCGCAGTGGACCTCTTTGGAGCGCGCACTGTGATAAGTGAGGCCGTCCCTATATTCGAAGTGGCGCTCCCATTTGTCGGAATCGGCATAATCCTAGTTGTGCCGCTAGCCGTTGCCGAATATCTAAAACATCATGCTATTCAGGAACTTGAAGAACTTCAAAGGTGTGGAGAGGAATTAGTCGATTGGGCTGCAAGAGCACAACCGGAGATGCAGCCGCTTCCTCGGTCTCAATCCAGATTGCGATACATAATATTGGTAAGAAAATACAAGAGATGGCTGAAGGAGCCGGTACAGAATCCGAGTGTTGGTGACTCCATAATTGGGGCGGCTGAGTGTGCAGAGACGCTAAGGGCGTACGGATACATGAGGGGAAGATTCACAATTTGGAGGGACCGACGCCAGTGGAACAGGATGACGGCAAGTGCAAGAACAGTTAACGCGGAGCCGCAACGCAATTCGAGCCCTGTCACTTAGTGGCAATGGGCCTCCTTCCAGATATGGACCGTACGTGAACGACTGAGGTGGTCAAAACCGCACAGGCGAGATCATCTGAGAGTGCCCAGTGTCGTCTATCCGCTTCCTGACCGCTCAGGCTGTCGAGCGAAAAAGACCGTTTGCAAGAGGCGTTTAGTCCGAACGGCGCTTGAGCGGCAGCGTCCGCCGCGCACTCTCAACTGCCCACCATTTCGTAGACTGCTCCTGTACACGTTCCCGTCCGCATCGGGATCGGCAGCCATCACGGCAAGGCAATCGAAGCGTTCGACTCGGCGGACGCTTGTGGCGCGTAACGCGGCGCGCTACAGTGAATTATGAAGTTAGGGACGAGGGACTGCGGGCGCTGCACGAAGGCGACGACCGCGCGCGGTTGCCCTATGCTCTGGTGCCACAACTCTGGCGCATTTGTTCCGATTGCAAGAGGCGATACATCCGCGAAGCGCCGACGCACCGGGTTCCGGCAGCATCCCTTGAAAGGCGACCGCGCGGACAAGTGGAGCGTTCGCGTCTCCGGCAACTGGCGGGTGGTGTTCTGTTTCAAGGACGGCGAGGTTGTAGACGTAGATCTGATCGACTATCACTGACCGAAGGGGGTGTTGACCATGAACGACATTGCGAACGATTTCATCGGCCCGATGGCGGACCCACCGCATCTGGGCGAACTGATCCGCGAGAGCATTGACGAAGTGGGCTGGAACGTGACCGAGACGGCAGCGCGTCTCGGATGCGAGGGCGGCACGCTGTCTCGCCTGCTGAACTGCAAAGCGGGCGTGTCCGCGACCATGGCGCTCGCACTGGAAGGCATCGGCTGGGGTACCGCCGATCACTGGATGCGGATGCAGGCGAGCTACGAACTGGCGCAGGCGCGCCGCGACCGGACTGCTGTGGAACGGAGCGCGAGGGTGCTACACGCATGATCGAGCCTCGCGCCAACACTGCGGGACGAGGGACTTTGCCGGGTGCCGCCCCTCGCTGGCGGGCACCGCATCCGGCAAGAGCTATGCCGCCACTCTTGCGGCACAGGGCGGGCAGCACGGACTGATGCGCCTCTCGTGGAACGAAGTTCGCGTCCGTGCCGCCGCTTTCGCCGATGAATGGCGGGACGCGGCTTACGAGAAGGGCGAGACACAGAGCTTCTACAACGACTTCTTCGAGGTCTTCGGCGTCCGGCGGCGCTCTGTGGCGCGCTACGAAGAACACATCAAAAAGCTGAACGACCGCTCAGGCTTCATCGACCTGTTCTGGCCCGGCGTTCTCATCGTCGAGCAGAAGAGCGCTGGGCGTGATCTCGAAGAAGCCTACGGACAGGCCGGGGAGTACTTCGACGCCCTACGCGAGCGCGATCGCCCGCGTTTCGTTCTGGTGAGCGACTTCCAGACGTTCGAGCTTCACGATCTCGACGAGCGGGCAGTCGTTGAGTTTCCACTGGCGGACCTGCCCGAGCATGTCGAGTCTTTCGGTTTCATCCTCGGGGTGCAGCGGCGGACCTTCCGCGATCAGGATCCAGCGAACATCGAAGCTGCCGAACTGGTCGGACGGCTGTACGACTCGCTCGCCGATGCGGGCCATGGGGGGCATGACCTGGAACGCTTCCTCGTAAGAGTCGTGTTCTGCATGTTTGCCGACGATACCGGCGTGTTCGAGCCGCGAGACATCTTCCTCGACTTCATCGAGACGCGCACTAAAGAGGACGGGGCCGATCTCGGGCTTTGGCTCGCGCAACTTTTCGAGGTGCTCGACACACCGGAAGGAAAGCGCCCCAAGACCCTCGATGAAGAGCTGACGCGGTTCCCATACGTCAACGGAGCCCTGTTCAAGGGGTCCCTGCGAATGTTCTCGTTCGACGCCGTAATGCGTGGGGCACTGTTGGACGCCTGCCGGTTCGACTGGTCGAAACTCTCGCCAGCGATCTTCGGTGCACTCTTCCAGTCTGTAATGGATCCGACGGAGCGCCGCGCCCAAGGTGCGCATTACACAACGGAGAAAAACATCCTGAAGGTGATCGAGCCACTGTTCATGGACGACCTGCGTGTCGAGTTCGAACTGGTGCGAGCGCGAAGGGGCCGCAACAGGCTCACTTCATTGAGCAAGTTCCAAGCTGAGCTCGGCGGTATGACTTTTTTCGATCCGGCGTGTGGTTGCGGCAACTTCCTCATCATCGCCTATCGGGAATTACGGATGCTCGAAATCGAGGTCATCCGCGAGATCCGGGAAGAGACTGCCGCGACCACGCAGGTGGTGATCGATGCGGCGAGTCAGTCTGTGGTGGACGTGGACCAGTTCTACGGGATCGAGATTAGCGAGTTTCCAGCCCGCATCGCCGAGACCGCCTTGTGGATGATGGACCACATCATGAACAACCGCCTGAGTCTGGAGTTTGGCCAGACCTACGCGCGTATCCCCCTTGAGAAGTCACCGCACATCGCCCACGGCGAGGCGCTGGAAGCGGACTGGTCCGGTTTGCTCCCACCGAGCGAGTGTTCGTTCGTGTTAGGAAATCCTCCGTTCGGGGGCTTTGTCATGCGCGACGGAGACAAACAGACCCAAACCAAGGCCGTAATGAAGTCGCTCGGCGCTGGAGGCTTCCGGCTCGACTATGTCGCCGCATGGTTCCTGAAGGCCGGTGCCTATTTCGAGGGAAGCCGTGCCCGGATTGCTTTCGTCGCCACTAACTCGATCGTACAGGGCGAGCAGGTTCCGCAGCTATGGCCCACATTGTTCGACAGGTACGGCCTCGAAATTGTCTTCGCCCACTCGACGTTCCCCTGGGGATCCGAGGCGCGCGGGAAAGCGCATGTGCATGTCGTGATCGTCGGCATGGCCGATCGCAATACAGCGTCTTCGCGGCGCCGCCTGTTCACGTATGAACTCTCGACCAACGAGTCCACCGAACTCGAACTCGGTCGAATCGGCCCTTACCTCGTGGACACAAGCCAGTTGACTGACCCGCACATGGTCGTTGAACGGGAGCGGAAGTCCTTGTTCGGCTTACCGAAAATCGGTGTCGGCACCAAGCCCGTCGATGGCGGTCACTACATCCTGAACCAAGACGAAAGAGAGGCCTTTCTGGCAGATGAGCCGGACGCGGCCGACTTGCTTAGGCCCTTTATCGGCGGCCGCGAGTTCATTAACGGGTTGGAGCGCTGGCTGCTTTTTCCGGCCGGCGCATCCCCTTCTCGCCTGCGGGCCATGCCGGCCGTCATGCATCGCATCCGTGCCGTCAGGGACTATCGGGAAAACCGCGCGGGAAAACTGGGAAGGTCCTTGGCGGCGCAACCGACGGAGTTCCATGTCACTGTCGTGCCAGAATCGGAATTCCTTGTGATGCCGGAAGTGAGTTCCGAGCGCAGGGAATATGTCCCGATTGGGGATTATATACGAGAGTGGCGAAACCCTAGCCGCGCTTTCGGCCCGGCGGCTTCTCGTAGACGATCCTGACCGGCTTCAGGCAAGCCTTGACCACTTCCTCGAAACCGGCGTCCGTAGCCCACCGCTCCTCCAGCTCCGCCTTGCTCGGCTGGTAGCTGTGGTGCGGCAGCTTGACGGTACGCGGCTTGGGTTTTGGCGCGTCAGCCATTCTGTCCCTCCGGTTGAATCAGGCGAATCAACTCGGGAAGCCTCTGGATATCGAGCATTTCGTCGAGTCGTTTCGTGAGCTTGAACGTCACGCCTTGGCCCTCGGCCATTCGCACCAAGGTGCCAGCTCGATGCTCGGCCACCTCTCCCTTGCGCCATGCGTTGAAAACGATCTTCGTCGGGCAGATTCCAAGGCACAGCAGGTGCTCGTATGCCCGGTCGAGCCGGACATGGTTGAACTGGAACGTCCCGTTCGCGCCTAGCGATGCGGTCTTGACCTCGAATCGGAGCGTCTCTATCAGCATGTCCGTCTCCGATGTCCGATTGCCGTTTCCGACCTTGAGCCCGTGTTGCCGGAGATACCGGCGAATGAACTCTTCGCCGATCTCTCCTCGATTCGTGTTGCCGAGCTGCCGGTATCCGGCCAATGGGGAATCCTTCCAGATATTCTCGGGCGAATGCTCTCGGATGATCGATGCCAGCAGTTCGACCGGATTCATACGGGAGGCTCCCAGGCTTGGGCGTTCGAGCCTCGCTTCCAGAACACCAGAAAGTACGAGTGGTTCTTGCGGGCGTGAACTTGGCGCACGATGCGGCTCACGCCCGGACGGTTCTTGCGGACGACCACGAACAGATCTTCTGCTACAAACCCCAGCGCTTCGTAGGCTTGCATGATCTCGACATGCGTGAAGCGCTGCCGGTTCGAGCAAACCTCGTCTTGGCACTTCACGATCAATACGCCGCGCTCACGCAAGACACGGTGCGCCTCCTGCCCGGCCTCTTCGTAGAGCGCTAAGACGGCCTCGTGGTACTTGCGGCCGGTTCTGTTGCCTGTCCCGTTGTTCCGATAGTGCACCTCGAAGCCGGAGTGGCTTGTGTGAGCTGTCCCGCCCGGCGAATGCATGTACGGAGGGTCAAGCACCAAGCAGTCAATCTCCGAATCTCCGTAGGGCAGCTCTCGGCAATCCACGCCGGTCAAGAGGTCTGTCTTGCGGAGATCGTATGTTCCGGGCGGCACTCTGCGCCAGAACGCCCCCTTGCCGTAGGTGACATCTGCGACCACGCTGCCCGGCTGGACATATAGGTCGAGAATCTGGGAGAAGGCTTCCTCGTTCGGGCCTACCAGCGCACTAAAGACCAAATCGTTCGTCGGACTTCCGTTGACCACGCGGCGCAGTTGCGGAGATTCGGCTTGGATTGCGGCTCTGCCCGTAGCGATCACGCACCCCTCAGATTTGTACGGTAGTGTAGCTCACAATCCACTGCCAGTACAACATGTTCTGTTCCAATTTGTACGGGCATTCACGCTGAACGCGCCCCGCTGGACAGGCCGCTAGGGGCCGTCAGCTCGCGGTAGCGAAGCCGCTTGCCCTCCATCCCCGAGCGGATCGTCTCCATCTGCTCGTCCGTGTCCTGCTCCCGCATGTTGTGACGGCCCGCGAACTCCTGAACGTAGGCGTCTAGGTGCTTGGGGCTCATCTTGTGGAACACGCCCTTGTGGGCCCGCTTGAGCATCGACCAGAGAGATTCTATCCCGTTGGTGTGAACGTCGCCCTTGACGTACTCCTGTAGGGAGTGCTTGATAACGGCGTGATCGTAGGGCAGGGCCTCGTAGGCTTTCGCGTCGTCCGTGTAGACGGTGGCGGCCGGGGCCGCCGTGTCCTGCACGAATTCCTGAAGCGTCGGCTTGTCTACCGAGGCTACGACCTTCGCGGACACCTGCTTGGTGGCGCGGTCCTTGGCTCCCACGACCGCCGTCTTGCCCACAGCTCCGCGGCCCGCGTTGAGCTTGTCGCTCTGGTGCTTGTTCTTCTCCAGACCGCCGAAGTACGTCTCGTCCACCTCCACCGGCCCGCCGAACAGCGTCCCGCCTTGGGCGAGCGCCTTGCGGATGCGCATCGACAGGAACCACGCCGTCTTCTGCGTGATGTCGAGATCGCGGTGGAGCTTCATCGAGGACACGCCCTTGAGGGACGTACCGACCAGGAACATCGCCAGCAGCCAGTCCTGATAGCCGACCTTGGAACCCTCCATGATGGAGCCGGTCTTGACGCTGAACTTCTTGCCGCAGACCTTCTCGCGGCACCTATAGGGCATGGTCTTGTGCTTGCATCCAGATTGGACGTTGACGCTACCGCACTCCGGGCAGCACACGCCCTCAGGCCAGCGGTCCTCGGTGAACCACGCCTCGGCGGACGCATCGTCTGGGAACATCTGGAGCATCTGCTTCAGGCTGATGCCCTTCCTGTAAGCCTTGCCCGGTCCTTTCTTCGCCATGATTTTAGTTTACCCGACAGTGGCGAAATTGTCAAGCGGAAACGGCGGATTTTCTAGCGTTTTCGGGAGAAAACCTCGCGTTTTGCTTGAAAAGCGCGGCTAGGGTTTCGCCACTCTCGTATATAATCCCCTCCCGATTGGCTATCTGAAGCCCCCAACGATACCCAGCAACCAGTTGTTGGTTGTTAAGGACGCGACCCTACCACTTTTTGCGCTGCTGATTTCGTCCATGCATATGGCTTGGCTACGCCATGTCGGAGGTCGGCTAAAGAGTGACTACCGCTATTCGAGCGGTCTCGTCTACAACACCTTTCCGGTGCCGCCCAAAGGTGCTGACCTATCGAGTCTGGAGCCACTTGCCCAAGCCGTGCTCGACGCCCGCGCCGCCCACCCGGGTGCCAAACTGGCCGATCTCTACGATCCCGACCTGATGCCGACGGCCCTACGGAATGCACATCGGGCGCTTGATCGCACAGTGGAACGGCTCTACCGGCGCACGGGGTTCGCCTCCGAGCGGGAGCGTGTTGAGCATTTGTTCAAGCTATATGAGGAGATGCACAAACCGCTCCAAGCAGCGACGAAAGGCAGCAGCAGACGCCGAAGACGGTGACCATAGTCCGGGCAATGATGCTCCTTACCCGCTTCGCCGCCTCGACTAGCGGGAGTTTACTGCGAGCGCTGGTGAGAGCCGGCAACAGCCGACGCTAACT
>VXRL01000060.1 GCA_009838515.1 Terriglobia bacterium | reverse complement strand
GCAGCCCGGGAGTGCCGAAGATGGTCGCCCCTCCAATGCCGTGGGTCCCATACCCGCCCACCCTGATGGAGTGCATGCCGAATCCGACTTCGTTGGGGTCGCCCAGATTCTGGAAGTGGCGATTCCGCGGCGTGTCGGTCTGCGCCAGCTTGTCCATCGTGCCCTGGTCGACACTGTTGAGATTGGGCCGCGTAAACCCAAATGTGAAGTCGTTGGTCAGCGTCGGCGTGAACACGCGGGCGTAGCTGACCGCGAGGACGTACGAGGAGTCCTCCACATTCCGGTCGAGGTCCGGGAACAGGCCGCCGCGGTTGTCGTCCAGGCCAAGAGACTCGGAGTAGGAGACATAGACGTTGTCGTTGTCCGTGATCCGGTAGTCGAAGCGAGTGTCAATGCGCCAATTGAAGTTGGTCCGCTTCGAGATGACCCTGTGGTTGCGAAGATCGTCGGGGTTGTTCGTGTTGACGAATCCGTTCGATGTCGGGTAGATATCGTTGATCTGCGCGAGGGCGGTCTGGTTGATCATGCCCGTCGTGCGGAGGTCGTTGTTCACGACGCGATCCCTGATGCTGTTGCCATCCGCGTCAAAGCGCGTCGTGAACGGGTTGTAGAGAAGCACGTTCGGATCCCCCGGGAAGCGGTTTACCAAGCCGCTGTAGTCTCCCTGCCGCTCTTCGCCAGTAGGGACACGGAATAGATTGCTGCCGCCGAACGAGCCTGAATCCACGCTGCCACTGTTGTTGTCCATGCCTTCGTAGCCGAAGAAGAAGAACGCCCTGTTACGCACTGCCGGGCCTCCGATGTTGCCGCCGAACTGGTTGCGCTGGAGCTTGTCCTGCCTCTGGCCCGCTTCCGACTCGGCCTTGATAAACGGATTCCAAGCATTCAAGGCCTCGTTCTGGAGGTAGTTGAAGAGGCCGCCGTGGAATTCGTTGGTGCCGGCTTTCGTCATGACACTCGTCATTGAAATGTCCCGACCGCTGGCAGCGGAGAAATTCGCGGTGTCAACCTTGACTTCTTGCACGTTCTCCATGGAGGGCGAGTATTGCGTCCCGCCCAGCCACGAGTCGTTGATGTTGACACCATTCATGTAGAGGCCGTTGTCACCGCCCCCGCCTACTTGGACCGCGATTCCCCCGACCGTGTGATGCGAACCAACAGACCAGGTGGCGTTAGCTGCACCTGTTCTGGGAAATGAGCTCACGTTCGGCGCAAGCGTGGAGAAGGCCAGGAAATTACGGCCTAGCGCCGGGAGCGCCTCCACCAAGGTCTCGTCCACTACCTGCCCAACGACGGTCTGCTCGGTTTGGATGAGCGGAGCTGCCGTCGTGACCTCGACGGTCTCGGTAACGTCTCCGATCTCCATGGCGATGTCGACTCGGACATTGTCGTTGGTCGTGATGACCACGATGTCCGACACGCCCGTCTTAAAGCCTTCCTGCTCGACGGAGACTTGGTAATTGCCCGCCACCAAGTTAGGGAACGAGAATAGGCCGCCATCGTTGGTCTGCGCGACCGTCGACTGGTTGCGTTCCAAGTCGGTCAGAGTAACGGTGGCGTTGACGATCACAGCGCCAGTGATGTCGGTTACCAACCCGCCGATCGTGCCGCGCAGCTGGAATTGCGCGACGGCACCGGCAACCAAGGCCAGTGACAAGAGCAACAAAGGGATGGAACTTCTGAGCTTCATGGAACGGGGCCTCCTGCCGGCCTGGCTGGATGCTGCCGCAACACCCCCACCACTTCCCCGACCCGAATCGTGACCGCTCGGGAAACGGGAAATAGGCAGTGGAAGATAGTTGGCGAGCCCACCAAGCGGGGGCAGGATACCATACCGAACGAGAGGAAGTCAGTCTATTCGCTAGTCTCTTCCAATTCCCTCGTTTCAATTCTTCGATTCTCACCGTAACCGCGAGCCACGGCAGCGGCGCTGTGAGCAGATCGCGTGCGATGTCGCGAACCTGCCCGGCGTATCGACAGGGATGTTCACGCCAGGGATCGCCAACGCCGGCGCGCACTTGCGCATCCGCCGGGACTGCCGCGGTGCCCAATTAACGCCAGAGCACGCTCCCGAGGAACTGCGCAAGGACGGACCGGCCATCGAGGCACGGCCAAGCTTCCCGGAAGAGCTCGAGATCGCTGTGTCGATGCTAGCAGCGGGCGAAGACGACGTCGTCCGGCCACGAGTTCGAAGCGTCCTAGCCTCCCTGCGACGGGCGGCCTTACGCCGGACCGCCGCGCCGTTCTCGGCCAGCGCTAGCCGAGCAAGACGAACCGCGCCACGAACAGCGCTGCAAGCGCATGCACCAGCCAAGACACCCTGCCCGCTTGGCCGCGCAGAATCTTCAGGGCCGAATACGAGACCACGCCCATCGCGAGCCCGTCCGCGATGCTGAACATCAAGGGCATTCCCGCCATCACGAACAGGGCCGGCACAGCGGTGTCCATGTCGTCCCACTCAATCTCCCGCGCCAAGCCAACCGTCGCCGCACCGACGATGATCAGAGGCGCGGCCGCGGCAAATGCGGGAATCAATCCTACGAACGGCACAACCGGCACAGCCAGTAGGAACAGACCGCCGGTGACGACTGAGGCGAGCCCGGTCCTGCCCCCGGCCTGAATGCCCGCCGCGCTCTCGACGTAGGTGGTCATGGTCGAAGTCCCCGCAAAGGCGCCGACGATGGTGGCCGCGGCGTCCACTCCCAAGACGCGGCCAAGCCCGGCGACTTGACCCTTGGAGTCTTCCAAGCGCGCTTTCTTCACCAATCCAATCACGGTTCCCAGCGAATCGAACATATCGACGAAGAGCATGGCGAAGACAATGTCGAGGACGCCCAAGGACAGGGCGGCATCAATCTCCAAGGCGAAAACGGCATCGAACGCATTGCCCCCGGGCTGGGACGCGCCACCGGTCAGGCCGAGCGGGATGCCGACTAGCGCGGCACCGACAATGCCGATCGCGATCCCGGCCCGCACGCCGCGCGACAGGAGCGTGGTAGTGAATAGCAACGTAGCGATCGCCAGCAGCGCAGGCGGGGCGGTCAGGTCGCCTCGGGTTACGAGTGTTGCGTCGTGAGCGCGGATCAAACCGGCGTTCTTGAGCCCGACCATGACCAAGAACATGCCGATCCCCGACGCGATGGCCGGCAATAGCTGTGGGGGCATCGTGCGCAGAATGGCGTTCCGAACGCCCAACAGGGTCAGCACCATGAACGCTACGCCCGAAACGAAGACGATGCCGAGGCCTTCCTGCCAAGCCAATCCATGACCCTGCACAACGGCATACGCGAAGAACGCGTTCAAGCCCATTCCCGGTGCCACTGCGAGAGGCAGCCGGGCGAAGAGTCCCATGGCGATGGTGGCCAAGCCGCTGACCAAGCAGGTCGCGAAAGCGGCTGCGGCGGGCGGGATCCCGGCATCGGCCAGAATCGCCGGATTGACCGCGATGACGTAGCTCATCGCAAGGAAGGTGGTCGCTCCCGCTACGACCTCTGTCCGGACGCTGGATCCAAGCTGTCGGACCTCGAAATAGCGATCCAGAGATTCCAACACGGCGATTTGCGCCAACGCTGGGCCGAGTGCGGCAATCGACTCCGCCCGCTTAGTGGTCGCACAAGCCAGGAAAAGGCCTGGCCAAGCCAGTATATCGCCTACAGGCGCTCGCCGCGCTCAAGTCTTCGCCCTAGCTGGGGGCTCTTGGCGCTCAAGGCCTTGAATCCGCGGGGCGAGCGCGCCCGCAGCCGAGTTCCTGGCCGGCCAGCCGCGGCCGAGACGGGCCGATCTTCAGATCAGGGCTGCGCGGCCGTCGCCGCGTCTGCCTGCACTTCGACAGCGGTCGCCGTGAACTCCCTGGTCTCTTCGACCTTGTGGACTTCGGGGGTGGTGCCGTCTGGCGCTTGCAGCGTCCACTCCGCGACCAGCATGAGGGTGCGCGACTCTACCAGCGCGCCGCCAGTTTGAACGAGCACCTCCTCGGAACCGGACACGGTCGCACTCGCGTAGGTGTCCGGTAGTGTCGACGCAAGCATGCCCTGAGCCTCCAAGATGGTTGCCTCTTCGAGGCCGTCGAACTCCATGGCAAGGGCCGCGGCATCGGAGTTGAAGGTGCGCGTGAGACGGATCTTGTCTTCGTCGGGCACGGTCGCGATCGTAGAAACCGAATACAAGACCACAGAACCCTCGGACGGCAAGGCATGGCTCGCCGCGGAGACCTCGTTGACGACCGGGGTAACGCTACCTTCCGTGAAGGGACCGTGGACCTCTTCGTAGCTCGCTCGATCCTGGTGCCGAAGAGTTTCGTGGTTGACCAGCTTGAGCAGAGTTGCCGCCAGCTTGTCGGGCAGCTTCGCAGTCATCGCAGCGCGCACCCCTTCGTATCCCGCGATCTCAAGCAGCTTGCCCTGATCGTCCAAGTGGTAGGTCAGCTCCAATCCGCTGAACGCCGCATGCAGCGGGCTCGCGACGGCATTGTCGTTGCGAGTGAGGCTCTGGGCCTGGATCGTCACCTTGTTCGAGAATGCCGTGGAGTCCGGGACAACGTCGACCGTCAAGCCCCCAGTGGTGATCACCGTATCCGGATCCGGAACGGCGGCCGCCGCGACCGTGACGACGCTCTCGCGCATCCGCACGTCGGTTACGGGATCGACGGCGGGATCAGCCCCGGTTACCGAAGTGACGCGGGTCACGGTCTCGACGACGTTGAAGACTGCTCCATCGTCGGGGGCGTACTCCAGCTCGACCGGCTGCGCCTGCACCGTCAGCAGTGCCACAGTCCACAGGCATGGAAGGGAGAGCCATTGTTTGAAGGATCTTCGGTTCATGATTCGGTTCACCTTTTGCTCAAGATCTCGCATCGACGTTACCTCTGTGCCGCCACGCGCTCACTCATCACCGAACTTGGTGATCTTCCACGTGCCGTCGCTCTGCTTCTCCGCCACGAGGAGACCGAGACCGAGGGGGTCAAGCGTTTCTTCCCCGCAAAACGGCGGAAGGCCCTCAACCGTGACGCATGCCTCGTCCGCTTTCACTTCAAACACGCCCGTGTATGCAGTCCCGAATACGTTCACACCCCCGCTGCATGACTCGCCAACGCTCAGCACAAGGTCCGCTACACAGGCCACGCCGTCCTCGTCCGGTTCAGGCATGCCGATCGCGATCGTCGCGCCGGCCGGCGAAGCCTGCATGTCCACCATCAGAGAGACCGCAAAGTCGCCGGCAGGCATCGCATCCGGAATCCTCGCGCTCAACTGATACAGTCCGGCGACACCCGGCGTGGCGCCGGCGTACACGATGTGGTCGTCCGGAACCGTGGTCTCGCCAAGCATCAGCTGAACCGACTCGGCGGCCAGCACATGGGACAGGGCCGGTATTTCACCCGAGGCCAAGGCAGGATCGGTCGGCCCGAACCCTGTTCCGAACAATGTGACGACCTCACCCGGCACGGCCGGCGACATCTCGGGGCCAGCATCCTCTGGGTCCTCGCCCTCAGCCGGTGCCGGCATCGCCGACATCTCCGTGGCGGCCGGAGTTTCCGGCTCGCTGGCGACCAGCGAGAAATCCTCGTGCACGGCGACCGCTCCCGCAGTGCTCTCCGAAACGTGCACCAGCGCGGGCTTTACGCTGGCGATCTCGAACATGGCCGTGTTGCTCAGCACTGCCTGCCCGCCGTCCGCCTCGGGATCGCAATTGCCGATCACCTGCACAGCTGCGGGTCCTAGGCCCGTTTCAGCGGGAATCTGGACGTACACTGTCGTGGCGTCCGCGTATAGCACGGGGGCTCGAACCTGGTTGACCTCCACACAAACGCCGCCCGTGTTGGTGGCGAGAGTGCCGTCCGCACCGGCGGAACCAAGGGTTCCATCGCCCATCTCGGCAAATCCGGTTCCGCTGATCACTGCGATACCGCCCGGCGCTCCTGTGGTCAAAGCGGGATCGGAATCACCGAGTGAAGTCACTCCGCCCTCGGAGATCATTGGGGAGATCGGTGACGCAGCCGCGCTGGGCTGCAGCACTGCCTGCAGCGTGTAGATGTTGTCACCACTGGCACTCTGGGCTCCGTCCGCACCATTGACCGCCACAGCGATCGTTACCGGCCCCACATCCTCAGCGGGCGCTGTCCAATCGATCGCGAATGTCGCGGAACTGCCGTTGCGAGGCGTCTGGTGAGTCACCCATTGGACTTGAGCGCCTGCCGGACCGCATGTGCCCGATTCCGACTTGATGCCGCTGCCATCGGCCGATGACCCAGCAGCCAGTGAGCCGGGCTGACCACAGCCGTCGCCGGACCGCGCCGTCAGCTGAAAGCCGACGCGAAACTTGGTCGTGTCCTCGAAGGAGACGATCAGCGCGATCGTTTCGCCCGGCGTGTAGGTCGGAGGCGACTCGGCAGACGCGGCGACACCGCCGACCGTAAGCGACAAAGTTCCCGGTCCGGAGTTGACCTCGGAGCTATGATGGCACGCCGTGCAGTCGCGTTCCCCGGGGAAAGGTCCTCCGCTGGTGCGCGAGGGTCCGCCACTCGATCTAGCAGCGACCTGTGGCACGCAGACTGCTGCCATCACAAATGCCAGACTAACGACCCCTAGCTTTCCCATGTCAATCACCTCGCTTCCCTAATGTAGCCCATCAAGAGTGTGCTGGCAAGTTAGCCAGCAATGGCACCTTATGTTACGGCACGTTGCCGCTGCACGAATGCGGCGGCTTCGCGATACCGCGAATACAGTGGCTCGTAGAGCTTGGTATGGTGCCGGTCGGGAGCGATCAGAATGCCGCCACGACCGTTGACGTCCTTCCGCACGCCCCCGATTGTGCGCACTGCCGAGCGCACCGAACTGAAGCCGCCCGCGCGCTTGCCCGCAGCCACCGCACCCAAGATCGCCGCACCCAGGGCCGGCCCCTGCTGGGACGGATGAATGAGGATGTTCTCGCCGAGCACATCGGCCGCGACCTGCACGAAGAGGGGGTTGCGATGGGGCAAGCCTCCGGTGGCGATGAATTTCTTCACCGGCACGCCGCGCTCCCTGAGCAGGTCCACGATCCACCGCAGGCCGAGCGCACTGGACTCGAGCAGTGCCCGATACAAATGATGCGGCTCATGTCGCAAGGTTAGACCGAGGAACCCCCCGCGAAGGTTTCCGTCCATCAGGGGAGTCCGGCAACCATTGAACCAATCCACGCACAACACGCCGTCCGCGCCGGGCGGAACGGCCCGGGCTCTCCGCCCCAATTGCGCAAACGTCTTTTGGCCGGTTAGCCGCCGCAGCCAGTCGAAGGCGTCGCCAACCGCCGCCTGGCCCGCTTCGTAACCGTACATCCCCGGCAAGATGCCGTCCTTGACGACACCCGCCACTCCGGGCACGCGGTGGTATTCCACCGCGTTGAGCATATGGCACGAACTGGTCCCGCAGACCATGACCAAGGTGCCGGGATCGGCCGCGCCCACGCCGGGCACGCCGGCATGCGCGTCTATGATTGCCGTGCTGACCGGAATGCCTTCCGGGAATCCCAGCTTCTTCGCCATCGCCTGCGAGAGCCTTCCAGCGACTTGACCCGGGGCCTTCATCCGGCCCGGCATCTTTCTACGCACGACATCGACAAGTTCTGGGTGGACCGCCCGCAGGAACGGCTTGGAAGGGAATCCGTCCCGCGATGTCCACATGCCCTTGTACCCGGCCTGGCACGTCGAGCGCGCCATCTCGTCCGCCTGGCATCCGATCAACTGCCACACGACCCAGTCGCCAGCCTCAACCCAAACCTCGGCGGTCCGGTAGACTTCCGGCGCCTCGTCCAAGGTTTCGAGCATCTTGGGAAAGAACCATTCGAGGCCGATCGTCCCGCCGCACTGCTCCAGGAACTGCTCATTGCGCTGGCTCGCGATCTGGTCGATCCGGTCAGTCTGGGTCTTCGCGGCGTGGTGCTTCCAGAGCTTCGGCCAAGCCAGCGGATTCGCCCTGTGCTTGGACAGCAGGCACAGCGGCGTGCCGTCCCCTAGCGTTGGCAGCATCGTGCAGCTGGTGAAGTCGACGCCGATGCCGATAATGCGGGCCGATGCATTGCCTACGCGCCGCCAAGCGCTGCGCGTCGCCTTGGCGGCCGAATCCAGCCAGTCGCCCGGGTGCTGCAGCGCATAATCCGGCGGGAGCGAGACGTTCGTTCCGGGCAGCTTGGCCGTGATTTGCCCATGTCTGTACTTGGAAGACGACCAGCCGTGTTCATGCCCGTCCAAGTCCACGAACAGCGCCCGCACGGACTCGGTGCCGAAGTCCAGTCCCAGTACTAAAGCGTGCTTGTCTGGCAATTCCCTCTATCTCCAGAAATTGGTGCAAGCCCCCATCGTAACGTGATTGCAAGTTTTTTTCACTGTTGGCCGGACTTCCAAACGCAGCTTAAGACGACCGGGGGCGGTTGGGCAAGACCCTCCCGCCAGGGCCTGCGGAACGCCCTTGCCCCCGCCCTCAGGGGCGGCAGACAGGCTCATGCGGCGGCATGGCAGCGGCCTGGAGCAGACCGGGCCACGGCTATACTAACAGCGGTGAGGCCGCTCGGGATCACGTCGCTGCTTCTGCCGCTAGCGCTTGGCTTGGCCAGCGGCGAGCCCGGCGAAGAGCCCAAGTTCGCGGAGCGCCCGCCCGAGCATTCGGAACTGGTCGACGAGGATGAGGACTTTGTCCGTCCAAGACAGACCTATGCGTTCAACCCCGTCCAAGCCACCAAGGAGCTCAAGGTCGGCAATTACTACTTCAAGAAAGGCAGCTATGCAGCAGCTGCCGGGCGCTACTTAGAAGCCACCCGCTGGGACGACAACTTCGCAGATGCGTTCTGGCGCCTTGGGATCACCCACGAGCGGCTGGAGAATCCGCGCGAGGCGATCGACGCCTACACGCGCTACCTGGCGCTCGATCCGGCCGGCAGGAAGGCCCGCGAGGCGCAGCGCCGACTTAAGAGGATGGAGCAGTCGCTCGGCACTCTCCCGCTAGCGGCAGGCAACGATCAGCCAAGCGACGCCAAGTAGCGATTACCGGGCCTTTAGTTCTTGAGCAACCGCATGACCCGCCGTCGCCTGCTGGCTCGGAGCCTGCTGCACTTCCGCGCACTGCACGCCGCTGTAGCGCTGGGCGTGGGTGTAGGCACCGCGGTCCTGGCCGGGGCGCTGATCGTTGGCTCATCGGTTCGAGAAAGTCTTCGAAGCCTGACCTTGGATCGTTTGGGAGAAATCGATTTCGCGGCCGTAGGCGAGCGGTATTTTCGCGAGACCGCGGCGGAGGCGTTCGCGGACACCGGGCGAGCGGCTTCGGCCGTGCTCGTCCGCGGCAGCGCCGAACACGCCGAGTCTGGCGCCCGGGCGTCGAAGGTTCGGATTCACGGCGTCGACGCTGAGTTCTGGGCCTTCTACGAAATCGAGGCGCCGGAAATCGGCAATCGCGAGATCGTGCTCAACCGCAGGCTCGCTGCAGAACTGGGCGCTGAAGAGGGTGACGACCTGCTTCTCCGTTTCCAGACAGATGCCCTGATACCAGCGGAATCCGTCATGGGCCGTAAGGCCGACAACGTGCGCCTGCTGCGGTTGAAGGTTGTGTCGATCCTGGGCAACACCGGCCCCGGCCGCTTCGGCCTGTCCCCGCAACAGCAATTGCCATACAACGCATTCGTCAGCAAGCCCGGGCTCCAGCGCGCCTTGGAGCAGTCCGGAAGGGCCAACGCGCTGTTCGTCGCGGGCGGCACGCTGGACGAGGCGCGAGCAATCTGGCAGGAGAGCTTCTCGCCACAAGACGCCCGACTTGTCATCAGGGCCCTGCCGGAGGGACGCGGAGCACTCGTAGAGTCGGAACGGGTGGTGCTTGGCGCGGCGGCCGCCACCAGCATTGCGGGAGCGGCGGAAGCCAGCGGGTGGCACTCGAGGGAAGTCCTCACGTATCTCGCCAACACCCTGGAAACAGGCGGCCGGAGCATCCCGTATTCCACCGTGACGGCGTTGGAGGCCTACCCGGAAACTCTGCTCCTCGCCAGCGGCGCCAAGGCCCCGGAGCTTGGCGAGAGCGAAATCTTGCTGAATCAATGGGCGGCGGATGACTTGCAAGCCCGTCCTGGCGACACGATCGAGCTGACCTACTTCGTCGTGGGTCCGGGCAGCGAGCTGCAAACGGCCTCGCACGGCTTCAGCCTGGCCGGGGTGGTCCGCATTCAAGGAGCCGCGCTGGACGGCGACTACGCTCCGACTTACAAGGGCATGTCGGACAGAACGCGGATCTCTGATTGGGATCCGCCGTTCCCAATGGACTTGCGACTGATCCGCCCGCGGGACGAGCAGTATTGGGACCGCTACCGGGCGGCGCCCAAAGCCTTCGTGAGCCTAGGGACCGCCAAGCGGTTGTGGACCAGCCGCTTCGGGCAGCTAACCTCCTTTCGCCTCGAGTCCGGAGGTGAATCCAGTCCCGGCGGGGACCTCGCGGGCTTCAGGACAGAACTGCGCCAACGTCTCGACCCGGCGGATTTCGGCCTCGCCCTGCAACCGGTCAAGCAAGTCGGGCTGGATGCGTCCGCAGGCGCTACCGACTTTTCGGGGCTGTTCATCGGCTTCAGCATGTTCCTTATCGCGGCAGCCGCGATTCTGGTCTTCCTGCTATTTCGGCTCGGCGTCGAACTGCGCACCAGGGAAATCGGCACGCTGCTGGCTACCGGCCACACGCTGGGCTCCGTGCGCGTGCTGCTCCTGTGCGAGGGTGCGGCGCTAGCCGCCGCCGGCTGCCTGATCGGGATCCCCGGCGCGATCGCGTATGCCAGCCTGATGCTGTATGGCTTGAGCACGTGGTGGAGCGGCGCCGTCGGCGGCTCATTCCTGCAGCTGCACGTTGGCGCTGCCGACCCGCTGATCGGCGCGGTGTCGGCATTCGTTCTAATGCTGGGCTCGATCGGACTCTCCCTGCGGCGCCTGGCGGACCTCAGCCCGCATGCCCTGCTCGCCGGACGGACGGAAGCCGCCATGAGCTATACGGCGGCCGAGCGCAAGTCGCGCCGCCTGCGACTCGCGGCCGCGGCAATGGCAGTCGCGGCGCTCGGATTGCTGGGGATTTCGATGGGGGCCGATTCAGCGTCGCGTCTGGCCGCGTTCTTCGGCGCGGGCAGTCTGGCCTTGGCAGCGGCGCTCGTGCTGCTGCGGGCGGTCCTGCTGCGGCCGCAGCGCGGCGCATTGAACGTCTCCTCGCTTCCAGCGCTGGGATTCCGCAACGGCAGTCGCAACCCGACCCGCAGCGTCCTGTCGGCCACCTTGGTGGCGTGCGCCTCGTTCATGATCGTGACGGTCGCGATGAATCGCCACGATGTCAGCTCACAGGAGCCGGAGCTGCACTCCGGCGACGGGGGATTCCGCTTCCTGGCCGAAGCGGACGTGCCGCTGTTCAAGACGCGGGTCGAAGAAGTCGCCGCGGCCAGCGCAGGTTCGATGCAGCTCGTGCCCTTGCGGGTGCGGGCCGGCGAAGACGCTAGCTGCTTGAACCTCTACCAGCCGTCGCAGCCCACCTTGGCCGGTGCACCCGCAGCGCTCGTCAAGCGCGGCGGTTTCGCCTTCCAAGCCAGCTTGGCCGAAACCGAGGCGGAGCGGGAGAACCCCTGGCTGTTGCTCGAGAAGGACTTCGACGGGGCCATTCCGGTCTTCGGGGACGCCAATTCGGTTACTTGGATCCTGCACTTGGCTCTCGGCGACGAACTGCTGATAGCGGACAGTTCCGGCCAAGACCGCCGCTTCGTAGTTGCCGGCTTGCTCTCGCGCAGTATTTTCCAGTCGGAGCTATTGGTCGCGGAGGAGCGCTTCCTCGACCTCTACTCCGACCACAGCGGCTATCAGGCCCTGCTCGTCGAGACTGACCAGGACAGTGCGGGCGGCGTGTTGGAGGAAGCCTTTGCCGACGAAGGCCTCGATGCGGTTCGGTCGGCCGACAGGCTGGCCGGGTTCTTGGTAGTCGAAAACACCTACCTGAGCACCTTCCAGAGCATCGGGGGCCTCGGCTTGCTGCTGGGCACCCTAGGCCTGGCTGTCGTCATGGTCCGCAGCGTGCTCGAGCGGCGCGGGGAACTAGCGCTGCTGGGCGCGCTCGGATTCTCCCAGGCGGCCGTAGCGCGCCTGATCTTCTTGGAAAACTCCTTCCTATTGGTGTTCGGTGTAGGCACGGGCACGATGGCCGCGCTGCTAGCCATCGCCCCGCATCTTGCGAGCGGCGCGGCCGACCCGCCCTGGCTGCCCTTGGCCCTGACCTTGGGAGCGATCGTCGCCCTCGGCCTGGCTGCCGGCGCGGTAGCCGCGAACATGGCGCTGCGCGCCCCGTTGCTGTCCAGCTTGCGGCGAGACTGAAGGCTGCGTCCGGCGGCCCTGCCGGGAGCTAGAGTTCCCTGGCGTGCTCGACGGCCTTGAGCAACGCCCCCGCCTTGTTCATGGTCTCGTCCCACTCGCGCTCTGGCACTGAGTCCGCGACGATCCCGGCACCCACCTGCAGATATGCCTTCTCGCCGCGCACCATCATGGTGCGGATGGCGATGGCCGACGTGAGCGTGCCGGAGAAATCTAGATACATCACGCTGCCCGAATAGACTCCGCGCTTGGTCGGCTCGAGTTCGGCGATGATCTCCATCGCCCGGACCTTGGGCGCGCCGGACACCGTTCCGGCGGGAAAGCAGGCCTTGAGCGTATCGAAGGCATCCTTGTCGTCGCGCAGGGTGCCGAGCACGCTCGAGACGATGTGCATCACGTGCGAGTAGTACTCGACGATCTCGAATTCCGGCACGCGCACCGAGCCGTATTCGGCCACGCGGCCAACATCGTTGCGGCCGAGATCGACCAGCATCACATGCTCGGCGAGCTCTTTTTCGTCAGCCAGCAGGTCGGCCGCCAGAGCCTGATCCTCCTCCAAGGTCGCGCCCCGCGGCCGGGTTCCGGCGATAGGGCGATACTCGATGCTCCTGCCGTCCACCTTGACCAGCAGCTCGGGAGAGCTGCCTACCACCGCGGAGTCTCCGAGCTGGAGGTAGAACAGGAACGGCGACGGGTTGATGGTGCGCAACGAGCGGTAGATCTGGAACGGGTGGACTCCCGGCAGCATTTCCAGCCGCTGCGAGAGCACTACCTGGAGAATGTCGCCGGCGAGAATGTACTCACGCGCCTTCTCCACCGCAGCGCAGAACGCCTGCTTGCCAACGTTCGAGCGCAGTTGCAGATCGACCTCCGGCCGGGTTCCGTTCGGCAGCGGGACGCGCTTGGCCAGACGAGCCTCCAGCGCGTCGACTTCTGCGCAAGCTTGGTGGTACGACTGCTCCAAGTCGGCACCATCGCTGATGAGGGCGTTGGCCACAAGATAGACCTGGTGCTTGACGTGGTCAAAGACCACCACCGATGTGAAGAACATGAAGACCGCATCGGGCGCCTTCACATCGTCTTCGCGGAACGCGGGTACGCGTGGCTCGATCTGCCTGACCAAGTCAAAGCCGGCGTAGCCGACCGCTCCCGCGCTGAACGGAGGCAGGGCGTCGGTCCCGGCAGGCGCGAAACGTCGGGCATGCTCCTTCAAGACGGCGAAGACATCAGATTGACAGCGTGTCACGCCGCCGCCTTCCCGAATCTCCACCTCGTCGCCGTACGCCGTGACGACCGAAAACGGATCTGTGCCGATGTAGGTGAAGCGCCCGATTCGCTCGCCGCCCTCGACGCTCTCGAGCAAGAAGGCGTACTCTCGGCCCTCGGCAAGCTTCAGGTATGCCGATACGGGCGTCTCCAAATCGGCCGTGATCACTTTCCACACAGGAACCAGGTTGCCCTGAGCCGCTAGTTCGCGGAACGATTGAAAATCTGGCTTGACCATGCCCGGCGACCCCGGCCGCTTATCCCACTCTACGCCCTAGGACAGCCGATCGCATGACATCGCGCGGGGCTTCCATCCCGGTCCAAATCCGAAACTGCGCGGCAGCCTGCTCGACAAACATCTCGACGCCACTGATCGTGACCTTCTTGTCGGAGCGGGCACGCTTGAGCAAGGCCGTCTCGACCGGGTTGTAGACAAGGTCGAAGACCACGTCCGCTGGAATCCTGCCGGGAAACAGGTTTCCGTCGGCATCGGGCATCATGCCAACGGAAGTCGCCTGGACCAGCACGTCAAAGTACTCGCCTGCCAAGCGTTCGAATGCCACGGCATCCGCTCCCAGCTGGCCCGCTAGCCGGCGGACTCGCTCGGGATTGCGACCGGTCACGGCGACCCTCGCTCCCTCCCGCCTGAGAGCGACAATGGCCGCCCTGGCGGCTCCGCCGTTGCCAACGACCAGAACCCGCGCCCCGTCGAGCCTGACCCGCTGGCTCAGCGGCTCGACGATTCCCCGCGCGTCCGTGTTGGTACCGCACATGCGGCCTTGGTCCCAGTAGATAGTGTTGACAGCGCCAATCTCGGAGGCGGCTTCGTCGACCCGATCGAGATGGGGGATGACGCTCTGCTTGTGGGGAATCGTCACGCTGGCACCGCGGATTGGCAGGTTCCGGGCAGTGTGGAAGAAATCGGCAATGTCGTCAGGGTCGACCAGCATCGGAACATACAGCCCGTCGTATCCCAGTGCCCGGAAGCAGCGGTTGTGGATGAGAGGCGACATCGAGTGCCCGACCGGCTTTGCGATCACCGCGAAGACCGGCGTGTCGGCTGAGGCAGACTGGACGCGGTACAGATCGCGGACAGCGGCGGCCGAAATCTGCCCGGGCGCCGTGGGCGCAGCAGCGAGTTCAGAGCGACCTTGGCCGCTGGCGGGCGGGTACGCATCCGGAGCGGCATAGGTGAACAGGCCGCGACGTGCCGGAGATGCCAAGCGGGCCACGGAACCCGTCTCCCCCATTCCGGCAACGACGACGTTGTCGCGATCCTCGCAAAGGGCAAGCAGCCGCAGGTTGTCGCTAGGTCGCTGCACATGCGTCGCCACCTTGAGGATGTCCGCTCCTGTCGCTGCCAAGCGATGGATCACCGGTGCGAGCTCGGGCGTCCGCGCGAAGTCGTGAAAAGAAACCAGCGTCGTACAGATCCCGCGAAAAGGAGCCAGCACGTCGGGGCTGTCCGAGAAAGCCTCGATCTCGATGTCCACAATCCCAGCACCCGCGGCAACCGCTTCGAGGAGAATCGAGACTTGCTGATCGAGCGGACCCTCGAACTGCCCTCCGTACGGCGCGCGACGGCAAGTCGCGACAACCGTGGTCGCGGGGTGGCTGCGAATGATCTGCCCTACGATCCCGGGGCCGGCCGCCGGATCGTCCAAATGGTCGATCCGCAGCTCCAAGAAGCTCTCGCCGCGGGCGCAACTGGCCACGGCTAGGTCTGCAGCATGGTGGGCGTCAGAATGCCCGATGCATACGCAAATCTTGGGCAGTTGGAGCGGTACGGGCATCGCGCCAGCGACGTTTTGAGTAGGCTATCACAGGCATCTTCGCTCCCCTGCCGCGGCTCGGGAGGCGGCTTGCCCCGGAGGCAGCGCCGGTTGGTCGAAGCATGGGCGGAATTGCATCAAGGTGAATTGAGGGACGATCGGAATGCACATCAGCGAGGACGCTCACCTAAGCCCCAACCACTAAGCTAATGTCATGGATCACGAAATCCATCGGGTCAGAGGAGTGCGGATCGTCGGAGACTACACACTTGAGGTGAATTTTGCCGACTGCACGCAGCAAGACATCGACTTCCAGCCGGTGATGGCAGGAGAACTCTACGGCCCTCTACTTGATCGGTCCTTGTTCGGCGAGGTGACGGAGGACCCTGAAGTTCACACGCTTGTGTGGCCTGACAGAGCTGACTTCGATCCGGCGACACTCCACGACTGGCCCATCTACAAAGAAGGGTTCTGCAAACGGGCGGGGCAGTGGAATGCAGTCCCACCGGCAGCAGCCAGATCCTGATAAGGACCGCTAGTTCAGAGTATTAGCGGGGTCTACCTTAAATTCGCCGACCGGCTACCTCAACAACCCGGCCCCCCTGCGCGATGAACGTGCTGCTCATAGATAACAAGGACTCGTTCACCTATAACCTGAGCCAACTCATCGCGAGGGTCACTGGCCGGACTCCCGTGGTCATCGACAACGCCGCTTCGCATTGGCGCGACGTGGTCACCGAGGTCCGCGCCGATGCGATCGTCATTTCTCCCGGCCCTGGCACTCCCGCACGCCCCGAAGACTTCCGGATCTGCAGCGAAGTGATCCTAGAGTCAGGCCTTCCGCTGCTGGGCGTCTGCCTAGGCCATCAGGGTATCGGGCACGCGTACGGGGCGCGGGTTGTTCCGGCTCCCGTCCCCATGCACGGCCGCATTTCTCAGGTCTCGCACGATGGCAGCGATTTGTTCCGCGATATCCCCGCCAGCTTCGACGTGGTGCGCTACCACTCCCTCTGCATTGAGAGTGATTCGCTGCCGGCATGCTTGACGGCAACGGCCGCGACTGTTGATGGAATCGTGATGGCGGTGCAGCACAAGTCTCGTCCGCAGCTTGGCGTGCAGTTCCATCCGGAATCCGTGAGCGCGGATTTCGGCGAGCAGCTGGTTCGCAATTTCCTCCGGTTGGCCGCCCGGCACGCTCGGCATCACACGCTCAAGCAGATACGGTCAACCAGGGGCGGGCCGGCAGTCGGCGGAAGCGCAGCAACAAGGGCGTCAGCCGCAGACCCAGCTCGTATTGAGTCGCGCGGGTTCGATCGCTGGGTCGAGCCTGTAGAGGCGTTCCGGCGCCTCTACGCCGACTCCGAGCACGCGTTTTGGCTGGACAGCTCGGCGGTAATTCCGGGCCACTCGAGATTCAGCTTCATGGGCGACGCTTCCGGGCCAGAAGGCGCAGCCTTGCTGTACCGATCGGAAAACCGCCGCCTGACAGTGCGGACACGTGCCGGCACCAAGACCGAGCAGATCGGATCCTTGCTTGCGGAGATGCGCAAGCGGTTGGGCCGTCCGGTACAGCTGGACCCCACCCTGCCGTTTGACTTCCAAACCGGCTTGGCTGGATTCTTCGGATACGAATTCCGCAACGAAGTGGGCTTTCCGACATCGCGTAGGTCTGCGACGCCAGATGCTGCATTTGTGGATTCCGAGCGATGCATCGTGTTCGACCATGCTGAACGTCGCGTGTACTTTGTCGCCCGCGTCGGACCGTCAAGCGACGATCCAGCTATCTGGTTCGACCGAGCCGAGCGTGCGCTCTTCGGCCAAGAGCGGACGGGAAGCCAACCCGTGCTGGAGAACAAGCCAGCCATCGCGCACCTTGCGGACGGCCCAAAGACGTATCGGAGCAAGATCAGGCATTGCCAGGCTAAGCTGGCGGCTGGGGAGTCGTACCAAATCTGTCTGAGCAGCGAGTTCTCGGTGACATGCGCTGTCGGGGCGTTCGAAGCCTATCGGGCATTGCGGGCGCTAAACCCGGCTCCACATGCAGCATATCTTCGCTTTGGGGATCTGGCGCTTCTCAGTTCATCGCCGGAGAGATTCCTACGAGTCGATCCAGACCGAGTGGTCTGGGCGAAACCGATCAAGGGCACCTGTCCGCGCGGAAGCACCGCCGAGGACGACGCAAGGCTGGCCGAATGGTTGCGCAACGACGAAAAGACGCGGTCAGAGAACTTGATGATCGTTGACCTGTTGCGCAACGACATCGGGCGGATCGCTTCGACCGGCTCGATCCGCGTGCCGAAGTTGATGGACGTAGAGTCCTACGCCACGGTCCACCAGCTAGTGAGCACGGTCGCCGGGAAGCTGCGATCGGACCGCGACTGCCTCGACTGCGTCGCCGCCGCATTTCCGGGAGGTTCCATGACCGGCGCGCCGAAGGTCCGCACCCTGTCGATCATTGACCGGTTGGAAGAGCGAGCCAGAGGTCCGTACTCGGGCGGGCTCGGCTACTTGAGCTACGGCAACCGAATGGACCTCAGCATCGTGATCCGCGCGATCGTGATGGACGGCACGAGTGTCTCGGTTGCATCCGGAGGGGCCATCGTGGCCATGTCAAACCCAGAGGACGAGTTTAGTGAAATGCTGCTAAAAGCGCGGGCTCCCTTGGCTGCCTTGGCACTCGCATCAACGGGGGACGCCGAAGCGTGGGAGCTGCGTTACGCCTCGCCCTAAGGGCGGTTGCCGTCGCAGCGTCCCCGTGCCGAGAAGGTCGATCGCGATCCTGCGCCGCTTGGCCTAGCCACGTAAATTGCTACCTATCAGGCACCTAGAGACTCTGCGCTGCCGATATAATCGTCGCGTGAAACGCACCACGGCCGCATTCCTCGTCTCCCTGGCAATCGTCGTTGCCAGTTGCGGCGAACCGCCTGCCGAGACGCCGGAAGTGCGGGCCGCCGACCTGCCACCCGCCGATGTCGCCGGCGAAATCGAATCCGAGCGTGTCTCGCCCGAAGACACGACGGCCGACTGGCCGGCCTTGGCCGCAGCCGCCGATGGCAGCGTTTGGATGGCGTACGTGGAATGGAACGGCAGCGACGCCGACACGGTTGTCGTGCGCCGCAGAAGCCCAGAAGGCACCTGGGGTGGGCCCATCGTGCTGCGCGATGGCAACTGGGACCACTACCTGCCCGCGATTGTGGCCGTGCCAGGCGGGGCGATGGCCTTTTGGTCCGGCCGCGACGACAGCGCCTTCCAACTCTACGGAGCCAGTGTCAGCGACTACTCAGAAGTCGGCGAGATCGAGACCGTTGCCGAGTCCGCTCACTCGGACTTCCATGTCCGCGCCGCCGCCAGCGCGGATGGCGACGTCACCGTCACCTGGCAGTCATTCCGCGACTTGCAGTCCGATGTCTACGCCCGACGTCGGACCGCCTCTGGCTGGGGACCCGAGGTTCGAGTATCACCATCAGATGCCAGCGACTGGGAACCATCGGTCGCGCTGGATTCTACGGGCCGGGCGTGGATCTCTTGGGACAGCTATCACGCCGGCAACTACGACGTGTTCCTCGCGTCTTTCGACGGCCAGAGCGCAGGCGAGCCGATCGCTATCACTTCCGATCCGAGAGCCGAGTTCCATTCCAGCGTCACCGTGGACGCGGCAGATCGGGCTTGGATCGCTTTCGACACCGCCCGCAAGAACTGGGGCAAGGACTACTCCGAATCCAGCGCAGCTGAGGGAAGCGAAGGACTGCACGCGCGCAGGGGCCTGGGGGTTCGGGTGTTCTCCAATGGCCGCGTCTTCGAGCCGGTGTCGCAGATCGCCGACATCCTGACCGGCAGGATGTCGCGCTATGCGGAATTGCCCACGGTGGAATTCGATGGCGGTGGCTCAGCTTGGGTCGTGTTCCGGCACTGGACGATTCTGAAACCTCACGAAATGTTCCACGTGTATGCAACGCGCTTGGGCGCGGACGGCTGGACGATGCCCGTGATGCTATCCAACAGCTCGGGGCGCAACACGCAGAGAACGGCAGTCGCAGCCAGCCCGGACGGATCGCTGCAGCTGGCGTTCGCGAGCGACCTGCGCTCCCCGGAGAACCTGCCGAAGGACCAGTTTCACGCGCTGCACTATAACGTCTTCGCGGCCGCCTTGGAATCTGTTGAATCGGTCGAGCCGGAACTCACACAAGTCGCGGTGTCGCAACCCAGAGCCGGGTTCGAGCCGCGCCAACGGGCCACCATGTCTGCCGGCGGCAAGACCTACTCGCTGCTGCTCGGCGATTGCCACCGGCACACCGATGTGCGCGGCCACAGCGCGAGAGATGGCTCGATCGAGGACACCTACCGGTACGCGATAGACGCGGCGAAGATGGACTTCGTTGGTCCGAGCGACCACAACGAAATTCTGGGCGGGCGTTGGCCGGATTCCCTGCGGGACTACCAATGGTGGTACACGCAGAAGATGGTCGACCTCTACACCCATGCCCCAAAGTTCTGGGGCATCTACACCTACGAGCACTCGATGGCCCGCCCCGGAGGCCACCGGAACGTACTCTACCTCAAGCGCGGCGGTCCGCTTCGGCCGATCGATCGCGAAAAGGGCCTTGAAGCACCGGACAACTTACCTCCCGTGATGTGGAAGTGGATGGAGGATAACGCCCTGAGCCAAGCTGGCCAAAAGGTTGTAGTGGTGCCACACACGTTCGCTGCCGGCCCGCTGGCCGACTGGAATTGGGAACCGGCGCCGTTTGACTGTCTGCTTGAGATCTATCAGGGCTCGCGTGGCAGCTACGAGAAGTTCCAGGCTCCGGAGGGCGAGAAGCGCGGCGGCACTCAGGTGGACGAGCCGGGGCATTTCGCCCAAGACGCGCTGAACAAGGGACACCGCTACGGCTTCGTCTCCTACAGCGACCACGGCTCGACGCATAACTCGTGGGCCGCGATTTGGGCGGAAGAGCCGACGCGGGACGCGCTGTTCGACGCCATGCTGGCGCGCAGGACGTTCGCCGCCAGCGACGAGATCTTCGTCAAAGCATCAGCAGACGGGCACATGGTCGGGGAAGAATTCCAGGCCTCGGCATCGGATCCGCCGGAAATCCACATCGAGATCGAGGCGCAAGACGAGATCCTGCGCGTAGATGTTGTCAAGAACGGCGAATACGTCTTCACCCAAAGCCCGGGTGGCCGACAGGCCGAGCTGACGTACAAGGATTCCGAGGCAGCGCCGGGCGAGTCGTATTACTATGTGCGCGTTTTCCAGCGCGACCCCGACAAGCCCGATGGCGACCCTGAGATCGCTTGGACGTCGCCCTTCTTCATCGACTACGAGTAGGCTCTGCCGGCGCACCGCCGGCGTGAACTGGCGGGAAAAGCCGGAATCCTCGCGTACGCCCGCTGCCGAGGCGAGTCCTCGCCGTTCCGCGCATCACGCCGCGGCGGGCGAGCCCGCCGACGCATAGCTGCCTCAATTGGAGGTGAGCGTCACCGACATATCCACAATTCCCGGCGGACGCTGGTTCTTGCCAGCCCGCTTGCCATCGCCCAGGTCTCGCCGGGCCACTTCGGCCAAGGCCTGCAAGCGTTCCACCACTTGTGGGAACTCGCCAGCGACGTTGCGCTCCTCTCCTATGTCGGTCTGCAGGTCGTAGAGCTCGAGCACGGGGTTGGAGTCATAGTCGGGATAGCGCCCGCCCTTCCTAGCGACATGCAATTTCCACCGTCCGCTGCGGACACCGTTTAGATGAGACATGAAGTAGTAGTAATACGCGACGTGCGGCGTCGGTTCAGGCTTGTCGTCAAGTAGCAGGCTGCGGATGTCTTTGCCGTCGATCACCCGGTCTGACGGCACAGACGCGCCGGCCAGCGCAGCGAAGGTCGGCAGAATGTCTACCGATATCGCGACTTCGTCGGTTGTCGTTCCCGCCGGCACACGGCCCGGCCAACGCACCACGAAGCAGACGCGGTGGCCGCCTTCCCAAGTCGTGCCCTTGCCTCCGCGCAGCGGGGCGTTGCTGGCCCCGTGGTTCACCGCACCCCCGTTGTCCGAAGTGAACACGACCATCGTGTTGTCATCGATTCCGAGTTGGTCGAGCTTTGCAAGAATCTGCCCGGTCGACCAGTCGATCTCTTCCACGGAATCGCCCCAAGCGCCGTTCTTCGACTTGCCCGCGAAACGCTCGGACGAGTACTGCGGCCAATGCGGCATGGTGTGCGGCAGATACAGGAAGAATGGACCTTCCTTGTTTTCCTCGATGAACTCCAAGGCCTCTTCCGTGTAGCGCTGGGTGATCAACCTTTGGTCGGGTTCCTTTTCGATCACCTCTTCTCCGCGCAGCAGAGGGAGCGGGGGGTAACGGTAGGGCTGTTTCCGTGAATCATGGCCCATGTCGTTGGAAAACGGTATTCCGAAGTACGAGTCGAACCCGTGTCGGGTCGGCAGGAACGGACGCTGATCGCCCAAGTGCCACTTGCCCACGCAAGCCGTCTTGTAGCCCACTTCCTTCAACGTCTCGGCCAATGTGATCTCGTCAGGATGGAGGCCCTCTCGGTTGCCCGGAAACAGCACCCACTGCCCCTTCTCGCTCTCGTCCAAGCCAACCCGTCGGGGGTAGCTGCCGGTCATCAGAGAACTGCGAGAGGGCGTGCATACCGGCGCGGTCACATAGAAGCTGGTCAGCTTGCGCCCTTCGGCTGCCATCTTGTCCAGACTGGGGGTTCGGTGCAGCTTCGAGCCGAACGGCCCGATGTCGGCGTAGCCGAGGTCATCGACGAAAATCAGGACGAAATTCGGCTTGTCCGCGGCGGTGGCAGCCACCGAATAGCAGAGTGCGAGGGCGAGAACGAACTTGGACATCGGGATTCTCAACAGAGGTGCGTGTCGGCCCGAGAGACCGACAGATAGCTCGCTAGTCCGCGTTGCGGACGCGGCAGCAACGCAGGCCAACATACCACAGGGAGCCGATCACTGCGGCGCAGCCACGAGGATGCGAAGGTCGCGGACGTTGTTTCCCGTGGGACCGGTCATGATCAGGTCGTCGAGCCTTTCGAAGAAGCCGAAGGAATCGGACCGCCGCTCGAAGTCGGCCGGGTCCAGTCCGAGCGAGCGCGCCCGCGGCACGGTGGACTCATCGGCAATGGCGCCGGCCGCCGGAGAATTGCCATCGATGCCATCCGTTCCGGCGCTCAGCACAGTGGCCCGGATCCCCCGCTCGGCGAGCTTGCGGGCGGCCCACAGCACGAAGGCTTGATTGCGCCCGCCCCTGCCATCTCCATTGACCGGGCTGCTGAGCTCCCCTCCGGTCGTTACCGCGACGGTCTTGCCGGGGTGGGCGCGGGACAGGGATTGCAAGCGGTCCAAGAGCGCATCGGCTGCGAATTCGACGGGCTGGTCGTCGACGCTCAGATCACGCTCGAACTCCCAGCCCAGACGGCGGACTTCGGCTTCGAGAGTCTCAAGCGCGGCGGCGTTGTCGAGCAAGCAGACCCACTGGCTTCGCGCAAACTCCGCCACGCCGGGCTTGGGTGTCTCAGCGAGAGTCCGTGTCACAAAGAAGCGACGAATCGAAGCGGGCAGCTTGGCAACGATGCCGAGCTCTTCGGCCGTCCCGTAGGCATCCTGACAGGTGGACGCATCGGGCATGGTCGGGCCGGAAGCGACGGACGAGGGCTCGTCCGGCGGCACGTCGGAAACATACAGCGTCATCTGCCTGGCCGGGTGGGCGGCCTGGGCCAGGCGTCCGCCCTTGATGCGCGAGAGGTGCTTGCGCAGGATATTGATCTGGACGATGTTGGCCCCACAGGTGACAAGCACCTCGTAGAAAGCCTGCATATCGTCCAGCGACACCGATGGATCGAGCGGGGCCTCGCAAATCGCCGATCCTCCGCCCGACAAGAGGCATATGAAGAGATCGTCGGCACCCAAGCCGGCGACTTGATCCAGCAAGAACCGGGCAGATTCCTCGCTTGCCCGGTTGGGATAAGGGTGCCCCCCCACGAACTCCCTGGTGCTTGGCAGCGGCGGGCCCGAGGACGCCGGCGCCACCACCGCCGCGGCAGTCCTGTCGTCCGGCAGCAGCGGGAGCAACGCCTCGCACATCGGACGCGCGGCCTTGCCGACACCCGCTACGAAGATTCGCCTCGCTAGTCGAAGATCGACCTCCGCGCCAAGGGCCGTCAACGCTTGCCCGCGCCGCGCGACGCTGGCAGACATGACATTGGCCAGGGAAGCCTGATCCAGCGTCTTGAGGAACAGGTGCAGCAGGCTCTGCTTCATCGCATGTCGAATCAGTCCAGCACTTCAGGATTGACGATATCGGGCGGGCGCTCACCAGCCAAGCCCGCCAGCATGTTCTCGGCAGCCATCACGCACATTCGCGTGCGGGTGGCTGCCGAGGCGCTGGCAATGTGGGGCACCATGAGCGCGTTCTCGCACTGGAGCAACTTCGGGTGGACTTCGGGCTCTCTCTCGAACACATCCAAGCCGGCCGCCGCGATCGTTCCCGCTTGCAAGGCATCGGCCAGCGCCGCTTCATCCACCACCGGCCCGCGCGAGGTGTTGACCAGTACGGACGTCGGCTTCATCGCCCGCAGCTCGGCGGCGCCGATCAGGTGCCGCGTCTCGGGCGTTAACGCGCAATGCAGGGAGACGAAGTCGGCTTGCTTCAACACCGCTCCCTTCGGGGCGAATTCGATGCCTAGTGCTCGCTCGGCATCTTCGCTGAGGCGAAACGGGTCGTGGTACAGCACCCGCATGTTGAACCCGCGGCCACGGCGCGCCACCGCTTGGCCGATGCGCCCCATGCCGAAGATTCCCAAAGTCGCGCCCCACACGTCCCAGCCCGTCAGCAGGTCGATGCGCCACTGCCTGTAGCGGCCCGCCCGCAAGTAGCGCTCCGACTCCCCGATTCGCCTGCCCGCCCCCAGGATCAGCGCGAAAGCCAGATCGGCGGTGGTGTCGGTCAGCACGCCCGGAGTGTTGGTCACGATGACCCCGCGCTCGGTGGCAGCCGCAACGTCGATGTTGTCGAAGCCGACGGCGATGTTGGACACGACCCTGACGCTGGGGGCGGCATCCAGCAAGGATGCGTCGATATGGTCGGTAAGTTGGCAGATCACCCCGTGCTTGCCGCCCAGCCGGGCCCGCAGTTGCTCGCCGGACAGGCTCTCGTCGGAGTCGTTGTAGTCGACAGCGACGCGGCCCGCCAAGTGGTCGATGGCCTCTCGGTAGATGTGCTTGCTGACGAGCACCGAATGCGGCACGGATGGGTATTCTCGCATAGGCTCGCGAGCGCGCCGGACCGCGTCCGGGGTGTTCTGCCCCGTCCGATACAATCTCAATATGGCGAAACTCGGTTTTCTCGGACTCGGCCTCATGGGCAAGCCCATGGCGGAGCACCTTCTGGCTGGAGGCCACCAAGTGGCGCTGTGGAGCCACACCAGCTCGAAGGCTAAGGATCTCGCCAACTCGCACGATGGCGGACACTTCTGCGAGACGCCGGCGCAAGTCGGCGCGTTTGCCGATTGCATCTTCTTGTGCGTCGGGGACTCGGCGATGTCCGAGGCGGTGCTTACCGGCGAAGACGGCGTGCTGGCGGGAGTGACCTCGAAGACCGTGGTGGCGGACTGCTCCACGATCGGGCCGAGCACGGCGCGGCGTATCGCTGCCAAGTTCGAGGCCAAGGGCAGCCACTACCTCGACAGCCCCTGCACGGGCTCCACGCCGGGCGCGACCAATGGCACGCTGACCTTCATGATCGGCGGCGACAAGGAAGTCTTCGAGAGCGTGCGGCCGTACTTCGAGTGCATGGGCACGAACCTTTACTACTGCGGCGGGCAGGGAATGGGCCTGCACGCCAAGCTGTCCCAGAACCTGGTGCTCGCCAACACCTTGCAGGGCTTCGTCGAAGGCATGGTGCTCTCCACCAAGGCGGGCGTGCCGCCCGACTTGATGTTCGAGATCCTCGACAACTCGGCCGCCAAGTCCGGGCTCATCGCCTTCAAGGCGCCGGCTGTGTTCGGCCGGAACTTCGACGCCGCCTTCCCGCTGAAGTGGATGCGCAAGGACATCAGCCTGATGCTCGAATCGGGCCGCGAACTCGGCGTGCCGCTCCCGTCTACCAGCCTGGTTCACGAACTCTTCAGCGCCGGGGTGGCCAAGGGCCACGGCGACGAGGACATCATCGCCGCCTTCAAGATGTTCGAAGAGCTGGCCGGGGTAGTGGTCGAATCCTGACCGCGCAGGCGGGCCGCGGCTATTCGGAACCGAACACCCGCTCGAAGATCGCGTCCACGTTGCGCAGCTGCCGCTGCAGCGAGAACGCCCGCTCGTAGTCCTGCTGCGCCAACACGGCGCTGATGTCGGGGTCGGCTTCGACCAATTCCCGAAAGCTGCCATCCTCCTCCCAGGCGCGCAGCGCGTTGCGCTGCACCCAGCGGTAGGCCTTTTCGCGCAGCACGCCCTGGGCGGAGATTTCCAGCAACAACTGGCCCGAATACACCAGCCCGCCGTTGGACTGCAGGTTCTTGGCCATCCGCTCCGGATACACCAGCAGCCTGCGCACGAGATCGCAAGCCTTGGCCAGCATGTAGTCCACCAGCGTGGTGGAATCCGCGAGGATCACGCGCTCCACCGAGCTGTGGGAGATGTCGCGCTCGTGCCACAGCGCCACGTTTTCGAAGGCGGCCACGGCATTGCCGCGCACGACGCGCGCGAGCCCGCTGAGCTGCTCCGAGGTGATCGGGTTCTTCTTGTGCGGCATGGCCGAACTACCCTTCTGGGTCTTGGAAAAGTACTCTTGCGCCTCCCGCACCTCGGTGCGCTGCAAGTGCCGCACTTCGACCGCGATCTTTTCGACGCTCGCGGCGATGTTCGCCAGCGCGGCGACGAAATGCGCGTGGCGGTCGCGTTGGATGACCTGCGTGGAGACTGCGGTTGCCTGCAGGCCGAGCTTGGCGCAAATGCGATCCTCGGCCTCGGGGCTGATGTGTGCCAGCGTGCCGACGGCGCCGGAGAGCTTCCCCACGCGCATCTGCTCTCGGGCGGCGTCGAAGCGCTCGATGTGGCGCCCGATCTCGCTGTACCAGTTGGCCAGCTTGAGACCGAACGTGGTCGGCTCGGCATGCACGCCGTGTGTGCGGCCGACCATCACCGTGTCCTTGAACTCGAACGCACGAGCGCGCAAGATCCCGTGCAATTCGCGCAGCTGCTCGGCGATCGGCTCAGACGCTTGCTTGAGCAGCAGCGCCTGGGCGGTATCCACGACATCGTTTGAAGTCAGGCCGTAGTGCAGCCAGCGCGAGTGCTCTGCCACGCCGGCCGCCGCCATTGACTCGGAGACTGAAGTCAGGAACGCGATCACGTCATGACGCACTTCGGCCTCGATGGCGTCAATGCGCTCCACGTCGAACTCCGCGTGCCGCCGCAGCGCTTGGGAAGCCTCGTGCGGCACTTCGCCGAGTTCCGCCAGCGACTCGGAGGCCATCAACTCGACCTCCAGCCATTGGCGGTACTTGTTCTGATCCGACCAGATGCGGCCTAGTTCGGGCCGCGTGTAGCGAGCAATCACCCTTTTAGTTTCGCGCAGAGGCAGTCATCCGCCGGAGCCGCCGAACGACTCCTATACATTCGTTAACGTTCGCGATACTCTAGTACTTGAGTACTTGGCTGCTGGGGTGGGTGATCCCGTGGCGGACCCCAGCCGAGCGCCCGCGGGCGAACTGCGGGGCATCCGAGTTCCTATGCGGCCCAAAATCAGGATTGCGCCCTCGTTCCGGCAAGCGACCGGAGTCGCCGTTGTGGCCGGGCTTGCACTGGCAGGGCAGGGTCTCAGCGGAGAATCTGGCGAATCCGGCTCGTCTGAGCCGGCCGCCGAACTGCGCGCAGAGGCTGCTGCCGAGACTCAGGATGCGCCCCTCAGCGAGGAATCCGAGGGCAACCGCGAGCGTACCGAGCTCAACCTGCTCGGCGAGGTCGACAGTGAATCGGGAGAGAGCCGCCGCAACGAAAACGTCCAGCTGACGCTGATCGACAACAACGTCCTGAAAGAAATCAACATCCGCATGGGCACCACCGCGACGATCGTGCGCGAGTTCGATGCGGCGAGGGGCTACTTCGGCACCGAGTTTGGCAACCCGGCCAGCCGGCCGATGCATCTTCGCCCGGCCACGGGGCGCGCTTTCCACGGCTCCTTCCACGAAACTCACGGCAACAGCGTCTTCTCGGCTCGATCGTTCTTTCAAGTCGGAGCGGTCCAGCCTGCGAACTTTAACGACTACGGCGTGCAAATGACCCTGCCGCTACCGGGCGAGTCTGCATTCTCGGTCGAACTAAACCACCAAAGAAATCGCGGCAACGTCAACGGCAACGTCTTGATGCCCCTGCCCGAGGAGCGGGTTCCGCTCGCCACGGATCCCGATTTGCGGGCGGTCGTCTCAGAGATCCTGGGGTCATACCCAGACGAGGCGCCCAACCGACCCGACATCAATCCTCGCGCGCACAACACCAACGCGCCGCAAGTGATCGACAACGATATCGCCGGCGGACGCTACGACCTCCCTCTAAGCGATAACGACAGGCTGGCCCTGAACTACCGTTTTCGCAAGCAGCACGTAGACGCCTTCCAGCTCGTCCAAGGCCAGAATCCCAACACGACCACCGGGTCCCACGACGGCAGCTTCACCTGGAATCGAGCTTGGTCGCCCCAGACATCCAGCGATTTCTCGGCAGGTTTCCGCCGCACGACTTCGCTCATCGTGCAGGACGAAACGGCCTTCGGCCCGCTGGTCTTCATGGGCAGGCAGTTGCAGTCACTCGGCGGCACGAGCAGTGTTCCCTATGACCGGGTGCAGAATTTCTTCCGCTACGCCGGATCTGTCAGCACGACTCGCGGCGCCCACCGAATCGTGGCCGGCTTCGAACTGACCCGCGAGCACCTTAACGGGATCGAAAGTAGCGGGCACTTGGGAATGGTGATGTTTACCGCCAACTTCGGGCGAGACATGATGACGAATCTGCGCCTTGGCACGCCAAGCCGGATCACGCAGTCGATTGGCATGACCCATCGGGGCTTTCGGCGTTGGCGGATGCAGTACTTTGTCGGGGACACCTGGAAGGCTACTCGGGACTTAACGCTCGATTTCGGACTGCGATTCGAGCCCACCACCCGGCCGGTCGAGGTCAATGCGTTCTCGGACGTTCCGTTTCGTTGCGACTGCAACAATTTCGCACCGCGCTTCGGTTTCGCCTACCGCACCAAACTGGGCGTCCTGCGAGGCGCGTACGGCACTCATTTCGGCGAGATCTTCACCGCCACCTACACGCAAGAACGGTTCAACCCGCCGGGTAACGTCCGTGTAAACGTAGTGGCCCCAAACTTGCTGGACCCGTTGGCGGGCATCAACTTCGACGGTGCCACGGCCCGCAGCACGATTGTCCAGCTTGATCCCGACTTGGTCGCCCCCTACTCCCACCACTACAATCTCAGCTGGGTGGTCGCCAACTCGCGCGGCGCATTCGCAGAACTGGGCTATCTCGGGAGCCGCTCGCACAGGCTCCTGGCCGGCTGGGTCCTGAACCGCGCCCGCAACGTTCCGGGCATTCCGACGACGGTTAGGACGATAAACGACCGGCGCCCTGACCAGCGCTATTTCGACGTCCGCCGCATCCTCAACGGCTCGCGGGCATACTTCGATGCCGCCAAGGCCACGGTCGGGCTGCGCGATGTCGGCGGCCTGACGATGGATTTCTCCTACTGGCTGAGCAAGGCCATCGACCTCGGGGCACACTACGCCAGCAATGCCAGCTCGCGCGACGCGTTCTACGGCCGCAGCCAGACCGAGGACGACGTCCACGGAGACGTCAAGTCCCTCAGCGACTTCGACCAGCCCCACGCCGCGATGGCCCGGGTCAGCTATCTCACCCCTTCGGTCGGCTCGGCGGGCAGCGTCTGGAACAAGGCCCTGGGCGGCTGGTCGATGTCCTCCGTGCTGCTGCTCAAGACAGGGACTCCGTTCCTTCTGTACGCCGGCTCGGACGGCCCCGGATTCGGCAACGTCGACGGCGCAATGGGCGACCGTCCCAACCTGCTCGACCCTTCGCTGATCGGCCGCAGGATGGACCACCCGGACACGTCTAGGAAAATGATGCCGCGGTCGGCCTTCAGCTATGTCCAGGCTGGCCAGAAGCGGGGGAACATTGGAAGGAACGTGTTCCGAAAGGACGGCATCCAGAATCTCAACCTGTCGCTGTCGCGCAGCTGGAAGATCGCCGGCGAGAGCACTCTGATGTTTCGCGTGGAGTCGATCAACCTTTTCAACACGCCGCAGTTCGCGTTCCCGGGCAGCGAACTCACCGGCGGCAATTTCGGGCAGATCACCAACACTCTCAACGATGGCCGCACATTCAATCTCGCTATGCGGCTGTCTTTCTGAGCGGGGCAGCCGAGCACTTCGCGACCGAAGCACCGGAGCCGCTACCGCTCGACCGTCCTGAGGCCGAGGCGCACCGGTTGCGCCCCTCAAACGGGCAGCTATTGCGAATCGCTGCGCAACGATGGCCAACCTCAGCATGTATACTCTGGTTGACTCGGGAGCGTAGCGGGGCGAGCTTCCATTAGCCAGTTGACCGGGATCCCGCAGGGCGGAGAAACGCGGATGTTGCGCAGAACCTTGTCCACAGCCTTGATGGCTGCTATGGCGCTACTTTGCGGTGCGCCAGCGTCCGCCCAGTACGCCGCTGCACGCACACCTGACGGCAACCCCGATCTCAACGGCATCTGGCAGGCCATGGGCTCGGCCCACTGGGACTTGGAAGACCACGCGGCACGCCACGGACCGGTCGAGGCACTCGGCGCGCTCGGCGCAATTCCGGCCGGGCTCAGCGTGGTCGAAGGCGGCACGATCCCGTACCAGCCGTGGGCCGCCGAGCAGCGCGCGAAGAACCTGGAGAACTGGCTAAAGCTCGATCCAGCGGTGAAGTGCTTCATGCCGGGCATCCCTCGCGCCACCTACATGCCGCTTCCGTTCCAGATCGTCCAGACGCCGACAAAGATCCTGTTTGCCTATGAGTTCGGCAGCAACAGCCGGGTCGTGCGCTTGGACCGCCCCGGAAGCGAAGCCTTGGCCCCGTCGTGGATGGGCTATTCGCTGGGCCGCTGGGAAGGAGAGACGCTGGTCGTTGACGTGACGGCGCAAGTGCCCGACACCTGGTTCGACAGTTCGGGTAACTTCCACAGCGAGGAACTGCGCGTGGAGGAACGGTACACGCCCACGGGTCCGAATACGCTCCGCTACGAGGCCACTATCGACGACCCCAAGGTGTTCACCCGTCCGTGGAAGATCAGCATGCCGCTCTACCGGCGCCTCGAGCCCAACGCGCAGATTCTCGAGTTCAAGTGCGTGCCGTTCGCCGAGGGCGCTACCTACGGACACCTCTACCGGGATGCCGGGGCACCGGAGGCCGAGCCCGAGGATTAGAAGAAGAGGAGACGAGCCATGACCCAAGCCAGCGATCACACACTGCGTTCCATTACTTGGATGCTGCGCACCTGCGCGTTGCCGACCGTCGCGCTGTTGCTGGCGGCGCTGCCAGTGGCGGTCTTTGCTGCCGACCCGCCGACCACGAGCTGGGGCGCACCGGACCTGCAAGGCACGTGGGACTTCCGTTCCATCACACCGTTCGAGCGCCCGAAGGAACTGGCCGACAAGGAGTTCCTGACGCCCGAAGAAGCCGAGGCTTGGGAACAGCGCACGCTTGACGCGAGAGTCGCCCGGCGCAATGAAGACCCGGTCCAAGGACAGGGGGATGTGGATGTCGGCTACAACGCCTTTTGGCTGGACCGAGGCGAGAAGATGACCGGGACAATGCGCACCTCGCTAGTGGTCGACCCGCCGAACGGGCGGATTCCCCCCTTGACCGACTTGGCCAAGCTGCGCTCGGCCGAGCGCTATGCCCGCTGGGGCGGCGTCCCGTCCGGCCCCGAGGATCGGAATCCCCTGGAACGCTGCATCGTGGGCTTCAACTCCGGCCCGCCCATGAACCCGGGCGCTTACAACAATTTCGCGGAGATCTTCCAAACACCGACGTACGTCGCCATTCTCAACGAGATGATCAACGACCACCGCATCATCCCGCTCGACGGAAGGGACCACGTCCCGGAGAACATGCGCTTCTGGAAGGGCGACTCGCGCGGCCGCTGGGAAGGCAACACGCTGGTCGTGACGACCAAGAATTTCACCAAGCACACCAACTTCCGCGGATCGGGCCCGAACATGGTGCTCACCGAACGCTTCACTAGGACATCGCAGGAAACGCTGCTCTACGAATACACCATCGATGACCCAGAATCGTTCGAAGCGCCTTGGTCGGTGGCAGTGGAGATGAAAAACAGCTCCGACCCGCTGCTGGAATACGCTTGTCACGAAGGCAATCGCGCCATGACACTGATGCTCTCCGGAGCCCGCGCGCGGGAAGAGAAGGGCCAAAGCAGCGACGACTGGCTGGCTTCTTGGTATGGCGGGGCAAAGGCGGCCAAGGCCGCCAAGGAAACCGTGGAAGGCGAAGGGGCAGCTACCCCGGACGATGGGAATTGATCAGGGCCGCTTCGGTTCGCTGGGGTCGGCACCGTCGCGGGGCGCGCCGGTCCCGGATGAGCCCATGAAGAGCTTGCGCCCGTCTTGGAACGTGATGTCGCGACCGCTGCCCTTGCAATGCGGATCGCACAGCCTGTCCTTGCTCTGGTAGCCGCGCACCGTCACCGCCGTCCCAGGCACCAACAGTGTCTTGGTGAGCCCGCGGCGCAGGAGCGTATTGGGCGTGCCGGCCTCGAGTTCCCACGTCAGCGTCTCGCCGTCTTCACGCTCCATCATCACGTGAACCCATGCGTGGGGGTTGATCCACTCGACCTTGACCACCTTGCCGATCACCTTGATCGGGGCGTTCGCATCGAACTCGGCGGAGAACGCGTGGTGCGCGTAGGCGCACGGAACGAACGCCAGCAGAGCGGTCAAGAGCAGCGCGGACACAGTGTTGCGAATCATCGACCTTTCCTCGTTCTATCCAAAGCGGACGCCTAAGAGTATATGCGACCTGCGATCGGCCGTGGCTGCGGATCTCGCTATTGACCGGTCGCTTCGCGGTCGATATTGGCGCGAGAGATGATGTATTGCCGGATCAGTTCCGTCTCCGTCTCGCTGAGGTCATTGCCGAAACTGTCCATGCCCAGGTCCAGCAGCAAGCCTTCCCGCACGACTTTCTGGAAGGAATCGTGGATGGCCGGGCTCATTAGGCGGAGGTCGGCGTTGCGGTAGCCGCGCGCTGCGTAGCCATGGCACGAGGCGCAGAACTGATGGTAGAGCTCCTCCCCTTGGGCCAGCTCCTCCGTCGACGCGGTCATGGGCGGTTGCGTGGGAATCGACCTGTCGCGCAGCGGGGGTTCCGCCAGGGCATGGTCCGCGCCGAGCGAGAATACGAGCAGCTTGCCGAAATCGATATAGGCGAAGCTGGCGCCGACTACTACTGCCACGTATTGCGTATTGCCGACTTGGTAGGTGACGGGAGGCGCGATGATCGAACCGTAGGCGTCGAACTCCCAGAGCCGCTCTCCGGACTCGCTGTTGTAGGCCGATAACGTCCCGCTTCCGTCGCCTTGGAAGACAAGCCCGCCAGCGGTCGAAAGCACGCCTCCGATCCGCGCGGTCTTGTTCTGCACTTTCCAGACGGTCTCCCCGGTGAGCGGGTTGAACGCCTTGAGAAACCCCTTGGCCTCGGGCCGCTCCCCTGCTTCTTCGATGAGCTTCGTGCGGTCGGCACCCATCGCAACGCCTAGGTTCATGGTCCGCTCGCGCGGGCGGTAGACGCCGGTCTCGCGATAGTCCTTCGGGAGGGCAAAGAAGAACGGGGAGTCGTGCGTCGGGATGTACATCAGGCCCTTGGCGGCGTTAAAGGACATCGGTTCCCAGTTGTGCGCGCCAGTGTTTCCCGGCAGGATCCACTGCGGCTTCTCCTCCCACACGACATCGGGATTCTCGACCGGCCTTCCCGTCTCCATGTCCACGTGGGTAGCCCACGTCATCGCGCCGTAGGGATGCGCCCTGAGGAGTTCGCCATCGCTGCGGTCCAACACGTAGAAGAACCCGTTCTTGGGTGCCTGCATGAGCACCTTGCGGTCTACGCCGTCGACCTCCATGTCAGCTAGGACGATGTCCTGCGTCGCCGTGTAGTCCCAGTTGTCACCGGGCGTGGTCTGGTAGTACCACTTCATCCGGCCGGTCTCGGGATCCAACGCCACGATCGAGGCTAGGAAGAGGTTGTCGCCGCCGCCGGGCGAGCGAATCTCGCGCGACCACGGCGTGCCGTTGCCCACGCCGATGTAGACCGTGTGCAAGTCGGCGTCGTAGGTCATGCTGTTCCACACCGTGCCGCCGCCGCCAAGCTTCCACCATTCGCCGTTCCAAGTCTCGGCAGCCATCTCCATCTCGGAATGCTCGAACGGCTTGGACGGATCGCCAGGCACGGTGAAGAAACGCCATTCTTTCTCACCTGTCTCGGCGTTGTAGGCGGTGACGTAGCCGCGGTGATCCCACTCGGAGCCGCTGTTACCGATGAAGACCTTGCCCGCGGCGGCGAGCGGAGCGCCAGAAATGGTGTATGGGACCCGGGACGGGTAGTCGGCCGTGTCCACATCCCACACCTTCTCTCCCGTCCGGGCATCGATCGCCACCAAGCGGGCATCAAACGTAGCCGTGTAGACCCGGTCCCGGTACACCGCCACGCCTCGATTGATCGGTCCGCCGCAGCACGACCAGCGAGCGCGGGTGCGGCGGGTCTCGGGATCAAACGTCCAGATCGTCTCTCCCGTATCGGCGTCGACTGCCGAGACCACGCTCCAGCTGTCGGTGAAATACAGGACCCCGTCCACCACGATCGGAGACGACTGCAAGCGATGGCGGACTTCGATCTTGCGCGTCCAGTTCAAGCCGAGGTTGCGAACGGTCTGACGGCTGATCTGCTTGAGCGGGGAAAAGCGGTGCTGGCTGTACCCGCGTCCGTATGCTAGCCACTGTCCGGGGTCGTTGTCGTCGATCCTGTCGATCCGCGCGTCGTCGACGCGCCCAGCGGATGGTTCGTTCGGCGGGCTCTGCGCGTAGGCCAGTGCGACGCAGCATGCGAGCATCATCACAAGACGGGCGAATCCGCGCTTGAGGACGAAGAGGCTAGACGATAAGTCCACTGCTCGTTCTGGCTGCCGCTGCCGGGCAGAGAGTATAGCGCAGGCCGGCCGGATCGAGTGAAATCCGGCACCGTGCCGCCGGTTCATCAGCAGACCGGCCTCAAGCCTGCTCGGCCGGAAGGAGACGGCCGGAACCCGGTCAAGGCCCGTATGAAGCGAGGAACCGACTGAATCCTGCGGTGCCCGGTTTCGCTGTGGCCCGAATCGGTAGTAGACTTTTCAAAGTGTTGCACTTGATTCGATCCCACGCCCGATCCTTGTCTGCCCGCATACCGGTGACCGCGGCGGCTCTCTGCTTCTGTCTGGCGCTTGCGCCAGCGGTCGGCCTCGCGCAAGACTACCAGGCCCCTCTCACGCCCGACGGGAACCCGAACCTGAACGGCATCTGGCAAGCCCTTGGCTCAGCCAACTGGAATGTCGAGGGCCACTCGGCCGAAGCAGGACCGGCTGTCAACATGGGGGCTCTGGGCGCGATTCCCGGCGGTTTGGGCATCGTCGAGGGCGGCGAGATCCCCTACCAGCCCTGGGCGCTCGAGAAGCGGCTACAGAACAAGGCGGACTGGCTCAAGCTCGATCCGGTCGTCAAGTGCTACATGCCAGGCGTGCCGCGGGCCACCTACATGCCCTTCCCGTTTCAGATCGTCCAAACGCCGGACCACATCTTGATCGCGTACGAGTTCGCCAGCGCGTCTCGCGTGGTCTACATGAACCGGCCGGACTTCGAGCATCCTGGCGACGCGTGGATGGGGCACTCCCGGGGTCGCTGGGAAGGGCAGACGCTGGTTGTGGATGTCACCAACCATGTCGCCGACACGTGGTTCGACAGCGCCGGAAATTTCCACTCCGAGTCGCTGAAGGTAGTCGAGCGGTACACGCCCATTGGCCCGGACCACCTCTTGTACGAAGCCACCATCGAAGACGAGAGCGTGTTCACGCGGCCGTGGAAGATCAAGCTCCCTCTATACCGGCGCATGGACGAGAACATGCAGCTGCTCGAATTCAAGTGCGTGGAGTTCGTCGAGGAGATGATGTACGGGCACTTGCGCAAGAAGGAAACGGAATGAGCTAGGAGGTTCGCCATGACACATCGGCTCTTGGGTCTGGCATTGATCACAGGCCTTGCTGCCGCTCCTCTGGCGGCTGCTGACGCCGCGGGGGACCAGCAGGAGTGGACTCCCCCGCGCACCGCGTGGGGCGCGCCCGATTTGCGCGGAGTGTGGGACTTTCGGACAATCACGCCGCTGGAGCGACCCGCACAGCTCGGCGAGCAGGAGGTCTTCAGCAACGAGGAGGCGGCCGAGTTTCGCGTCGCAGAACTGGGGCGCCGCAACAAGGACCGCCGAGCTTCCGATGGCATCTCGGCCGAGCAGGACGTGCGCAACGCTTACAACCAGTTCTGGTGGGACTACGGAAACGAGCTTACCGAAGACAAGCGCACTTCTCTGATCGTGGATCCGCCGAATGGCAGGATCCCGGCCATGACCGAACCAGCTCGGAAGCGCTACGCGGCGATCCGCGCGGCCCGGGCAAGAGAGCCACACGGGCCGGAGGACCGGGGCGTTGCCGAACGCTGCATCCTGGGGTTCAACGCTGGGCCACCTTACACGCCGAGCGCGTACAACAACAACGTCCATATCTTCCAGACACCGGGCTACGCGGTGTTGCTGATCGAGATGGTCAACGACGCCCGCATCGTACCGCTGGACGGGCGGGACCACCTGCCAGCCCACATGCGACAGTGGCGCGGCGATGCGCGCGGCCGCTGGGACGGGGACACGCTAGTGGTGGAGTCACGCAATTTCAGCGACAAGACCTCCTATCGGGGAACCGGGCCGAACATGGTGCTGACTGAACGGTTCACGCGGGTGGCGCCAGACCGGGTCGTATACCAGTACACGATCGACGACCCCGACTCGTTCGAACAGCCGTGGTCGGCAGCGATACCGATGAAGAAGACGGACCAGCCGATGTTCGAGTACGCCTGCCACGAGGGGAACTACAGCATGTTCACGATGCTGGAGGGAGCGCGCGCGGCGGAGCAAGTGGGCAAGCCTCACACCGGATCGAATCTGCCCTAATTCGGCCGCAACGGGGGGTGTTCTGTCGACGGCACGCATTGTCGAGCGTCGGGCCATCGCTCGCTGACCCAATCGCGGGCTCGTTAGGGTAAACTGCAACCGAGGAGAGAAGGCAACATGTCGAAAGGAGCCGCAAGCATCTGCGTCACCATCATCCTGATCACCCTATTGGCCGCAGCGCAGCTACTCGCCCATCATGCGTTCTCAGCCGAGTTCGACGCTAAGCGGCCCGTGGAGCTCAAGGGCACCGTGGCCAAGATGGAGTGGATCAACCCGCACGCCTGGATTCATATCGACGTGACGATGGAAGACGGTAAAGTCGAGCGATGGATGATCGAGGGCGGCACGCCAAACACCCTGTTCCGTCGCGGCTTCACCAAGACATCCTTGATGCCGGGCACGGTCATCATGGTCGATGGCTACCAAGCCAAGGACGGCACGCAAAAGGCCAACGGTCGCGATTTGACGTTTGAGGACGGCAGACGGCTGTTCATGGGGTCGTCCGGCACTGGTGCGCCTCGGGACGGAAGGGACCCCACCGAGCGGTAGACCGAGAACCACCCGCGAACGCCTCCTCGAGCCGTCTGTTCCGGGCAGCGTCCCGCTAAGCCGCAGGACGCCAACGACGAGCGGGCTCTCGGATTGAAGCGGGCAGCCCATCCGTCCGAACGGCAAGCATTCTTAGTCGCGTCCGAGCGTCACCGTGTGCGAGCCACTGGCTCCGCATAGCAATCGACGTGGCAGTCTCGAGCCTGCGCCACCGGCGCACTGCGCTAACTCGCCAAATCGAGAGAAACTTAGGCAAGTTCCGCGGAAATGAAACAATTCGTTCGAAAGTTGCACGTTGAGACTAGCGGCAAAGGCTTGTCCGAGATCACCAGACCGATTTTGGAATGGGTGGCGGGGCTCGACATCGCGACTGGGGTGCTGACTGTATACATCTGCCATACATCCGCGTCCCTGACGATTCAGGAGAACGCCGACCCAGACGTCGTGCATGACCTCGAAAGGTTCTTCGCCCGCTTGGTGCCCGAAGATAATCGCCTATACCAGCACACGATGGAAGGGCCGGATGACATGCCAGCGCACATCCGCACGGCATTGACGCAGACGCATCTAACTGTACCGGTTGTCGACGGCACGCCTACGCTCGGTACCTGGCAGGGAATCTATCTCTTTGAGCACCGACGCCGGCCGCATCGGCGGACCGTGGTGCTGCACGTGATCGGCGAGTAGGGTTGCCCGGCTGCTCTTGGCTCAGTCGCCCCGCAGGAGGCGATTACTAAATTGAACAATTTCATTCAGTCTAGTAAAATCAAAGAATGGCGGAGTTTTGCCGACAGGAGCTCGAGGTACTGCTAAGCCGCCTGCACGAGGACCCGAGGTGGCTCATCGTCGTGTCAGGGCCGCGTCAGTCTGGAAAGACGACACTCGTCAGGCAAGCGTTGCATCGGACCCGTCTGCCGAGCATCTACTATGCAGTGGATGGCGTCGAAGGTCCCGAGATCAGGCACTTGTCGGGGTATCCGCAGGAGACACACTTCTCCACGTTCCCCAGAGACCGGACATGGCTTATTCGTACTTGGGAGCGCGCTCGTCGGGTAGCACATCAATCTCCCAACGGTCTCGTAGTTGCCTTTGATGAGATCCAACGGATCCCGAACTGGTCAGAGACGGTCAAGGGCCTATGGGATGCCGACCGTCACGCTGGTTGCCCGCTGCGCGTTGTCATCCTGGGGTCTGCCCCTTTGCTAATGCAAGGTGGCCTAATCGAGAGCTTGACGGGCAGGTTCGAAACAATTCCGATCACTCACTGGTCGTTCTCGGAAATGTCTAGGGCTTTCGAATTCAGCCTAGAAAGGTATATCTACTTCGGCGGCTATCCCGGTCCTGCTCACTTGCTTCCTGACCAACCGCGTTGGTGCCACTATGTTGAGACTTCGATCCTCGAACCGACGGTTGAGCGGGACGTCCTTGCCATGCAGAGAATCCACAAGCCCGCACTCCTCAAGCGCTTGTTGCGTCTCAGTGCCGGATTTTCGGGACAGATTCTCTCGTACAACAAGATGCTCGGACAACTGCACGATGCTGGCAACGCAACCACGCTTGCCCGATACCTGCAGTTGCTCGCAGGGGCCGGCCTTGTCTGCGGCTTGGAGAAGTTCGCTGAGAGCAGCCAGAGACGGATGGCCTCCAGCCCGAAACTCAATGTCCTCAACACCGCGATCATCGCGGCGTTGAGCGGGTACGACTTCACTGAGGCCTGTGCAGACAGGAGTCACTGGGGCCGACTGGTAGAGAGCGCCGTCGGTGCGCATCTGGTGAATACGGCGACACGCGACATCGGAGTGTACTACTGGCGCGACACACCATACGAGGTCGACTTCGTATTGAAGCGCGGAGCTGCACTCGTCGCAATCGAAGTCAAGAGTGGATCGCGACCCGATCAGGTTAGCGGCCTTAGAGAGTTCGAGCGGCGGCATTCGCCGCTACGCTCGATTGTCGTTGGCAAGAACGGCACGCCCTTGTCGGAGCTGCTGTCGGTTCCAGCGGGGCACTGGTTCGAGCACCCATGAACATCCGGGTCGGCCGCACTGTCGTCGAGGCCAAGGCCAGCCAGCCCGGAGACGATCGTGTCGAGCGACCAATCGAAGACTACGCGGAATGTAGTGCGTTCGTTCTCCTCGGGGAGGCTGGGGCAGGAAAGTCGACCGAGTTCAGGCGAGTTGCGAAAGAGAGTAAGGATGGGTGTTACCTCACTGCACGAGACTTCCTAGCTTTCGCTGTCCGTCCTGAATGGCGGAACAAGACCCTCTTCATCGACGCGCTGGACGAACGACGGGCAGGCTCGCAAGACCGGCGTGCGCCGCTGGACGACATTCGATCCAAACTCGACCAGCTTGGTCGGCCTAGGTTCCGGATCTCCTGTAGATCGGTGGACTGGCTGGGCCTCAACGATCAACGCCACCTGAGCGAGGTGTCTCAGGACCGGGAGGTAAAGATCCTTCACCTGAACCCCCTGACGTACCACGATGTGATGGAGATCCTTCGTGGTTTGAACTTGATTCGTGCCCCGGAGAAGTTCGTCCAAACAGCTGCGCAGTACGGCCTCGGCGCATTGCTCCAAAATCCCTTGACGCTCCAGCTTCTTGCCAAGTCCGTGGCGAAACAAGACTGGCCTCGCACGCGAACCGAGGTCTACCTTCGAGCTTCTGGACTACTGGTCACCGAGTACGACGAGGAGCATCAGCTAGGCGGCCGCTCGCACTTTAGCGCCGATCAGAAGCTGAACACCTCGGGGCGGCTCTTCGCCATCCAGATCCTTAGCGGTGCCGAGGGATACTCGATCTCTGAGCCTGACGGGGAATCGTGCATCAACATCAGTAGCGCGCAAGTGGATGACCCGCATCTGGCAAAGGCGGTACTCCACGGTGGATTGTTCAAGCAAGCGGCGCCGGGCCAGTACATCTCTTATCACACAGCCATCGCAGAATTCCTGGCTGGCCGATTCCTCGCGGGCGAAGTCGGCAAAGGCTTGCCCGTCGGTCGGATCCATTCGTTAATGGCCGGATACGACGGCGTCACTCTCCCCCAATTCCGCGCTGTCGCCGCCTGGATCGCCACTCATTCACCCGCGTGCCGCCGAGAACTCGTCGCGGCGGATCCCATTGGGACGATGTTGGACGGCGATGTTGCAGCTTTCCCCGTTGATGACAGGATTCACGTTCTCGAATCGATCAACACGAAAAGCAAGGACAATCCGTGGTTCATCTTGAATGTGCAGTCCACTGACCCGCGTTTCGGAAGTCTCGCCTCGGCGGACATGGCAAAGTACTATGCACGGAACCTAAGCTCTCCTTCACGCACCGATTCCCACCAGGTGCACACGTATTTCTTGCTCAATGTGCTCAAGCACGGAAGTCCTATATCAGAGATGTCCGATGCCGTACTGAGGATTGTAGAGGACGACACTTGGCGGCCCAAGGTTCGTATCGAAGCCCTCCGCGTACTCGTCGGCCTGCCACCGAGCGACACGCGGCGACAAGAAATCCTTTTGAACCTCTGGCATCGAGTCGATGCCGGCGAAATCGCTGACTACGACGATGAGATGCAGGGAATCCTACTACGGCAGCTCTACCCTACGGTGATTAGTCCGGGACAGATTCTGGACCATCTTCGGTGGCCGAAGCAACCAAACCTCAGAGGCTCGTATCAGGCATTCTGGAACATATTTATTGCAAAGCAGTCGACTACGTCTCAATTGGCTGTCCTAATGGATCGAGTCGCTGACCGTATCCCGGACATATATGAACTCCTTCAGATACGCATGGTTGGCACCAACCCATTCTCCAATTTCCTCCCGTCGATCGCTACTAGGACAATTCTGGAGTTCGGTGACGAGGTCATGCCAGATCGTCTTTTCCGATGGCTTGCGGCACTCGTTTATCCGGCGCTAAGCGTTCCTCTGGAATTTCAACAGCAAGTGCGTGCGTGGCTTTCTAGCCGCGACGACCTGGTCGGCCAAGTGCTTGAATGCTGCATTGATCACTGCTTGGATCAAGCGAGTTTCGTTGACTGTCTGTCCCCGATAGAGTTCTACCTCGGCCTCGACAGAACATCCGACTACGCCCAGATCTGCAAGTCCGCCGCCGCTCGCGTCGAAAGCAGCGAAGCCACGACCGTACTCAAGGAGCGCGCAAGAATCTTTCTTCACACCAACTCAGCTGAGATCGCACAGGCGGTGATGGACCCAGCCTCGCCGGATTCGGCTCTTGAACATCCGGAATTCGCGGGCCATCGAGAAGAACAACCTGTTGAGTTGGCTTGGTGGCAGGATTCCTTCGAGGAGACCTCTAGTAGGGAAGAATACGAGGAATTCAAGACGCACGAAAACGCGCTGCGCGCGAATCGGTGCGATCCGGCTACGTTGTTTCGCTTGGCACGCGTCTACTTTGGCGAGCCTCCCGAGACTTGGGGAGGGTCCCCTGACACGCGGCTTCGAGCCTCTCTTCTCAATGACGACGACCTCATTGAAGCGGCACGGTTCGGACTTCGAAACTCAGTGTCGCGGCAGGACCTACCGAGTGTTGGCGAGTTCGCACAAATGTTTGACGAGGGGAAGACCCACTACTTGGCGTTGCCCGTCTTGGCGGGAATCGAAGAAATCGGACGCGAAAGCTGTGTTCAGCTCTACTCAAGCGAGGGCTCTTGCAAGCGCCTCGCATTGATGCTCCACTTCGGAGTATCGCGGATGAATCCAGATCCTTGGCAGAAGGACTCGGAAGCGCTGGGTAGCTTTCGCGCTCCGGCTTGGTACACCCGCCTAGCTCGTAACGAACCGAGCCTTGTTGCACGCGAGTTCGTCCGTAGCGCTCGGTCGAGACTGCGGAGCGGCACGGGTCTGATGCAGCACATCGACAGCCTATATTTGGAACCCAACCGTTCCACTATCGCTCCTATCGTGACCGCACGGATCCTCCGACTGTTTCCTGTGCGCAGTGAAACTGCGCAACTGGACGCCCTGGCCAACTTGCTGGGATTAGCGCGGCGGCACTGCGCCGCGAAGGACTTCGAGGCTTTGGTTCAAAAAAAGCTGCAGAGCCGATCCATGGCCGTCGCGCAGCGTGTCTATTGGCTTACTGCTGCGTTCTTGTCTGTGCCGAATCGATATAGATCAACGTTTATGGGCGTCGTCGGCTCGAGTCAGCCCCGGATTCGCCGCTTGGCTGATTTTCTCAGGCATTCCTTCGCGGTCCAGACTCCACAGACCCTCTTGGGAAACTTGGATGCAACCGATCTGGCGTATCTGATTAAGGTGCTGGGATCCTCGTATGGCCCAGATCGATATGGATTCCGGGCTGCGTCAGAGAATGACCCCCGTGCATTCCGCGCGCGGTATGTCGATTACTTCATGAAAGAACTGATCGAAAGACTGGGGAACCACACTTCGCAAGTTGCGACCGAGGAATTGGAGCGTGCCCGAACTGACGAATCTCTCAGGTCTTGGTGGTTCTGGCTCGGAGGCGCAGCGGACACTCAACGAGCAATACGCCGGGAAGCGGAATTCTCCTATAGTTCCGCTGATGCGGTGTGCCGGGTTCTCGCCGGACGCGAACCCACGAATTCAGCCGATCTCGCCGCGCTAACGGCCCACGCCCTTGCAGAGCTGGCTGACATCATCAGGAATGGCAATACCTCCGACTGGAAACAGTACTGGTTTCGCGCTAAGCATATGAGCGAATGGCGGCCGCTCCACGAGAACGACTGCCGGGACGCCTTGCTCTCCGACCTCCGAAGCCGTTTGTCCGACCTTGGCATCGATTGCCAGCGGGAGCCGAACTACCTAGATAGCAAGCGCGCTGACATTCGGGTGGCCTGCCCAGGCCTCGGCGTCCCGATTGAGATCAAGAGGAGCGATCATCCTAGGGTCTGGAGTTCGATCCAATCTCAGCTGATCCCGAAATACACACAAGATCCGGAGTGTGATGGATGTGGAATCTACGTAGTCTTTTGGTTCGGCCGGGAATTCCTCCAGCCACCGCTGTCGGGGCGCAAGCCCTCAGGCCCAGAGCAAATGCGAGAGATCCTCATCGCTTCGTTAGAGGAAGATGAGCGCCGCAAGATCGGAGTCGTTGTCGTCGATGTTTCGAGGGATCAGGCTTCTGGACATTGAGCGCAGGAGGAAGCGTGTGCGTCACCGAGACGGGCAGTCTCCGCATGCGTAGAATCGACCGCGATATCGTGCCCGCGCGATAGCCCAGATCGTGCCCGCATCGGGGCTACTCTGGACGAATCGAATGAATCGCTTCGGCGAAGCGTTTGCCGAGTTCGATGTACCCGTTCGTGTCGTAGTGATGCGGGTCGGAATAGCCGTACATGTCAGTCTCGGTAACGATGGCGGCAGCTGTGTCCGAGTCGACAAAATCCTGTTGGGCCTGCCTCACGGCATCGCCATGATTCCAAACCTTGCCGTCCTTGTCCTCGCCCGAGTCGGAGATGCGTCCGATCACGACTGGTAGATCGTCCACCCGCAGGGCCGCCCGCATGAGGTCAATCAAGCGCTTGAGATTGCGTTCGTAGCGCCCTGCGACAGCGGCGGTGGCGGCGTCGCTCTCGCCCTGCATCCACAAGATTCCAGCGGGAATCAGTACGTCGCTTGCCCCGTCGCCATCGATATCTCGCTCGGCGAACGCGTTCTTCAGGGTGCTCAAGAAGTTGTCGTACTGATTGACGCCGGAATGTTGTTGGGGGCCCCCAATGAAGTCAGCTTCCCAACTGCCAAACCAACGGGCCGCCGTTTCATCGATCGAGGTGCCACCCCGCGAATACTTGATCAGCGCAATCTTCTCACCGGGGCGCAGCTCGTTCAATCGGCGGACGAATGTGACCTCGATGCCGAACCGGTTCGAGTACTTGTTCGCAGTGCTGTCAGCGCTGAAGCCCGCGCCGTGTCCCGGGCGCAGCTTGGCCCAAACGCCCCGGCCTCCGCCTGCCGCGCCGTCGGGTGTGGGATTGCCGTGAAAGATGGGCACGGCATTGTTTACGCCTCGGAGGTCAGCGGATAGCTCACCGATCTTGCCGTACCCGTCCATGTTCGATTGACCGCCAAGATAGTAGACGTGATAGGTCTCCGCCGACAACAAAGTCGCGGCGACAATGGCTCCAAGAAGAACTCGCAACATTCCGTTCTCATCGTAATCGACGAGGCCAGCGTGAGGCTCCGAAGATCGCCCAGCTGGAGCTGAGCTGCGATTTCGGGCCAGCGGCTGGAAGGGTCAGCCCCAAAGAGCGATGAAGCCTCGGCGAATCCTAGCGAAGGCGAACTATTCGCCGATCAATAGAACGCAATCCAGCGACCCGAGAACCCGACGCAGAACCAGAGGGCGAGCGACGTCAGCGCTGAGAGTCTGCCCCAGACCGGGCCAAGCGCCGCCGCATCTGCCGCGGCAACGCGCTTGCGCACCGTGAAGGTATAAAGCAACGCCACCGCGAAGAAACCCATCTTGTACCAAAACGGCGGGCTGTAGTAGCACTTGATCGCCTCGGACAGGAACATCGGCACGCCCGTGGCAACCATCGTGATCAGGCCGCCGACCAGCCACGGGTGCAGGCTCTTGGCCAACGCGGCCGATGACTGGCTGCGGATGCCGAAACCAAGCAAGCGCAGGTCCACCACCAAGATCATGCCTCCGATCAGAGCCAGCGCGAGCAGATGCACGGCCTCGATGACGGGAAAGAGCCACAGCGACTCACGGATCACGACCCCAATCGTCGTGTCCTCGAGCCACTGGAAGACCGGCAGAAGATCCATGTTCAAACCCTGTTAATCGAACCAGTTGTAAGCTTGCATGCGCCCGCAGATGACGACGATGCTCCACAGCCCGAGCGAGCAGATGCCAGCCACGCGGGCTCGTGTCGGAATTGTGTCTGCCTCGTCCCACTCCTCAACCCAGCGAAAGACCGTCTTGTGAAAGACAAACGCGTTAATGCCGGCCAAAGCGATCGTCACCATCTTGACCTGGAAGAAGATGTTCTGCGACGCGCGCACCGGTCCGGAGAGAAACAGCAGTCCCCCGCTGATCACCATCAACACGAATCCGGCGATGGCCCACGGAAAGAGGCGGTTCACCACCTGGGATACCGGCACACTGCGCAGAGCACAGCCGGCCAGGCGCAGGTCCCAAGCCGAAGTCATCCCCAAGAACAGGCACAGCGTCAGCACGTGAGTGGTCTCCACCAACGGGTAGAAAAGAATCGACTCGCGAATCGCGACGCTGGCCCACGACGCTTCGAGAGACTCCAACAGGACTTGCAGGGACATCGCGGGACTCGACTTTCCAGTCCGTGCCCGATCCAAGGGGCGCCCGATCGCGAGCCTGACGGACCGAACTAGAAAAAGACTGTATCAGAAAACCGGGCCCGACTCTCAGGGAGCAGATGCCGGCCGCGACCTCCAGTGACTCCGTTCGTCTTTCCCAGCCGCTGCGACGCGCCCGGTACAAGCGCTAAAGTGTATGCATCGCGCAGAGCTTGGCGGGCCGCCGCCGACTGCCGGACTTCGCAGCGTAGTCACTCGGAACGGAGCAAGTCTGATGAAACTTGAGAACTCTTCGACGCCGCGGGCCGTCGTCGCCGCGATCTTGCTGGTCGGGATCTGCGCAGCTTGCGGCTCAAGCGAGCAGGCGTCGCCCGCCGGTCCGCCGTTCAGGCCCGTGGGCAGTGTGGAAGATGTGATGCACGACGTGGTCTACCCTCATGCAGAGGTCGTCTGGGACTCGGTCGGGACGATCATCACGATCGAGGGCACCAACGAGATCCGGCCTGGCAACGAAGACGAATGGATGCGCGTCATGCAGAGCGCTTACACCCTCGCCGAGGCAGGCAACCTGCTGATGATGGAGGGCCGGGCACGTGACACCGAGGACTGGATGACCTACGCCAGCGGGCTGATTGATGCCGCAATGCAGGTAATGGAAGCGGCTGATAAACGCGACGACCAAGGGGTCTTTGATACAGGCGGAGACTTGTATGTCGCCTGCACTGCCTGCCACGAACAGTATTGGGAAAAGCCTCCGTCAGCCATGCGGCCTTGACGGTCGGCAAGTTAGAACTTGCGCGACCATTCCTGCGGCCAGCGCTCGACCACGACCTTCTTGTCGGTGTAGAACTCGACCGCATCCCGGCCTTGCCCGTGGAGCACCCCGAAGAAGCTGTCCTTCCAGCCGCTGAACGGAAAGTAGGCCATCGGTGCCGCAACGCCGATATTCACGCCCACGTTGCCGGTCGGAACCTCGCTTCGAAACTTACGCGCCGAAGCCCCGCTGCTGGTAAAGATCGAGGACGCATTGCCGAACGGACTGCCCGCGATGACTTCGATCGCCTCGTCAAGGGTCTTGACAGGCGTCAGTCCGAGCACGGGCCCGAAGACCTCGGTCGTTGCGAGGTAGCTGCCGGGCGCTACCCTGTCCAGCACGGTCGGACCGACGAAGTTGCCGTCCGAACATCCGTCGATCTCAATCCCGCGTCCGTCAAGGACCGCCGTAGCTCCGTCGGAGGTTCCGCGACCGATGGCACCCTCGATGCGCCTGCGGCTCTCGGCGGTGATGACGGGCCCCATCTCCACGCCATCCGACAAGCCTGGGCCGACCTTCAGCGCAGCGGCGGAAGTGGCAATCGCGTCGCGAAACGGCTCGTGCGCATCGCCAACGGTGACCACGGTCGACACAGCCAAGCAGCGCTGGCCCGCGCAGCCGAAAGCACTGTCGCCCACGATCTTGGTGGTAGTCTCCATGTCGGCGTCCGGCAGGACGACCACGTGGTTCTTCGCGCCCCCCTGGCACTGCACGCGCTTGCCATGGCGAGCGGCGGTGGCGTAGACATGCCGCGCGACCGGACTAGACCCGACAAAGCTGATCGCCCGAACCTGAGGATGCTCCACCAGGGCGTTGGCCGCAGCCACGCCGCCATGGACTAGATTCACCACGCCCTTGGGCAGGCCGGTGCGCTGCAAGACCTCGATGACCCTGCGAATCGACAGCGGCACTTTTTCGGACGGCTTGATTACCACCGTGTTCCCGCACGCGATCGCATACGGCAGGAACCACAGGGGGATCATCACCGGGAAGTTGAACGGGGTGATGACCCCGACCACGCCCAGCGGCTGCCGGATCATGGTCTCGTCTATGCCGCGCGCGATGTCCTCGAGGTTGTAACCCTGCATCATCGTCGGAATGCCGCAGGCCACCTCGACGTTCTCGATGCCGCGCCGCAGCTCTCCGGCAGCCTCGGCGTATGTCTTTCCGTTTTCGCGTGAGACAAGGCGAGCAATCTCGTCGAAGTCATCCTCCAGAAACTGCTTGAACCGAAACAGGAACTGAATGCGCTCGCCAGGCGGGACGCTTTGCCAATCCGGATAGGCCCGCGCCGCGGCCGAGACTGCCTCGGCAACGGCATCGCTGCCGTCCACGGGCACGGTGGCCAGCAATTCGTTCGTGGCGGGGTCGATCACCGGGGAAGCATCGGCCCCGGAAGCTGCGGTCCACTCGCCGGCGATGAAATTTGTAACGGCTTGCATCAAGTCGATTATGCCGAATGCCGGGCGCGAACTGCGAAGCGGCGCGCCGCGATCAGATCCGGTCTTCGATCAGGCTCTCGATTGCCGCCCGGCAAGGCTGCGGTGCCTTGCGCAGGGCCGACTTCAACGCCTCGTCGGCTCGCGCCGACGGTCGCCTGCCAATCGCGTAGCAGGAAGCCGCCACCAGCTTGGGGTCGTCGTCCTCTAGCAGCTTGGCCAGCGCGTCGAGCGAGGCATCCGTTCCGATGCGCCACAGTCTCCGGCAAACTTCCTGCTTGGCGGCCAAACTCGCGTCAGACTCCAAGATCTGCGCCAACTCGGCCTCGATCCATGACCGGGCATCGCTGTCGCCGTGGGATGCATTGATCAGGCGATCCACCTCGAAGAGCGCAGTTGCGGTCCTGCCGAAGTCATACTCGGCAACGGCTTGTACGGCAGCACGTACTTGGTCACGCTGCATGCTCAAACCCTCCACGGTGCACGCATGGTGCGATACAGCATGTTGTTGGCTTCCGCGTCGCCCTTGAATCGCTCGGTGCCGACATCCCATCGCATATTGCGCCCCAGCCGAAGGCAGATGTTGGCGCAGTGAGCGATGGTGTGGGCTCTGTGAGCGGCCTCGGGATCGGACGCGGGTTGCCGCCGGCTGCGCATGCAGGTCAAGAAGTCGCGCACGTGCGGCCCTTGGATGTTGTAGTTCGCGTCCGGCGGTTCGAGGCCCGCGAGCACAGAATCGGGCTTGGCATCGATCCCGCCTGTGTCCGAGAGGAAGATCCAGCCCTCGTCGCCCACGAACATCAGGCCCTTGCGCCCGGTGTCCATGTTGAGCCGCAGGCCATCCCTGTAGCGGGTGCGGATCTCATACCAGTACGGGATGTTGTTGATGCCCCCCTCGTCCCGGAACTCGGCTTCGCCCTCGTACTCCACCGGCGCATCGAGCGGCTTGCCGCGCAGCCATTGCACCGTCTCGATGAAGTGCGGTCCCATATCGGCCACACCCCCGGCACCCGTATCCCAGTTCAGCCGCCAATAGCGCACTCGGTCAGCCGAGTAGGGCGCCCAAGGCGCCTGGCCCAGCCAGCGGTCGTAGTCGAAGACCTCCGGATCCGGCTCGCTCTCCGGCACCGCGAAGGAGTTGCGCTTCCAGCCGCCCGTGGCTCCAAACGAGAGGCGCACGGTGTGGAGCCGGCCAATCCGGCCGCCGTGAATGGCGTTGACGACGAATTCGTAGCCCGGGTTCGACCGGCGCTGCGTTCCGCACTGCCAGACCGTCCCATACTGGCGCGTGACTTCGACGAGCTGTCGGCCTTCGGCAATGGTGAGGCAAAACGGCTTTTCGCAGTAGGCATCTTTACCGGCCTGCGCCGCAAGCGAGCTCATCACCGCATGCCAGCGATCGCCCGTGCCGATGACGACAGCATCGATGTCATCGCGTTCGAGGACTTCCTCGTGAAACCTCGTGGCGGCGCAATCAGCGTCGCCGTAGTGGGCATCCACGAGTTGCTTCGCGCCGGCCCTGCGATCCGCGAAGAGATCGCAAACGGCGCGCACGCGCACGTCTTCTTGGCCGAGAAACTCTTGGATGTTCCTGCGGTTGCGGTTGCCCATGCCGATTCCCGCGACCGCGATCCGATCCGAAGGGGGCGTGGCTCCGCCCAGTCCCAGCGTCGAGGCTGACACCACTAAAGGCGCAGCGGCAGCCTTGGCAAATGTTCGCCGTGTCGTCTGCCGTGAAAGAGTCATGGCGGGCACTAGTGTACCGCTCATCGCCCTAGGCGGCGAGCGCGCCACGCCGACGGATCGGCTCTATTGGACGACTCCCCGTCGCAAAGCGAGCTGTGGCGAAGAACGCTGTCCGGGCACCCCGGGTCAGATGAACGCATTGCCGAGCGGCTGGATGAACTGGATGCCACGGACGGATTTGCGAGTCAGGCGGTCGTCGTTGGTGATGAATAGGTCCATCTCGGCTGCGGCTGCGCACGCAAGCTGGATCGCGTCGGGAGGTCGAATCGACCGGTCCTGCCGGATCTCCGCATAGTGCGGTGCCGCGTCAATGCCGAATGGCAACACCGTCGCGCCGCTGCTCAGAGCCTGCTCGTAGCGTCGCCGGAGAGCATCGTTGTTGCGTTCCACCGGTTTGACGAGCACTTCGCCGACGGTGAGAGCCGACGTGAACAGCGAGTCGCCTCTCTCCCGCATTCGCCCGTACAGCTCTAGGACCTGGCGGGATCGGTCGCCTGTGCCCTCGATCAGGTAGATGAACAGGTTGGTATCCCAGAACACCCGACTCATTCCCAGCGCTCCCTAAGACGACGGACGTAGTCGTCCGGATCGTGGCCGTCCCAGAGCTCCCTGCCCAGGCCCCGGAGGCTCAGAATCGGATCCTCGGCAGTGTCCGAGCGCTTCACGTCGAAATGCTCGCGGTACCAGTCCAGCAGGTGATGGTATTCCTCCGGTATCTCCTCACGCCGCGGCAGAGACTTCCCGGAGACTCGGTCACGGTGCGGTCGATCCATGGACGAATAGAGGCGCCGGCGGCCGCGCGAGGTCTCCGCAAGCATTCGATAGCGCCCCGGGCTTGCTGGCTTGCTCGCAACGCAGTGCTGAGCCGCGTGCGTGCGGACCCCGGGACGCAGGAGCACCGACTCGGTCAGATTCTCGCGCTGCGCCCGCTCGACGATTTCGGCGATGCTGAAGTCTTCGCGGTCGCCGTGCTCGCGGTGGAGCAAGGCGGTAGCGATCCATACTTCGTCAGCGACACGGATCCTGCGTGCAGTCATAGATATAACTTAGTATACAAAGTATTTTTGTCGCGGACCATCGGATTAAGCTCCCCCTGGCCTGTCAATGGCGCCAGGAGGTCTGAAGTGCCACGAATGCCGAGCGGCCCATGAACGGCAGCGGAATGGGCGGACGAGCGCATGCACGCGCAGCGAACCGCAACCCGGACGAATGGACTAACCTAGTCAGTACGGGGCAAACAGCTTCGAGCGAGGGAATCCATGCCAGACAGCAGAAGAGAGTTCGTCAAGGCCGCAGCAGGCTTGGGGTTGGCCGCGAGTGCCGTTGCGGCAGATCCAATCCCGAGGCGGAAACTGGGCAAGACCGGGCTGGAAGTCACCATCGTCGGACTGGGCGGCGCCAGGGTGGGCACGCACCGCGACGAAGCCGAGGCCCTGCGGACGATTCGCCACAGCTACGACTCCGGCATCAACTACTTCGACTCGGCAGCAGCCGGCGCTTATGGCCTGAGCCAGCGCCGGTACGGTATCGCCATGGAAGGGGTGCCCCGTGATCGCATCATTTACGGCACCAAGACGCGCAATCGCACCTATAGCCATTGCGAACTCGACCTGATCCAGAGCCTGGCCGGGCTGCGGACCGACTACATCGACCTGTATCAGATCCACAACGTCATGCACATGGAAGACATCGACCAGATCTTCGCCCCCCGCGGAGCGATGGAACTGGTCGAGCGGGCCAAGCGTGACGGCAAGGTCCGGCATGTCGGCTTCACCGGCCACATGGATCCGCGGGTGCTGGTAAAAATGCTCGGCGCGTACGATTGGGACACTGTGCTGATGCCGCTGAGCGTGACCGATGGCGCGAACAAGCACCTGAGCTTCGAACGCACCACGCTGCCCAAGGCGGTCGACAAAGGCCTCGGCGTGATGGCAATGAAGACCACCGGCGTGGGCGTGCTGCACGAACAAGGCATCTCGTCGCTTGAAGAAAACCTCAACTATGTTTGGTCGCTGCCGATCTCGACCGCAATCTTGGGCTGCAGTTCGCCGGATCAGGTCGATCGCGACCTCATGGCCGCCCGTGCCCACCGGCGGCTCGACGAGGCCAAGATGAGCGCCCTGCGCGACAAGTGGGCCGGCTCCGATTTCGCCGCGCTGGAGTCTTGGAAGGTCGATCAGGGAGCAACCCTGGCTTCGTCAGGGCCGCGCTATTTCGGCGATTGACCGCTCAGTCGCTGCGGCCTGCGATCGCGAGCTTCGCTCGGATCAGCGCCGTCGGAAAACACGCGCCCAAGCTCGGAACAGCGGTTTCGGCACTCAGCTGTCGCCTGCCGAGGCTGTGGCCGCCGGGTCCCCCTCCTCGGTGTCCTCGACCCGGACTCCCAGCTGACCCTTGTGCAGCCTGACAGATAGCGGTTCGCCGACCTCGACCTGGCCTGCCCGCCGGATTGCCGCACCATCGGCATCCTGCACGATGGCATAGCCGCGCTCAAGAATCGCGACCGGACTCAACCCGTGCAAGCGAACTTGCAGCGACTCGAGGCTGTGGGAACGGTGCTCCAGTACTCTCCGCATGGCGGGAAACAGCCGCTGCGTCAGTTCGCCCAGTCTCTGGGACTGGCGGGCGAGGCTGACCCTCAAGTCCATGCCAGCCAGCCTTCGCTCCGCCTTTTCCAAGCGCGAGCGCGCTACGCTCAAACGCTTTCGCTCGGCCTCGTGCAGACGTTGGAGCGCCTCGTCCAAACGCTGCCCGGCTTGGCCGACGCGATGCTCGACGGTGCGCGCAGCCCGGTGCAAGCCGCTCTCCAACACCAAGGCCTTCAGCTCGGCCAGCCTCGCCCGCATCGCGCGGGCCAGGCGTCCTTCCGAATCGACCAGCTTCTGCAAGATCGCTTCAGCTTCCGGCACCACAAGTTCCGCCGCGGCAGACGGCGTGGGGGCCCGCAAGTCCGCTACGAAATCGGCGATCGTGTAGTCGGTCTGGTGGCCGACTGCCGAAACGACTGGCACGGCGGAGGCTGCGATCGCCCGAGCTACGACCTCCTCGTTAAAGGCCCACAGATCCTCCAGCGAACCGCCGCCGCGGCCCACTATGACCACGTCGGCCCAAGGCCGCTCGCTAAAGTAGCGCAGCCCTTCAGCGATCTGCCCGGCGGCTCCCTGCCCTTGCACTGCCACCGGGAAGAGCCTGATGTGCAATCCGCGATGGCGCCGCTCTAGGATCTTCAGCATGTCCGCGATCACCGCGCCCGATTGCGACGTGACGATGCCGATCCTTCGCGGCAGCGGAGGCAACGGCCGCTTGCGCTCCTCGTCAAACAGCCCCTCCGCGGACAGGCTAGCTTTCAAGCGTTCGAACTGCTCCTGCAGCGCCCCGGTGCCGAGCAGCTCCAAAGCGTTGACGTAGAGTTGGTAAGCTCCTTTCTTCTCGTAAACGCTGATGCGCCCGCGGGCTACCACGGCCAGCCCGTCCTTCGGCTTGGCCCTCAGGTAAGCGGCATCTTGGCGAAAGCAGACGCAAGAGATCTCGGCCCTCTCATCCTTGAGCGTGAAATACCAGTGGCCGCTGCGAGCGTTCAGGGCGTTGGACACTTCGCCTTGGACCCTCACGTCTGGGAAATTGCCGGCCAGCAGGCTCTTGAGGGCTTCGGTCAGCGAGGTGACGGAATACACCCGCGGGCGGGTGCTTGGGAACGGCTCATTCACTGGGCTGACTCTCGGCTACTGGGAATCAAGCGGTTGAGGACGACAACGAAAAAGATCCCGAGGACAATGCCGACGATCGCGACCATGTGCAAGTACGCCTGAAAGACTGGCCCGAGCGCCACCATCCAGCGGTCCATCAGCAGGCCGTGCTCGAAGTGAGTCCATGTCACCAACATAGCCGCCACCGAACCGATCAGCGTTGCCAGCCGGATCGCCGTCTCGGAGCGGCGTCCGACAAGCCGGAACAGAACCACGGACGCGATCCCGAAGGCCACTGCCGCTGCCGCCACATCCTTGGCCAAGAAGGCGTAGAGATACTCCTGGCGCACGATCGAGCTGATCGAATACCCGACGCCGAAGGCATAGAAGAGCGCGAAATACGCAGCAACGAAGCAGGCGGAGGAGATGAAGAGAGCCCTTGCATGCTGGCGGTGTCCGTAGACAGAGCCGATCGCTCCTGCCACCAGGCAACAACCAATCAAGATCGCCGCAGGCAGGCGTTCTGACCGCTGCGCCAGCAGTGACGTCGCGCGGTCAGGCATGTGCGCCTGCTCGGCCGCTCGCTGCTCCTGTTCAAGCTGCTTCAGATCGGAGTCGTGTTCGACCGGAACATCCAGCGCTTCCCATAGCACCTTTCCCTGGCTGTTGGCCGGAATCGGCAGTCCGAGCAGGGTGCTGATCGTGGGTGCAATGTCAACGATTTCCGCCTCGATCTGAGTCGCATGCCGCACTCCCGGCCCCGCCAGAACGAACGGTGCGTACAGTACCTCAGGCTCCAGCCCGCCGTGCCCGCCACGACCGCGCCGGTGGATGTGTCCGTGGTCCGAGAGGCCCACCAGAGTCACGTGCGAGCCCACTTGATCCGCGATCCGGCCGAAGCAGCCGTCGACTGCGGCTATCACCTCGCGATAGGCATCGGAGGCTCCCCCGTAGGTATGTCCGGCCTCGTCGCCAGCCTGCAAGTCAACGACACGGATCGATGCATCAGAGCCGGCCAAGTGCCTCAAGGCCTCGTCGCAGTATTGGGACTGCCAGCGCACCAACTCCGAGACCGCATACGAGGAATATAGTCCGGCGGGACGGCCACGCTCGATGGACTCGCCGAACGCGCGGGGCCAGAATCTCGACCCGAATACGAACGATCGCAGGCCGCGCTGCTCGGCGAGTCCGAAGAGCGACTGAACTGGCACCGGTTCGAACGTCGAATTGTTCGTTACGCCGGTGACCTCGGGCCAAGCGCCGGTTGCGAATGTGGCGCGCGCAGGATTTGACAAGGACGGCACCGTCACGCGCATGGAGCCCGAGGCGCCGGCCTGCGCCAGCTGCCCGAAGGCGGGCAGACCCGCGACGGCGTCGGTGCGCAAACCATCGAGCACGACCATGACGACATCGCTGGCAATCGCAGGTCCGGCTTCGAAATTCCGTTCGAACGCATAGTCGCTCCGGTACTGCGTGACGCTCGTCCAGGAGCTGTCAGCCATGTAGAGGCAGCCGGCGGCTAGGCACAGCAGATAGGCCGGCCACCCGAGAGTCCGCAGGACGTGCATTGGAGTCCATTATGCCGACTCCGCATCGCCCTTCAGGAACCGAGGCCCGCGGGGGCACTGACCGGCTCCGACGAGCGCATGCGATCCGGCCATTGCCCTTGGGTGGCGCGGCTTGGAATAATGACTATAGATGGCTGCCGTGAAGGACTTCCAGCAATTGATCGGTCAACCTGTCGACCGGCTTGACCTTGCAACGCGCGAGGCGGTGGTAGGCAAGGTGGTGGCTTTGCAAATCTACACGCCAAGCAACTTGGCGCTGCAGCGCATCGCGGCGATCGGGGATTCTGTGCAAGAGTGCGCCCAGCAGCTCGAAGCCGCAGGTAACGATCCCCTCGATTTCGAGTTCTCTCGCCTCAACCCGCCATTCCTCTCGCGCTAGGCGGCGGACCTGTTCAGATGCTATTCGGCTTGTTACTCCTCGCCGGAGCCGCCCTGCTTGCGGTCATGCTCTGCAAGGGCGGCTTCCAAGCCTCGTGCCGCTGGTGCGCACACCAAACAGACTCGCGCCCGGAGGCGCGGCCCGTTACGGATCGGTAGTTTCCGTATACTGAGGCGGCTATGCCCGGCAGACGAGCGTTCCTCATCGCATCGGCAGCCCCCATGCTGCTACCCTCGGCCGCGAAAGGCGCCAACGAGCGTGTCTCGGTCGCGCTGATCGGCGCGGGCGGTCGCGGACGCCGCGTCCTAGCGGCATTTCGCGAGCTCGGCTCGCCGGCACCAGCCGTCTGCGATGTCTACCAGCCCAACCTGGCCAAGGGCATCGAGGCAGCCGACGACGGTGCGCAGGGATACGGCGACTACAGGCAGATCCTGGAGCGCAGCGACATCGACGCCGTCCTGATCGCGACGCCCGACCACTGGCATGTCCCGATGATGCTCGACGCCGTTTCGGCCGGCAAGGATGTCTACTGCGAGAAGCCGATGTCGCATTCGATCTCCGAAGGCGTGCGGGCAATCCGCGGAGTGCGCGCAACAGACCGCATCGTCCAGATCGGCATGCAGCGGCGCAGCACGCCTTGGATCGTCGAGATGCAGAAAGAGGTTGCCGAAGGCGCGATCGGCGCCATCACCATGGCCCGGGCGGAATGGAACTGGGCGATCTCGCAGCCACTCGACAACTCCGGCCTGGAGGGCGAACTGGACACGGCGGGCTTCCTGGGCGCCGCCGCCAAGTCCCTCGAGCCGATGATGTTCCGCAAGTGGCGCTACTTCTGGGCCTTCTCGGGCGGCAATATGACCGATCAAGGCACGCACCTGATGGACGTGATCCAGTGGTTCTCCGGCGTGGGGCCTCCCCGCTCCGCCGTCTGCCACGGTGCGGTCATCGGCATGGCCGGCTCCGAGACGCCCGACTGCTTCTCGGCGTCGTTCGATTACGGCAGCTTCTTGGCGAGCTGGAACCTGAACTACAACAACGACTACCAGAACGGCTGGACCATCGAGCTGCTGGGGGACAAGGGCACGCTGGTCATGAACGGCGCCGGTTATAAGCTCTACGGAGCGCCGTGGAGGCGCAACCCCGAACCGATCAAGGCCCACGAAGACCGCCTGCCGACGATCCCGCACGTGCGGAACTTCCTCGAGTGCGTCAAGAGCAGGGAGCAGCCCAACGCGCCCGTGGAGGTCGGCCACAGCGCGGTGTGCGGGCCGCACCTGGCGAACATCGCCTACCACCGGCGCTCGATGGCATTCCTCAACCCCGAAGCCACCGAGGTCTTCTAAGGCCCCGAAGCAGGCGGGCGCTGCGAGTCGGTACGATCAAAGAGATGGGCGCCTATCTGGCAAGCCTGGTCGATCGCGCGCGGGTCCAGCAGTGCCGCATTGTCTTTCCCGAGGGCGACGACCCCCGCGTGCGCGAGGCCTGTGCGCGCCTTGCCCGGGACAAGGTCGTGCGGCCGATCTTGGTCAGCACCAATACCGAGTGCGCGCCTGGCGTGACCTGCTCCCATCCCGAAACTTCCGGCCGTAGCGAGCGCTACGCGCAGATTTACTACGAGCGCCGCCGCCATCGGGGAATGACCGAGGCCGAGGCGCAGCAGATCGCCACGACGTCGCTGTACTACGCGGCGCTGGCGCTCGAGAACGGCGACGCCGACGGCTTGGTCGGGGGAGCCAAGAACACCACTGGACAAACGGTGCGCGCCCTGATCGAATGCATCGGCGTCCGCCCGGAATACAAGCTCGTGTCCAGCTTCATGGTGCAGGTGCATCCGGACAAGCAATATGGCTCCGACGGTGTGATGGTGTTCGCCGACCCGGCGGTGGTGCCCGCCCCGAACGCAAGCCAGCTCGCCGACATCGCCATCGCCACAGCCTTGAACAGTCGCAACCTGCTCGCCGCCGAACCGTATGTCGCGCTGCTTTCGTTCTCGACCAAGGGCAGTGCCAAGCACCCCCTGGCCGATCAAGTCATCGAGGCGCTCAGGATCGTCCGCGAGCGCCGTCAGGATCTCAAAATCGACGGCGAGCTACAGGCCGACGCCGCCCTGCTGGAGAGCGTCGGCGCTTCCAAGGCCCCCGGATCCCCGGTCGCGGGTCGCGCCAACGTGCTGGTCTTCCCCGATCTCAATGCCGCCAACATCGGCTACAAGCTGGCGGAGCGCCTGGGCGGCGCACAGTCGCTGGGCCCCTTCCTGCAGGGTCTGAACAAGCCAGCGAACGACCTCTCGCGCGGCTGCTCGGTGGACGACATCTACTACGTGGCGGCCGTTACCGCCCTGCAGGCGGCCGGCGAGGCGTAGCGCCGCCCCATCCAGACCGCATCTCGCCGACCCAGCGCAGGTAGCGCCAGAGGCTGCTCCGCTCACGCCAGAGAAACTGCCGGAAGGCCCTGGCATCGACCGCCTCGGCGTGAATCCCCGAGTAAGTCTCGATGCGCCAGCGCAGATAGGGGCTGCGCCACGGCCGCAACCGATGGCCGCGACTGGCATGCCACAAGAAGCGCAGGGTTTCCAGCCAAGCCCTCGCCGCGCCAGCTTCCGGTCTAGTCGGCATAGTAGCCGGGACGGTGGCGCACTTTATTGCTCTTGGCGCGGCCTTTGAGGTCGATTCGGATACGTCGGTAGCCCGCCCCTTTGCCCTCGGGCCGGTTGTACTCGAGGATGTACTGGTTGCGAATATCTGCCGCGATCCTCTTCACAAGCGGCTCGACCTCATCAAAGCTGGTCGGGAAGTAGGCGGGCCCGCCGGTGGGCCGGGTGATTGTGCGCAGGTGGCGCTCAGCGCGCTTCGCAGCCCTGCGCTCCTCTTCCGCGAGCAGCCCTATGCCATAGATCGTCACGTCGGAACTCTGCAGCTTTCGCACCAGCAGTTCCAAGTCCATCCGACTGGAGGTGTCCTCGCCATCGGTGATGATCAGCAGCGCGCGCTTGTTGTAGTCCTTGTTGCCAGCCTCTACGAGATGGTCCAGTGACAAGCTCGTCGCATCGTAGAGGGCTGTGCCGCCGCGGGTGTCGATCCTTTGCAGGGCATCCTGCAGGCGGTCGATATCACTGGTGAAGTCTTGATCGATGTACGACTCGTCGTTGAAGTTGACGACGAAGACCTCGTCCTGTGGATTGGAAGCCTTCACAAACTCCAAGGCGGCCGCGTTCACATGGCGGCGACTCTCGCGCATGCTGCCCGAATTGTCGATCACCAGCCCGATGGACACCGGCACGTCTTCTTGCGCGAAATAGGTCAGGCTCTGCTGCTGATCGTCCTCCACGATGGAGAACGCGCTCTCGGAAAGATCCGTGACGAAGCGGTCTTGGCGGTCCACGACGGTCACGTGCAGCACGACACGTTGGGTCTCGACGCAGAACGCGATGCCGGGAGGGCAGCCGCCCGTCTGGCCGCGGGCCGCAGGCATGTACAGCACCACCGCCGCCAGCCAAGCGGTCGCGGCTAGGGCTGCGGTTCGAACCGGCCACCGTCCGACAGCGCTGTTCCACCTAGCGAGTCGGCGCATAGTACCCGTTGCGGTAGTACGGCCGTAGCTCCGGCATGCCACGAATCTTCTTGATTTCGACCTTGACTCGACGCCACTTGCCATCTTTCTGCGTATTCTCTGGGATGTATCCCAGCACGTATTGGTTACGCAGCTCGATCCCAATCTTCTCGGCGATATCGGGCAGCTCGTTCACGTTCTGCACGGCGAACTGCCTGCCGCCGGTGGACTCCGCGATTTCAGTCAGCAGTCCCGGACCGGCAGCCTCCTCCGGCGTGCGCCCCCGAGAAGCGTAAGGCTCGTAGATGCCAATGGCATAAATCTGCACGTCAGACTCGCGCACAGTTCGCTTGATCTCCCGCGGGGTGTAGCGGCTGGAGTTGTCGCCGCCATCGGAAATGACCAGCAAGGCCTTCTGGGAGTTCTTGGCCTCCTTCATTTGGCTCAGTGCGAGGTAAATCGCATCCAGGAGGGCTGTGCGCCCCTTCGAGCGCACGAAAGTGAGCCGGCTCTGGATCTCTTCGAGGCTGCGAGTGAAACCCGTCACCATCTCGGGCCGGTTGTTGAATTGGACCAGGAAGAACTCGTCCTCGGGATTGACGGTCTTGAAGAATTGCGCGACGGCCTCGCGCGACTTGGTCATCTTGTAGCCCATGCTGCCCGAGGCATCGAAGACGACCGCCAGCGACAGAGGCGCCTCCTCGGCGCCGAACTGCTCGATGAGTTGCGGCTTGTTGTCCTCCTTGAGCACGAAGTGCTCCTTGTCGAGGCCGGTGACCATGCGCCCGATCGGGTCGGTCACGGTCACGTTGATCAATGCCATCTCGACATCGACCTTGATGATTTCGCGGCGGCTGAACTCCAAGTTCAGGTCGTCGCGGGCAGGATTCGTTCTAAGCGCCGGATCGGCGTCGCCGGTCAGCGAGACGGGGCTCGACAGAACGGTGGCCGCGATCAGCAACAGTCCCAGACCGCAGAGAGGCCCCCTCGCTCCAGCTCGTTGCATCAACTGGCTCCTGCCATCAGCGCCGACAGCGCCAAGACTGCCGATTGGCAGCCTAGTGCGCGATTATCACAATAGCACCACGGCCCGCATTTGTCTCTCCGCACTTCCGCGCTCCGCCCGCTTTCTGCGTTAGGAACGACCTTCGCGCGGGACAAGACCGCTGCAGGGCCGTGGTACGCTAGAGCTTGCCGCGAGCTGCGCCGGAGGCGGGACCGTAGTGGCCCGTCCGAAGTACATCTTCATCACAGGCGGCGTCGTATCTTCTCTTGGCAAGGGCATCACCTCTGCCTCGATCGCCAATTTGCTCGAATGCAGGGGGCTGAAGGTCACTCTCCAGAAGCTCGACCCCTACCTCAACATCGATCCCGGCACGATGAGCCCGTTCCAGCACGGCGAAGTGTTCGTGACCGATGACGGCGCCGAAACCGATCTGGATCTCGGCCATTACGAACGCTTCACTCACGCCGTCTTGACGCGGGCTAACAACGCTACCAGCGGCAGCATCTACGAGCGGATATTGGCCAAGGAGCGTCGTGGCGACTACCTGGGCAAGACCGTGCAGGTCATCCCACACGTGACCGGAGCGATCCGCGAGCAGATCGAAAGGGTCTCTACCAAGAACATCGACGTGGTGCTCACCGAAATCGGCGGCACCGTGGGCGATATCGAATCGCTGCCGTTTGTCGAGGCCATCCGGCAAGTCCGCCAGCAAGTCGGTCGGCGCGGGTGCGTATTCGTGCATGTCACACTGGTGCCGTACATTGCCGCGGCCGGAGAGCTCAAGACCAAGCCCACGCAGCACAGCGTCAAGGAGCTGCGGGCGCTCGGCATCCAGCCCGACATCCTCATCTGCCGGACCGAGACCGGCTTTTCCGCTGACATCCGCGAAAAGATCGCCCTGTTCTGCGACGTCGACAAGGAAGCGGTAATCGCCGCTCGGGACGTCGATACCGTTTACCAGGTGCCCGTCGAGTTCGCCGCCCAGAAGGTGGACGAGATCGTGCTGGACCGCCTGCGCATCCAGGCTGGGCCGCGCAATCTCGAACCTTGGAAACAAATGGTCCATAACCTTCGCAATCCGCGTGACACGGTAGAGATCGGGGTAGTCGGCAAGTATGTCGACTACGAGGATTCGTACAAGAGCCTCAAGGAAGCGCTGCTGCACGGCGGCCTCGCGCACGGGCTGGAGACCAAGGTTCGCTGGGTAGAGGCAGAAGACATCAAGCGCGAGACCTGTGCCGAACAGCTTTCTACCTACGACGGCATCCTAGTGCCGGGAGGATTCGGCCTGCGCGGCATCGACGGCATGCTCGAGGCGATTCGCTACGCCCGCGAGAACCATGTGCCGTACTTCGGGATCTGCCTGGGCATGCAGACGATGGTGATCGAATTCTTGCGCAATGTCTGCGGGCTCCCCGGGGCCCACTCCACGGAGTTCGACCCCAAGGCAACCGACCGGGCGTTCCTGAAGCTGCGCGAACTAAAGGGCGTCGAAGACCTTGGCGGCACGATGCGCCTGGGCGCATGGCCGTGTCGGCTCGAGCCCGGCAGTTTTGCCGAGCGCGCCTACGGCAGACTGGAGATCAGCGAGCGCCACCGCCACCGCTTCGAGTTCAACCGGCCGGAGTACGAAGGCATCGTCACCAAGCACGGAATGCGCATCTCAGGCGAGACCCCCGAGGTCGACTACGTGGAGATCTGCGAACTGCCGAGCCACCCGTGGTATCTCGGCTGCCAGTTCCACCCTGAGTTCAAGTCCAAGCCGTTGGAACCGCAGCCTCTGTTCAAAGCGTTCGTGGGCGCGAGCTACAAGCGGCGCACCGAGCGAGGCCAGACGGCCGAGCAGGCCGAGGCTGAGAAGTTCTTGCGCCTGCCGCGGTCGCGCTCCCTCGAACCGATGCTTCAATGGGCGGAACCGGACAGGTAGCCTGAGGCACAACCATGATTCGATTCGCACTACTGGGCGCGGGCCGCATCGGCCGGATGCACGCGCGGAATCTCGCGACCCATGGCCGGGCAGAATTGGCCGGCATCTATGACGTGGACTCGGCGGCCAGCGCGGAGGCGGCTCGTGCCACGGGCAGCCGAGCGTACGATTCGGTCGATGCGCTGCTGGGCGATGGTTCGATCGAAGCCGTCTTGATCGCGACCTCGACGGACACACATTGCGAATTGATCGAGCGGTCCGCACGGGCTGGCAAGGCCGTCCTGTGCGAGAAGCCGATCCACTTGGACATCCGCCGGGTGGACGAGTGCGCGGAGGTCGTTGAGTCAACAGGCGCGCGTGTCCAGATCGGCTTCAACCGTCGCTTCGACCCCAGCCACGCGGCTCTGGGACAAGCCGCGGCCAGCGGCGAGATCGGCAGCTTGGAGCTTGCCGTGATCACGAGCCGCGACCCGGCTCCGCCGCCACTGGACTACGTGCGCGTGTCGGGCGGCCTCTTCAGGGACATGATGATTCACGACTTCGACATCGCGCGCTTCCTCTTCGCGCAGGAGCCCGTCGAAGTCAGCGCGATGGGCGGGGTGCTGGTCGAACCCGCGATCGGCGAGCTCGGCGACGTGGACTCGGCCGTAGTGACCATGCGAATGTCCTCTGGCGCCATGTGCCAGATCAACTGCTCGCGACGCTGCGCGTACGGCTACGACCAGCGCATCGAGATGTTCGGCGAAAAAGGCATGCTCATTTCCGCCAACCCAGCCATGACGAACCTCCAGCGTTACAGCTCCACCGCGACTGGGGCTGGCGAACGGCTGCACCACTTTTTCATCGACCGCTACGCCGAATCCTACCTTCGCGAGATCGACGCCTTCATCGACGCCATCGAAGGCGGCTTCGCTCCGTCGCCGAGCTTTGAAGACGGCCGGCGGGCACTGATGCTGGCAGACGCGGCGGTGGAGTCGGCCGCGGGCGGCCGCACGATCCGCATTCAGCCCTGAACATCGGCCGGCGAGAGTATACTTGGGCGCGATGCGTCCCTCGCTAGCCCTAGCATTGGCATTTCCGGCGCTGCTGGCCGCCCAAGCCGCTGACTGGCAGGTGGGCCTGGCTGCGACGGATATCACGCCGGCCCAGCCCTTGCCAATGGCGGGATACGCCGCCCGCGAGGCCCCGTTCGAATCTGTCGCCGACCCGCTGTCCGCCAAGGCGCTCGCGATTCAGGACGGCAATGGGGAGCGAGCGCTGCTGATCACGGCGGACTTGCTCGGCTTCACTCGCGAACGCTCCGAGGCCATCTGCGCGCGGCTGCAAGAAGCCACTGGAATTCGGCGAGAGCAGGTCATTCTCAACGCGTCCCACACGCACGCGGGACCGCTGGTGGCAGGTTCGCTGCTTACCCGCGCGACACCGGCAACGCGCCGAAAGATCGAAGCCTACATTCGAACGATGGAGTCAAAGATCGTCGTCGCAGGCAGGAAGGCCTTGAAAGACCTGCGCCCAGCGCGCCTGTCGTGGGGCCGCGGCGTGGCGGACTTCGTCATGAATCGGCGGGAGTTCACCGAGCGCGGCGTGATTCTTGGCACCAACGCCAGCGGCCCTGCGGACCGCACCGTGCCGGTGCTGCGCGTGGACGCGCCGGATGGCGCGCTCCGGGCGATAGTCTTCGGCGCAGGTTCTCATTGCACTACCTTGACAGGCGGCAATCTGAAGATCAGCGGCGACTATGCCGGTGTCGCCCAAAAACTGCTGGAGGAAAGCCTGCCCGGCGTGCTGGCCATGTTCATGACCGGCTGCGCCGGCGACGCTAACCCCTACCCCCGCGGCACGCTCGATCTGGCTCGGCGACATGGCGGCGAACTGGCCGCGGCGGTCAGGGAAGTCCTCGAAGGCGAACTCGCTCCGGTGCGCGGGCCGCTGCGCACCGAGTTTCGCACGGTAGATCTGCCGCTCGAATCTCACACGCGAAGACAGATCGAGACAATGCAAGCCGGTGCGCCTTCGTATCGGAGATTTTTCACGGAGGGTGCCCTCGCGAAGCTGGACAGGGGGGAGTCGTTGCTCCGAACATACGCTGCGCCGCTCGCGCTGTGGCAGTTCGGCCAGGATCTGACATTGGTCGCCTACAGCGGAGAGACCGTGGTCGACTACGTCCGGCTCGCCCAGGAACGACTCGGTCCGCTCAAGCTCTGGGTCAGCGGCTACAACAACGACGTGTTCGGATACCTCCCGACGGCCAGAATCCTGCGGGAGGGCGGCTACGAGACACGGGGTCTATACGTGGACTACGGGCTCTTTCGCCCAAGCGTTGAGGAAGTCGTGATGGAAGCGATCGTCGACATGGCCCGCGCCGTGGGGCGCACCCAGTAGCGTCGCGCTTGCGAGCCCGACTGATCGCTCCGGATACCGCCCTCGGCGGGCCGCTGCAACGCCACGGGTCGCCTTGGCGCCGGTCAGGCCCGTGCTGCTCAGAAACGGGCGGGCAGGGCTCCAGTCGATGGTAGTCTGGACTCCGAGACGCGACGCGATCCGCAGGGTAGCGATTCCCCCGCGCTCGAATGTCGCCGCCGCCGAATTGTCATGACCAGCACTCGCCGAACGTTCCTCTCCACCGCCAGCGTTGCGTTGAGCGCAGCCAAGGCTGTGTCCGCTCCAGTCCGGATCAGTTCGATCACGCTGTCGAAGATCCGAGGCGACTTCCACAAGTTCGTAGCAATGAATGCCTACGACAACGAGCCCAAGGGCACCAGCTACGAGAACGTACTGGTGCGCATCATGACGGACGCGGGTGTCGAAGGCGTTGGCGTGATGGGCTATACCAAGCCCGATGCCGAGTTCCTCAAGGAGATCCGCTCGCTGCTCGGCGCAGATCCTGAAGCGGTCTACGAATTCCGAGACGGCCTGATTTGGGGGCGGGCGGCCAACTTCGCCACGCTGCTCACCAAGTACAAGCACCTCGACGGGCCGCTGTGCGACCTCATCGGAAAGTTGCGAGGCGTGCCCTGCTGGAAGCTCTTTGGCGAATCCGTCAAGGATCGCGTCGAAGTCTACGACGGGACGCTCTACTTCAGCGATCTCTGGTATAGCGACCGCGGCGCGCAGGCGGTTGTGGATGAGGCCCGCGAGGCCATGCAGAGCGGCTACCGGGGGATCAAGCTCAAGATCGGCAGAGGCAGCAAGTGGATGCAGCGGAGCGAGGGGTTGCGGCGCGACATCGAAGTCATCCGCTCCGTGCGCTCGGCGATCGGCTTCCAGCCGAGGCTATTGGTCGACGCTAACAACGGGTACCGAGACGATTTCGAGGGGGCGTGGCAATTGCTCAGCGAAACCCGGGAGCAGAGGCTCGATTGGCTTGAAGAGGTCTTCCCCGAAGACGCCGAACTCTACCGTCGCTTGCGCCAGCGGATGCAGCAGGCCGGCATTGAGACTCCCATTGCCGATGGCGAGAACATGCGGGCTGCGGAAGACTTTCGGCCCTTTGTCGAACCGGAGCGCCTCTTCGACGTGATGCAGCTCGACATTCGCACCGGCGGAATCCTGGACTGTCGCGCCATGTCGCAGTTGGGCGAGCCCCACGGCGCCCAAGCAGTGCCGCACAATTGGGGCTCGCAAGTGGGCTTGCTGATGAGCCTGCACCTTGCGAAGACCCAGAAGAACATCGTGGCGGCCGAGGATGACCGCTCCAAGTGCGCTGCCCTCACCGTGAGCGGCTACGAGTTCAAGGACGGCGCATATACCGTCTCGGACGAGCCCGGCCTGGGGCTTCGAGTGAACGAGGATCTGTACGAAGCTCCGCCGTTTCCTGCCAAGACGGTGATCGCTTGAGTCCGGAATCCGGTCGATCCCGAGACGCTCAGTCGCCGAAGTGGAGTTCTGCGATGGCGATCCCGGTCTCTCCCGCTACGGCGTATAGCAGGAATACGCGCCCGTCCTCTTCGAAGATGGCGGGATCGCGCAACTGGTTGACCGGACCGTAGGCCACGCTGCGGATCGATGGCTCGTTGGGCTCGTGCGCGCCTTCCCATTCCCGCTCCGGGCGCATGACCTCCTGAGCTCCCGTCTCCTTCCATTCGGTCCAAGCCGGAGAGAGGTCGATGGTGCTCAGCAAGATTCGCTCGGGCGCGTGGCCGACCTGAGTCCAGAAAACATATAGCCGGTCGCCCCGCTTCAGGAGCGCACAATGCCGCATGTCGGGATTGAACAGCAGCGGGCCCGTCTCGAAATCGGAGAGGCCGTCGCGGGAGCGGTACACCTGTCCCGGCATGGCGATCCCATAGGTCAGGCCCTCGTGTCCAAACACGCGTAGGTACGTCCTGCCTAGGATCTCGGGCCGCGCTTGGAAATCGATGCCATCGCGAGACAGGGCGACTCGGCTGACCTGCCTTCCCGCAGACTCCAACCCGTGGAAATACATCACGATGCGGCGGTTGTCGTGATCGACGTGTACGTCCGGCGAGGCGATATGAGTGGCCGTGAGCTCCTTGCGGAGCGAATGCGGCAGTTTGTTGCCGCCAACGGTAGCGGCCCTCCGGGCGGATTCTCGATCTAACTGTTCCTGCGTGATCGCGGGCGGCTCGCTGGGAAAGTGAGAGTTCTCGATCTGCAGGCTGCCCGACGGATGCACCTGCCAGGGACCGCGCAAGCTATCGGCGTAGGCCAGACGGATGTAGCTCCCCTTGTGATCCGCAAAGTACAGGTAGTACTTGCCCAAGGAATCGGAAACCCAGTCGGGGACACGGATCAACGACGGGCCCTGGATGTTCCTGCCGATACTCGGGTGCGTCTCTGGCGTGATGATCGGGTGGTCGAGCAAGCGCTCCACCCGGATCGAGTGCTCGGCCGAAACGCCCATCGCACTTCCCATCAGTCCAAGGATGGCTGTCAGGGCAACAGCCCGTGTGCAGGCTCTAGTCTTTCCACGCATTGTCGAGGACGAGTGCGTGGCACTTGGCATCGGCATCACTGTGGCGAGGTCGTCCTCGATCACCACCTAGCATAGTCTAGCCGAGCGTCAGCGCCTCAGCTGCGACGGACACAAGCACTAGCTGAAGGCTACTAGGCAGTTGTCCACAATTTGTCCGGCCGAAGCTTAGTGGGCAAGCGGAAGGTTACCGTCCGCCCGTATGTTGATGTTCCTTTCGAGAAGGGAGACAGACAATAGAAGATTCCGCGGACTCATGCGAACGCGGTCGTCGTAGAGGCGGAACAGACGCAGATTGGGATCGGCCGAATCGTAGCTGACGGCTCCGAACTCAAGCGAACCGTCGCACACGGCCCGGGGGATCCGGCTGGACAGGCTGCGCCGTAACTCGACTTGGATACCACGGTGCTTGTTACCGAAATGCTCGATGTGCCCGAGCAGGCGCAGCGCCGTCGATTCATTCGCGCCTATGGTGAGCTTGCCAGCCGCACTGCTGCGCAAGTCAGAGTGAGCCACACGCATCTCGCGTTCCAGAGAGGGGAATTCCTTGGCGTAGCCGTAGGCCCTGCGCCCGGCGTCGGGCAGTTGCAAGGCATGCGTGGATCGATCGATCAGGAGCACGCCCAAGTCGTCTTCCAGCCGTTTCAGAGCCAGCAAGGTGGCTGGTTTCGCGCGAAAGAACTTTGCTCGTCCCGCGAAGAAACTGCCTTCCTCAGCCACCGTTTCGAACAGCTTCAGCGG